>NZ_JBFUKG010000001.1:0-616638 GCF_056400945.1 Polaromonas sp. P4_H1 | reverse complement strand
CGACACCGTAAGTTGTAGCATTCATGGCGGGACCTCCGTCTGAAGTGGTTGGTAAGAACTCCACTTTGGCACTCGATGCCGTTCGATGCGAGGTCCCACCCCCGGTTCGATTGCGGCGCCGAAATCAAAGAGGAAGGCGTCCATACCAATCTCGGTCCAGGCGGGGTCTCGCTCAACTCGCCTGCGGCTCAGACAATCGCGATCCCTGATCCGCCTGGCCCTGCGCTCCTCGGCGCAGACAGAAGGGGTGGGTGCAGGTACGGGGTCAGCCCCCACTCCACCCCTCCCCCAGCGGGGGAGGGAGTGAGGCATCGGTGTGTTCGGTGGTTTTGAATTTTTGTCAACCCCGTCCTGGCTGGGCCGAGCAGCGCAGACGGAGGCGGGATCAGGGCCGCAGTTGTTTGAGCCGCAGGCGAGTTCTGCGGACCCCCGCCGGAGTCGAGCAGCACAGGTTGCCCGTAGCGCAGCGAAGGGACCCAGACTGCGGGTCGCCTTTTGTTTGGTTACTTTATTTTGGCGAGACAAAATAAAGTGACGAGCCGCCGGGCTCCCCCCGGCCAGCCACCCTCAGCAAACCCACAAGCTATCAATTCAACAGCAACCTACACCCAAAGCATTCCCAAAAAACCAGAACCAAACTAAGCCGCCACCAACCGCAACCACGTAATCTCCGAAGGCGCCCCAAACCGCTTGGGCGGCCCCCAGTAACCCGTCCCCCGGCTGGTATAGACCCACAGGTTGTGCAGCTTGTGCAGCCCCGCCGTGAATGGCTGCTGAAACCGCACAAACAGGTTCCACGGATAAAACTGCCCGCCATGCGTATGCCCCGACAGCTGCAGGTCAAAGCCGGCTTTGGCCGCCGCCTCGGCGCTGCGTGGCTGGTGCGCCAGCAACACGCGCACGGCGGCCGGTGGTGCACCCCGCAGCGCCGCCTCGGGATCGCTGCGGTGCGCCGGGTCAAAGTGGGCCGCGCTGTAGTCGGTCACACCCGCCAGCACCAGCGCTCCGCTGGCCTCGCCGGCATCGCTCGAGGAGCCGGGCTGGCGGATCACCACATGTTCGTTCAACAGCACCGTCAGGCCCAGGCGCCGCAGTTCGTCAATCCACGGCTGCGCGCCCGAGTAGTACTCGTGGTTGCCCGTCACAAAGTAGGTGCCGTGGCGTGACTGCAGCTGGGCCAGCGGTGCGACGTGCGCCGCCAGCTCGCTCACCTTGCCGTCCACCAGGTCGCCAGTGATGGCCACCACGTCAACGCCCAGCGCATTGACCTTGTCCACGATGCGGTTCAGATAGCGCTGCTTGATGGTCGGGCCCACATGGATGTCGCTGATCTGCGCCACGGTAAAGCCGTTCCACGCGGCGGGCAGGCCCTTGATGGGCACATCCACCCGCACCACCGCCGCGGTGCGCCGGGCATTCAGAAAACCCAGCAGCGTGACGACCAGGCCCATCAGCGGCACGGCTTCGGCAGACACTGTGCGCAACTCGGCCAGCGGCAGCAAGCCGGGCACCAGCAGGTTGCCCAGCCAGAGCACCAGCAGGGCCGCATCGCGCAGCAGCGTCAGCACAAACAGCGACGAAAACAGCCCCATGCAAAGCAGGCCCAACCAGCTCAGCACATCAGCCAGTGGCGGTTTGGCCACCCGCCGGGCCATCAGGCCCAGGGGCATCAGCAGCGCCGACAGCAACAACACGCCCATCATCAGGAACTGCGCCACGGGAAAGGCCGACAGCCCCGGCACCAGGCGGATGCCGATATAGCCATGAAGCAGGGCGGCTACGGCAGCCAGCGGCAAGAAGTTCATAAATGTTGTTCGGTGAGGTAAGTGATTGCGGCGTAATTGCGGAGTAACGGCGGGGTGCGTGCGGGTTGTAACTGATGATGATGTCTTGGTGATGTCCGGGTGATGTCCGGTGATCTTCTGACGATGGCTACAATCACCAATTCTTTTTATATGGGCTCCGCCGGCCTGCATTCAATGCCTGGACCATGCCTGCAGCCTCCCGCCAACGGCCGCCGGGCGTTTCATCCGCTCACAAGTGCGACAAACCGTGCAGGTGGATTTCACGGGTTTCACGCTAACCTCACCACTTTCCTGTCGTCGGTGTCGCTTTCCGCCCTCACCCCTCGCCTTGTTCGCGGCTGCGCCCCGGTCCTGCCTGCTCACTGCCGTCCCTATGCACTATCTTCCCCGTCCCATCACCAGCCCATGACTGTTGCCCTCCAGGCCACCGCCCCCGCCACGTTTGAAATCAAAAGCGCCAACCTGCCCCTGGTAGCGCTCTTGCTCAAAACCACAGACCTCGGCGCGCTGTCCCGCGATCTGGCATCGCGGTTCGGCGACATTCCGGATTTCTTTGACCAGGACGCCCTGCTGATCGACCTGTCGCCGCTGGCGGCAACAGCCCACGCCGGCAGCGGCGACCTCGACTTTCCCGCACTCATCACGCTGCTGGGCGATTACCAGTTGGTGCCGATTGCCGTCAAGGGCGGCACCCCCGCCCAGACGGCGGCAGCGCTGCAGGCCGGCCTGCTGCCGGTGCCCGACGCGCAGCTGATGGGCAGCCGAACCGCCACGGCCCCAGCGCCAGCCGCATCCGCACCTCAACACCCCGCCTCGCCCGCACAAGCGCAAGCACCCGCGCCAGCGCCGCTCGGCGCACTCGTGATCGACCGGCCGCTGCGTTCGGGCCAGCAGGTCTACGCACGCGGCCGCGACCTGGTGGTGCTGGCCATGGTCAATGCCGGCGCTGAAGTCATTGCCGACGGCCACATCCATGTGTATGCACCGCTGCGCGGCAAGGCCATGGCCGGCGCGCGCGGCAACACCGACGCCCGCATCTTCTCGCTGGCGCTGGAAGCCGAGCTGCTGTCAATTGCCGGCGTCTACCGCACCAGCGAGCACCCGCTGCCGCCCGGCGTGGCGGGCCAGCCCACGCAGGTGCGGCTGGTGCCCGGCCCGGACGGCGAAGGCGACAAACTGGTCATGACCGTCATGGGTGCCTGAATGGCGCCACCTCGCTCCTGCCCGTCACGCCCCGCGGATAACATCGCCTGGCACAACGCGGCCTGGCATTAGCCGCTGCGACCCGCATCTCTACCGTTTTCAAAAGGATATTCAAGAATGGCAAAAATCATTGTGGTCACCTCCGGCAAGGGCGGCGTGGGCAAAACCACCACCAGCGCCAGCTTTGCAACCGCCCTGGCCCTGCGCGGCCACAAAACCGCAGTGATCGACTTCGACGTCGGCCTGCGCAACCTGGACCTCATCATGGGCTGCGAGCGCCGCGTGGTGTACGACCTCATCAACGTCATCCACGGCGAAGCCACGCTCAACCAGGCGCTCATCAAGGACAAGCAGTGCCACAACCTCTATGTGCTGGCCGCCTCGCAAACCCGCGACAAGGACGCGCTGACCAAGGACGGTGTGGAAAAAGTCCTGAAGGACCTGGCCACCATGGACTTTGAATACATCGTCTGCGACTCGCCCGCCGGCATTGAAACCGGCGCGCTGCTGGCCATGCACTTTGCCGACGAGGCCCTGGTCGTGACCAACCCCGAGGTGTCCTCGGTGCGCGACTCCGACCGCATCCTCGGCATGCTCTCCAGCAAGACCAAGCGCGCAATTGACGGCGGCGACCCGATCAAGGAGCACCTGCTCATCACCCGCTACAACCCCAGCCGCGTCGACCAGGGGCAGATGCTCTCGCTCGAAGACATCAAGGACATCCTGCGCATCAAGCTGATTGGCGTGATTCCCGAGTCCGACTCCGTGCTGCAGGCCTCCAACCAGGGCGTGCCGGCCGTGCACATCCACGGCAGCGATGTGTCGGAAGCCTACAAGGACGTGGTCGACCGCTTCCTGGGCGACAAGGACAAGCCGCTGCGCTTCATCGACGCGCAAAAGCCCGGCCTGTTGAAACGCTGGTTTGGAGGAAAGTGACGCGATGGCTTCATTCCTGTCCTTTCTGCTCGGCGAGAAGAAACAAACCGCCAGCGTCGCCAAGGAGCGGCTGCAGATCATCCTCGCGCACGAGCGCACCGGCCGCAGCCACAAGCCCGACTACCTGCCGGCGCTGCAGCGCGACCTGATCGCCGTGATCGCCAAATACATCCACATCAACCCCAACGACATCAAGCTCCACCTGGAACGGCAGGACAACCTCGATGTGCTCGAAGTGAAGATCGAGTTGCCGGACAAAAAATAGGCACAAAAAAAGTAGGCACGACAGGCGCGGTAGACGCGAACGGCCCCTGACGCCAGAGTCACCGGCTGGCGCAGGCGCCCAAGGTTTGACCCCCAGGCCGTTTGCGCCGTATCAAGGGCCCAACCGGGCCGCGGCGCTATCATCGGCCCATGCTGCTCGAAACCTTGGGCGCGGCGCGCGAAATCGGTCGCATCAACGAGATTGCCGGTGTGCTCATTCGCCACGGCCTGGGCGACACCGTGCGCCGCCTCGGGCTGGCCGACCGGCTCGAACGTGCCGGCCACATCGTCAAGTGGGAGCACGCCGCCGACCTCGCCCGCCTCGAGCCGCCGGTGCAGGTGCGCCTGGCGCTGCAGGAGCTGGGCCCCACCTTCGTCAAGCTCGGGCAGATCCTGGCCGGGCGTGCCGACCTGCTCGGCCCCGAATGGATTGCCGAACTCCAGCGCCTGCACAGCCAGGTGCCCGCCGTGCCGCTCGACGACCTGCGCCCGCAGCTGCGGGAAGACCTGGGCGACGAGCCCGAAAACATATTTGCCCGCTTTGACGTGGAACCGCTGGCGGCAGCCTCCATTGCCCAGGTGCACCGCGCGCAACTTCACGATGGCAGCGAAGTCGTCGTCAAGATTCGCCGCCCCGGCATACGCGAGGTGATCGAGGCCGACCTGCGGCTGATGGACCGGCTGGCCGCCATCGCCGAGGCCGACATGGCCTCCCTCAAGCCCTACCACCCGCGCCAGCTGGTGCGGGAGTTCGCGCGTTCACTGCGGCGCGAGCTGGACCTTGCCGCCGAGTGCCACAACGCCGAGCGCGTGGCCGACAACTTCGCGCTACTGCCGCATGTGGTGATTCCGCGCGTGCACTGGGCCTACACCAGCGAGCGCATCAATACCCAGGACTTCGTCGACGGCATCCCCGGCGAGCGGCTCGACCTGCTGCCTACGGATGCCGGCTTCGACCGCACCGTTCTGGCGCAGCGCGGCGCCCGGGCCGTGCTCAAAATGATCGTGGAAGACGGGTTCTTCCATGCCGACCCGCACCCCGGCAATGTGTTCTACCTGCCGGGCAACCGCCTGGCATTCATCGACTTCGGCATGGTCGGGAGCCTGTCGCCGCAGCGGCGCGAGGAACTGCTGCAGCTGCTGCTGGGCCTGGTGACGCGCGACGCGCAGGCCGTGGCGGCCGTGCTGCTGGACTGGGCCGGCGACGACCACGGCCAGAACCTCTCGCAGCTCGAAACCGAAATCGAGGCCTTTGTCGACCAGTACCATGGCACGCCGCTGGCACAGCTCAACCTCGGCGGCATGCTGGCGAGCGTCACCACGATACTGCGCGAGCACCGCCTGACCCTGCCCCCGGACCTGGCCCTGCTGATCAAGGCCTTTATCTCGCTGGATGGCATGGGCCGCGGCCTGGACCCCGGCTTTCACATGGCGACCGAAGCACTGCCCCTGCTGCACGAGGTGGCGCGTGCGCGCTACCAGCCCGGGGCCATCGCCGCGCGCGGCTGGAAGGCACTGCTGCGCACCCTGAGGCTGGCCGAGCAGCTGCCGCACGATCTGTCGCGCCTGATGCGCAATGCGCGCCGTGGTCACCTCCGGGTGAGCATTGACGTGGCCCATCTCAAGCGCGTCGGCGACCAGCTGGACCGCGCGGCCAACCGCCTGGCCATGGCCATGGTGATCGCCGCGCTCATCATCGGCTCATCCATCGTGATGACCGTGCGGGGCGGCCCCACCCTGTTCGGCTTGCCGATTTTTGGTTTTCTGGGGTTTTGCGGCGCGGTGGCCTGCGCCCTGTGGCTGGTGCGCGCCATCTGGCGCAGCAGCCGGCCACACGACGACGACGCCTGAGCCGGCAGCCGGCGCTGCGGCAGCTGCGGCCGCTGCGATCACTAGAGACAAGCGCAAAAAACACCCGCCTTTTGGGGCGGGTGTTCCTGGGGTGCAAGGGTTGTTGGGCGCAGCATTGGCCGCGCTACACATCAACCCCGTTTAACTCTTTAATGGTTTAACGGCTGACAGCCCCGCCGGCAACGCCCCCGCTGGCGTTCACGCCAGCGCCCGCAGCCGCATCCACACTGCCTGCGCCTTGCGCGCCGCTGGTCACACCGCGGGTGATGCCCTGGCCCGTTTTCCTCACGGTACTGCCCGTGGCTCGGGCGGTGCCTTTGGCATCGTCAAGCACCGCACCTGCGCGGCTGGTGCCGCCCGAGGCATTCGCCGCACCGCCCGCCCGGACGTCAGCATCCGCCGTGGCTGCCGCGCGCTCTTCGGCGGTGACGTTGCGGTTGGCGCCCGCCTGCGCGGCGGTATCAAGCCCCAAGCCCTTATTGGCGGTTCCGCCGCCAACCGTGACACCCGTGTTGGCACCACCACCGGCACCTACCCCCACGGTGCCCACACTCACACCGCCCCCAGCGCCTGCACCCACGCCGACCCCGACAGAGGGGCCCGCGGCAACGGTGAGGCCGCCCTGGCCAGCCAATGCGCCATCAAGGCCCGGCACGCCAGCATATGAGGCCGCGCCCCACGCCATGGCGGTGGTCAAAATCACCATGGACGGAATGGCCCGCAACATCCGCGGACGAGCGGCGCGGGAAGGGCGAGTAGAAGCAAGTTGGGCAGGGAAGTTTTGAAATCGAGTCATTGAAGCTCCTGTAAATTGAAGAAGCATTCATCTTCTCCGGTGGAATTGTTCTTGAGGTGTCGGCTTCGTTGACTTTGTAAGTCGATGCGCAATCACCGTTTCATGGGGGCCACGGAATAAGTGAGCGCTCATTAATCAGACGATCTTCATCATGTGAAACAGCGCAGCCGCCCGGATGTATCGCATGTCAGCAAGCGAAACACCCGCAAGCCCGCTTTTGCCGCCGCAACGCCCATGAGCAGCCAGAGCCTCTGCTGCGCCGGCAAATACTTCATCATCAGGTCCCCGCAATATGGCTTCAGCGTCGCCAGCACGGGCGACTGCCAGACAATGGCTGCAGGCTTTTATTGCCCCGAATCACCGCCCGCCTCGGCCTCGGGCCACAGGCTGGGAAAGTAAAAGCGCAGTGCATGCTGCGGCACACCAAAGCGCAACTTGCCGTGGGGCGAGTCCGTGGCCAGCAGGCCGCGCTTGAGCAGTGCCGTCACCTGCGCCGTGGCAAGGCGCTCCCCCAGCCCCAGCAAAGCCTTGAACTCGCTGCGCTCCAGTTCGGCCTGCGTGAGTAGCAGGTAGTGCAATGCCCGCAGCGACTCGCTGCGCACACCGCGCTTCACCACGTTTTCCTCGAAGGCCAGGCAGGCGGCAATGCGGTCCTTCATGCCGGCCATGTCGAGCAAGCCGGCCATGAAGCGCACCTGGTCAATGCACAGGCCCAGCACATAGCGCATCCAGGCAATCAGCGCGCGCTCCGACAGGTTGCCACGCCCATCCAGGTCACCGGCCCGCGGCTCATCAGCGGCGGCCAGATGCAGGTAGTAAGCCTCATGGCTGCGGGCAAAGCCGCGCAGCGGCGACCACAAGCCATTGGTCAGGCCCAGCGCGCCCAGCGCAAGGTGTGTGTGGAGCCGCGCCACGCGGCCATTGCCGTCGCGGAACGGGTGGATCCACGCCAGCCGGTGGTGCGAAGCGGCAACGGCCAGAACCTGCAGCTCACCGCGTCGCACACCGCCGTAAAAACCGCCCCAGCGCTCCAGCATGGCGCTGATGGCCGCGTGGGCCGGCGCCGCATGCACGCCCACACTGACCTCGCGGTCGCGCAAAGCGCCAGGCACCAGCACATCGCCCTCGGGCAGCACACGGTCGACATCCGGCAGGCGGGCAAACAGGTCTTGGTGAATGTCGCGCACCATTTGCGCAGACCATACCTGCTGGCTGGACCAGCCTTTCCAGCCGGTTTCAATGGCACGCTCGGTTTCCATGTGGGCCAGCGCCAGCCGCTGGCGCCGCGCCTTGTCCCCGTCCTGCGAATAGTCATTGTGCAACGCGCGCTCAATCTCAAAAGGCAGCGTGTGCTGCCCCTCGATTTTGTTGCTGTAATAGGAATTCATCGCTCGCAGCAGCTGGCGGAGATCGGCCGGTGCGCCTGCCCCCGCCAGACTGCGCGCTTCGCGCTGCAGATCATGAGCCTGCTCCAGCAGCGGCTCCAGGAGATGCTCACCCGGCAGCAAGGGCTCCATCTGCGCGGGGTGATCATAAAGAGCGAATTTTTGCGACTTTCCAAGCATTCGCAAGTCTATGCTTTATATAGACTTTTTACAATTCCTGCGTTTATTTTTGCGGGTTTGGATGCGACTTCGCCGATCCACGCCAAGTTCAAATCGAGGTCCGGCAAAAGCGGACGCTTTTGCACAGCGCCAACCCAGCCGCCCTCAATCCAGAGCTTGCAGCAACAAACGAGGTTGCGTCAGAGCACTCAGGGCGCCCATGACACTGCAGCGAGGCCATTCCGGCTCCTGGACAAGCCTGCCGCGCCTCCACAAGGCAGCTTAATGCCCGGTATTGCCCCGGCGCGACTGCGTCTGATTCCCGCTGCCGATGTGCGCCTCCCGGTCCGCCCGGCTTTCCGAGGTGCGCTGGGCCTCATTTTTCTGGGTGAGGGGCTGCTCGCCTACCTTGTTGTGGTCATTCACCACCTTGCCAAGGTGCTCAACCTTTTCGTCGCGCGGGTTCTGTTTATAAGTCATGGTGGGTTCTCCAATAGAAATAGCGGTTGAAGACAGGCGCATGCGCAAACGCACTCACGCCACTAGTCAACCCCATTCTGGAAAGGCCCAATCCGCCCCGGTGTCAGACAGCGCCGCGAGTGCATACGCGACAAGGAGACACAGGGGAAAACAAATATGAGCCGCTAACAAAACCCAGCGAAGCGGTCCTGGCCAGGCGTGCCGCCGCAGACAGTGCTGTAGCACGGCCAAGGCGGCACAACGACGCCAGGAGGGTTTTGTTAGCGGCTCTAAGTCTGCCCGCAACCTACGCCGCGGTTCACCCGTCGGTGTATTGCGCCATCAACGCAGGCACCGCCGGTTTGGCGCAGCGCTGTAGAGCCATCAGCAGGGCATGGTCGGGGCGGGCCACGCCGTGGCGGCAACGCAGGTCATGCTGAATCTGGCCCAGCAGCGACGCCGCCATTTCCGCATCGGCCAGTGCCCGGTGCGCGCGGCCGGCTTTGGGCAAGTGGTGGTAATCGACCAGCACGCCCAGTTTGTGGCTGGGCGCCTGGGGGTAGAGCCGTCTGGCCACCAGCATGGTGCAGGCAAACGGCTGGCTCGCCCTCTCCCCGGCACGGCTTAGCTCGGCCTCCCAGAACTTGCGGTCAAACGACGCGTTGTGCGCCACCAGGGGCGCGTTGCCCACAAAGCGGTTGGCGTCGGCCATGACCGTGGCGGCATCGGGCGCGCCGGCCACCATGGCGTTGGTGATGCCCGTGAGGCCCGTGATGAAGGCCGGGATGCGCACCCCCGCATTCATCAGGCTCTGAAAGCGGTCCACCACCCGGCCGCCCTCCACCAGCACGATGGCCACCTCGGTGGCGCGGTCGCCCATGGCCGGCGACAGGCCCGTGGTTTCAAAGTCGATGACGGCGATGGGTTGCACAGCCACCCTCAGCCCAGCGGCCGCACGCCAATCAGCACGCCATGGGCCCAGAACGCAAACCCGGCCCAGGCCACCAAACCCACCGCCATCGTGATGGCCGTGCCGGCCGCCGTGCCCGGCGGGTACACGGTGTTCGCCGCACGGTCCCGCCCCCGCGCCGCCTTGAAGCAACACACCGCCCACACCAGAAAGGCGCCAAACAGCACCACGCCCGCCAGCGTGCCGTTGGCCAGCAGGTGCGCCAGGGCCCACACCTTCACCGACAGCAGCATGGGGTGATGCAGCGTTGCCTTGATGGCGTTGCGCGGCACATAGGTGGCCACCAGCAGGATGAAGGCGAGCAGCATCAGCAGCGCAGCCACATGCCGCATGCCCACGGGCGGCGTCCACAGCACCACCGGGTTCTGGCGCGCCAGGCCATAGCCCCACACCAGCAACACAAAGCCGGCAATGGAGAGCAGCGCGTAAACACCCTTCCAGGGCTTCTCGCCCAGCCGGGCCATCATCTGCGTGCGCCAGCCGTCGGCCACGATGCGCGTGGAGTGCACGCCCAAAAACAGAATAAGGCCCAGGATCAATACCGCCATGTGAACCCCTTCGGAGTAAGTTGCGGCAATTATGCGGCAGTGCCGTGCGCACACGCCTCAACCGCCATGGCTCCCAACGTTCTCTTCCCGGGTGGGCAGTGCCCCGCATGCGGGTGGCACCCAGCGGCATCGACACTTCACTACCGTTCGCCCTGAGCTTGGTCGTTGGGCTTCGACCCTTCAACAATCGCAGCCTACATATGTGCTGCCGTGGTTTCAGGCCAGTTTTTCTTACGTGCTGGCCAGCAAGCCACCCATGGCGCCCCCATCAACTAGCCAGCGAATCACCGGCAGCCGCGTCGGTGTCAGGTTTGTCATTAGAGCCAGCGCCCGCAGCGGCGGTGTGGTTCAGCGACAGCGTCACGCCCACCGCCTTCTTCTGCACGGTATCCATCACATCCGAATCAGGCGCCACACCCCAGGCCATGGCTGTGGTCAGCACCACCAGCGAAGGAATGGCCCGCAGGTAGCGCGGACGGAACAAAAAGTTCGCAAGCTTCTTCATACATGTCTCCTTTGGCAGCAAAGGGGCGATGTTGCGCCGCCAAGATGACACGCCTGCGTCTGGCGTGTTGAGTTTTGTAAGGAATTGCCACCCCCGACGCGCGAAGAGGCCTGCCCGTCTGGCCAGCTGCGGGCCATGTCTGCTATGAATTCAGCAGCTATTGATGTCCGTTATATCTTGACTATTCATCATCCAACGCCGCTTAGCCAAAGCTAGCGCGATAAGTCACCGGATCTAGAACGCAATGCTGATCAAGCGAACCCTTCAGATCAAAAAGGCGGGGCGCTTTCCTGAATTCAAAAAGTCGATAAAGATGAAATTGGTCTTCAGCACCATGCGATAGGGCAAGCTCGCCCCGCGAAATAAAAAACGGTGTGTCACGACCAAACGAGGTTGTCTTCACCTCAATAAAGCGTTCTTTGCCATCCGCATCAAAAGACAGTATGTCGTAACCCAGACCGTCTCCCTTCGATTGGGAAACGTGATCAACCCTGTCTGCAAGCCGTTGCTGACCAAGTGCAATGAGCCGCCAATGCTCGAACTTAACGACGAACTCTTCGCCGGCCAGTCCCAATGATTGATTCTGAGCTTCCCGTTCGAGGTAGTCGCGTTTTACAGCTTTGAAAAATAGGGGATTTACGGATTCAGTCGCTCGATTCTGTTTCTGAGGGGCATCTGATTTCACTTTAGTGAAGTCAACTAACGTTGGCACTAACGCGGGCTGCTGGACAGCCGCAAGCGCAGCGCTGTCAAGCGTCGTTTTACCGCGAACTTGATCTGCGGCAACGACCGCCAGAAGCGCTTGGTAGTTTGATCGGGGTTTGTAGCCTCGAATGTAGGGAAACCCGAGGTCTATCATTGCCGCGCTGATATTGCCGTGCTTGAACTCAATAGAGGCGTCGGAACGCTCTTGTAACTTGGCCTGCAATTTTTGGCGATGCACAGTCTTGCTATAGCTTTGACCCGCCAGCTCTAGCGTCAACATTTGCAAATAGTCAGCAACGATTGCTTCAACCTCTTCGCGCGACCAATCCATGAGCGTTCCAAACAAGTTTCGGTAAGACCGCTATCTTATGATCTCCCGTGATTGAGCTCGACGATGACGCGGGAGGCTCCGCCCAGCAGTGATGCCGCCATTTCCGCATCAGCCATCATTCGAACAGCTGAAGGTGCAATGGTAAGCATGCAATTTGCGTGGTTTTACTTTCTTCACTTATAATTTCTAGGCCCTTCAGCGCACGAACGCCCAAGTTCCACTTGGGACATTTATGTAGTGCCTGCGGGGCTTTTTTCTTTTCCGCCTCGTTTTTTTGCAAACTCCGGCCGAACGACACCATCCGCTGGTTTGAAAAGCCAATGACGGTACGGATCATTCCATCGACTCTCCAGTCCAGGGTTGGCACCAGTGGAAATGCCAATGTTGAACGCTTTACCACTATAGGCAGAACGAATCTCTGCCAGCACCCGCTTATAAACACGCTCTTTAGCGATGGTTCTCTTGCCTCGCGTCCTCGATCCTTCCGGCTTTTCCTTGTGCTTGTCGTTCAAACGAAAAGGAATAGATCCAAGAATCACGTCCAAAGCTTGAAGGATCACATGCTCTTTGGAGTCAACCTCGGCAAGCTGATCAGCGCGAATGTGCACGTTTGCCCGCCGAAACCCCGAATTAGCATTCAGCCCCGTTACAAAACCTTTGAACGCGGCACATTTTTCAGAGGTATCTGGTAACTTGTCAAAGTAAATACGAATTCCAGTGCGTACACCTAGCGTGCCGGCATATTTAAGCCCAAAAGCATGCTTTATGAACTGGTAGTAGAGAAGAAAAAACCCATTTTCCCGCTGTTCAGTCGTTAGGCGGTGCGCTGAAAAGTAGTTTTGAGTGAACATGATTCGAATTTTCAGCTTGCCCTCTTTCACAAGCAGAAAAACTTCTTCCACGAAATCAATGTACTTCTGTGCGTAAGGCTCAGTGATTTTCTGCCACTTAAGCTCGCCAAACAAATTAAGACGTTCCTTGCAGGCATCTAGCCGTGCAATCACTTCCGCGTGATGCGTTGACTCCACCAATGCGCCGCCATAGAAATTTGCAAAGTGTTTGCCGGATGAGTCTGATTCGTCACAATAAAGAATCAGCTCTCGAGTCACAAAGCGACTCCGACGCCATACTTAAACATCAATGTTGGCAGCCCGCAGCGCATTCTGCTCAATAAACTCCCGGCGCGGTTCCACCTCATCACCCATCAGCATGGTGAACACGTGGTCGGCTTCAATGGCGTCGTCAATCTGCACGCGCAGCAGGCGGCGCACTTGCGGGTCCATCGTCGTTTCCCATAGCTGAGCCGGGTTCATCTCGCCCAGGCCTTTGTAGCGCTGGCGGGCGGTGGCGTTTTCGGCCTGGCCGATCAACCAGGCCATGGCCTGGCGGAAGTCGCTGACTTTTTCTTCCTTCTGGCGCTCGCCTTCGCCGCGCATGACCTTGGCGCCTTCGCTGATGAGGCCCCGGAAGGTGGCGGCGGCATCGGCCAGGGTGGCGTAATCGGCGCCGTGCACAAAGTCCTGCGTGATCACGCTGCTCTTCACGTTGCCGTGATGGCGGCGACTGATGCGCAGAATGGGTTTGTCGCTGCGGGTGTCAAACTCGCCAGCCACTTCGGCCGGGGCGCCCGTGGTGTTCAGCTCGCGCAGCTTGACCTGCAGCGTCACGGCGGAGGCTTCCGCATCGGCCACGGTGTCGAGGTTCAGGCTCACGCCGTCGGCAATCGCGCGCAGGGCTTCCGCGTCCATGAAGCCGCGCAGGCGGGCAATCACGGACTCGGCCAGCTGGTGCTTGCGGGCCAGCTCGGCCAGCGTGTCGCCGGTGAGCACGGTGCTTGCGTCGGCGCCGGTTTGCACGCTCGCATCCTTGAGCGCAATGCGCAGCAGGAAGCCGTCGAGTGCGGCGGTGTCCTTGAGGTACTGCTCTTCCTTGCCGGCCTTGACCTTGTACAGCGGTGGCTGCGCGATGTAGATGTGGCCACGCTCGACCAGCTCGGGCATCTGGCGGTAAAAGAAGGTCAGCAGCAGCGTGCGGATGTGCGCGCCGTCCACGTCGGCGTCGGTCATGATGATGATGCGGTGGTAGCGCAGCTTGGCGACGTTGAAGTCGTCGGTGCCGGGCGTGCCGCCAATGCCGCCGGCCTTGCCGATGCCGGTGCCCAGGGCGGTGATCAGCGTCAAAATCTCGTTGCTGGTCAGCAGCTTTTCGTAGCGGGCTTTTTCGACGTTCAGGATCTTGCCGCGCAGCGGAAGAATCGCCTGGAACTTGCGGTCGCGGCCCTGCTTGGCGGAGCCACCGGCGGAGTCACCCTCGACCAGGTAGATCTCGCACATGGCGGGGTCTTTTTCCTGGCAGTCGGCCAGCTTGCCGGGCAGGCCCATGCCGTCGAGAACCCCTTTTCTGCGGGTCATATCACGCGCTTTTCGCGCGGCTTCGCGGGCGCGGGCCGCCTCGATGATCTTGCCGACGATGATCTTCGCATCGTTCGGGCGCTCCTGCAGGTAGTCGTGCAGCAGGCGGCTCACAATGTCTTCGACCGGGCCGCGCACTTCGCTGCTTACCAGCTTGTCTTTGGTCTGGCTGGAGAACTTGGGCTCGGGCACCTTCACGCTCAGCACGCAGCACAGGCCTTCGCGCATGTCGTCGCCGGTGACTTCCACCTTGGCTTTCTTGGCCAGCTCGCTGTCGTCGATGTATTTGTTGATGACCCGCGTCATCGCGGCGCGCAAGCCGGTCAGGTGGGTGCCGCCGTCGCGCTGGGGAATGTTGTTGGTAAAGCACAGCACCTGTTCGCTGTAACCGCTGTTCCACTGCATGGCGACTTCCACGCCGATGTTGGTGCCCTGGTCGCTCTGGCGGTCGCCCATGGCGGCAAACACGTTGGGGTGCAGCACCGTCTTGCCCTTGTTGATGAACTCAACAAAGCCCTTCACGCCGCCGGCGCCGGCAAAGTCGTCTTCCTTGCCGCTGCGCTCGTCTTTCAGGCGAATGCGCACGCCGTTGTTCAAAAAGCTCAGCTCGCGCAGGCGCTTGCTCAAGATTTCGTAATGGAAATCGTTGTTTTCTTTGAAGATTTCGGTGTCGGGCAAAAAGTGGACTTCGGTACCGCGCTTGTCGGTGTGGTCCATCACCTTCATTGGCGAGACGTCCACGCCGTTGATCTGCTCGATGATGCGGTTTTGCACAAAGCCGCGCGAGAACTCCATCACATGCACCTTGCCGTCGCGGCGAATAGTGAGGCGCAGCATTTTTGACAGCGCATTCACGCAACTCACGCCCACGCCGTGCAGGCCACCCGAGACCTTGTAGCTGTTCTGGTTGAACTTGCCGCCGGCATGCAGCTCGGTCAGGGCAATCTCGGCGGCCGAGCGTTTGGGCTCATGCTTGTCGTCCATCTTGATGCCGGTCGGAATGCCGCGGCCGTTGTCGGTCACGCTGATGGAGTTGTCGGTGTGGATGGTGACGACGATGTCGTCGCAGTGGCCGGCCAGTGCTTCGTCAATCGAGTTGTCGACCACCTCGAACACCAGGTGGTGCAAGCCGGTGCCGTCTGAAGTGTCGCCAATGTACATGCCGGGGCGCTTGCGCACGGCTTCCAGGCCTTCCAGGATCTGGATCGAGCCTTCGCCGTAGGCTTCTGAAGCGCCGGCCTGGTTGGTGTCGATTTTGGGCTGGAAATTGGAGCTTTCCTCGCCCGCAGTACCGTCAGTTACGTGCACCTGATCGGCCCCGTTCACATTGTTTTCTTCAGTCATAACCAGCTTTACTTCCAAATCTTTTCGATTTCTTCAATCTCTTGAATGACCAAACCCGCTCTAGCAAGCGGGTCTGTTTGAATTTGGGCGCGCTTTTAGCGTGACCAAATGCATCAAATGCGCATGGGCATCACCACGTATTTAAAGGCTGCATCGTCGGGAATGGTGAGCAGCGCCGAGCTGTTGGAGTCGGCCAGCTCGATCTTCACCATGTCCTGGTCCATGTTGGCCAGTGCGTCGATCAGGTAGGTCACGTTGAAGCCGATTTCGATGGCGTCGCCGCTGTAGTCGATGTCGAGCTCGTCAATGGCCTCTTCCTGCTCGGCGTTATTGGACGCCACCCGCAGCGTGCCGGGTTCGATGTTCAGGCGCACACCCTTGAACTTTTCGCTCGTGAGAATCGCGGTGCGCTGCAGGCTGGCCAACAGCGGCACGCGGCCCAGCGTGATGATGTTTTTATGGTTCTTCGGAATCACGCGGTTGTAGTCGGGGAATTTGCCTTCGACCAGCTTGGTGACAAACTCCATGCCCTCGAAGCTGAACTTGGCCTGGTTGCCGGCAAACTGCATCTCGATGGCGCCTTCCTTGTCGCTGAGCAGGCGCTGCATTTCCAGCACGGTCTTGCGCGGCAGGATGACTTCCTGCTTGGGCACTTCCACATCGAGCGTGGCCGACGAGAACGCCAGGCGGTGGCCGTCGGTGGCCACCAGGCTTAGCTGCTTGCCTTCAGCCACAAACAAAATGCCGTTGAGGTAGTAGCGGATGTCGTGCACCGCCATCGCAAACGACACCTGGTTGAGCAGCTCCTTGAGCACCTTTTGCGGTACCGAGAAGCTGGGGCCGAAGTTGGCGGCTTCCTGCACCAGCGGGAAGTCTTCGGCTGGCAGGGTTTGCAGCGTGAAGCGGCTCTTGCCGCCCTTGAGGATCAGCTTGCTTTGCGCCGACTCGAGCGACACGGTCTGGTCGCTGGGCATGGACCGCAGGATGTCGATGAGCTTGCGCGCACCCACCGTGGTGGTGAAGTTGCCGGCATCGCCATCGAGGTCGGCGGTGGTGCGGATCTGGATTTCAAGATCGCTCGTGGTGAGCTGCAGCTGCGCGCCGGTTTTGCGGATCAGCACGTTGGCCAGGATCGGCAAGGTGTGCCTGCGCTCCACGATGCCCGCGACCGATTGCAGTACCGACAAAACTTTATCCTGGGTGGCTTTCAGAACGATCATGAGTTCCTCTTGTATTTATCTTTAATTCTTTAATTCAAATTAGTAGTAGTAGTAAGGGCCACGCAAATCTGTGGATAGCGCTATTTTCCCCTTTTTGATCAACCACTTGGCGTTTGTTTAACTATGTGTTCAGAGGCCTTGTGAAGTCTCCGTAAAACATGAACAACTTTTGATTGTCATCGGCTTCTGTGGATAAGTCATGGGTTGTTCAAAAGTTGTCCCCATGGTTGTTGTGAACGTGTTATTCATCGACTTATGCCCTGAAAACTGAGTCATAAAGCATTCATTTCAGCCTTTCAGGGTTTGTTCCAGCACATGCAGTTGCTGGTTGAGTTCGGTCATTTGCTGGCGCTCGGCAGACATCTTGCGCACGGCGTGCAGCACGGTGGTGTGGTCGCGGCCGCCAAACAGCTCGCCGATCTCGGGCAGGCTCTTTTGCGTGAGTTCCTTGGCCAGGTACATGGCAATCTGGCGTGGCCTGGCAATGCTGGCTGGGCGCTTCTTGGAGTACATGTCGGCGACCTTGATCTTGTAATAGTCGGCGACGGTCTTCTGGATGTTTTCCACGGAAATCTGCCGGTTCTGAATCGACAGCAGGTCGCGCAGGGCTTCGCGGGCCAGCTGGATGGAGATTTCCTTGAGGTTGAAGCGCGAATAGGCCAGGATCTTGCGCAGCGCGCCTTCGAGCTCACGCACGTTGGAGCGCACGTTCTTGGCCACAAAAAACGCGACCTCCTCCGGCATGACCGTGCCTTCGGCCTCGGCTTTGCGAATCAGGATGGCCACGCGCATCTCGAGCTCGGGCGGCTCGATCGCCACCGTCAGGCCGGAGTCAAAGCGCGACACCAGGCGCTCATGGATGTCCGTCAGACCCTTGGGATAGGTGTCGCTGGTCATCACGATGTGCGATTTTTTGGTCAGCAAGGCCTCGAAGGCGTTGAAGAACTCTTCCTGCGTGCGGTCCTTGTTGGCAAAAAACTGCACGTCGTCAATCAGCAGCAAATCGAGCGAGTGGTAGCGTTCCTTGAACTCGTCAAAAGTCTTGCGCTGGTACGCCTTAACCACATCCGAAACAAACTGCTCGGCATGGATGTAGAGAACTTTGGCCGAAGGGTTGTCCGCCAGCAGCTTGTTGCCGATGGCGTGCATCAAGTGCGTTTTGCCGAGGCCGACGCCGCCGTAGATAAAGAGGGGGTTGTAAAGCTGCCCCAGGCTGCTCGAGACATGCAGCGCCGCGGCCCGGCCCATGCGGTTGGCCGTGCCTTCAATGAGGGTGTCAAAGGTCAGCGCGCTGTTGAGGCGGTTCTTGAACGGAGCGCCGGCCACTTCTTCGGGAACGCCCAGACCGGCTGGCTCGGCAACCCCAACGCCTTCAAAGCTCCTGGTCAAGGAAGCTGATTTGGCGGGTGACTCACGCGGAGCGAGCGCTAACTCCAGAGAAATTCTGTGGCCCGAGATTTTTTCGAGCAAGGCAGAAATGCGCGCCGCATACTGGGCGCGTATCCAGTCCAGCTTGAAGCGGTTGCCGACCTGGATGGTGACTTTGGAGAGGTCCGCAGCCACATCAACGACCAGTGGACGGATCCAGGTGTTGAACTGCTGCTCGGGTAATTCCTGCGCCAGATGGTCGACACAGTTTTGCCACAGATCGTGACTCAGGCTAGGAATGGAGACCTCACTCATGACGGGATTTGGCTGGGCTGCAGGTGCAAAGCAGTCAGCGGCTGCTTGTGGATATTGTTTATTTTTAGCACCCGCAATTGTAGTCCGCGTGGCAAGTTATCCACAAAATACTTGCCCCGGGTTTCAACCTATTTTCAGCGTTTGACGGAGCTTCTAGGAGGCTTCTTAAGCTTTACGGCAGTTGCGGCGCCTAACTTGTTGCCAGGGTTGGGAAATCTGCGATAATCATGGGTTTCCCTGATTCGTAGCGGATGGATGCCGCTTGCACGACCGGCTTGTAACCCAGGCCTTTGAGGTTGCTGCAGGTGCGGCGCAAGTCCTGCGGGCTTGCAAAGATGGCCGTGCTGTACGGCCACCAAGATCATTCGAATCGCCGGGGAAAGCTTGTAGCTAACAGCCGAGTTAACAGCCGAATTAAGGCTAGTAGGATTTATCATGAAACGCACATACCAACCTTCCAAAGTCAAGCGCGCACGCACGCACGGCTTTCTGACGCGCATGAAAACGCGTGGCGGCCGCGCAGTGATCGCTGCACGCCGCGCCAAAGGCCGCAAGCGCCTGGCCGTCTAGGCTGGTTTTCTGGCTGGCTCTTTGCTCTTGAGCTGACGCTTGGCGCCAGTGCAGCGGCTTCAAACCCGATCCCAGTTCCAGGCAGTACTTGCCGGCGCCATTGTTGCAAGGACGACGCACTTCGCATTGCACCGCAATGCGCTGGATGCGAAGCCCGTTCCCGCACGGCCCGTCGAAGGTGCCGATTCGCCCGCCCTGTTTCCTGTCCAGGACCAGTGGATCGGTGCGATGGTTCCCAAACGCTGGGCCAAACGGGCCGTTACGCGCAATGCGATCAAGAGGCAGATCTATACCGTGAGTGCCGAGTTTCTGCATCAGTATCCGCAGGCTGCTTTTGTGGTCCGGCTGCGCCGTGACTTTTCCCGTGCCGAGTTCGTGAGCGCCAGTTCAACGCAGCTCAAGGAAGCGGTGCGCGCCGAAGTGCAGGCCCTGATGCAGGCGGGAGCCAAGGCTCCATGAAGCCGCTCGTCCCTTCCCCTTTCCTTGCCGCGGTGCACCGGCTCGTGGCGCTATTGGCGCCACTGACACCTTTGCTGCGTTTGCCGCAAAGCCTGCTGATCGGGCTGGTCAAAGGCTACCGCCTGCTGCTCAGCCCCTGGCTGGGCTCTGCCTGCCGGTTTGAACCCAGCTGCTCGGCCTATTCCCTGCAGGCCTTGCAACTGCATGGCGCAGCCTTGGGAAGCTACCTCACATTGCGCCGCCTGGCGCGTTGCCATCCCTGGTGCGACGGCGGGCTTGATCCCGTGCCGCCAGCGGGCCCGACGCCTCTTTTCACCCGACTGGTCACACCCGTGACTTCCACTCCTTCTAAAAAGACGCCGTCATGAACGACATCCGCCGCACCATTTTGTGGGTGATTTTTGGCTTTTCCATGGTTCTCCTGTGGGACCAGTGGCAGGTTTTCAACGGCCACAAAGCCACCTTCTTCCCCGGTGCCACGCAGACCGCCAAAACACCTGTCGGCGCAACGTCGGCGCCCACGGCGCCGGCTTCTTCTGTGCCGGTTGCGCCGGCCACCGCCAGCGCGGTTCCCGCCGTGCCTGGTTCTGCGCCCGGCGCCGTGCCCGCAGGCGCGCCATCCCCCATGGCCGCGGCAACCCGCGAACGTGTGGTGGTGAACACCGACGTGCTGGCGCTGACCTTTGACAGCGAAGGCGGCACGCTGGTCCATTCCGCGTTTACCCGCTTCAAGGACATGGCCAACACCGACGCCGGCTTTGTGCTGCTCGACGAAAGCACCAACCGGGTTTATGTGGCGCAGACCGGCCTGATCGCGAGCGGCACAGGCGGCACCTTCCCGACCCACAAAACCCTGATGACCGTGGTGCCCGGCGAGCGCAGCCTGAAGGACGGCCAGAACGAGCTGCAAATCAAGTTTGAATCGGCAGACCTCGGCGGCGTCAAGCTGGTCAAGACCTACACGCTCAAGCGCGGCGCGTACGACATCGCCGTGCGCCACGACATCATCAACACCGGCAGCGCGCCGGTGGCGCCGCAGCTTTATATGCAGCTGGTGCGTGACGGCAACAAACCGCCGGGCGAATCATCGTTCTATTCCACCTTCACCGGTCCGGCCATTTACACCGAAGCCAAGAAGTACCAGAAGGTGGAATTCAAGGACATCGAGAACAACAAGGTCGATGTGGAAAAACAGGCGGCCAACGGCTATGTGGCCATGGTCCAGCACTACTTTGCCGCAGCCTGGATTCTGGCCGATGGCCTGAAGCGCGACCTGTTCCTGCGCAAGGTCGACACCAACCTGTATGCGGTTGGCCTGATCACGCCGCTGGACAGCATTGCACCGGGCGCCACCAAGACCATCGAGTCGAGATTGTTTGTCGGCCCGCAGGAAGAGAAAAAACTGGAAGCCCTGGCCCCCGGCCTGGAGCTGGTGAAGGACTACGGCTGGCTGACCATCCTGGCCAAGCCGCTGTACTGGCTGCTCGACAAGCTGCATGGCTTTCTCCTTAACTGGGGCTGGTCCATCGTGGCGCTGGTGCTGCTGCTCAAGATCGCCTTTTACTGGCTCAATGCCAAGGCCTACGCCAGCATGGCCAAGATGAAGGCCATCAACCCCAAGATCATGGAGATGCGCGAACGCCTGAAGGACAAGCCGCAGGAGATGCAGCAGGCGATGATGAAGATCTACCGCGAGGAAAAGGTCAACCCCATGGGCGGCTGCTTCCCCATCATGATCCAGATCCCGGTGTTCATTGCGCTCTATTGGGTGCTGCTGTCCAGCGTCGAAATGCGCAACGCGCCCTGGGTCTTGTGGATTCATGACCTCTCGGCGCCCGATCCTTTCTTCATCCTGCCCGTCCTCATGACCCTGACAACCATGCTGCAGACGGCGCTCAACCCCGCGCCGCCGGATCCGATGCAGGCCAAGCTGATGTGGTTCATGCCGCTGATCTTCAGTGTGATGTTCTTCTTCTTCCCGGCCGGCCTGGTGCTGTACTGGATCACCAACAACATCCTGTCCATCGCCCAGCAGTGGGTGATCAACACGCGAATGGGTGTACCGCCGCAGTTCAACCTGCCGAAGTTCAGGTAAAGCGGACTCGGAATAAAAAAAGGGCCGCGCTGCGGCCTTTTTTCTTTGGAGGCTGTTTGGAGGCTGACCTGGGCGGTGAGGGTTACCCTCGCCCAGGAGCCAACATTTTGTTTGCCCCTTAACATCTACACACCATGCTGGCCCGACACCACGACCCCATTGTTGCCATCGCCACCGCACCCGGCCGCGGCGCCGTGGGCATTGTGCGCGTCTCGGGCAAGGACATCGCCCCTGTGATTGCGGCCATTTGCGGTCGCGCGCTGGCGCCGCGCCAGGCCACCTACCTGCCGTTTAGGGACGCGCAGGGCCAGGTGCTCGACCAGGGCCTGGCGATTCACTTCCCGGCACCCCATTCCTACACCGGCGAGGATGTGCTGGAGCTGCAGGCGCACGGCGGGCCGGTGGTGCTCCAGCTGCTGCTGGCGCGCTGCCTGGAAGCGGGCGCCGCGCTCAACCCGGCCACCGGCCAGCCGTGGCTGGTGCAGTTGCGGGTGGCGCAACCCGGGGAATTCACCGAACGCGCCTTCCTCAATGACAAGATTGACCTGGCACAGGCCGAGGCCATCGCCGACCTGATCGATGCCAGCACCGAAACGGCGGCCCGGTCGGCGGCGCGCTCCATGTCGGGCGAGTTCTCGCTGGCGGTGAATACCTTGCTGGAGCAGCTGATTCACCTGCGCATGCTGGTGGAGGCCACGCTGGACTTTCCGGAGGAAGACATCGACTTTCTGCAGAAGGCCGACGCCCAGGGCCAGCTGTCGCGGCTGCAGGGCACGCTGGCGGGCGTGATGCAGCGCGCCACGCAGGGCGCGATCCTGCGCGAGGGCATCAAGGTGGTGATTGCGGGCCAGCCCAATGCCGGCAAGAGTTCGCTGCTCAATGCGCTGGCCGGCGCCGAACTGGCCATCGTGACGCCGATTGCCGGGACCACGCGCGACAAGGTGTCCGAGCTGATCCAGATCGAGGGCGTACCCCTGCACGTGGTCGACACCGCCGGCCTGCGCGAGGCGCTGGACGAGGTGGAGAAAATCGGCGTGGAACGCGCCTGGGCGGAAATTGAAAGCGCCGACGCGGTCCTGTTTTTGCATGACCTGACCCGGCGGGATGCCGCGGTGCCAGCGCAGGATGCCATGAATTACCTGGCGGCCGATGACCGGATCGCACGGACGCTGGCCCAAAAACTGCCTGAACACACGGCCATCATTGACGTCTGGAACAAATCGGACCTGGCCAGTCCGGCATTGCTGCGGGAAGTGCAGGAGGTGCAGGGGGGCGTGCTGATTTCCGCCAAGACAGGTGCCGGCCTGCAACCACTGCGCCAGCGCCTGCTGCAGGTGGTGGGTTGGCAAGCGGCGCCTGAAGGCGTGTTCATGGCGCGTGAACGCCATGTGCGCGCACTGCACCAGGTGCAGGCCCAATTGGCCACCGCGGCGCGCCAGCTGCAGGCGGCACGGCCGGCGCTGGACCTGCTGGCGGAGGATTTGCGGCAGGCGCAGCGCCAGCTCAGCGAGATCACGGGTGAGTTCACGCCGGACGACCTGCTGGGCGAGATTTTTTCCAGATTCTGTATCGGGAAGTAGTTCAGGGAATTCAGGGAGTTCAGAGGCGCTGCCGGGATGTTTAAGCCCGGCTTAAACCGGCGGCGAGTGGCAGCGATGACGGCGAGGGACGGCGAGTAATGGCTAGTGAAGGCCAGAAGTACGCTTCCAATGCCCTGCTTACAAAACAATTGCTCCCTGTATCAGGTGTAAGTGAGCGTTAGTGTCCCTTGCTGCGGCCATGGGGCAAAGGTATCGTCGGGCACACCATGAACGCCCCCTTAGCAGCCCCCATCAGCTTTGACATCCAGGGTCTTGCCCAGGCCATCACGAATTGCCACAGTGGCGATGCCCTGCGCTGCCAGTTCAACCAGCCGCATTGGGACATTCTTGCCAGCTATCTGCAGCCTTTTGCCCTCAACACCGGCCAGGTGCTGTTTGAGCAGGGGGCGCTGGACCGCACGCTGTATTTTGTCGAAAGCGGCACCTTGAGCGTTCACTATGAGGATGAAAAGGCACGCGTGCGGATGGCGCTGGTAGGCTCCGGCACCGTCCTGGGCGAAGGCGCCTTTTTCTCGCACCTGCCGCGCAGTGCCACGGTGAACGCCTCCACCCCCTGCAAACTCTGGTGCCTGACACCCATGCGCTTCCTGGAAATGGCCAACCGCCACAGCCCGATCGCGCTGGAGCTGACCGTCGCGATGGGCTCCGTGATGGCCAAACGCCTGTACAACCGTCCCCGGCGTGTGGCGGTGACCTGACGGCTCGCGCATCACGCGCGGCAGTCTTCAGGACACCGGAACGGCGTCGCGCGCGATGCGGGATCGGAACCCTCCGGCGGTTCCCGGATATAGCCAAGTTGGATTTCTGTGATTTTTTACCGGGCTTTGCCAGGTAACTGTGCCGACAGGACGACGTCGTGTTTGGCGAAATGAAATCCGCTGAGTAAACTACAGCGACACACAAACCTGTGACTTCGCAGTAAAGCGCTGCCTTCTGACCGACAAGGAGGCGGGCACCAATCCCGAGAACTCCAACTATGTCTTTTCTAAACTGGTTTTCCGCCAAGTCCCACACGAGCAAGTCTGCTGCACGTGAGGAAAAAAAGCGTGGATCCGCCGCTGCGACCCAGCGTCAGGCGCCAGAAACCGAAGAGCCTGGAGACGGCCGCAAAGTCAAGCGCCACGCCCGCCGCGAGCAGCTCTATGTCGCGATCCGCGAGGCCATGACCCGCGCCGGGGTGCTGTCGGCCAGCTATAAATTCAAGGTACTGTCCCTGGACTCGCGTGGCAACGAGTTTCTGGTCATGCTGGATCTGGCCAAAGCTTCTGGCGGATTGCCCGAGCAACTGGGCGACATTGAAGCCCTGATCGTGCAGAACGCCAGGGCTCGTTTTGAGATCACGGTGCCGGCCGTTTACTGGCGCATGGACGAGGCGGTTGCCGTGGGTAAGCCCGGCACGGGTTCCCAGACTGCGGCGCAAACGTCGACCCCGTTGGCGCGGGGTGCTGCGGCAGTGGCGCCCCTTGCTGCGCAGGCCGCGTCGTCCACGCCGCGCTATGAGCCTATCCAGGCCGATGAGGTTGTGGCATTCAAACAAGCCCTGATGGCCGCCTCTGCGCAAGGCCCGGGGGGCGCGGTGGAGTACGCCGCCAAAACCCGCAGTGGCCCGCATTCCTATACCCTGCTCACCGGCTTTGAAGACACCGAGATGGCGTCATCCGCTGTGTCGCCGGTACTCAGCAGCACGCAATACGGCGAACTGAATTAAGCGCCGCTCGCGCGCAACAGCGCCGCAGCGGCAGTGCTGGCCTGGGCCGCGGGGTTATTCAGTCAGTTCGCGCGGCCACCCAACAATATTTCTTCGGCCAGGGCGAGTGCCGCGGGCTTGCCCGAGAGCACCAGGGTATCGCCGCCGTCGAGCCGCGTGGACTCAAGGGCGTCCAGCATCTTGCCATCGCTGCGCCGCAGGCTGACCACGCGCACGCCTGCGGCGTCCAGCGTGAGCGAGCCCAGCGTCTGGCCCAGTGACTTGATGCCAAAGGGAAGCGTCACGGTCGCGAGGCGCTCCTGCTCCAGTTCATTGACCGTGTCATCATCGGCGCCGCGAAAGTAGCCGCGCAGCAGGTTGTAGCGCGCATCACGCTGGTCCTGCACCACGCGAATCACGCGGCGCATGGGCACGCCGACCAGCGCCAGCGCGTGGCTGGCCAGCATCAGGCTGCCTTCAATGGCCTCGGGCACCACCTCGGTGGCGCCGGCGGCCTGCAGCTTTTCCAGGTCATGGTCGTCCTCGGTGCGCACAATCACCGGCACGGTGGGCGCATGGGCGCGGATGTTGGCCAGCACCTTGAGGGCGCTGGCGGTGTCCAGATAGGTCACCACCACGGCGCTGGCGCGTGACAGGCCCGCGGCAACCAGCGCCTGCAGGCGCACCGCGTCGCCAAACACCACCGAGTCGCCCGCCGCCGTGGCCTGCCGCACGCGGTCGGGGTCCAGGTCGAGCGCCATGTACTGGATGCCTTCGCGCTCCAGCATGTGGCCCAGATTCTGGCCGCAGCGGCCATAGCCGCAGATGATCACATGCTTGTTGGCGTTGATGGACTTGCGCGCAATCGTGGTCATCTGAAGCGACTGCTGCAGCCATTCGCTGGAGACCAGCCGCATGACGATCTGGTTGCTGTACATGATGATGAAGGGCGTGACCAGCATCGACAGCACCATGCTGGCCAGGATGGGGTTCGCCAGGCCCGCTGACAGCAGGCGGTTCTGCTGCGCCAGCGTCAGCAGCACAAAACCGAATTCACCCGCCTGCGCCAGATAAAGGCCGGTACGCAGTGCAACGCCCCCCGTCGCGCCCAGCGAGCGGGCCAGCCCCGTGACCAGCAGCAGCTTGAAGGCGACCGGTGCGGTCGTCAGCAGCAGCACCAGCCGCCAGTGCACCGCCACCTCCCGCCAGTCCAGCATCATGCCGATGCTGATGAAAAAGAGGCCCAGCAGGACATCGTGAAAGGGCCGGATGTCGGTCTCCACCTGGTGCTTGTATTCGGTTTCCGAAATCAGCATGCCGGCAATAAAGGCCCCCAGGGCCAGGCTCAGCCCGGCCCGCTCCGTCATCCAGGCCAGCGCCAGCGTGACCAGCAGCAGGTTGAGCACAAACAGTTCTTCGCTTTTGCGCCGCGCTACAAGCGTCAGCCACCAGCGCATGACGCGCTGGCCCCCGGTCAGCAGCAGCCCGACCAGCAAGCTGGCCTTCAGTGCGGCAATCGCCAGCGCCACCAGCAACTCGTCGGGTGAGGACCCCAGGGCCGGAATCAGCACCAGCAGGGGCACCACGGCCAGATCCTGCAGCAGCAGCACGCCCATGATGCGCTTGCCGTGCTCGGAATCGAGCTCCAGCCGCTCGGCCAGCAGCTTGACCACGATGGCCGTGCTGCTCATGGCCATGGCGCCGGACAGCGCCAGCGCGGTTTGCCAGCTCATCTTCCATAAGGAGGGTGCCAGGCTGGCCAGGAACAGTGAGCCCAGCGTCGCCAGCACAATGGTGAGCGCCACCTGCAGCAGCCCCAGCCCGAAGACATGGCGGCGCATGGAGCGCAGCTTGGTCAGGTTGAACTCCAGCCCGATCACGAACATCAGAAACACGACACCGAACTCGCCCAGATGGCGCACGCCCTCCGAGTTCTCCGCCAGCGCCAGCGCATTTGGCCCGATCAACACGCCCACAGTCAGGTAGCCGAGCATGGGCGGCAATTTGAACGAGCGGCAGACCACCACACCCAGCACCGCGGCCAGCAGGTACAGGAGGGTCAGTTCAAGCGCGCTCATGCGTGGATGGTAGCTGATGAAGTTGCGGGAACAGCACGGTTTTAATGCCAACAACCGGCATCGTGAGCCTTGCGTTCGTCATGTGCTCGCCATGTGCCTTCCTTGCTCCTCCTCTATAGAATGCAGCCATGAGCTTTGACCCCGCGAACTTTAATGCCGACCAGGCCCTTGCCCTGGCCCGCAAGACCTTTGAAATAGAGGCGGCGGCCGTGCAGGGGCTGGCCAGCCGCGTGGGCCCCGAATTTTCCCGGGCGGTGGAGCTGATGCTGACCTGCCGCGGCCGTGTGGTGGTGATGGGCATGGGCAAAAGCGGCCACATCGGGCGCAAGATTGCCGCGACGCTGGCCTCCACCGGAACTCCCGCCATGTTTGTGCACCCGGCCGAGGCCAGCCATGGCGATCTCGGCATGATCACGGGCCTGGACGTGGTGCTGGCCATTTCCAACAGCGGCGAGAGCGAAGAGCTCACGTCCATCCTGCCGGTGCTGAGCCGCCAGGGTGTGCCGCTGGTGGCCATCACCGGCGGTCTGCAGTCTGCATTGGCCAAACAGGCGCGCGTCACGCTGGACAGCAGCGTGGAGCAGGAAGCCTGCCCCTTGAACCTCGCGCCTACCGCCAGCACCACGGCCCAGCTCGCGCTTGGCGATGCGCTGGCCGTGGCGCTGCTGGATGCGCGGGGCTTCAGGGAAGAAGACTTTGCCCGCTCCCACCCCGGTGGCTCGCTGGGCCGCAAGCTGCTCACCCATGTGAGCGATGTCATGCGCAGCGGCGACGACGTTCCGCGAGTGGGTCCCGACACCAGCTTTACCGAGCTCATGCGCGAAATGAGCGCCAAGGGGCTGGGCGCTTCTGCTGTGGTGGACGACCAGCAGCGCGTGCTGGGCATCTTCACCGACGGTGATTTGCGCCGCCTCGTTGAAAAAGGCGTGGACCTGCGCAGCAGCCGGGCCGGCGACGTGATGCATGCCAATCCGCGCACCGTGCGGCCGGATGCCCTGGCCGTGGAAGCGGTGGAGCTGATGGAGCAATTCCGCATCACCAGCGTGCTGGTGGTTGACGACGGTGGCGTGTTGTGTGGCGCCCTCAACACCAACGACCTGATGCGAGCCAAAGTCATATGACCTCCGTGCCTGCCACGCCTGCCACTGCGTCTGCTGCGTCCGCCGCGCCGTCCCCCGGGACGCGCAGCAACAGCGCCCCCGCCCTGAGTTTCGCACCGGAGCTGTTGTTGAAGGCCCAGGGCATACGCGTCGCCTTCTTCGACGTGGACGGGGTGCTGACGGACGGTGGCCTCTACCTGTCCGAGGACGGTGAAACCCTCAAGCGCTTCAATATTCTGGATGGCCTGGGCTTGAAGCTGCTGCAAAAGGCTGGCATCACCCCTGCGGTGATCACGGGCCGCGACAGCCCCGTGCTGCGCACCCGGCTGCAGGCCCTGGGCATCACCCACGCGCACTTTGGCACCGAAGACAAACGCCCCGCCGCCGAGATCACGCTGCAGGCCCTGGGTCTGGACTGGGCTGCGGCGGCGGCCATGGGCGATGACTGGCCCGACCTGCCCGTGATGCGCCGTGCGGCGCTGAGCTGTGCGCCGGCGAATGCACACGTGGAGGTCAGGGCGCAGGCCCACCATGTCACGCAAGCCTGCGGAGGCCATGGCGCGGCACGCGAGTTGTGCGACCTGCTGCTCGTTGCCAGTGGCCGCTACGCCGGTCTGCTACAGGCCTACACACAATGACCACCACGGCGACCGGCTCAGTCCGCGGGCGAAGTGGCGCGCTGTACCAGTTGAGGCGGTCGTGGCGCATGGCCTACCGCCTGTGGGACAGCATCGCCATTTACATGCCGCTGCTGATGATGGGCGCGCTGGCCCTGGGCACCTACTGGCTGGTGCGCAACACACCGAGCTTCAGCGCCCCCGAGCAGGCCAGGGAGGTGAGCCACGACGTGGATTACTTCATGCACAAGTTCACCGTCAAGAACTTTGACGAAGGCGGCAAGCTCAAAAGTGAAATTTACGGTGTCGAGGCCCGGCATTTCCCGGACACCGACATCCTGGAAATCGACCAGGCCCGCATTCGCAGCATCAATGCCGAGGGACACCTCACCACGGCCACGGCCAATCGTGCTTACAGCAACGGCGACGGCTCGGAAGTCCAGTTGACGGGCAATGCGCGGGTGGTGCGCGAGGCCAGCCAGGATGCGAGCGGCAAGCAGACGCCACGGCTGGAGTTTCGGGGTGAATTTCTCCATGCGTTTTTGAACGAGGAGCGCGTCAAGTCGCACAAGCCGGTGGTCCTGATCCGTGGCACCGACCAGTTCACCGGCGACAACTTTGCCTACGACAACCTCGACCAGGTCGCCGACCTCAAGGGGCGCGTCCGCGGGGTGCTGGTGCCACGGTCTGCCGCCAGTGCCGCAGGCGCGGGTCCTTCTGCTCGCTGAGCGCAGCCACATCGCGCCTCGGCCCGCCCGCATCTCAACGCCTGCCGGAGCCCAGCATGTCCAGACTCGTGTTCATCACCGGCGCTTCCAGCGGCATCGGCCAGGCGCTGGCCCTGCGGTTTTACGCGGCGGGCTACCGGCTGGCACTTGCAGCGCGCCGCACCGCGGAAGTCCAGTCATGGGCTGAGACGCATGCAATCGGTGCCGACCGCTATCAAATTTACAGCGCCGATGTGTCCTCCATCGACAGCATTGTGGCGGCGGGGACGGCCTGCATCGCGGCGCAGGGCGTGCCGGATGTCGTGATTGCCAATGCCGGCGTCAGCATTGGCATGGACACCGCCGAGCGCATGGATCTTGATGTCATGGCGCAGACCTTTGCCACCAACAATGTCGGCATGGCCGCCACTTTTCATCCCTTTGTCGCGCCCATGGTGGCGCGCGGTAGCGGCGCACTGGTGGGTATTGCCAGCGTGTCCGGCATACGCGGCCTGCCGGGCCACGGCGCTTACTGCGCCAGCAAGGCGGCGGTCATTGGCTACTGTGAAAGCCTGCGCGGCGAACTCCGGCCCAGCGGCGTCAAGGTGGTGACGATTTCCCCGGGGTACATCGACACGCCGCTGACACGGCAAAACCGTTATGGCATGCCCTTTCTGATGAAGGCCGAGGTGTTCGCCGACAAGGCTTTCGCCAGCATCCAGGCCGGCCGCAGCTACCGCGTGATTCCGTGGCAAATGGGCGTGGTGGCCAAGTTGCTGCGTGTACTGCCCAACGTGGTATTTGACAAGGCCCTGGCCGGGCGGCCGCGCAAGCATCGGCAGAGCCTGGGCTGATTCAGCTTGCCGGACGACGCTGCCGGCCTGCGGCTGGTGCGGCACACTGCCCTTTTTGCTGCGCGGCAGCTATAAAAAGAGTAGCGGCTTGTGCACTGTTTAAGCAGGTTACAAAGCAAAAAGGCTTCAAAACCGAAGTCTTGAAGCCTTTTCAGGGTCATCCCCGATGATGACCGGGGATGCGCTGGCGCATTAGCCAGCTATGGGGTACAGGGCTTAGTAGCCGCCGCGTCCACCGCCGCCGCCGCCGGAACGGCCACCGCCGCTACCGCCGCCGCCGTAAGGACTGCGGAAACCGCCGTCGCTACCGCCGCCACCGGAACGGCCGCCGCCGCCACCACCGTAGCCGCCACCACCACCGCCGCCGCCGCCGTAGCCGCCACCACCAGAGCCGCCGCCGAAGCCGCCGCTACGTGGAGGACGTGCTTCCATTGGACGTGCTTCGTTCACAACGACGCTGCGGCCACCCAGAGGCTGACCGTTCATGCCGTTGATCGCCGCCTGGGCTTCTGCATCGCTGCCCATTTCGACAAAGCCAAAGCCTTTGGAGCGACCGGTGTCGCGTTCCATCATGACTTTAGCGCTGGTAACAGAGCCGAATTGGCCAAAAGATTGTTGCAGGTCTTCGTCACGCACCGAGTAAGGCAGGTTGCCGACGTATAGTTTGTTGCCCATGAAGGGACTCCTCTAAAACACAAAAACAAAAGCGATGGGGTCCCGAAAGCACAACAAATCTTGATACGTACCGCTGTAGCGCGCGAAACTGACCGATCACCTAACGTGTGTAATACCGGCATTGCTGGCATTTACACCCGCATATTATGCTTCACTTATTCAAAATACAACCAGCTATCGTGATTACCCGGGGTAGTGAAAGCCCGCATGAACACTGGCTTTGACGATTTCGCGGGCCTCATGGGAGACGCTGCACGGCATATCCGCAGCGCCTGATGGTCGCCACCTGGCCAGCCGGGGTCAATGTTGGCGGGTTGAAAACGCAGGGAAAACGGCTGAAAACCGCTGGACGGACAAATTGAAGCGGTTGCTGATGCAGGAATTAAATCAAAGCTGCAGCTAATGTTTCAGAAGAGTTAGCGCCTACACACCACAAAGCCTTCGGTGCGACCCCTGCCCCAGAATATCCCGCCGCGGGCTCGCCAGGCATGTGGACATGCAGGAGGGCGACTGGCTGCTGAAGCGCCGCAAACGCCATTGCCGGCATGGGTGCAGGACAAACAAACCTTGCACCAGACAGGTAAATAGTTACATAAATTTGCAGGGTCAGTGGCCAGTGAGCCAGGCTGGCGCCGGATCTGGACGGGGCAGTCCCAGGCGTGCCCACCCCCGCTGCGATGACCATGATGGTTTTAGTCGGGTGACGGATCGGCTGAAGTCTTGTCGGCCGCCCGTTCCGCATCGCTGGTGTAGTTGCGCCAGCGGCGCATGGCGGCGCGCGTGGTCAGGATCTGGTTCTCGAATTTGGGACAGGCTTTGCAGGCCAGCAGATGCAATTTCAGCGCGACGTGGTCGGGCATGCTGAGGACATGGTCTTCTCGCGCGATCAGCAGCGCAGCAGCCTGCCGGCAGGTGCGTCTTAGCAAAGTGATATTCGGTTTCACGCCAAAAAGCCGTTAGGGTTAGGTTAAATGCTTGAATGTTCAGGCGCTGTGCTTGCCAAACCAGTGGATATTCAGGCATTCCTGCAGGCGCAGCCGGGCCCGATGCAACTGGACATACAGGTTGGTCGGCGTGAGAGACAGCTCCTTACAGACTTCCTGTGAAGAAAGCTGCAGCCATTCACGCATCAGGAACAGCCGGCCCAGCGCCGGCGGCAAGCGCTCCATGCAGGCATCCAGAATTTCGAAGAATTGCACTTGCTGCAAGGTCTGGTGGGGGTCTCCCCAATCATTGGGCATCTCGGCAAAGTGGCCGTCGGCCTTGAATGCCAGACGATCAAGCTCGTCGCCCTCCTCGTCAACCTGCGCATCCGGCAGGGCCACCAGCCGTGCGTTGCTGCGAATCAGGTCGATGACCTTGTGCTTGAGGATGCCGACCAGCCAGGTCTTGAGCTGCGAGCGATTGCCGAAACTCTGCGGCCTGGACAGTGCGGCCAGCAATGTTTCCGATACCGCATCTTCAGCCCAGTCGTCATTGCGCAGCTGAAGGCGCGCAAAGCGGAGCAGGTAGACGCGGTGTTCAACCAGCTGTTCTTCAAAAGTCGGCATGGGGGCAGTCTAGCGGCAGCGGGGCTGTTTGTGTGCGCCACGCTGCAATTGGTGGCGGACACCCCCCGCCTGCGCAGGCGGGGGATTGCCGGCCGCAACCACAATTACCAGTTGACTTCCCGGTCAGGCGTGGCGCCGATGCGGTGAACCGACAGGTCGGCGCCTTCAAACTCCTCTTCCTGGCTCAGCCGCAGCCCGAGCGAAGCCTTGAGCGCGCCATACACGATAAAGCCTGCCAGCAGCGCCCACGCCACGCCCATGGCGCTGCCGATCAATTGCGCGCCCAGGCTCACCCCGCCCAAGCCACCCAGTGCCTGGCTGCCAAAAATGCCGGCTGCGATTCCGCCCCACGCGCCACACAGGCCATGCAGCGGCCAGACGCCGAGCACGTCGTCAATTTTCCATTTGTTTTGCGTCAGCGTGAACATCACCACAAACACAGCGCCAGCCACACCGCCCACCACCAGCGCGCCCAGCGGATGCATCAGGTCGGAGCCGGCGCACACCGCCACCAGCCCGGCCAGCGGCCCGTTGTGCACAAAGCCTGGGTCGTTCTTGCCGAACACCAGTGCGGCCAGGGTGCCGCCCACCATGGCCATCAGGGAGTTCACGGCCACCAGGCCGGAAATCCTGTCGATGGTCTGCGCGCTCATCACGTTGAAACCGAACCAGCCGACCGTCAGGATCCAGGCGCCCAGCGCCAGAAACGGAATATTGGAAGGCGGGTGAGCCGAGACCGCGCCGTCCTTGCGGTAGCGGTTGCTGCGTGCGCCGAGCAGAATCACGGCGGGCAGTGCCAGCCAGCCGCCCACCGCATGGACCACGATGGAACCGGCGAAATCGTGAAACTCCGCGCCGGTGAACGACTTGATCCAGGCCTGCACGCCAAAATGCTGGTTCCAGGCGATGCCTTCGAAGAACGGATAGACCAAGCCCACGATGACGGCCGTTGCGATCAGTTGTGGGTAAAAGCGTGCGCGTTCGGCGATGCCGCCCGAAATAATCGCCGGGATGGCGGCCGCAAATGTCAGCAGAAAGAAGAACTTGACCAGCTCATAGCCGTTTTTAGCGGCAAGTTGTTCCGCGCCGACAAAAAAATGCGTGCCATACGCGACGCCGTAGCCCACCACGAAATAGACCACGGTCGACACCGAGAAGTCGACCAGGATCTTGACGAGTGCATTGACCTGGTTCTTTTTGCGGACGGTGCCCAGCTCCAGAAAGGCAAAACCGGCATGCATGGCGAGCACCATGATGCCGCCGAGCAGAATGAACAGGGCATCCGAGCCCTGTTTTAGTGCTTCCATAAGTTCCTCTTGGGTGAAATGGGGTGTTTTAGTGCTGTTTTGGTGCGTATCTCAGGAAAATCCCGAAATCGCACCAAATACAAGCAAGAAATGCGCCATAAATGTGCGTTGGTGCATCGGAACGCCGCCGTATGGGTTCATGCGCCTTCGCTGCCCGGTCGCGGAGGGCTTGGTAGAATGCAGGCTGTCATTGGGGAGTAGCCTCCTTCCTTGAGTGAGAGGGGTTTGCGTCAACAGACTTGTCTGGCCTTGCAACAGGGCCGGCATGGCGCAAACGGTTTTCGGACTTGGCGAGACCTTTGACTGCACAGCCTCCATAGCTTGAAAAAGTTATAGGCCGGGGTCGCCGTGCAGTCATGGGTTTTGTACCGGCCGGAGTCATTCATGGAAGCCTTCCTCATCTCCACCGGCATCGTCGCCCTCGCCGAAATGGGCGACAAAACCCAGCTGCTCGCCCTGCTGCTGGCCGCCCGGTTCAGCAAACCCTGGCCCATCGTCCTGGGCATTCTGGTCGCCACCATCGCCAACCACGCCATGGCGGGCGCGCTGGGCGCCTGGGTCACCACGATGATCAGCCCCCAGGCCTTGCGCTGGATTCTGGGGGCGTCTTTCCTGGCCATGGCGGCCTGGATGCTGATTCCGGACAAGCTCGAGGACGACGCCGGCGGCCAGTCGCCGAGCCTTGGCGTGTTCGGCACCACCGTCCTCGTATTTTTCCTGGCGGAGATGGGCGACAAAACCCAGATCGCCACGGTAATGCTGGCCGCCCGCTACGACATGTACCTGGGCGTGGTGGCCGGCACCACCCTGGGCATGATGCTGGCCAACGCTCCCGTGGTGTGGCTGGGCGAGCGTGTCACCCGCCTGGTGCCGCTGCGCGTGGTTCATCTCGTGTCGGCGGTGATTTTTGCGGTGCTGGGTGCCATCGCGCTGCTGATACCCGCCTGAACGCCGGTGCCCGACAGGCACACCGGTCAGGGCGCAAGGCGACCTGCGGGGCGCCGCTTCAGCCTTGCTATACTTGCCGCAGCGCCGATTTGCTCAGCTTGCGGGCGCTTAAAAAGTACCGCTAAAGACGAACATCCATGAACCCGGACTCGCCCTTAGCGATGCCGGGTTTTCTTTTTGCCGTTTCACTTTCCAGTCCAGTCCAGTAAATCCAGTCTTGTTTCGATCACGGGCCTTTCTATCGTGTCTTCTGTGTCTTCTGCTTCAGTCCTTGTTGCCACGCCAAAGTCCATGCACTTTGCGGACGCCCTGCCGCTGCAAAGCGGCGCGTCGATCCGCGCCTATGACCTGAGCTATGAAACCTATGGCGAGCTCAATGCCGACAAATCCAATGCGGTGCTGATCTGCCACGCGCTGAATGCCTCCCACCATGTGGCCGGCGTCTACCTCGACGAGACCGGGCGCATCAAAGGCAAGTCCGAAGGCTGGTGGGACACCATGATCGGCCCGGGCAAGCCGGTAGACACCAATCAGTTTTTTGTCATCGGCGTCAACAACCTGGGTTCCTGTTTCGGCTCCACCGGCCCCATGCAGGTCAATCCGGACACGAATGAAATCTATGGCGCCGACTTCCCGGTGGTCACGGTGGAGGACTGGGTCCACGCGCAGGCCAGGCTGCTCGACGCGCTGGGCATCCAGACGCTGGCGGCCGTCATGGGAGGCAGCCTGGGCGGCATGCAGGCCCTGAGCTGGACGCTGCAATACCCCGAGCGCGTGCGCCATGCGGTGGTGGTGGCCAGCGCGCCCAACCTGACAGCCGAGAACATCGCCTTCAACGAGGTGGCGCGACGCGCCATCGTCACCGACCCCGACTTTCATGGCGGCCATTTTTACCGCCATGGCGTGCTGCCCCAGCGCGGCCTGCGCATTGCCCGCATGATTGGCCACATCACCTACCTGAGCGACGATGTGATGAACGAGAAGTTTGGCCGCAAGCTCCGCGACGCCATCGGCAGCCACGCCAGCGGGTACCGGTTTTCCACCCAGGATGTCGAGTTTCAGATCGAAAGCTACCTGCGCTACCAGGGCGACAAGTTCAGCGAGTATTTCGACGCCAACACCTATCTGCTGATTACCCGCGCGCTCGACTACTTTGACCCGGCCAAGGCATCTGGCGGCAACCTCACCCTGGCGCTGGCCGGCGTCACGGCAAAATTCCTGATGGTGAGCTTCACCACCGACTGGCGCTTTTCACCGGCGCGCAGCCGTGAAATCGTCAAGGCCCTGCTCGACAACCAGCGCGACGTGAGTTATGCCGAAATCGATGCGCCGCACGGGCATGATGCGTTTTTGCTGGAGGACGAGCGCTATCTGGGTGTGGTGCGCTCCTACTTTCAGAGCAAGGTGGCCGTATGAACCTGCCTGTCGAACTCAATGTGGAGCCCTCGGCGGCTCTGCTGTCGATTGCCCGGCTGGTGCCGCATGGCTCGCGCGTGCTCGACCTCGGGTGCGGCACCGGCGAGCTGCTGGCCCACCTGATCCGCGAGCGCGGCTGCTCGGGCTACGGCGTCGAGATCAACGACGCCAATGTGCAGGCCTGCGTGGCACGCGGTGTGAACGTGATCCAGCTGAACCTGGAGGAAGGCCTCGCGATGTTTGGCGACGGCTCGTTTGACGTGGTGCTGCAGATCGACACGCTGCAGCACTTGCGCAATGCTGAAATCATGCTGCGCGAAACTGCCCGCGTGGGCCGCATCGGCATCGTCGCTTTCCCGAACTTCGGCCATTGGCCGAACCGCCTGGCGGTGCTGCGCGGCCGCATGCCGGTCACCAAGGTGCTGCCCTACCAGTGGTACGACACCCCCAACATCCGTGTCGGCACGCTGCAGGATTTTGAAGCGCTGGCGTTGCAAAACCGGCTGGAGATCCTCGACCAGTTTGGCCTGCAGGATGGCCGGGAAGTCCGTTTCTGGCCCAATGCCCGGGCCAGCCGCGCGGTCTTCAAGTTCCGCCGCGCCTGACGGCCCCGGTGCGCGCGGCAGGCTGGCGCATCGCAGTCGGTGGTGCTACCATTTAGCCATCGGGATTTCAGCCTCCCGACTCTTCACAGATAGACGGTGTCCCGTCCAAGCGCTGGTAACTGACTTGGAGTATTTTTCGTGGACACCTCTTTCATTTCCCCACAGGAACTGGCCGCCCGCATGGGCCGTGCCGATGCACCGCTGCTGCTCGACGTGCGGCGCGAAAACAAATTTTTTGAAAGCCGATACCTGCTCGTCGGCGCGAGGCGCTGCGCGCCTGAAGACGTGGCGGCCTTCGCCACGTCGCAGCGCGCTGCATCGGGTCACGGCGACGTGGTGGTTTACTGTGTTTATGGCCACGACGTGAGTGCCGATGCCGTGGCCACGCTGCGTGCCGCGGGCTGGAACGCGCACGCGCTGGCCGGCGGCATCGAGGGCGGCGAAGACGGCGTCGACTCACCGCAAGACATCGCGCAGTGGCGCGCGCATCGCCCCCTGACCATGCTCAAGCGGCCCGATTGGGGCGTAGGCGGCGGCAGCGAGCAGGCTTCGCGCTGGATCACGCGGGAACGCCCCAAGATTGACCGCATCGCCTGCCCCTGGCTGATTCGCCGCTTTATCGACGCACGGGCGGAGTTCTTCTATGTGCCCACGGCCCGGGTGTTTGACGAGGCGGCACGCCTGGGCGCCGTGGCTTACGACATTCCCGGCGCGCCGGTCTCGCACGAGGGTGAGCTGTGCAGCTTCGACACCCTGCTGCGCGCCTTTGAGTTGGGCGATCCGGCGCTTGAAATACTCGCCCGCATCGTGCGCGGCGCCGACACCGACCGCCTTGAACTCGCACCGCAGTCGGCGGGTCTGCTGGCCTTCTCGCTGGGGCTGTCGCAACTGCACGCCACCAGCGACGCCGGCATGCTGGAAGCCGCCCTGCCGCTGTATGACGCGTTGTATGCCTGGTGCCGCAGTGCGCAAGCCGAGACGCACAGCTGGAAACCCGAAACCATGATCGTGAAAGCGACCACCGCATGAGCCACATTGCAACGTCCCTTCCCGCCGCAGTGAGCTTTGCGCAGGCCTTCAGGTTCTGGCTCAAGCTGGGCTTCATCAGCTTCGGCGGGCCGGCCGGGCAAATTGCCATCATGCACCGCGAGCTGGTGGAACAACAACGCTGGATCTCGGAAAAGCGCTTCCTGCATGCCTTGAACTACTGCATGCTGCTGCCCGGGCCCGAGGCGCAGCAGCTGGCAACCTACATCGGCTGGCTGATGCACCGGACATGGGGTGGTGTGGTCGCCGGTGCGCTGTTCGTGCTGCCCTCGCTGTTCATCCTGGTGGCGCTGAGCTGGATTTACGTCGCCTTTGGCGACGTGCCGGTGGTCGCCGCCATCTTCTATGGCATCAAGCCGGCTGTGGCGGCCATCGTGGTGCAGGCGGTTCACCGCATCGGCAGCAAATCGCTGAAAAGCCCGGCGAAAGCCCCGGTTCCGTGGGCGGTGGCTGTCCTCAGTTTCGTGGCCATTGCAGTTCTGCATGTACCCTTCCCGTGGGTGGTGCTGAGCGCGGCGCTGACCGGCTGGCTGTGCGCGAAATTCGCGCCGGGACAGTTTGCTGGCGGCGGCGGGCACGGGGCAGCTGTCGTGGCGCAGGGTCCGGCCCTGATCGACGACGACACACCGACGCCCGAGCATGCGCGCTTCAAGACATCGCGGCTGGCGACGGTGCTGGCAACAGGGGCCGTGCTCTGGCTGCTGCCCATGGGCGCGCTGATGGCCTGGCAGGGCTGGGGCGGCGCGCTGACCCAGATGAGCTGGTTTTTCACCAAGGCCGCGCTGCTGACTTTTGGCGGCGCCTACGCGGTGCTGCCCTATGTCTATCAAGGCGCGGTGGAGCAGTTCGGCTGGCTCACCGGTCCGCAAATGATCGACGGGCTGGCGCTCGGCGAAACCACGCCGGGGCCGCTGATCATGGTGGTGGCCTTTGTCGGCTTTGTCGGCGGCTGGACCCGGCAGGTGCTCGGTCCGGACGCGCTGTTCCTGGGCGCCGCACTGGCGGCGACGCTGGTCACCTGGTTCACCTTCCTGCCGTCCTTCATCTTCATCCTGGCGGGCGGGCCGCTGGTGGAGTCCACCCATGGCAAGCTGCAGTTCACCGCGCCGCTGGCGGCCATCACCGCCGCGGTGGTCGGAGTCATTGCCAGTCTTGCCCTGTTTTTTATAGTGCATATCGCTTTCAACAAGGAGGCTGCGGCCGGTTTCCCGTCCAATGTGGCGTGGCCTTCGCTGCTCATCATGGTTGCGGCCGGGGTGGCGCTGCTGCGCTACAAGGTGGGCGTGATTCCGTTGATCGGCGCCTGCGCCGTGGCCGGCTTGCTGCTGCGCTGGAGCGGTCTGGCCTGAGGCCTGGCGCTGCGCCGGCTGTGGTGGCGCCCGGGTGCCGGCGTGCCCGGTGAGCGCGCGGCGCGTTATGCTCAAGTCCATGGCAGGAGATACCGAAAAACACCAGGACGCGCCCACCCGCACAAGGGCTGAGCGCCTGTTTGGCGACTGGGTGCGGCAGGTGTCGACCGTCACGCTGCGCGCCGATGCGATGGCCGGCCTGCTCGGCGCGGTGCTGGTGCTGCCGCAGGGCATTGCCTTTGCCACGCTGGCCGGGCTGCCGCCGGAGTATGGCCTGTACACCGCCGTCATTCCCTGCATCATCGCCGCGCTGTTTGGCTCCAGCTGGCACGTCATGTCGGGCCCCACCAACGCCAATTCGCTGGCGCTGTTTGCCATGCTCTCGCCGCTGGCCATGGCCTTCAGCCCGCAGTACATCCAGCTGGCGCTGGCCGTGACCGTGATGGTCGGCGTCATGCAGTGGCTGATTGGCGTGCTGCGCCTGGGTGTGCTGGCCAATTTCATTTCTCCGGCCACGCTCTTTGGCTTTACCTCAGGTGCGGCGCTGCTGATTGCGGTGCATGCGTTGCCCGACCTGTTGGGCTTGCCCGCCGCGCCCGAGCACAGCGCCGCGGCCGTGCTCAGGCATGTGTTCACGCAGCTATATCTGGTCCAGCCGGTGGCGCTGGCGGTGGGCGCCATCACCATCGGCGTGGCATTGCTGCTGCGCCGGCTGCGGCGCAGCTGGCCCGCCATGCTCATCGGCCTGGTGGTGGCGACCGCGCTGGCATGGCTGTGGAGCCATTCCCCGAACGTCGGCAGCGCCACGTCATCTTCCGCGCTGCGTATGGTGGGGCAGATCCCTGTGCCATGGCCGCGCTTTGAGCTGCCCCGCATCAGCTGGGCCCAAGCCACAGACCTGGTCGGCCTGGCATTTGCGCTCACCATCGTGGCTCTGGGCCAGGCGATTTCGATTGCCAAGACGGTGGCGCTGCGCTCGGGCCAGCGCATTGATGCGAACCGCGAGTTTCGCGGCCAGGGGCTGTCCAACATCGTCGGCGGCTTCTTCTCGTGCTATGTATCGTGCGGCTCCATGAACCGCTCCATGCCCAACCTGCAAGCCGGCGCACGCACGCCGCTGGCCTCGGTGTTTTCTGCACTGCTCTTGCTCGTATTGGTCGCGGTTAGCGCACCGCTGCTGGCGCTCATTCCCATGGCTGCACTGGCCGGCCTGCTGGTGCTGGTGGCTGTCGCCCTGCTGGACTTTGCGCGCTGGCGCCAGCTGTTCAGCTTGAGCCGCAGCGATTTTGCGGTGGCACTGGCCACCATGGTCGCGACGGTCACCATCCGGCTGGAGATTGCCATTTTGCTGGGCATGATCCTGTCGCTGATGTCTTTTTTGTACCGCACCTCGCGTCCCGCCATGCGCACCATGGGTTTTGACAGCCGCGGGCTGGACCGGCAGTTTGTGGTGATTGACAACACGCCCGACGCCGGGCTTGAACCTGAGATGACTTTGCCGCAGAAAGCGGATGACGACAACGGCCGCAGCGCAGGGCCGCCCCAAGCAAGGCCAGCCCCCCCGGGGGGCAGCGCATTACACGAAGTGAAAAGCGTGGGGGCCACATTCTTGCCGGAATGCCCGCAGCTCAAGCTGCTGCGGATGGAGGGTGAGGTCTATTTCGGCGCGACCCAGCATGTGGCCGACATCCTGCATGCGCTGCGCAGCCAGCCGCAACCGCAAAAGCATCTGCTGGTCATGGGCAAGAGCATGAACTTCATCGACCTGGCCGGTGCCGAGTTATGGGAGGCCGAACTCGCCGCGCGGCGCGCCATGGGCGGCGATTTGTACTTTCACCGACCGCGGCCCGAGGTGATCCGCATGTGGCGCAAAACCGGCTTCACCCGCCTGCTGGGGCCGGAGCACCAGTTTCCCGACAAATTCACCGCGATCGCGACGATTTTCAACAAGCTCGATCCCGCGATTTGCCGGCGCTGCACGGCCCGTATTTTTTGGGAGTGTCAGAGCGTGCCGGGACCGGACATGGATGTGGACACGAACGCTGGCGCCGCTTGAACATCCGGCCGATGCGTTAAAGTTGTACGATAAATTCCGATACATATGATCAGCCACTTCAAGTCCATCACCCCCGGTGCGCATCTTTCTGACCGGGTTGCCGACGCGCTCGCCGCAGAGATTCGCGCGGGCCGCCTCGTGGCCGGTGACAAGCTCCCGACCGAAGCGGTGCTGGTCGAGCAGTTTTCGGTCAGCCGCACGGTGGTCCGGGAGGCCGTTTCGCGCCTGAAGTCGCTGGGGCTGGTCGACTCCCGGCAAGGCAGCGGGGTCTACGTGAAGGAGGCAGGCTTTTCGCCGCTGAACTTCGACGCCCGTTTCGCGGTGTCCAAGCAGGCGGTGATCCAGATGGTGGAAGTGCGGCGCGCGCTGGAGGCCGAAGTCGCCGCGCTCGCGGCCCAGCGGCGCAGCCAGGCCGACGTGAAGCGCATCCGCCAGTCGATCACCGCGCTGGAAAAGGCAGTGCTGGCCGGCGGCGACGGTGTGAGCGAGGACGTCAAGTTCCACCGCGCCATCGCCGACGCGGCGCGCAATCCCTTCCTCATCGGCACGCTGGAGTACCTGGGCCAGTTCCTGCAGGGGGCCACGCGCGTCACCCGGGCCAACGAAGCGCGGCGCGCCGACTTCGCCCGCCAGGTCGCTGACGAGCACGAACAGATCTCGCAGGCGATCGAGGCCGGCGATGTGGCCGCAGCCCGGCAATCGGCCGCGCGCCACATGGACAACGCCATCAAGCGCATCGAGCAAGCCGACCCCGCCTTCTGGCAGGAGGAAGGCGTGAAACTGGCGCATCCGCTGGTCAAGGGCCTGCACCCCGGCGCCTGAACCGGCCGAAAATCGTTGCCACCCCTTCATTGGGGAAAACCCCGAGCAGGCAGAAAATCCCAAAGTTGTATGATAACCATATAAATCAACCGAGCGACCGGTCCTGTTGGTGTGGTCGCGCATTCCTGGAGACGCACTACATGACTTCCTCGATCCTGGTGGGCGCCCTGCCCGCCCAAGACCCGCTTGAGCGCCGTGCCTATGGCAAAGTGTTCTGGCGCCTCGTGCCCTTCCTCATGCTCTGCTACGTGATCGCCTACCTCGACCGCGTGAACGTCGGCTTTGCCAAGCTGCAGATGGCGCAACAGCTGGGCTTCAGCGAAACCGTGTTCGGCCTCGGTGCCGGCATCTTCTTCCTCGGCTACTTCCTGTTCGAAGTGCCAAGCAACCTGCTCATGAGCAAGGTCGGCGCGCGGATCTGGATCGCGCGCATCATGATCACCTGGGGCCTGCTGTCGGCCTGCTTCATGTTCGTGAAGACGCCCACCACCTTCTATGTCTTGCGCTTCCTGCTGGGCCTGGCTGAAGCCGGCTTCTACCCGGGCGTGATCCTGTACCTGACCTACTGGTATCCGGCACACCGGCGCGCCAAAATCATCGCGGTCTTCATGTCGGCGATTCCGGTTGCGGGCATCTTTGGCAACCCCCTGTCGGGCTGGATCATGGATGCCTTCAACGGTGCCTCATCGCTGCAAGGCTGGCAATGGATGTTCCTGATCGAGGCCGTGCCCGCCTTGCTGATCGGCGTGGTGGTGCTGTTCTATCTGGACAACGGCATTGCCAAGGCCAAGTGGCTGGATGCCGACGAAAAGAAACTGCTGGCGCGCGAGATTGAACTCGACCAGCAGCACGGCAGCAAGGGCCCGCATTCGGTGGCCGGCGTGTTCAGGGACCGCCGCATCTGGTGGATGTCGCTGATCTACTTTGCCTTCGTGATGGGTCAGTACGCGTTGACGTTCTGGTTGCCAACGCTGATCAAGGCGACGGGCGTCAAGGGCAATCTGAACATCGGATTGCTGAGCGCCATTCCCTTCATCTGCGCAATCATTGCGATGAACCTGTTCGGCCGCAGCGCGGACCAGCGGCGCGAGCGCCGCTGGCACCTGATCGTGCCGGCACTGATGGGCGCGGTCGGCTTCACCGTGGCAGCCTCATACACCCAGAACACCGCCGTGTCGCTGACCTTCCTCTCGCTGGCCGCCGCTGGCGTGCTGACCTGCGCACCGCTGTTCTGGTCGCTGCCTACGGCGTTCCTGTCGGGCACGGCCGCAGCTGCCGGCATTGCCGTCATCAACTCGGTGGGCAACCTCGCCGGCTTCGTGAGCCCCTACCTGATCGGCTACCTCAAGGACGCCACCGGCAGTACCCAGGTCGGCATGTACGTGCTGGCCGGCGCCCTGGTGGTCGGCGCGATCGCCGTCTGGTGGACGCCCAAAGAGCTCGTCAATCGCTGAGCCACACCCTATCATCCCCGCATCACCCCAAGGAGTATTGACATGAATCCCATCATCGGCCTGATCGGCCTCGGCGCCATGGGCGGTGGCATGGCACAGTCGCTGCGCCGCGCCGGCTATGCCTTGCGGGTCTTCGACGTGCGCGCCGACGTGGCCCAGGCCTTTGCGCAGGGCGGCGGGACGGCCTGCGCCACGCTGGCGGAGCTCGGCGCCCAGTGCGATATCGTCATCTCGGTAGTGGTCAACGCCGCGCAGACCGAGAGCGTGCTGTTCGGCAGCGGCGACGTCGCCGGTTGCGCGGCTGCCATGAAACCCGGCAGCGTGTTCGTGATGTGCTCCACGGTGGATCCGCGCTGGTCGGCCGCGCTGGAGCAGCAGCTGGCGGAACTCGGCCTGCTCTACATTGACGCGCCGATTTCCGGCGGCGCCGCCAAGGCGGCGAGCGGCGACATGACGATGATGACCTCGGCCAGGCCGGAAGCCTACGAACGCTGCGAAGCCGTCCTCAACGCCATGGCTGCCAAGGTCTACAAGCTGGGCGACCAGGCCGGCGCCGGCAGCAAGGTCAAGATCATCAACCAGTTGCTGGCCGGCGTGCATATCGCGGCCGCCGCCGAAGCCATGGCGCTGGGCCTGCGCGAAGGCGTGGACGCGGCGGCGCTGTACGAGGTGATCACCCACAGTGCCGGCAACAGCTGGATGTTCGAGAACCGCATGGCCCATGTGCTGGCGGCCGACTACACGCCGCTGTCGGCGGTCGACATCTTCGTCAAGGACCTGGGGCTGGTGCTCGACCTGGCGCGTGCCAGCAAGTTTCCGCTGCCACTGTCCAGCACCGCGCACCAGATGTTCATGCAGGCGTCGACGGCCGGCTTCGCGAAGGAAGACGACAGCGCCGTGATCAAGATCTTCCCGGGCATCGAACTTCCCCAGCCGCCCAAGGCGGCTAACTGAGACGCCAGGGCGGCCCCTTACTCACCTCCTGCTCATTCCTTTCATCCTTTTTTCACTCCCTTCCCCAGGACACGACCATGCATATCCTGATCACCGGTGGCTGCGGCTTCGTCGGCGCGCGGCTGGCGCGCACCCTGTTGGCCTCGGGCTCGCTGGCGGTGGCCGGCGGGCCGGCGCAGGCCATCGCGACCATCACCCTGGCGGACCGCGCGCCCCCACCCGACGACTTGCGGGCCGACCCCCGCATCGTCTTCCTCGGCGGCGACCTCAACGAACAGCTGCAAAGCAGGCAACTTCCGAGTGCCGGCACCTCGCTGATCTTTCATCTGGCCGCGGCCGTCAGCAGCGAGTGCGAGGCGGATTTCGACCTGGGCATGCACAGCAACCTCGACGCCACGCGCGCGCTGCTCGAAGCCTGCCGCGCGCTCGGCACGAAGCCGGTGCTGGTGTTTTCCAGTTCGCTCGCCGTGTTCGGCCATTCGCCGCAGCAGCCCCTGCCCGCGGTGCTGGAAGACCACAGCTTGCCCACGCCGCAAAGCAGCTACGGCATCCAGAAATTCATCTGTGAACAGCTGGTGGCCGACTACGCGCGCAAGGGCTTTGTCGAGGGCCGCAGCGTGCGCCTGATGACGGTAGCGGTGCGCCCGGGCCGGCCGAACGCCGCTGCATCGAGTTTCCTGAGTGGCATGATCCGCGAGCCGCTGGCCGGCCAGCGCGCCCTGTGCCCGGTGCACCCGGACACCGGCGTGGCGCTGTCGTCGCCGGCGCGCACGGTCGAGGGCCTGATTCGCGCCGCGCAGGCCAGCCCCGCCGAGTGGGGCCCGCGCACCGCACTCAACCTGCCGGGACTCATGACCACGGTGCGTGAGATGGCGGCCGCGCTCGAGCGCGTGGCCGGGCCGGCGGCCACGGCGTTGCTCGACTGGCGCATCGACCCGGCGATTGAAAAAATCGTCACCACCTGGCCCGGCAACGTGAAGACCGCCCGCGCGCAAGCCATGGGCCTGGACGCCGACACCAGCTTCGAGCAGGTGATCCGCGACTACGTGCGCGAAAATCCGACCGCCGTGCGCCTTTCTGTGCGCCCCTGATACCGACCCGATACAACGATGAATCCCATTTTTCTAGGCTGCATCGCCGACGATTTCACCGGCGCCACCGATCTGGCCAATAACCTGGTGCGCAGCGGCATGCGTGTGGTGCAGACCATTGGTGTGCCGTCCATGCCACTGGACGCGGACGTGGACGCCGTGGTGGTGGCGCTCAAGTCGCGCACCATTGCCCCGGCTGATGCCGTGGCGCAATCGCTGGCCGCCCTGCGCTGGCTGCAGGCTCAAGGCGCGCGGCAAATCTACTTCAAGTACTGCTCCACTTTCGACAGCACGCCGCAAGGCAACATCGGCCCGGTCACCGAAGCGCTGATGGACGCGCTGTCGAACGTGGCAGGAGGGGACTTCACCATCGCCACGCCGGCTTTTCCCGACAACCAGCGCACCGTGTTCAAAGGCTACCTGTTTGCGGGCGACGTGCTGCTGAGCGAGAGCGGCATGCAAAGCCATCCGCTCACGCCGATGACCGACGCCAACCTGGTGCGCGTGCTGCAGGCGCAGTGCAAGCGCAAGGTCGGCCTGATCGACTACCGCGTCGTGGCCCGGGGCGAGGCCGCGATCCGTGCGCGCATTGACCAGCTCAAGGCCGAGGGGATCGGGGTGGCCGTGGTGGATGCGCTGTCCAACGACGACCTGCTGCGCCTCGGCCCGGCACTCAAGGGCATGCCGCTGGTCACGGCCGGCTCGGGCGTGGCGATCGGCCTGCCGCAAAACTTCGGCATTGCGCCCTCCTCCCAGGCCAGCGAGTTGCCTGCCGCCACGGGCTTGCAGGCCGTGGTGTCGGGCAGCTGTTCGATGGCCACCAACCGCCAGGTGCTGGCCTTCATCAAGGCCGGGCGTCCGGCGCTGGGCATCGACCCGCTGCGCATCGCTGCCGGCGTGGACGTTGCCGCCGAAGCGCTGGCCTGGGCCGAGCCGCTGATTCAGAAAGGTCCGGTGCTGGTGTATTCCACGGCGGACTCGAATGCAGTCAAATCGGTGCAAGGCCGCCTGGGTGTCGAAGAAGCCGGCGCCATGGTCGAACGCACCATCGCGGCCATTGCGCGCGGCCTGGTCGAGCGCGGCGTGCGCCAGCTGGTGGTCGCGGGCGGTGAAACCTCGGGCGCCTGCGTGCAGGCACTCGACATCACGCAAATGAAGATCGGCCCGCAGATCGATCCCGGCGTGCCCTGGTGCCACGCCCAGTCCGATGCGGCCGATGCGACAGGATTGCACCTCACGCTCAAGTCGGGCAACTTCGGCACCGACGACTTTTTCACCAAAGCCTTTACGATGCTCACATGACCGAGACCGAAGCCCGTGAAGAAATCTGCCGCGTGGGCAAAAGCCTGTTCGAGCGCGGTTATGTGCATGCCACGGCCGGCAACATCAGCGTGCGGCTCGACGATGGTTTCCTGATCACGCCCACCGATGCCTGCCTGGGCTTTCTCGATCCGGCCAGGCTCGCGCGGCTGGATGTCAACGCGCAACAGCTCAGCGGCGACCGGGCCAGCAAGACCATCGCACTGCATGCCCATATTTATGGCGCGGCGGGCCGATTTGATGCCAATACCCGCTGCGTGATCCACACCCACAGCACGCACTGCGTGGCGCTAAGCCTCGAGGCCACGGGTGCCGAGTTGCTGCCACCGATCACGCCCTACTTTGTGATGAAGGTCGGCCATGTGCCGCTGATCCCCTACCATCGCCCCGGCGACCCGCAGGCGGCGGCCCTGGTGGCGCAAACCATTGCCCGCTATGGCGAGCGTGGCGCGCCGATCCGCGCCGTCATGCTGGAGCGCCTGGGGCCCAATGTCTGGCACGATTCGCCCGCCGCCGCCATGGCCACGCTCGAAGAACTTGAAGAAACCGCCAGGCTGATGGCCCTAAGCCGCACGCCGCCCGAACCGCTGACCGAAACCCAAATCGATGAACTGCGCCAGATCTTTGGCGCGCACTGGTGAACCCCATGCCCCAATTTGCTGCCAACCTTTCCATGCTTTACCCTGAACTCGATTTTCTCGACCGCTTTGAGGCGGCCGCGAAAGACGGCTTCAAGGCGGTTGAGTACCTGTTTCCCTATGCCTATGAGAGCCGTGAACTGGCGGCACGCCTGAAAGCCCACGGCCTGCAGCAGGTGCTGTTCAATGCGCCCCCCGGTGACTGGGACCAGGGCGAACGCGGCCTGGCCTGTCTGCCCGGGCGCGAGGCGGAGTTTCGCAGCGGCATCACCCGGGCGCTGGACTATGCGGCAGCGCTCGACTGCCCGCGCGTCCATGTCATGGCCGGCCTGGTGCCTGCGGGCGTCGAGCGCGAGGCGGTGCGCCCGACCTATGTGGACAACCTGCGCTGGGCCGCCGCCGAAGCCGCGAAACAGGGCGTGGATGTGCTGATCGAGCCGATCAACACCCGCGACATCCCGCGCTTCTTTTTGAACCGGCAGGACCATGCGCATGAACTGATCGCCGAGATCGGCGCGCCCAATGTCAAGGTGCAGTTCGATCTGTACCACTGCCAGATCGTCGAGGGTGATGTGGCCATGAAGATACGCCAGTACCTGCCGACCGGCCGCGTCGGCCATTTCCAGCTCGCCGGCGTGCCCGAGCGGCACGAACCCGATATCGGCGAGATGAACTACCCCTACCTGTTCAAGGTGATCGATGAGGTGGCGCAGCAATGCGGCTGGACCGGTTGGGTCGGCTGCGAATACCGCCCCAGCCGTGGCGCGCAGCCTGGAGGTACGTCGGCGGGACTGGGCTGGATGAAGGCGAACGCCCAAGCCGGCGCCTGACCAGCGCCTAAGCTGCGCGGCGAAACGTCAGGTTGATGCGCTGCCGTCCCAGCAGGGCGTGCTCGCCCTTGGGCAGCGGCGCAACGCCGTGGTAGGCCAGCCGCGACGGGCCGCCCCACACGGCCACATCGCCGTGCACCAGCCGGTAACGCGCCGGGCGGTCTTTGCGCAGCGTGCTGCCAAATAAAAACACGGCCGGCAAACCCAGCGACACCGACACAATCGGCGCGCTCATGTCGCCCTCGTCCCGGTCCTGGTGCAGCGACAGGCGCGCGCCGGGTTCATAGCGGTTGACCAGGCAGGCATCTGGCCTGAAGTCATTGAAGCCGGCTTCGGCCGCCGCGCGCCCGGCCAGATCGACAAAGCAGTCGGGCATGGGCGGCCAGGGTTGGCCAGACAGCGGGTCGGTGCGGGTGTAGCGGTAACCGGTGCGATCGGACACCCAGCCCAGCGCACCGCAATTGCTCATGGCCACCGACATGGTGTAGCCGCCCGGTGTGACGAGATGGCGCCAGGGTGCGCAGGCTGTCACCTGCGCCACCGCGTCAAGCAGTGCCTGGTCCACACCGATGGCAAAGCCGCGCAGCAACACGGCGCCCGGCGCCATGACCTGCGGCGCGACATAGGGAAGCGGCTCTTCCTCGAACAGGTTTTTGGTCAAAAGGTTTCCCCCAACCACTTACTGCGACTACTGCGCGTCATGAAAAATGATACCCAGCGTGTGGCGCTGCCCGGAACGCAGCCGGCTGACACCATGGCGCATGGTGACCCGGTACACCCCCCGGCTGCCCTGCACCGGGCGCTGGTTCACTGCAAACACCACAGCATCGCCTTGCGCCAGCGGCACCACCTCCGGCCGCGACTGCATGCGTGGGCGCTGTTCGGTCAGCACGAATTCGCCGCCCGTGAAGTCTTCACCGGGCCGTGACAACAGCACCGCCACCTGGAGCGGAAACACCTGCTCGCCATACAGGTCCTGGTGCAGGCAGTTGTAATCGCCGGGCCCATAGCGCAGCAGCAGCGGCGTCGGGCGCTGCTGGCCCGCGGCATGGCAGCGCGCCAGAAAATCGGCGTGGTCACCCGGGAAGCGCGCCTCCATGCCGAGAGCCGCATTCCACGCGTTGGCCACGCCCGCCAGCGCCGGATACAGCGTGGCGCGCAGGCGTTGCACGGTCTCGGGCAGGGGGTAGCTGAAATACTGGTATTCGCCGCGCCCGAAGCCATGCTGCTGCATCACGACGCGGCTGCGGAAGTGCCGGGTGTCCGGGTAGAGCCGCACGAGCGCCTCGCAGTCAGCGGCGCTGAGCAGCTGCGGGATGACCGCGCTGCCCTGCTGGTTCAGCTCGGCCGTGGTCTCGGCCCAGTGAGCGGCGCCGGGCGTGAGGTGTGAAGCAAGGTGTGAGGCAAACAGGTCCATGTCTCAGCATAAATCGGTGTGCGCCTTGATGCACGCCGGATCCGGACATTTCATGGCGGCCCGGCTCAGGCGGCCAACTCGGTCAGGATGGGGCAATCCGGCCGGCTGTTGCCCTGGCAACAATGCGCCAGATGCTGCAGGGTTTGCTTCATCGCCGCCATCTCGGCAATGCGCCGTTCCAGGTCGGCCACATGGGCCAGCGCGATGCGCTTGACATCGGCACTGGCGCGGCGCTTGTTTTGCCACAGCTTGAGCAGCTCGGCGATTTCGGCCATGCTGAAGCCCAGCGTGCGGGCGCGGCGAATGAAGCTCAGGGTGTGCACTTCCTTCTCGCCATACTGCCGGTAGCCCGCGTCGGTGCGGTGCACGGCCGGCAGCAGGCCCAGGGATTCGTAGTGGCGGATCATCTTGGAAGAAACGCCGGAGCGGGCGGCGGCCTGGCCGATGTTTAAAGGGCCCCCACGCTTTTCACTTTGTGTAATACGCTGCCCCCCAAGGGGGCTGGCCTTGCTTGGGGCGGCCCGGCGCGGCGGCCGGCCTTCACGGTTTTCACTGTGTGTCATAGCTTGCCTTGCAAGGGTTGAGGCGTCATTTCGTCGCTCCTTTCCAGCGCCGCAGCAGCAAGGCATTCATCACCACGCTGACGCTGCTGAAGGCCATGGCGGCACCGGCAATCACCGGGTTCAGCAGCCCAAAGGCCGCCAGCGGTATGCCCACCACGTTGTAGAAAAACGCCCAGAACAGGTTTTGCTGGATCTTGGCGTAGGTGCGGCGCGAAATGTCGATGGCATCGGCCACCAGCGCCGGGTCGCCGCGCATCAGCGTGATGCCCGCCGCGTGCATGGCCACATCGGTGCCGGTGGACATGGCAATACCCACATCGGCGGCCGCCAGCGCCGGCGCATCGTTGATGCCGTCGCCCACCATCGCGACGCGGCCGGTCTTGTCCTGCAGCGCCTGCTTGAGCCGGCCCAGGATATTGGCCTTGTCTTCCGGCAGTACCTGAAAATGCACCCGGTCGATGCCGAGCTGGTGGGCCACCGCCTCTGCGCTGCCGCGGTTGTCGCCGGTGACCAGGGCGGTCTGTATGCCCAGCGCGTGCAGCCGGGCAATCGCCGGGCCTGCGGCCGGCTTGAGGCTGTCGCCAAACGCCATCAGGCCGAGCAGTTGCGGCTGGGTGGTGACGTCGGCCAGCCAGGAGACGGTGCGGCCCTGGTCCTGGAGCGCCTCGGCGCGCGCTGCGCCGGCGCTCAGGTCAACCCCCAGCTCCTGCATGAAGCGCGGACTGCCCAGCCGGAGCGCCCGCCCCTCGACCACGGCCGACATGCCGCGCCCGGCGACCGCTTGCACCTGCGACGCTGCCGGGACATGCAGGCCGTCCCGCACGGCCTGCGCGGTCACGGCCTTGGCCAGCGGGTGTTCGCTGCCGGCCTGGATGGCGGCACTCCAGGCCAGCAGGGCGTCGCGCGAACCGCCATAAGACTCCAGCGCGACCAGTTCGGGATGGCCCTGCGTCAGCGTGCCGGTTTTGTCAAAGGCCACCAGCTTCACCCGGTGCGCCACCTCCAGCGCCTCGGCGTCCTTGATCAGGATGCCGTGGCGCGCGGCCACGCCGGTGCCGGCCATGATGGCCGTCGGCGTGGCCAGCCCCAGCGCACAGGGGCAGGCAATCACCAGCACGGCCACGGCGTGCAGGATGGCGGCCTCCCACTGGCCGGTGAGCAGGCCCCAGCCCAGCAGCGTCACCGCTGCGATGGCCATGACCACCGGCACGAACACCGCGCTGACCTGGTCCACCAGCCGCTGTATGGGGGCTTTGCGAGCCTGCGCCGATTCCACCATGCGCACAATGCGGGCCAGTGTCGATTCAGCCCCGACGGCCGCGGTGCGCACCACGATCAAGCCTTCGGCGTTGATGGCGCCGCCGGTGACGCGGTCGCCCGCGTGTTTGCTGACGGGCAGGCTTTCACCCGTGATCAGCGACTCGTCGACCTGGGTGGCGCCTTCGGTGACTTCACCGTCGACGGCGATGCGTTCGCCGGGGCGCACCACGACCAGGTCGCCCACCCGCACCTCGGAGATGGCGACCTCTTCGTCATGGCCTTCGCGGCGCCGGCGTGCGGTTTCCGGCCGCAGCGCATTGAGCGCGCGGATCGCCTCGGTGGTCTGGCGTTTGGCGCGCGCTTCCATCCACTTGCCCAGCAGCACCAGCGTGATCACGACGGCCGAGGCCTCGAAATACAGGTGATCCATGGCGTGTTCGCCGTGCACCAGCAACTGATAAACACTGAGGCCATAGGCGGCGGACGTGCCGATGGCCACCAGCAGGTCCATGTTGCCGGTCCCGGCGCGCAGGGCCTTGAAACCCGCGCGGTAAAAACGCGCCCCCAGCCAGAACTGCACCGGCGTGGCGAGCGCCCACTGCAGCCAGCCGTCCAGCATCCAGTGCCGGCCAGCCAGCGCACCCAGCATGGGCAGCATCAGCGGCGCCGACAGGGCCGCTGCCAGGGCGACCGGCCACCACGGCGCGCCGACTTTGGTGGCGGCGCAGGTCTGATCGGCCAGGCTGTCGCCGTGGGCCTGCATTTCGTGGGCCTGGTAGCCCGCCTTGTTCACCGCGGCGATGAGCTGGGCCGCCGAGAGCGTGCCACCCACCAGCTTGACCTCGGCCGTCTCGGTGGCCAGATTGACGTCGGCCGACAGCACGCCGGGCAGCTGCCTGAGCGCCTTCTCCACGCGCGAAACGCAGGACGCGCAGGTCATGCCCTCGATGCCGAGCCGCAGGGGCTGCTCACTGACGGCATAGCCCGCCTTTTCCACCGCGGCCTTCAGCGCGCCCATGCCGACGTCGCGGCGCGCCTTGACGGCAGCCTGCTCGGTCGCAAAATTGACGTCGACCTCCAGCACCCCCGCGATGCCGCGCAGGGCCCGCTCCACCCGGGCGACACATGACGCGCAGGTCATGCCCTGCACGGCAAAGCGCCATTCGTTCAGGACCTGGGGGGTGTCGGGGATTTTCAGGGTATCGGCGATGCTCATGGGCGGGCTTCCGGGGGCGGACTGCTGGAGTGAGGACAGGACAGGACAGGAGGAACCATGGTTGCAGTGTGAACCTTACCACCATGGCAGGGTCAAGCGCGCGTCGTCTATAACCCTTCCATCGCCGGGACTTTGCGCCGGACGGCTTGACCCTGCCCCCGTGGGAAGGTTCAGACTATGGGTGCAGTGTTGCACCGGCTTGTTGCACCAGCTTTCACCGTTCAAGGAGCTTTCATGGAACTCAAGGAATTCGACGTCCCCTCGATGAGCTGCGGGCATTGCGCCAGCGCGATCACCCAGACGCTGAAGGGGCTGGACCCCGGCGCGGAGGTCAGCGTGGACCTGGACCGCAAAAAAGTCACCGTCCGGACCACGGAAGACCGGCAAAAGATCGCGGCGGCGCTGTCGGAAGCCGGTTATCCCACCCATTGAGCCACACGCATCACCCTGCGCATCCTGTGGGGTGGCGGGGGTAGGCGCACAAGCCGCGCATAAGCCGCGCGCGCGTCGCCGCAGTGGCCTCGGCGAGCGCCTCTTGCGCACCGATAGAATGAATCTTCCCTCACTACCGCCCGCGCCTGTGTCCGACCGCTTTTCCGTACTGCCCCAATACCTGCTGCCCAAGCAGGCGCTGACTGCTTTCGCAGGTTTCGTTGCATCGAGGGAGCGTGGCTGGGTCACCACCGAAATCATTCGGCGCTTTGTCGCCAAATACCAGGTGAACATGGAGGAAGCCGCCCGCGCCGACATCGCCAGCTACCTGACATTCAATGATTTTTTCACGCGGGCGCTCAAGCCCGGTGTGCGGCCCTTGGCGGACGCCGACCTGATCTCGCCGGTCGACGGCGCGATCAGCCAGTTTGGCCAGATTGAGCATGACCAGATTTTCCAAGCCAAGGGTCACAGTTACTCCACCACGGCGCTGGTCGGCGGTGACGCAGCGCTGGCCGCGCAGTTCCAGAACGGCAGCTTTGCCACGCTGTACCTGAGCCCCAAGGATTACCACCGCATTCACATGCCGTGTGACGGGCGCCTGACGCGCATGGTCCACGTGCCCGGCGAGCTGTTTTCCGTCAACCCGATCACCGCGCGCGGTGTGCCCGGGCTGTTTGCGCGCAACGAGCGTGTGGTGTGCGTGTTCGAGTCGCCCCGCGGACCGTTTGTGTTGGTCCTGGTCGGCGCCACCATTGTGGGCAGCATGGCCACGGTGTGGCATGGCGTGGTGAATCCACCGCGCGGCAAGCAGGTGCGCGCCTGGGATTACGACCCCAAGGCCGAGTCCGCCGTTGTGCTGCGGCGGGGCGAGGAGATGGGCCGCTTTTTGCTCGGCTCGACGGTCGTCATGCTCTTTCCCGCCGGACCGCTGCACTTCAATCCCGACTGGGCGCCCGGCCGCCTCATCCGGCTGGGCGAAGCCATGGCCAATTACGCCTGAAGAGGTTTGAAGAGGTCGGGTTTTAACAATCCGGCCTTCTACTTCAGGGTGCGGGCGTTGGCCGGAAGCCCAGGCGTGCCAGCAAGGCCATCGCCGCCGCGGGAGCCCTTTCCTTCGCGCCATTGATGAAGTAAACAAACACTTCGCGCGGCCGAACGGGGGCTGGTGACGCCTCCAGGGCCGGCAGGTCTTCCGGCGTCTCGCCAGCGGCCCAGCGGCGGGCGCGCTCCGCCCAGGCGTCCAGTGCCGCCTCCGCGTAGCCGGTGGCCAGTGCGGCATCGCTCATCATCAGCCGGGCATAGACGATGTCGCCGGTCAGGTCGGCGAACCAGGGAAATTTGTCGGCATCGGTGAACACAGTGGCTACCCGGTAACGCCGCGCCAGCGCCAGGTAGGCCGGGTCCATGAAGCTTTCATGGCGCACATCCACCACATGGCGCAGCGCCCGCCCATCGACCTGGGTTGGCAACAACGCCAGAAAAGCCTCGAAATCCTGCGCCTCAAACACCTTGCCGGGCATGAACTGCCAGACGATGGGGCCGAGCTTGCGGCCCAGTTCACTGATGCCGCTCTCTACAAAGCGGGTGATCGAGTCGCCCGCCTCGGCCAGCACGCGGCGGTTGGTGGCATAACGTGAGGCCTTCAGTGAAAAAACGAAATCATCGGGCGTTTCGTCGTGCCACTTTTTGAAGCTGGCCGGCTTGAGCGTGCCGTAGTAGGTGCCATTGACCTCGATGGCGCTGAGCTGGCGGCTCGCATAGGCCAGCTCCCGGCTGTGCGGCAGGCCGTCCGGAAAGAAGTTGCTGCGCCAGGGTTCATAGGTCCAGCCACCCACACCGACACGGATGGATGTCGGGGCTTGCGCGGTAACAGGGTCGGATGAAGCTTGCAGTCGTTCGCTGGATGGACGGGATGGATGGATCATGAGGTCTCCATGTGCGGGATCTCCTCTAAATGAAGGAGATAGTTGGGCCAGAAATCACCGATCAAACAGGCCGGGGCCGCAACTGCAGCTGTAAGTCGCATTCTGCGACAGTATTCAGTGGCGCGATTTTTAAGGTCAGCGTAAAGTAGCAGCCATTGCCCAGCGCGCACTTTTCGTTCCCGGAGTCTGTCCCCATGAATGCCCCCCTGCACCGCGAAATTCCCGCCAGCGTCCTCAACGCCGCCCAGGCCCTGTCGCAGGTGTCTGCCCAGTGGGACAGCGACATCGTCCAACAGATCACCGACTACATCGCCATTCCCGCCAAGTCGCCCACGTTTGACAGCGACTGGGCGCAGCATGGTTTTATCGACACCGTCATGCGCAACGCCGCCAGCTGGGTGGAGGCGCAAAAAGTCGAAGGCCTGACGCTGGAAATCGTGCGGCTGGAAGGGCGCACGCCGGTGCTGTTTTTTGAGATTCCGGCGACGCGCGCCGACTCCACGCAAACAGTGTTGATGTACGGCCACCTCGACAAGCAGCCCGAGTTCACCGGCTGGCGCACCGACCTCGGCCCGTGGACGCCGAAATACATCGACGGCAAGCTCTATGGTCGCGGCGGTGCCGATGATGGCTATGCGGTCTACGCCAGCATTGCCGCGGTGCAGGCCCTCAAGGCGCAGGGCGTGGCGCATCCGCGCATCGTCGGCCTGATTGAAACCTGTGAAGAAAGCGGCTCTTACGACCTGCTGCCTTACGTGAACGCCCTGCGTGAGCGCCTCGGCGACGTTGCGCTGGTGGTCTGCCTCGATTCGGGTGCCGGCAATTACGACCAGCTCTGGCTCACCACCAGCCTGCGCGGCAATGCGGCCGGCGTGCTCAAGGTCGAGGTGCTGACCGAAGGCGTGCACTCGGGCGACGCCAGCGGACTGGTGCCGTCGAGCTTTCGCATCATGCGGCAGGTGCTGGACCGCCTGGAGGACAGCAAGACCGGGCGCCTGCTGCCGCAGAGCTTTCATTGCGAAATTCCGGCCGACCGGCTGGCCCAGGCGCAGGCCACCGCCAAAATTCTGGGCGATGAAATCTACAAGCGCTTTCCGTGGGCCCACTACGACTGCGAAGGTTCAAGCACCCTGGCCCTGCCGACCACCACCGACCCGGTCGAGGCGCTGCTCAACCGCACGTGGCGACCCACCCTGAGCGTGACCGGCGCGGAAGGTTTTCCGGCGCTCAAGGATGCGGGCAATGTGCTGCGTCCCTGTACCGCCTTCAAGCTCTCGCTGCGCTTTCCGCCGCTGATTGACGCCAGCGCCGCCGTGCAGGAACTGAAAACCTTGCTCGAAGACAATGCTCCCTACCAGGCCCGGGTCACCTTTGAAAGCAGCGGCGGCGCCACCGGCTGGAACGCCCCCGGTACCGTGCCATGGTTTGAGCAGGCGCTGAACGATGCCTCGCAGAGTTTCTTTGGCGCGCCCTGCGGCACCATTGGCCAGGGCGGCACGATCCCGCTCATGAACATGCTGAGCCAGGGCTTTCCCAAGGCGCAGATGATGGTGTGCGGCGTGCTGGGCCCCAAGAGCAATGCCCATGGGCCCAACGAATTCCTGAACGTGCCCTATGCCAAGAAGCTGACCGCAGCGGTGGCGCATGTCATGGCCCGGATGCCGGGTTGAATGCGCATGGCTGTTTTTTCTTTCAACCGGCCTGCGCCCAAAGTCGTTTTCCCCAAATCGAAATCTCACCACACACCCTCCACGGTGGTCGTGCCCTTCACCGCCCGCGATGGTGAAAACCTCGCCCTGTACGAATGGCCGCTGGATGACTGGGCCAATGCCATGGGCCGGATCAGGCGGCCACCCCGCGCGGTGGTGCTGATGGTTCACGGCCTGGGCGAGCATGCCGGCCGCTATGCGCCTGTGGCCCGCCGGCTGCTTGAATGGGGTTTTGAAGTGCGGGCCTACGACCAGCGCGGCCACGGGCGGTCGGGTGGCGCGCGCGGTGTGCTGCCCGACGACACGGCCCTGCTCGAAGACTTGGCGGAGATGGTCGATGACATGCGGCTGCACTGCCGGCGGCTGCAGCCTGTCAGCAGCGCGGCGCAGCAGGAGCCGCAACCCCTGCCCCTGATCCTGTTGGGTCACAGCCTGGGTGGCCTGGTTGTGAGCCGCTTCGTCGCGCTCAATATGCGGCCGGTGGATGGTCTGGTGATGTCGTCGCCGGCACTGGACCCGGGGCTCAATGCGCTGCAAAAACTGTTGCTGGCCGTGATGCCCAGGCTGGCACCCAATCTGTGCGTCGGCAATGGGCTGGACCCTTATGGCCTGTCCCACGATGACCTGGTGGTTCAAAAATACCTTGCGGATCGGCTGGTGCACAGCAAGATTTCCGCCCGGCTGGGTGAGTTCATTGCCACCGGTGGCCCGGCCACGGTGGCGGCCGCCGCCGGCTGGAGCACGCCCACCTTGTTGATGTACGCCGGCGCCGACCGCCTCGTCAACCCCGCGGGCAGCCGCGCTTTTGCGCAAGCTGCCGCCAGTTCATCGACCGTGGCGCCCGGCACTGTGACCAGCAAGTGCTTCGAGGGCTTCTATCACGAGATTTTCAACGAGGTGGATGCGGGGTCGGTGTTTGACACCCTGAAGGACTGGCTGGACGCCAGATTTTAGAGAAAACAGACCACAGCCCGTGCTCTGTCGCCATCGTCAGCTATCGAATCAATAGCAATGATGGAGCCTGAGCCACTGCTCAGCCTTTTTGCAGCAGGCCGCCGAGCATGCCCATCAGGTCATCCGAGTTGCCCAGGCCATCTGCCGGTGCCTGGCCTTGCGGGGTGAGCCGGTCAATCAGGCCGGGCAGGATGCTGGACAGCTGGCTCGCCGCATCACCCTCGCTAACCCCCAGTTTCTCGGCCAGGCCGGAGAGCGCGTCCGGGCCCAGCACATCGCTCAGCTGTTCGCCCGAGATGGCCTGGTTCTGCCCGCTGCTGACCCAGGAGCCAATCACGTCACCCAGGCCGGCCTGCTGAAACCTGGCCACCAGGCCGCCCAAACCGCCCTGCGCGCCGTCGTTGCTCAACATGCCCGTGATGGCTTGCAGCAATTGCGGATTGCTGGCCACCAGGCCGATCAGGCCACCCAGACCACCGCTGGCGGCGTTGTCACCGCTTGGGGGCTGCTGCCCGTTCATGACCGCGCCCAACACTGAATCAAATAAACCCATGGTGTGCTTTCAAAGTTGGAAAAAAAAGAACCCGGAAAAGCGGCACAGGCCCCAAACACCTGGCCGGCTACGTGGCCCTGATTGTGGTGTTTGCGCCGCGTCGCTGCAAGCTGCGCCGCCTAAGAACCTGTTTGCGATCTAAACGGGGGCCGCGCAAGCACCTTCTCGGGATGGGATGCAAGGCGCGGTGCGCCGCCCATAGCTCGGGCTATGGGCAAGCGCCGCAACGCCGCAGACCGCCCGAGAAGGCGCTTGCCCTTCGGGTTGGGGTGAAATCGGGCGATTGAGCCACCCGAGCCCTTGCATGGGCATTAGCCCATGCGGCGGACCCGGGCGCCCCACTCATCCCGATTGCACCCCAACGCGGCCTCGTTTAGATCGTAAACAGGTTCTCAGGTCTGCACTGGCGGCAAAAGCGTCAGCAGCGACAGGCAGGCCAGCGGCGCCGTCTCGGCGCGCAGCACGCGCGGGCCCAGGGTGACCGGGGCAAAGCCGCAGGCGATGGCCGCGGCTTCTTCGGCCGCGTTCAGGCCACCCTCCGGGCCACTGAGAAATGTCAGCGCGCCCGTGCTGGCGACGGCCCTGGCCAGCGGCTGCGTGCCCTCGCGCAGTGACAGCAGCAGCCGTGTGCCCGTAGCGGCGGCAGGCGCTTGCGCCAGGTCGTTCTTCAGCCACTCATCCAGGCCGGTGACTTCGTGGATCACCGGGATGCGGTTACGGCCGCATTGTTCGCAGGCCGCCACGGCCACGCCGCGCCAGTGCGCGAGCTTTTTCCCGGCGCGTTCGCCCTTGATACGCAGCACGGTGCGCTCGCTCATCAGCGGGCGGATGCTGGCCACGCCCAGTTCGGTTGCCTTCTCGATCAGCCAGTCCATGCGTTCATTGGCGGGCATGCCCAGCACCAGATGGACGGCACGGTCTGCTTCACGCCGTGTTGCGGTGTAGGCCCCAATGGTGACCTGCACATCGCTGCGGCCCATGCGTTCAATGGTGGCGTCAAACTCGCCTTCACTGCCGGGCTCGCCGTTGCCCTGGCCGTTGAACAGCGTGATGGTATCGCCGGGTTGCAGGCGCAGGACCTGCACATGGCGGGCGGCCTGATCGGGCAGGCTGACGGAACTGCCGGGCACCAGTGCGAGGTCGGCGTGGAAACGGGCGGTCACGGTAGCGGGAGGCGGTTGACTGCGAGACTGGCTGCAATGGTTGCGATGGCTGCAGCTGCTGCAAAAACAATAGCGGCAGGCTGGCGGTGTGTAAGGGCTGATGCCTGGGTTTGCATCAGAAAGTGTAGCCCACGCGGGTTTCGTTGCCTTCAATCTCGTCGAGCAGCACCATCAGCGGCCCGAGCTGCCGGTAGCGGGCGGCGGTATGGCGCGCATACCGGATGAAGCGCGGCGTGTCCGCCAGGTATTTGGGCTTGCCGTCGCGCAGCGTGAGCCGCGCAAAGATGCCGAGTACCTTGAGGTGGCGCTGCAGGCCCATCCACTCCACGGCGCGGTAAAACTCGCCGAAATCATCACCGACCGGCAGGCCGGCCGTGCGCGCCTTTTGCCAGTAGCGCACGGTGACGTCGAGCACGAAATCCTCATCCCAGCTCAGGAACGCGTCGCGCATCAGGCTGGCAATGTCATAGGTGATGGGACCGTACACCGCATCCTGGAAGTCCAGGATGCCCAAGCGCGTGCCGGACTCACCATGAGGTTTCGCCGCCGGGCCGCCCCAAGGCGAAACAGCCCCCTCGGGGGGCAGTGCAGTACGCGAAGCGACAAGCGTGGGGGCCATCAAATTTCGGGGCATGAAGTCGCGATGTACGTAGACGCGCGCGCCGCCCAGCGACTGCAGGTTGCTGGCCTTGATCTGCGCAAACAGGCCATCGAGCTTGCCCTGCAGGCCGGTCTCCAGTGCCATGCCGCGGTGCCGGGCGACATACCAGTCGGGGAAGAGCGCGAGTTCGCGCGACAGCAGCGCGTCGTCATAGGGTGGCAGCACGTCCGGCCGGGAGGCGAGCTGCCAGCGCACCAGCGCATCCGCCGCGTCCATGTACAGCTCATGGTGTGCGGACGTCGGGCTGGCGAGGGCATCGGCGGCCTGGGGTGGGCCGATCACGTCGAGCATGGTCTGCGTGCCCAGGTCCGTGAGCAGCATGAAGCCCAGGGGCTCATCCCAGGACAGGACGCGAGGCGCATTCAAGCCCGCGTCCTGCATCAGTCCGGCCACCTTCACAAAGGGCTTGCAGTCTTCCTGGGCTGGTGGCGCATCCATGATGATGAAACTGCCGGCACCGTCTGCCCGGTCTACCCGCAGATAACGACGGAAGCTGGCGTCGGCGGAAGCCAGTCTCACGCTCTCAGCCCGCAGGCGGTGCTGCCCGGCCATGGCGGCCAGCCAGTGGTTAAAGGCGCTGGCACGCGCCGGATCGGCCCAGACGACAGGGGAAGAAATCATGATTGGCGGGCCTTCGTCAGGGCGGCGGCCAGGCGCTGCTTTGCGGCGCCAAGGGTGGAGTGGAGGGTCATGGATAATCGGCCTTGATTTTACAAACGGGTTTATCTCACATAAACGATGCGCCGCGCATCCCGCTCCCCCTTTATTCTTTCCCCGGTGGCTCATGCTGTCTCCCGTCTGGTGCTGTGCGCCACGCTGGGCTGGACGTACGCCGGGGGCGGGCATGCCCAGGTGCCGGCGCCTGTGGAGGGCTCCGAAGTCCCGCCGGGAGCCCGCCCGCCCGCTTCTGCGCCCGTTGCGGCGCAGCAGGAAAGCCCGGTCAAGCTGAAAAGCTCTCCCATGCTGACCGAGGAGGTACCGAAGGGGCCCGGTGATGAAGGGCCGACCTTTGTGTTCGGCGATCGGGTCTCGGGCCGCCCCAATCTGGAAACCGTGATCGATGGCAATGCGGAACTGCGCCGCGGCGCCACCAGCATGCGCGCCGACCGGATCGAGTATTACCAGCCCGAAGATCGCGTCAAAAGCCGCGGCAACGTGCGCATCAACAACGCCGGCAACAGATTTGAAGGCCCCGAGTTGGAAATCACGCTGGACCGGTTTGAGGGCTTTTTCACCCAGCCGCGCTACCGCTTTCTGAGCAATGGCGGCAATGGCCAGGCCGAGCGGGTTGACTTCATCGACGACAAGCACCTCACGGCGCACAAAGCCAGCTACACCACCTGCGAGCGCGACAACGAAGCCAGCTGGAAGCCCGCCTGGGAATTGCGCGCCCGAAGCTTTGAATTTGATTTTGACGAGGAAGTCGGCGTGGCCAACGGCGCGGTGCTGCGCTTCAAGGACGTGCCCATTCTGGGGTTTCCCAAATTCAGTTTTCCGCTGAGCGACAAACGCAAGTCGGGCCTGCTGCCGCCGACCCTCAACGTGAGTTCGGTCAACGGTGTTGAAGTGCGGCAACCCTATTATTTCGACATTGCCCCGAACCGCGATGCGACGTTTTCGCCCGCCGTCATGACCAAGCGCGGCGTGGACCTGGCCGGCGAGTTTCGCTACCTGGAGCCGACCTACAAGGGCGAGCTGCGCGCCAATATCCTGCCCGGCGACAAGCTGCGCAACCGCGACCGCTGGTCCTACGGTTACCTGCACAGCGGCACCATCGACAGCGGCGTGTCGGCCATCGGCAATCTGGGGGTCAACCTCAATTTGAACCGCGTCAGCGACAACGACTACTGGCGCGATTTCCCCATAGCCACGACATCGACCACGCAGCGCCTGCTGCCCCAGGACGCTACCGTGAGCTGGAACCGTGGGTTCTTTGCCGCGGCCGTGCGCACCCTCAAGTGGCAGACGCTGCAGGACCTGAACGCGCCCATCGTTCCCCCCTACGACCGCCTGCCCCAGTTCACCGCCAATTACACCCGGGTGGACGCGCCGCTGCTGGGCCTGGGCAACGGCTTCGACTGGTCTGTCGAGGGCGACTACACCCGCTTTTCTGCCGACAGGCTGCTCACCTTGCAGCCCAACAGCAACCGCGCCTTCACCCGGGCCCAGGTCAGCCGCCCCTGGCTGATGCCGGCCGGCTTCATCACCCCCAAGCTGCAGCTGCACGCCACCAGCTACCAGTTTGACGCACCGCTGGCCAATGGCGCGCGGTCAGCCTCGCGCACCGTTCCCACCTTCAGCCTCGACAGCGGCCTGCAGTTCGAGCGCCAGGCCGGCTTCCTGGGCCGCAGTTTTACCCAGACGCTGGAGCCGCGGGCTTTTTATGTGCGCACGCCCTACCGCAACCAGAGCCTGCTGCCCAACTACGACTCGGGCGCCAACGACTTCAACTTTGCGACGGTGTTCACCGAGAACGCCTTTGTCGGCAACGACCGCATTTCAGACGCGAACCTGCTCACCCTGGGCGTGACCTCCCGTTTGCTGGACCCCGCCACCGGCGCCGAGGCGGTCCGCGTGGGCGTCGCGCAGCGGCTGCGTTTTGCCGACCAGAAAGTGACCTTGCCGGGCGGCCTGCCGATCACGGACCGTATCAGCGATTTGCTGGTGGGTGCGTCGGTCAACTGGGTGCCGCAATGGTCTTTTGACAGCACCATTCAGTACAACCCCAAGACCCAGAATTCCGAACGCAGCTCGATCGGGGTGCGCTACAACCCCAGCAATTACCGTGTGATCAGTGCCGCGTACCGGCGCCAGCGCAATATCAGCGAGCAGATTGACGTAGGCTGGCAGTGGCCCATCAATGACCTGTGGGGCGACAAGGGGCGCGACCTGGGTGCGGGGCAGGGTCAGGGCGGGGGGCGTTACTATGCGGTTGGCCGCCTGAATTACAGCGTACCCGACCGGAAGCTGGTGGATGCGATCGTCGGCGTGGAGTACGACGGCTGCTGCTGGATTGGCCGGGTGATGCTGCAGCGCACGCAAAACGGCACGGCAACGTCCGACACCCGGATCCTGTTCCAGCTTGAACTGGTCGGCTTTTCGCGCATTGGCGCGAACCCTCTGGAAACTCTCAAGTCCAACGTTCCACGCTACCAATACCTGCGTGAGAAAATCAACACCCCAAGCCGTTTTACCACCTATGACTAATCACCGTTTTTTCGCCGGGCTCGCCGGACGGCTCCCCGACCGGCCCCTGGCTGCCGCGCTGGCGCTTCTGCTCACCCTGCCCCTGATCGGGGTGCAGGCCCAAAGCCTGCGGCCGTCCGGCGGCTTGCGGCTTCCCAGCCCCGCCGCCAGCGCTGCGGGCCAGCGGCAGGCTGACTTCATCGTCGCTGTCGTGAATTCGGAACCCATCACCAACAGCGAGGTGCGTACCAAGCTGGCCCGCACCGAGCAGCAAATCATCCAGCAGGGTGCGACCCTGCCCCCCCGGAGAGAGCTGCTCCCGCAGGTGCTGGAGCGTTTGATCAGCGACAAGGCGCAACTGCAGCTGGCCCGATCGAGCGGCGTGCGCGTCGACGACAACGCCCTCGAAGCCGCCGTGCAGACGGTTGCCCGGCAAAATCAGATCAGCGTGGATGAGTTGCGCCGTCGCCTGAAGGCCGATGGCATCGCCTACAGCCAGTTCGAGTCCGACTTGCGCGACGAGCTGCTGGTCAGCCGCCTGCGCCAGCGCGAGGTCGAGTCCCGGGTGACCGTGACCGAACAGGACATTGACCAGTTCCTGCGCGAACAGGAAGGTGCTTCCGAGCTGTCCTCGCTGGCCCTCAACCTGGCCCAGATTCTGGTGGCCGTCCCGGAAAATGCCACGCCCGCGCAGGTGGCAGCCCTGCAGGCCAAGGCCCAGCAGGTGATGGATAAGGCGCGCGGGGGAGCTGACTTTGCCGCCCTGGCCAATGAGTTCTCCGACTCCCCCACCCGCGGCACCGGCGGGCTGATGGGCTTGCGCGAGGCAGACCGCTACCCGCCGCTTTTTGTGGAGAGCACCAAGAGCCTGAAGGTGGGCGGGCTCGCCGGCCCGATCCGCAGCGGTGCCGGTTTTCACGTCCTGAAAGTGATTGAAAAAAGGCAGGCCGGCATGCCCGGCTCTGTGATTCCGCAAACCCATGCCCGCCACATCCTGCTGCGGCTGTCCCCCAAGCAGGGCGAAGCCGCTGCCACCGAGAAGCTGGCCGCGTTCAGGAAGCGCATCCTGGCCGGCCAGGCCGATTTTGCCGCCCTGGCGCGCGAAAACAGTGAAGATGGTTCCGCCAAACAAGGCGGTGATCTGGGCTGGGCCAACCCCGGCATGTTTGTGCCCGAGTTCGAGAAGGTCATGAACGGCCTGGCGCCCAACCAGATTTCCGAGCCGCTGGTGTCGCGCTTCGGTGTGCACCTGATCCAGGTGCTGGAGCGGCGCGAGGCGCAGATGTCCCCGCGCGACCAGCGCGAGATGGCGCGCAACGTCCTGCGCGGGAAAAAGCAGGACGAAGCCTATGCCCTGTGGGCGCAGGAAGTCCGCGGCCGTGCCTATGTGGAATACCGCGAATCGCCGCAGTGAATGTAGCCCCCACGCTTGTCACTGCGTGTACTGCGCTGCCCCCCGAGGGGGCCGCTGCGCCTGCGGCCCGGCAAAGCCGGTTCCGCGGCCCCTGCTGGGATGAAGAGCCCCCACGCTCGCTCACAGTGGGTAGCGGCCTGGCGGAAAATGGCTTGAGCCTGTCGGAGCGCGGCCCCAACTTTGGCGGGCGTAACTGATCGTGAAACATATCCCGCGCAAGCGCTTTGGCCAGCATTTCCTGACGGACCGGGGCATTATTGAAGGCATCGTCCAGGCGATTGCGCCCAAGGCGGGCCAGGCGGTGGTGGAGATTGGGCCCGGTCTTGCGGCGCTGACGCAGCCGCTGGTCGAGCGGCTGGGACATCTCACGGTGATTGAACTGGACCGTGATCTGGCGCAGCAGCTGCGCGCGCATCCGCAGCTGACGGTGGTGGAGTCGGATGTGCTGAAGGTGGACTTTCGCCAACTGGCAGAGCGCTTGCAACACGGCCCCGTGCGCAGCGCAGGGCTGCCCCAAGCCGAAACAGCTCCCAAGGGGCTGGAGCCTGCGGGCTCTTCATCCCAGCAGGGGCCGCGGGACTGGCTTCGCCAGACTGCAGGCGCAGCGGCCCCCTCGGGGGGCAGCGCAGTACACGCAGTGACAAGCGTGGGGGCCAACGAACGCAGCGCCGGGCCGCCCCAAGCAAGTTCAGCCCCCTCGGGGGGCAGCGCAGTACACGCAGTGACAAGCGTGGGGGCTCATAAGCTCCGCGTGGTCGGCAACCTGCCCTACAACATCTCCACGCCCATTTTGTTCCACCTGCTGGACGCCGTGGACGTGATTGAAGACCAGCACTTCATGCTGCAAAAGGAGGTGATTGACCGCATGGTGGCGGCGCCCTCCACGAGCGACTATGGCCGGCTCAGCGTGATGCTGCAGTGGCGCTACGCGATGGAAAACGTGCTGTTTGTGCCGCCGCAGAGCTTTGACCCGCCGCCGCGGGTGGACAGCGCGGTCGTGCGCATGGTGCCGCACGCCCACCCTGCGGCGCTGGACGTCAAACTGCTGAGCCAGCTCGTGCAGGTGGCTTTCAGCCAGCGCCGCAAGCTGCTGCGCCATACCCTGGGCCAGTGGCTGACGGCGCGGGGCTTCCCGGGAAGCTTTGACGTGCAGCGCCGGGCCGAGGAGGTGCCGGTGGCCGAGTATGTGGCGCTGGCGCAGCAGGTGGCTGCCGTGGCCGTGTAGTAGCCGTGCCATGGCCGTGCCGTGGCCATGTGGGCGCCTGCTGGAGCTTGCACCATGAAAAAAGGCCGTCGGATGACGGCCTTTTGTCTTTTCGCCTGAAACCGGGGTGTCAGGCGGCTGCGAGCCAGTAGCCCGCGTTGAACGGACTGCTCATACGCAGAGCCAGCGGTGACACGTCTACCAGTTTGTCGGTAGGCATAGGTTCTTCACCGTCTGCAACTGCTTGCTGGGCCTCATTCGCCCGATCCCCTTGGCCAATGTCTGGGGAGCGGGCTACAGAAAAGAATAGAAACATCTGAACGGGATCTTTCGATCCGCCCAGTAGTCCGCGGCATCCCTGAAGATGTCGAGCAGTTGCTCCCGCGCTTCCTTGTCAAACTTGGCGTTGGCCGGAATCTGCTCGAGCACGACGATGAAGCCGGGCTGCGGGCCTGATTTGTGGACCAGGTCCGTCATGCAGTCGTATAGCGCATCGAAATTCTTGCCGAAATGTGCCGGGAAGGTGTATTGCGCCGCGATCATGTCCAGAATGTCCTGTTTGCTCTGGGCATTGCCCAGGTTGGCATACAGGAAGTGCTGGTTCAGCTGTGTGGCCGCATCCTGCAGGTCCTGTACGCGGAATGCGCGTATGGACTGCACGATATTGGGCCGCACGCCACGCAAGGGCGTTTCGTTGTCCCGACGAAGTGGTGTATCCATCTCCGCTTCTCTTTCTCTTAAGTCAAAAACTCGAATTAACAACCACAATCCAATTTATCGGACTTCAAGGAGTAATCTTGCGAAAACTCGCATAGTGGTTATCGGTGTAATAACAGGCATCAGGTGCGGTGGGTTTCAAGCCACCACAAATAATGCGCCGGGCTCCCCGGCTCTGCTCACCGGGTGTCCGGACGGTGTACTCACGGTAGTAGCCGCGATTGTTGGCGGGAAGAATCCGTTCCCGGTTGCCAAACACCGTGCCGTCCTTGTCGTACCTGAACGGCCCACCCTGGTAAATCAGCCTCATCATGTCGCGCCCTTGAGGGGGCAGCTGGGTTGCCGAAATCGTTGCCACCGGGCCCGGATCAACCAGGCTTCTGGCGTGCACCACATCGGGGCTTAACCCTGCCAGGCTCGTCGACAGGACCCACAACCCGGCGGCTACCGCCGCCCGCCAGCAACCCCACTCACCGCGCCCAGTCTTGCGCAACATGAAAAATGCCTTTCTTGAATTCAGGTATTAACCCCCAAATTTTTTTCGGGTTAACCCTTAAATTTCAAGAGGCGTAGTTTGCCGCATATGGGCAGAAAACGCAAGTGGCTGCTGAAAATTTAGGCACCAACTGCGGGGGATAAGCCGCTAGTAAGTTGGTGCTAGCTATCTAAATTTCCGTTATCTGGCTGCGTTTGCGTCCGCTACGGTGAGGGCTGTCATATTGACAATGCGGCGCACCGTGGCCGTCGGAGTCAGGATGTGCATGGGCTTGTTGGCGCCCAGCAACACGGGGCCGATGGTAATGTTGCCACCGGCGGCGGTCTTGAGCAGGTTGTAGGCAATATTGGCCGCATCGATGTTGGGCAGCACCAGCAAATTGGCTTCACCTGTCAGCGTGCAGTTGGGCATGATGACGCCGCGGGTACCGGCGTCCAGCGCCATGTCGCCGTGCATTTCGCCATCGACTTCCAGCCAGGGCGCTTTGTCGCGCAACAGTTCCAGCGTGCGGCGCATCTTCAGGGCGCTGGGCTGGTTGGACGAGCCAAAGTTGGAGTGCGACAGCAAGGCAGCCTTGGGTTTGATGCCAAAGCGCAGCATTTCCTCGGCCGCCATGGTGGTGATTTCGGCCAGCTGCTCCGCCGTCGGGTCGTAGTTCACATGGGTATCGAGCAGAAACACCTGGCGTCCGGGCAGCAGCAGGCCATTCATGCAGGCGTAGGTGCACACGCCGTCACGCTTGCCAATCACCTGGTCCAGGTAGTCCAGGTGGTGGGCGGTGGTGCCCCAGGTGCCGCAAATCAGCCCGTCCACATCGCCCTTGTGCAGCAGCATGCCGGCGATCAGTGTGAGGCGGCGGCGCATTTCGATCTTGGCCATCTGCACGGTCACGCCGCGGCGCTCCGTCATGCGGTGGTAGGTCTGCCAGAAGTCGCGGTAGCGGTGATCCTGCTCGACATTCACCACGTCGTAATCGAGATCCTCCTTCAGGCGCAGGCCAAACTTTTCAATGCGCTGGGCAATGATCGCGGGCCGGCCGATCAGGGTCGGGCGCGCCAGGTTTTCGTCTACCACGATCTGGCAGGCGCGCAGCACGCGTTCTTCCTCGCCCTCGGCATAGGCCACGCGCTTGCGGGCCGCCGTCTTGGCCGAAGCAAAGATCGGTTTCATCACGGTGCCGGAGGCATAGACAAAGCTTTGCAGCTTCTCGCGGTAGGCGTCCAGGTCCTGGATGGGGCGCAGGGCCACGCCGCTGTCGGCGGCCGCCTTGGCCACGGCAGGCGCAATCTTCATCATGAGGCGCGGATCGAAGGGCTTGGGAATCAGGTATTCCGGGCCGAAGGTGAGCTTTTCGCCCACGTAAGCGGCGGCCACCACCTCGCTCTGCTCGGCCTGCGCCAGCTCGGCAATCGCGTGCACCGCGGCAATTTCCATCTCGATGGTGATGGTCGATGCGCCGGCGTCCAGGGCCCCCCGGAAAATATAGGGAAAGCACAGTACGTTGTTGACCTGGTTCGGGTAGTCAGTCCGACCTGTTGCCATGATGGCGTCATCACGCACCGATTTGACGTCTTCTGGCGATATCTCCGGATTGGGATTGGCCAGGGCCAAAATGATGGGCTTGGCCGCCATCTTCTTGACCATCTCCTTCTTGAGCACGCCGCCGGCCGAAAGGCCCAAAAAGATGTCGGCGTCTTCGATGATTTCGCCGAGGGTGCGGGCCGACGTTTTTTGCGCAAACTGGATCTTGTCTTCATCCATCAGCTCGGTGCGGCCTTCATAGACCACGCCGGCCAGGTCGGTCACATAGATGTTCTCGCGTGGAATGCCGAGTTTGATCAGCAGCCCGAGGCAGGCCAGCGCCGCCGCGCCCGCGCCCGAGGTCACCAGCTTGACCTGTTTCAGGTCCTTGCCCACGACCTTGAGCGCATTCAGCACCGCCGCGCCCACCGTGATGGCCGTGCCATGCTGGTCGTCGTGGAACACGGGAATCTTCATCCGCTTGCGCAGCTCACGTTCCACGTAAAAGCAGTCGGGCGCCTTGATGTCTTCCAGGTTGATGGCGCCAAAGGTCGGCTCCAGCGCGGCGATGATGTCGACCAGTTTGGCCGGGTCCTTTTCGTCGATTTCGATGTCGAACACATCGACACCGGCAAACTTCTTGAATAAAACCGCCTTGCCTTCCATCACCGGCTTGGACGCCAGCGGGCCGATGTCGCCCAGGCCCAGCACGGCGGTGCCGTTGGTCACCACGGCCACCAGATTGCCGCGGCTGGTGTATTTGAAGGCCGCGTTCGGGTCCTTGACGATTTCCTCGCAGGGCGCCGCCACGCCGGGCGAATAGGCCAGCGCCAGGTCGCGCTGGTTGGTCAGCTGCTTGGTGGCCGCGATGGCCAGCTTGCCGGGGGTCGGAAACTCGTGGTATTCGAGCGCGGCGCGGCGCAGTTCTGCGCGTCTTTCGTCACGGTTGTCGGGCGTCGCGGCGGGTGGTGTCGGCATCTAGGGGTCTCCAGCAGAAACGGTCGGTATGACCGTCAATTTCTTGTAAGGTCTGCGATTGTAGGCCGTTGCGTGGGAAAACCCCAGTCAGTGAATCTACGCAAATCAGGTGTTGCGCTTTTGACTTTTTACCAAGGAACCGGCCGGTCACGGCCTCCCCGGTCAATAGCCAGCCAGGGAAACGTCGCCGGGTTTGGGGGCGATGGCGGGCCGGCCGACAACGGCCTCCCGCGTCCAGGACGCGTTCAGGCCCTAGAGTGCAACTCGCTTGGACTGCACCATGCGCTGGGCGGTCTGCGTGCCCGCCAGTACAAAGCCGCGTTGCAGGCCCGCTTCGTCAACCCATTGCCACAGGCCTGCTTCCGGCATGTGCCATTGGCCGTCTGTGCCGGGCTGCGGCGGCGCCACCACCAGCGGCAGTGCGGGGGTTTTCACGGAAACCGGCATCAGCGGGAAAACCACTTCTGCCGGCGTGCCCGCCAGGTTGGCCGCCAGCGCCTTGGCCGCAGCCATGATGGGCATCACGTAAGGCAGCGCGCAGCCATGCACCGACAGTTTTGAGGCCGCGCTGGCGTACTGGGCGCTGTCGCCCAGCGCGTACACGCCCTCGGCGCTGGTTTGCAGGCGGGTATTGACCACAATGGCGCGGTCTACCGTCAGGCCTACCGCCCGGGCCAGGGCCGTGTCGGCTCTCAGGCCGATTGCGCTCAATACGCAGCCGGCGTCAATGACTTCCCCGCTGGCCAGCGAAACCGCCAGCGAATCGGCGCCTGCCGGCTGTGACGCGGCTGGATCCACCGCGCGCACCGTGGTGCCGAGATAAAAGCGGACGCCCAGGGCTTCCAGCGCCTGCTGCAGGGCCGCGCTGGCCGCTTCCGGCAGCAGGGCGGCCAGCGGGCGGGCGCCGGGATCGACCACGCTGACGCGGTAGCCGGCTTGGGCCAGGTCATTGGCAAACTCACAGCCAATCAGCCCGGCACCCATGACCAGCACGTGCCGGCCGCGGTTGCCTGCGGCGTCGCCCGCCGGCTGCAGCTCCGCGTGAAAACGGGCGAAGTCTTCGAGCGAATTGACGCTGACCACGCGGTCCGCGGCCTGGCCCTCGAGCGGCACGCGAATCGGCTGCGCGCCGGTGGCCAGCACCAGATCGCGGTAGGCCACCGTCCCGGCAGACGTGCTGACGGTTTTGGCGGCCACATCGAGCGCCTCCACCCGTGTGTGGGGCATCAGCGTCACATTCAGCGATTCGGCCATTTTGGCGGCGGGGGTGCTGATGAGCTGCGCCGGCAGCCGGCCCTGCGCGAAGGCGTTTGATAAGGACGGCTTGGCGTAGAAGTCGCCGCTGTCCGCGGTGATCATCACCACGGGCGTGCTGCTGTCCAGCTTGCGGAACTCGCGCACCGTGGTCCAACCGGCCAGCCCGGCGCCAATGACCAGCACGGGCCGGCTCATGCCGCAGCTCCTGCCGTCAAGGGCATCGCTGGCATGGAGCTCAGCGCCCTGCGCTGTCCGCCCCAGCGTTCCCAGGCTTTCTCATGGAAGAAAAAGGCAAAGGCCTGAACCGTGGGCTCCAGCAGGCTCAGCGTCATGGCCAGCAAAAAATTGCCCGTGACAGCGTAGGCCACCAAGGCGGCGACGGTGACATGCAGCACGTAGTAGCTGGCAGTCTTCTTCAGGGTAGGCAAGTTGGCGCGGGCAAGTTTGGCCATCACGGACTCCACAAATTCGGTAAAACAAGGGCCGGCCGCGCCACCATGACGGGCCGGCGGCGGCAGGGCTGCGGATTTCTTAAATTTCGACCAATTCAAAATCGGCCTTGGCAACGCCGCAGTCCGGGCATGCCCAGCTTGCAGGCACATCGGCCCAGCGGGTGCCGGCTGCGATGCCGTCTTCAGGACGGCCAGCCGCCTCATCGTACACAAAGCCGCAAACGATACAGAGATAGGTTTTCATCGGGTTTCTTTCAGTTTCTAAAGTTAATGTGCCTCTGACCCCTTTGTATAGGGGTCGCCAGCTCTCAAGTGAAGGGCGTCAGGGGCGGCCGGAAGGACACCCGGCTGCTTGAACCCTGCGCTGCTGTTTATTTGGTGCCGAACTGTCCATTGTCAGTCGGTATCGCTGCGCGCGTCTTACAGCCCCTGCAGGGTCAGCCCTGCGGGCCCGCCTGTTCAAGCCGCAGCGGCGCCTTCTTTGACGACGTTCAGCCGCGCCTGGTAATGGTTGGCATGGCGCTCTTCCACCCGGGCCAGGGCGGCAAAACGCTTCTGGGCCTTTTCCAGGGTGGCCTTGAACTGTGCGGCATGCACTTTGGATTCCTCGATCTGCTCGTCCATTTCAGCCACGGCCGCCGCGTTGCCTTCGGCTTCAGCGGTGGCGCGGAAGCCGGGGTACATCTCGGTGTACTCGTAGGTTTCGCCGTCGATGGCGATCTGCAGCGCCCGGGCGGGCGTCATGGTCGCCTTGGGGTAGAGCAGGTCCAGGTGGCCGAAGGCGTGCATCACTTCCTGGTCGGCGGTTTCTTCAAAGGTGCGCGCCGTGGCTTCGTCACCGGCCTCGCGGGCCAGTTTGGCGAAATAGCGGTACTTGATGTGCGCCATGGATTCGCCAGCGAAGGCGGCTTCCAGGTTGGCCATGGTCTTGATTTCGGGGCGTTGCGTTGTGCTCATCGTGAACTCCTGCGTGTTGATAGCTATAAATTATCGGGACAGGAGAAATGATATATACAAGCTATAGCATGGGCCAATTGGTTTTGCCTAAACGATTGATAGAAGCAATGACGGTCTGCCGGGGAAGAGCCGGTGCGGTCAGTGGTGCGTGGGTAGCCAACGCGGCCGCGCCCATCGGCGCTTGCTCACGCGGTGCGATGCGTCAGCGCCTGCCGGCGCTTTTCCAGCACCTCGAACACCGCCATGCCGGTGAGCATCGCGGCGACAAACACCAGCGCTTTGGACTCGCCCATGCCGAGGGCCACCAGGCCGGGACCCGGGCAGAACCCGGCAATGCCCCAGCCCATGCCGAACAGCGCACTGCCCATCACCAGCCGGCGGTCTATACGGCTGGCGGTGGGCAGTTTCATATCGGCGCCCAGAAGCGAGCGAGTCCGGTTTTTCGCCAGCAGGAAGGCGGCAGAGCCCACCGCGATGGCCCCCGCCATGACCAGTGCCAGCGAGGGGTCCCACCGGCCCGCCAGGTCCAGGAAACCAACTACCTTGGCCGGATTGGCCATGCCGGACACCATGAGCCCCAGGCCGAACAGCAGGCCGGCGAGTAGCGACGTCAGGACAAAAAACATGAATCTGCTCCTTGACTACTTGGCGGTTAACGACTGAAGAGGTGGCGCAGCACGAACACCGTCACGAAACCTGTGCCCATGAAGGTGACCGTTGCCGCCAGCGACCGCAGCGAGAACCTGGAGAGGCCGCAGACGCCGTGGCCGCTGGTGCAGCCGGAGCCGTAGCGGGTGCCTACGCCCACCAGCAGACCCGCCGCGACCAGCGCGCCGTAGCCGGCGTCAATCTGCACGGCAGGCAGTGCGGAGAATGCCGCGTACACCAGCGGCGCGCCCACCAGTCCCGCGATGAAGGCGGCACGCCAGCCCACATCGCCCCGCGCGGGCTTCAACAGGCCGCCCAGAACACCGCTGATGCCCGCGATGCGTCCATTGAGCAGCACGAACAGGGCGGCGGCCAGGCCGATCAGCATGCCGCCCAGCAGGGCGGACCAGGGCGTGAAGGCATTCCAGTCGATGGACATCAGGTTGCTCCTTCGGGGCTTTCGGGGGGGTGGGCGTCTTGGGGTTTTTTGGGGTTCTCGGGGCAATAGAGGCGATACAGCACCGCCAGGATTTCCAGCAGGGCCGGATCGGCTACGCTGTAGTAAATGTTCTTGCCCTGCCGGCGTGTGTTGACGACGCCTTCATTGCGCAACACGCCGAGTTGTTGCGACAGCGTGGGCTGGCGGATGCCCAGCCCGCCCTCCAGCTCGCTGACGCAGCGTTCGCCCTGCGACAACTGGCACAGCAGCAGCAGCCGGTCCTCATTGGCCAGCAGTTTCAGCACGCCAACCGCTTGCGCGGTCGCGCCGCGCAGCAGCTGGGGGTCTATCACGGGGTGGACGGGATGGGCGTGCTTCATGGGATCGGTCTGGCGGGTTACTTGACAACATTATATCAATAAATATATTATTTGCGAATATATTGAAGTGAACCCACAGAGTCAGCCATGAGTGCCCGCACCACGGTCCAAGCTTTTTTTGACAGCCCCACCGGGACGGTCACCTACGTGGTGGCCGACACCAGCACCCGGCACGCGGCCATCATCGACCCGGTGCTGGACTACGACTTCAAGGCCGGACGCACCAGTACGACCTCGGCAGACCGGGTGCTGGCCCATGTGGCGGAGCACCGGCTGTACATCGATTGGATTCTGGAGACCCACGCCCATGCCGACCACCTGTCGGCAGCCCGCTACTTGAAGGACCATGTGGGTGGGCGCATTGCTATCGGCGAGAACATCCGGGTGGTCCAGTCCACCTTCAAGACGGTCTTTAACCTGGAGCGCGCCTTCCTGCCCGACGGCAGCCAGTTCGACCATTTGTTCAAGGACGGCGAGACTTTCAGCATCGGGGGTGTCGAGGCCACCGCGCTCCTGGTTCCCGGCCACACCCCCGCGGACATGGCGTACCGGGTGGACGACGCGGTGTTTGTAGGTGACACGCTGTTCATGCCCGACGTGGGCACGGCGCGGGCCGACTTCCCCGGTGGCGACGTCCGTGCGCTGTATCGCTCCATCCGCACCCTGCTGGCTTTGCCGGCCAAGACCAGGATGTATGTGTGCCACGACTATCCCCCCGCGTCGCGGGCGCCGCTATGGCAGACCACCGTGGGCGAACAGCGTGCCCGCAACATTCACGTGCACGACGGCGTCTCCGAAGAGGCCTTCGTCACCATGCGGACCGCCCGCGACGCCGCGCTGGACATGCCCACCCTTATTCTTCCGTCCATCCAGGTCAACGTCCGCGCCGGCGACATGCCGCCGCCCGAGGACAACGGCATCCGGTATCTGAAAATTCCGGTCAACACGCTGGGTGCGCAAACGGGATAAAGTGCTTCATAACCGAAAGTAACGGAAAGCGCTTCGGCAACGCGCTGGGGTCGCAAACAGGCGTTGCCCGGTGATCAGGGCCCCACCGGATTACTTTGGCGTCTTTGTGAAAGAGCAGGAATGAACACCCGGCATCATTGGGAACAGGTCTATCAACACAAGGCAGCAGACGCGGTCAGCTGGTTTCGCCCGCATCTGGAGCGATCCCTGTCGCTGATCGAAAAAGCGGCCCCCGGCCGTGCCATGTCCGTCATTGACGTCGGCGGCGGCGAGTCGACGCTGGTCGATGATCTGCTGGCGGCGGGCTACCGCGACGTCAGCGTGCTCGATATTTCGCAGGCGGCCATTGATGCCACCCGGCAACGGCTCGGCCCCGCCGGCCAGGCGGTGACGTGGTGGGTCGGTGACGTCACCCAGGTGGCCCTACCCGCAGCACGCTACGACGTGTGGCACGACAGGGCGGTTTTCCACTTCCTGACCGACGCCGGGCAACGCGATGCCTATGTGCGGCAGGTCATGCGGGCCGTCAAGCCGGGCGGCCATGTCATCGTCGCCACCTTTGGGCCGGAGGGGCCGGCCCAGTGCAGCGGTCTTGACGTGGTCCGCTATGACGCGCAGGGGCTGCACGGGGAATTTGGCGCAGCTTTCCAGCTCGTCGAAAGCGCCACTGAAGTCCATGAAACCCCATCCGGGACAACGCAGCAGTTCATCTATTGCTACTGCGTCAAGGCGCCTGGGTGATGCAGGACCGCCGCCTGCATCTCCTCGCAACCCACAGCAACGCGGTCGCCGTCAGGCCGCCGGCCCCGCACGCACCGGGTAGCCCGCCTCGCGCCAGCTCTTCATGCCGCCGTCAAGCGCAACCACGCGCTGAAAGCCCATGGTGCGCAGCGTGGCCGCGGCCAGCGTCGAGACACGGCCGAACTCGCAACAGGTGACGATGCGGGTCGTCGGGTCCGGCAGCTCGCTGTCGACGCGCAGCTCCAGTTGGCCGCGCGGCAGCAGCCGCGCGCCGGGAATGTGCCCGGCCTCGTAGGCATCGCGCTCGCGCACATCGAGGACGATCAGATCGGCCGACGGCGCCTCGACACGGCTTCGCAATTCGGCCATGGACATGAAGGGCACGCAAGCGGCAGCCTCGGCCAGCATCTGCGCCACGGTCTTGCCACCGCTCATGTTGGTGCGCAGGGCTTCCGTGAGGTGGGTGGGCATGGACAGGTCAAGACTCTTCATCATCTCCACGAACGCCGCCCGGTCCGTCCGCTGCAGACGTGGGTTGGTGGCGATTTCATCGCCGATGGTCGAGTGGCTGCGGCCCTTGTAGTCGTGGGCCGGGTACACCAGCAGCGCCGGGTCGAGCTTCAGGAGCCGCCCGAACAGGCTGTCGTACAGCGCTTCGGGATCGCCGGTGGGAAGGTCGGTGCGCCCGGTGCCGCCGATGAGCAGCGTGTCGCCGGTGAAGACGCGGTCGCCCGAGACCAGGCACATCGAGTCCACGGTGTGCCCAGGCGTGTACAGCACCTGCAGCCGCAGCTTGCCGAGCACGATCATCTCGCCGTCATCGACGCGCAGGTCCACGCCGGGCGCCGGGCTGGCCCGGTGCATGACGGTCATCGCGCCGAGGCGGTCGGCCAGCTGGCGCGCGGCCGAGAAGTGATCGGCGTGCGTGTGCGTGTCGATCACGAAGTGGATGCGCAGCGCGTCGCGCGACGCCAGCGCCAGGTAACGGTCGACCTGGCTGACCTCGGGATCGATCAGCGCTCCGGCGCAGGTGTCAGCACAACCCAGCAGGTAGGACTGGCAGCCTCCGACGGCGACCTGCTCGAAGATCATGACGGTTGCTTGACGATGCGCAGGTAGGGTTTGGGCGCTTTCCAGCCCTGCGGGAACAGCGTCTTCGCATCGTCGTCGGACACCGAGCCGGCGATGATCACGTCCTCGCCCTGCTTCCAGTTCACCGGCGTGGCCACCTTGTGCTTGGCCGTCATCTGCATCGAGTCGAGCACGCGCAGGATCTCGTCGAAGTTGCGGCCAGTGGTCATCGGGTAGGTCATCATCAGCTTGATCTTCTTGTCGGGGCCAATGACAAAAACCGAGCGGACGGTGGCGTTCGTGGCCGCGGTGCGGCCCTCGGCGGTGCCGGGCTCGTCCGCCGGCAGCATGTTGTAGAGCTTGGCGACCGCCAGGTCGGTGTCGCCGATCATCGGGTATTTCGGCCGATGGCCCTGGGTCTCTTCGATGTCGCTGGCCCAGCGCGTGTGGTTGTCCACCGGATCCACCGACAGGCCGATCAGCTTGCAGTTGCGGCGCGTGAACTCGGGCTCAATCTTCGCCATGTAACCGAGTTCCGTCGTGCAGACGGGCGTGAAGTCCTTCGGGTGCGAGAACAGGATCGCCCATCCGTCCCCTATCCATTCGTGAAAGCGGATCTTGCCCTGAGTGGTCTCGGCTGTGAAGTCAGGGGCGGTGTCGTTGATGCGCAAAGACATGACTACTCCTTCAGCGCCTGTTGGTTGGCGGCGACTCGCCCGGCGCTCTGGCGCAGAGCCACCCTGGAATACGTTGGAAGAACTAGAAATAGTAGCAGCTAGCCCGCCGCAGGTCGAGCGCGCGATGACCGCTGGTCGGCCACGGAGAAAACGGCCAGTCCTTTCATCCGCGCCAGGACCGTAGCTGCTGCCTGTGCTGCGAGCCGCCCTCCCTGTTGCCGGTCCGGCCGGCAGAGGCGGATTCCAGGAGCATCGACCAGAGTTCCGCATGGCTTCCGTACTGATTCAAAAACCCATATCGATAGATCACGAAATACGATTGGATGAGGATCGCTACCCTTCGTATGCTTCGTCACCACGTCAAACACAGTGGCACTGGAGACAAGCATGGCAGTTGAAAAGGCCCGTATCGGGTTCATAGGCTTAGGCATCATGGGCACGGCGATGACCCTGCGCCTGCTTGAACAGGGCTGGCCGGTCACGGTCTGGAACCTCGAGCCCGAGCGGGTGCTGCCCCTGGTTGCGGCCGGCGCCGTGAGCGCGCCTTCACCGGCGGCCGTCACCGCTGCCAGCGACATCGTGATCCTGTGCGTGCTGCATACCGAGGCGGTGCGCAGCTGTGTCTTCGGGGCGCAGGGCATTGCCCAGACGGCGGCGGCCGGCAAGACCCTGATCGACCATTCCACCATCGACCCCGCGGCAACGCGCAGCATGGCGCAGCAACTGCAGGGGAAGACCGGCATGCGCTGGGTCGATGCTCCCGTGAGCGGTGGCCCGCTGCAATCGCGTGCCGGCACGCTGACGGTGATGGCCGGCGGCGAAGCCAGCGACATCGAGTCCATCCGCGCCGTGATGGCCGACCTGGCCGCCAACTTCACCCACATCGGCCCGAGCGGCGCGGGCCAGACCGCCAAGATGATCAACCAGCTGATTGTCGGCAGCGGTTATGTGGTGCTGGCCGAGGCCCTGACCCTGGCCGAAGCGGCCGGCATCAATGCGCAGGTGCTGCCGCAGTGCCTGGCTGGCGGCCATGCCGACAGCAGCCTCCTGAAGCAGCTCTACCCGCAGATGCAGGCGCGCGCGTTTGAGCCGCCGCGCAGTTATGCCCGGCAACTGCTGAAGGACCTCAAAGCCGTGAAGGAGTACGCGCACGCGCTCCAGCTCAGCCTGCCCATGCTCGAGGCCGCGACACGGCGCTACACCGACTATGTCGAGCAGGGCAACGGCATGAAGGACACGGCCTCCATCGTCAACTCGTACCGGCCCGCGGCCTGAACCTGCCGGCGACAACATGACTTACAAATTCGACTTCTCCGCCGTGCTGGCCCAGTGGCCGCTGTTTCTGCATGGCGCCTGGCTGACGATCCAGCTTGCAGTGATCGCCACGCTGCTGGGTTTCCTGATCGGCACGCTGTGCGCCTTCGGCCGCGGCAGCCGCAACGGCTGGATCGCGCAGGCCTGCAGCCTCTACGTGGAGACCATCCGCAACACGCCCCTGCTGGTGCAGATCTTCATCGTCTACTTCGGGCTGTCCAGCCTGGGGTTCAAGGTGCCGGCCTACGTGGCGGCGATTGCGGCGCTGGTCATCAACGTCGGCGCCTACACCACCGAGATCATGCGCGCCGGCATCGACTCCATCCACAAGGGGCAGCTCGAGGCCGCCGAGTGCCTGGCGCTGTCCAAGCTGCAGGTCTACTGGCATGTGGTCCTGCGTCCCGCCATGGAACGCGTCTACCCGGCGCTGACCAGCCAGTTCGTGCTGCTGATGCTGGCCTCGTCCATCACGTCGCAAATCTCCGCGGAGGAACTGACGGCAATTGCCAACCGCGTCCAGTCCGACACCTACCGCTCCTTCGAGACCTACATCGTGGTGGCCGTGTTCTACCTGATGCTGTCGCTGCTGATGCGCCTCGGTTTCTGGGCCATCGGCCAGGCCGTTTTCACGCGCCGTCGCCGGCTCGGCACCCCCCTGTAAGCGCGGGAGCAAGCCATGAACAACGAATTCAACCTCAACCATCTCTACTTCCTGGTGCAAGGCGTGGGCTGGACCGTCATCCTGTCGCTGATGGCTTTTGCCGGCGGTGGCCTGCTGGGCTTTGGCGTCGCGCTGGCACGTATTTCGCGCAGCCGCACGCTGCGCTGGCTGGCGCTTGGGTTTGTGCAGCTGGTGCAGGGCACGCCGCTGCTGATCCTGATGTTCCTGTCGTATTTCGGCCTGAGCATCATGGGCCTGAGCCTGCCCGCGATCGTGGCCGCCGGGCTGTCGATGACCATCTACGTCAGCGCCTACATCGGCGAGATCTGGCGCGGCTGCATCGAAGCAGTTCCCAAAACCCAGTGGGAAGCCGCCGAATGCCTGGCGCTGACCCGCACCCAGCGGCTGTTCATGGTGATCCTGCCGCAGGCGCTGCGCATCGCCACGCCACCCACCGTGGGCTTCATGGTGCAGATCGTCAAAAACACCTCACTCGCCTCCGTCGTCGGCTTCGTTGAGCTGGCGCGCGCCGGCCAGATCATCAACAACTCGCTGTTCGAGCCCTTCGTGGTCTACATGCTGGTCGCTGGCCTGTACTTTTTGCTGTGTTTCCCGCTGTCCTGGTGGGCCCGCAAACTCGAAAACAGATTGCTCGCTGGCCGCAAGCCCGAGCCGGAACTGAAGAAAGGAATCGGCAATGTCCAATATTGTGAATCTTGAAAACGTGCACAAGAGCTTCGGCAGCCTGAACGTGCTCAAGGGGGTGTCGTTCCAGGTCAAGAAGGGCCAGGTGGTGGCCATCATTGGCCGCAGCGGCTCGGGCAAGAGCACGGCGCTGCGCTGCATCAACCGGCTGGAAGCCATCGACAGCGGCCTGATCGAAGTCTGCGGCCACCGGGTGAGCGACCCGGCCATCGATCTGCGCGGCCTGCGCCGCGACGTCGGCATCGTGTTCCAGAGCTACAACCTGTTTCCGCATCTCACGGTGGAAGAGAACATCACGCTCGCCCCACGTGCCGCCAAGGGCAAGAGCCGGGCCGAGGCGCTGGAACTCGCCCGGACGGTGCTGCGCCAGGTCGGCCTGGCGGACAAGGCGCAGGCCTACCCCGAGCAGCTGTCGGGCGGCCAGCAACAGCGCGTGGCAATCGCCCGCTCGCTGGCGATGGAGCCGCAGGTCATGCTGTTCGACGAGGTCACCTCGGCGCTCGATCCGCAGCTGACGGGCGAAGTGCTCAAGGTCATCGAGGAGCTGGCCGCCGGCGGCATGACCATGGTGCTGGTGACCCATGAAATGGCGTTTGCCCGCAAGGTGGCCGACGTCGTGATCTTCATGCATGAAGGCCGGATCTGGGAAACCGGAACCGGCGACATGCTGCTCAACCCGCAGACCGCCGAACTGCAGCAATTTGTCGACAACGGCTTGTAACCCCAAAAAAGGAAACCTCACCATGAAACTGACCTCCATCCTCTCCCGCAGCGCCCTGGTGCTGGCCGTGGTTGCCACGGGCTTCGCCGCCCAGGCCGACACGCTGGACAGCATCCGCGCGGCCAAGAAGATCCGCATCTCGGTCGACCTCGCGGTACCGCCCTCGGGCATGACCGACGGCAACATGAAACCCACCGGCTCCGACTATGACGTGGCGGTGCTGCTGGCCAAGGACCTCGGCGTCGCCCTGGAAGTGGTGCCCACCGTCGGCGCCACGCGCATCCCCAACCTGCAGACCGGCAAGGCCGACATCATCATCTCCACCCTGGCCTGGACGGCCGATCGCGCCAAGGTGATCGACTACTCGGTGCCCTATGCCCCGCAGATCTCGCTGGTGGGCGGCATCAAGGGCGTCCAGGTCAAGAGCATGGCGGACCTCGCCGGCAAGAGCGTGGCGGTGAACCGCAGCACCACGCAGGACAGCGACATCACGCAGAACGCCAAGGGCGCCACCGTGGTGCGGTATGACGACGATGCCGGCGTGATCACTGCCGTCGTCACCGGCCAGGCCGACCTGGTGGGCACCTCGAACGCGCTGTTCCAGACGATGATGCAGAAGGCGCCGAACCGACAGCTGGAGCCCAAGTTCATCCTGCGTACCAATGACCTCGGCATCGGCGTGCGCAAGGACGACACGCGCATTCTGGCCTGGGTGAACGACTGGGTGCGGGCCAACCACAAGAACGGCAAGCTGGGCGAGATCTTCAAGAAGTACCACGGCGCGGAGATCCCAGCCGAGGCGCTCGAGAAGTGGCTGAAGTAAGGCTTGCCTGATGGCCGCGTTGCGCCTGCTGCAGTTCCTGCGCGCCGACGGCGAGCGCGCCGTCGGCCTGGTCGAAGCGGCCGATACCGTGCGGGTGCTGGCCGGCTGCGACAGCACGTATGCGCTGGTCCAGCAGGCGCTGGCAGAAAAGATGCCACTGGCACGGCTGGTCAAAAAACGGGTTTCCGCCGAACGGGTTGACTACGACGGGCTGGTCGAACGCCAGGCCGTGCTGGTGCCGTTCGACCACCCGGACCCGGCCCACATGCTGGTCAGCAGCTCGGGCCTGACACACCTGGGCAGCGAACGCACACGCGACCACCTGCGGCGCGCACTGCACGCCGGCCAGACCACGCTCAGCGATTCATTGCGGCTGTTCAAGCTGGGCCTGGAAGGCGGGCGTCCCGATGGCAATGGCCCGCCGGGCGTCGCCCCCGAATGGCACTTCAAGGGCAGTGGCCATTCGGTGGTCCATCCCTACCAGGATTTTCCGGTTGCGGCCTTCGCCGAAGACGCCAGCGAAGAGCCCGAACTGGCCGGCCTGTACCTGATAGCCGCCGACCGCACGCCGCGCCGCGTCGGTTTTGCCCTCGCCAACGAGCTGTCCGACCATGTCACCGAGCGCAGCAACAGCGGCCTGGTGTCGCACGCCAAGCTGGGCGGCAGCTCTTTCGGCCCGGAGCTGTTGCTCAACGAATTGCCGCCGAGCATCACCGGCCTGTCGCGCATTGTGCGCAAGGGCCGCCCGCGTTGGGAAAAACCCTTTTTCACCGGGGAGGACAACATGTCGCACTCCATCGGCAACATCGAGTTCCACCATTTCAAGTACGACCAGTTCCTGGTGCCGGGCGACGTGCACGTGCACTACTTCGGCACCGCCACACTGTCGTTCGCCGAAGGCATCAAGGTCGACAGTGCCTGCCGCTTCGAAATCTCCGCGCCACCATTCGGCCGGGCGCTGGTCAACGGCATTCGCCGCGTCAACAACGCTTTTCGCTACGGCAGCATGAAAGCTGCCTGACCTTCAGGACCTGCCATGACCGAAGCGCTGGGGTTTCCCATCATCGATGCCCACCAACATTTCTGGGATCCCGTTCTGAACTACTACCCGTGGCTGTGCGACAGCGACCGTCCGCCGCACCGGTATGGCGATCACCAGTCGATCGCCCGCCCCTACCTGCCGGTCGACTACCTCCGGGATACCGCGGCGTTCAGGCTGGCCGGCAGTGTCTACATCGAGGCCGATTGGGATTCGCGCGACCCCATCGGCGAGATGCGCTACATCGCGGGCCTGCGCCAGCAAAGCGGTTGGCCCACGGTGGCGGTTGGCAAAGCCTGGCTGGACCAGCCCGATGCGCAGCACACGCTGGAGCAACTGGCCGCCTTCGGCTTTGTGCGCGGCATTCGCCACAAGCCGCGCGCCAACGAATCGCCAGCCGACACGGCCGCGGGTGGCATGGCCGACCCCGCGTGGCGGCACAACTATGGCCTGCTGGCGCGCCACGGCCTGCATTTCGAGCTGCAAACACCCTTTTGGCATTTGCACGAGGCCGCAGCCCTGGCGCGGGACTTTCCGGACACCCCCCTCATCATCAACCACACGGGCATGCCCTCTGATCGCAGCAGCGAAGGGCTTGCGGCCTGGCGAGAGGCCATGCGGTGCGTGGCGCAGTGCCCGAACGTTTTTGTCAAACTCAGCGGCATCGGCCTGGCCGGGCGGCGCTGGTCGGTGCAAGCCAACCGCCCGGTGGTTCGCGACACCATCGAGATCTTCGGTGCCGACCGCTGCATGTTCGGCAGCAACTTTCCGGTGGACAGCCTCTGCGCCTCGTTCGAGGACATCTTCCGCGGCTTCGCGGGCATGGTCGCGGATCTGTCGGCGACGGAGCAGCGCCAGCTGTTCCACGACAACGCGCTGCGCCTCTACGACATGCGCCGCTGAACCGGCCGCGTCCCGCGCGGCCTTGTCGTTGCGGGACTAGATTCCCAGCAGGTTGCGCCGCACGCGCAGCAGGTGGTCGCGGGTGCGCGCGGTGGCGGTGGCCAGGTCGCGGTCCTGGAATGCCGCGACCAGTTCCCTGTGCTCGCGCTGGTACTCGGCGCGGCGCTCCGGCGTGACGCTCTTGCGCTTGAGCATTCCCCACTCGCCTTGCTCGCGCGCCTCGTTCATGAGGCGGAAGACGTTGGTGACGAAGGTGTTGTGGGCGGCTTCCGCGATGACCTCGTGCAGCATGCCGTCCCAGCGCTCGAACTCTTCCAGCGAGGCGGCGGCCTCGGCCTTGTCGCAGCACGCTTGCATGCGCTCGAAATCGGCCGACGTCGCGTTGCGGATCACCATCTCCACGATCGCCGGCTCCAGCGCCAGCCGGGCTTCCATCAATTCCGCCGGGCTGGTGGCCTGGGCGGGGCCGCCCTTCGCCATGCGGGCCAGCGCGCCGTTGACGCCATCGGTGACATAGGTCCCGCTGCCGACGGTCTGCGTGATGAGCTGCGCGTCCTTCAGTTGCGCCAGCACGCGCCGCACCGTGGAACGGCCGATGCCGAACTGGTCGCACAGCTCGCGCTCGGTGGGAATGCGGTGCCCGGCCCGCCAGGTGCCGGACTTCAGGTTCTTGACGATGGTTTCCCGCAACTGGGCTGCACTGTCCATGAAAGGCTCCGGGTGGTTGGAAGGACTCAGCCTGCATCGTACCAAATCAAACCAATTGCATGAATACACATCAGCTTTGGTCGGTTATTGAGTGGAATATCGAGTTGAACTAGAATTCAACCAAGTTAACCAAATCAACCCAATAAGTACCAATTGGTGCTTTCACTTTCTTTCACCTTTACTGGAGATTTCATGAAGATCGGACGCGCCACCTGGGCCGGCAAGACCCGCCTTGCCTTGATCGACGAGCAGAAGCAGGAGGTCCTGTTCATCGAGGGCGGCCTCGCTTCCCATCCCAACCCCGTTCTGGCCGTGATCGAGCAGGGCCTGACGGCGAACGACCTGAAGTCCGCCGCCACCGACCGTGCGCCGCTGGCCGAAGTCAAGTTCCTGCCGCCGCTGTCGGCCTTCGTGCGCAACGTCATCGCGGTGGGCAAGAACTACCACGACCATGCGATGGAGTTCGACAAGAGCGGTTTCAACGCGACCAGCGGCGCTTCGGCCATTCCGGCGTTTCCGCAGATCTTCACCAAGGCGACCACGACGCTGGCCGGCCCCAACGACGCCATCCGTTTTGACAGCAAGCACACCTCGTCGGTCGACTACGAAGGCGAGATCGGCGTGGTCATCGGCGCGCCCTGCCGCAACGTCTCGAAGGCCGACGCCTTGAGCAAGGTGTTCGGCTTCGTCGCGCTGAACGACGTCACCGCCCGCGACCTGCAGAAGAACCATGCGCAGTGGTTCCTGGGCAAGTCGCTCGACGGCTTCTGCCCGCTCGGCCCGTGGATCGCCACGCAGGACGACGCGCCGATCGATTCGCTGCGCGTGCAGACCTGGGTCAACGGCGAACTGCGCCAGGATGCGCATATTTCGCAGCTGATCTTCGACGTGGCGACCCTGGTCGAAACCCTGTCGCGCGCCATGACGCTGCAGCCCGGCGACATCATCGCCACCGGCACGCCCGTCGGCGTCGGCATCGGCTTCACGCCCCCCAAATTCCTTCGCCATGGCGACCAGGTCCGCGTCGCCGTGACCGGCCTGGGTGAACTCAACAACCGTGTGGAGACCCTGTAAATGATCGATCGCCGTAACGTACTTCAATTCCTGGCCTCTTCGGCTGTGCCGGGCCTGCTGTCTGCCCCCGCGTGGGCGCAGCATGGATTCCCCGCCCACCCCCTGACCATGACGGTCCCGTTCCCGCCTGGCGGCGTGGCCGACACCGTGGGTCGCCCCGTGGCTGAGGCGATGGGCCGTGCGCTCAATCAATCCGTGATCGTGGAAAACCGCGGTGGCGCCGGTGGCGGCATCGGCATGGGCCAGGTCGCCAAGGCCAAGGCCGATGGCTACACCATGCTCATGTCGCTGTCGTCGGTCGTCGTGCTGCCCGAAGCCGACAAGGTGCTCAAGCGCACGCCGATGTACACGCTGGACCAGCTGAAGCCGATCGCGCGCTTCACCGCCGACCCCACTGTGCTGATCGTGAAGGCCGACAGCCCGTGGAAAACCTACAAGGACTTCATCGCCGCCGTCAAGGCCAAGCCCGGTGCGATCACCTTCGGCTCGTCCGGCAACTACGGCACCATGCACGTGCCGATGGAGCAGCTCAAGGCCGCCACCAACAGCTTCATGCTGCACGTGCCGTACACCGGCGCAGGACCGGCGGTGTTGTCGGTTCTGATGGGGCAGGTCGATGCCATCGCGACCGGCCCGTCCAGCGTGATGCAGCACATTCGTGCCGGCACGCTGCGTGCCCTGGCGCATTGGGGCGAGACCAAGCTCGCGGCGCTGCCCGACGTGCCGAGCTTCAAGGAACTGGGCGTGCCCATCTCTTACTCGCAGTGGTCGGGCCTTTTCGTGCCCGCCGCCACACCCGAGCCCGTGGTGATGCGGCTGCGCCAGGCGGCGAAGTTCGTCGCCGAGGACCCGCGTGCGATCCAGGCGCTGGCCTCGGCGGGCAGCTATTTCCAGTACCAGGACAAGCCCGAGTTCGAGCACTTCGTGCAAGCCGACGCCCGCCAGATGGCGGCGCTGGTGCAGCGCATCGGGCGCGTCGAGTAACGCGGCTAGCGCGCGATCTGCCGTTCCAGCATGCTGTCGCGCAGGGCATGCAAAAAGCCCTTCACCGCGGGCGACAGGTCTTTTTTCTTGCGCGTGATGATGCCCAGGTTGGCCATGGGCATCGGCAGGTCCACCGGCAGGATCGCGACCATCCCATAGTTCGCATAGTGCTGTGCCACATCCAGCGGCACGACCGAGATCATGTCGCTGGCCTCCAGCAGCGAGGTGGTGGCGAGGATGGACGAGGTCTCGACGATGTCGGGCGGCGCCGACAGGCTGGCGTGTTGCAGCGCCTGCTCGACGCGGCGCCGCATCGGGCTGCCCAGCGGATGCAGGATCCAGGTCTGCGCGACCAGGTCGGCCAGCGTCACCTTGGCGAGGCCAAACAGCGGATGGCCCGGCCGCGCCACCACGCTCATCGGCTCGCCCTCCAGCTGCTCGATCTCCAGGTCTTCGTCATAGAACTGGTCCGGCAGGCGTCCCAGCACCACGTCGAGGTCACCGCGCAGCAGGGCCGGCATCAGCAGGTCGCTGGTGTCCACCTGCAGGGAAACGCGCACCCGCGGATTGCCGGCCTTGAAGCGCGCCAGGCCCTGGGTGAGCAGGACCGGCGTGGCGCCCATGACGCTGCCAATGCGCACCAGCCCGGACGCGCCCGCGGCCAGGGCGGCCATCTCGTCGCCGGCGTGGGCGAAGTCGTGCAGCACGCCGCGCGCGTAGCGAATCATCACCTCGCCATACACCGTGGGCTCCATGCCGCGCGCATGGCGCTCGAACAGCAGCACGCCCAGCCCTTCTTCCAGCTGCTGCAGCAGCGCCGTGGCGGCGGGCTGGGTCGTGTGGATGGCCGCCGCCGCGCGCCGCAGGTTGCGGTGCTCGTCGAGGGCGTCCAGCAGCATGACCTGCCGGCTCTTGATGCGCAGCCGGCGGAACAGGTTGGCCGGAGGGGCGGGAGGCGAGGGAGCGGCGGGGGTGGCGGGGGTGCCGTTGGCATCGTCCATGAGTGATCCAAAAATGTGAATCGAAATATACCAAATAACGATTGGATGGGGATCGCCAATCGGCATAAGCTTCGCTATCTTTTCACTCCCTTTGAAAGACAGAAGTGCCGACCACCATCACCCACCTCTCGGTTCGCGACATCCGTTTCCCCACCTCGCGCTCGCTTGACGGCTCGGACGCCATGAACGCAGCGCCCGACTATTCCGCCACCTACGTCGTCCTGCACACCGACGCCCCCTCGGCGCTGGAAGGCCATGGGCTGACCTTCACGATTGGCCGCGGCAATGAAATCTGCGTGGCGGCCGTCCACTCGCTGGCTTCGTTCGTGGTGGGCCACACGCTCGAAGAGATCACGGGCAACATGGGCGCGTTCTGGCGCAACATCACCAGCGGCGACAGCCAGCTGCGCTGGCTGGGCCCGGACAAAGGTGTGATCCACCTGGCCACGGCCGCCATCGTCAATGCCGTCTGGGACCTGTGGGCCAAGTCCGAAGGCAAGCCGGTCTGGAAGCTGCTGGCCGACATGAGCCCGGAGGAGCTGGTGCGCTGCCTGGACTTCCGTTTCGTCACCGACGCGCTCACGCCCGAGGAGGCGCTGGCCATCCTGCGCCGCAACGCCGGCGGCAAGGCCGCGCGCGAGCAGGAAATGCTGGAGCAGGGCTACCCCGGCTACACCACCTCGGCCGGCTGGCTGGGTTATTCCGAGGAAAAAATGCGCCGTCTGGCCCGCGAAGGCGTGGCCGAGGGCTGGACACACTTCAAGCAGAAGGTCGGCGGCAGCATCGAGGAAGACATGCGCCGCGCCGCCATCCTGCGCGAAGAGATCGGCTGGGACCGTAAATTGATGATGGACGCCAACCAGGTGTGGGAAGTGGACGAGGCCGTCGTCAACATGCGCCGCCTGGCCGCCTTCGAACCCTGGTGGATCGAAGAGCCGACCAACCCGGACGACATCCTGGGGCATGCCACCATCCGCGAGCGCATTGCGCCCATCGGCATGGCGACCGGCGAGCATTGCCACAACCGGGTGATGTTCAAACAGCTGCTGCAGGCCAAGGCCATTGACTTCTGCCAGGTTGACGCGGCCCGCCTCGGTGGCCTGAACGAGGTGCTGGTGGTGCTGCTGATGGCCGCCAAGTTCGGTGTGCCGGTGTGCCCGCACGCCGGTGGTGTGGGCCTGTGCGAGTACGTGCAGAACATCTCGCTGTTTGACTACATCGCGGTGTCCGCCTCGCTGGAAAACCGTGTGCTGGAATACGTGGACCACCTGCACGAGCATTTCCTCGACCCGGTGGTCATCCGCAAGGGCCGCTACATGCCGCCGCAGCGCCCGGGCTACAGCATCGAGATGCATGCCGCGACGCTCAAGGAATTCGAGTTTCCGAACGGCCCTGCCTGGTCCTGAAGGTCCTGAGCTTCACGTTCCTTCAAATCATCACGACATCCCTATTCCTGCCAACAAAGAGAGACAACCATGAAGACCATGAAAACATTTGCTTCCCGCATCCTGGCCGGCCTGCTGTGCACCCTGGCCCTGCCTGCCGCCGTGCTGGCCCAGGCCGCCTACCCGAACCGGCCGATTGAGCTGATCGTGCCCTACCCGGCCGGCGGCGGCACCGACGTGCTGGGCCGGGCCTTCGCGCTGGCGTCGGTCAAGCACCTGCCGCAGAACCTGATCGTGGTCAACAAGCCCGGCGCCAGCGGCGCGATTGGCTGGGCCGACGTCATCAATGGCAAGCCGGAGGGCTACAAGGTCGCCCTGCTGGCGACCGACCTGATGACCCAGCCCAACATGGGCCTGACCAAAATCACCTATGAGGATTTCATCCCCATCGCCCGCCTGAACTACGACCCGGCAGCGATCACGGTGCGCGCTGATGCGCCGTGGAACACCGTCGAGGAATTCCTGGCGGCTGCGAAACAGGGCGACTTCCGCGTGGGCAACGGCGGCAACGGCTCGACCTGGCATCTTGCCGCCGCGGCCGTGGAAGACAAGACCGGGGTGAAGTTCAACCACATTCCGTTTGCCGGCGCGGCACCGGCCGCGCTGTCCCTGCTGGGCGGCCACATCGAGGCCATCACGGTGAGCGCGGCGGAAGTCTATGCCTACACCTCGACGGGCAAGCTGAAAACGCTGGCGGTGATGTCCGAGCAGCGCATCAAGGGCTTCGAGAAAGTGCCGACGCTCAAGGAACGCAACATCGACATTTCCATCGGCACCTGGCGCGGCCTCGCCGTGACCAAGGGCACGCCACCCGAAGTTGTCAATGTGCTGCGCGCAGCGACCGCGAAAATCGTGACCGAACAAAGCCTGCGTGACGCGCTGGACCGCCAGAACATGGGCTATGCCTATGCGGACGGCGAGGCCTTTGGCGCCGTCATGGCCAGGGATCATGCTTTTTACAAAGGCCTGATCAACAAGCTCGGCCTGAAGCAGTAGGTCAAAGGTCAAAGGTCAAAGGTCAAAGGCATGAGCAAGCCCTCCCTTCTGGTCTGCCGGGCGATCGCGCCCGAGGTGATCGCCCGGCTCGAGCCGCATTTCGAGCTGCGGGCCAACCAGGCGGATGAGCCCTGGTCTCCCGCGCAGTTGATTGAAGCGCTGCAAGGCCGGCAGGCGCTCTTTGCCACTGGCAGCGAGCGCATCGATGCCGCGCTGCTGCAGGCCTGCCCGGACCTGCGCATCTGCGCCAACATGTCGGTGGGTTTCAACAACTTTGATGTCGAGGCCATGACCGCGCACGGCGTGGTCGGCACCAACGCGCCCGGTGTGCTGACCGACACCACGGCTGATTTCGGCTTCGCCCTGCTGCTGGCCGCGGCGCGGCGGGTGTCGGAAGGCGAGCGCTACCTGCGCGCCGGGCAGTGGAGCCGTTGGCAATACAACACGCTGGTCGGCTCCGACGTTCACGGCTCGACACTGGGCATTCTGGGCATGGGCCGCATCGGCCAGGCCCTGGCCCGCCGCGGCCACTTCGGCTTCGGCATGCAGGTGATTTACCACAACCGCTCCCGGCTCGGGGACAGCGTCGAGCGCGAAACCGGCGCCCGCTATGTCAGCAAGGAAGAGTTGCTGCGCACTGCCGACCACCTGGTGCTGGTGCTGCCGTACTCGAAAACCTCGCACCATGCCATCGGCGCGGCCGAGCTGGCGCTGATGAAACCGACCGCGACGCTGGTCAACATCGCACGCGGCGGCATCGTCGATGACGCGGCACTGGCCCAGGCGCTGCGCGACAAGCGCATCGCCGCTGCCGGCCTGGACGTGTACGAGGGCGAGCCCACGCTTCACCCGGGCCTGCTCGAGGTGCCCAACGTCGTGCTGACGCCGCACATCGGCAGCGCGACCGGACCGACGCGCCTGGCCATGGCCAACCTGGCCGCAGACAACCTGATCGGTTTTTTCTGGGGTGACGGACCGACAAACGCAGTGAATCCGGAGGTGCTTAATGGAGTGGTTGCCTGAAGACAAGATGACCGGCACGCTGGTCGGCCGCGCCTGGATTCCGGGCGAGGGCGCGGGCCAGCCCGCCGGCCCGAGCGTCGTGGCCCTGCGCGAGGGTGGCGTCTTTGACCTGTCGCAGGCCGTGCCCACCATGAGCGGCCTGCTCGAGTCGGCCGACCCGGCCGCGCGGGTGCGCGCCACGCCGGGCCGCTACATTGGCAGCGCCGACAGCCTGTTCCAGAACAGCCAGCGGACAAACGTCGAGGCGCCTTACTTTTTGGCGCCCTGCGACCTGCAGGTCATCAAGGCGGCAGGGGTCACCTTTGCCTCCAGCCTGGTGGAACGCGTGATCGAAGAGCAGGCCAAGGGCGATGCCAGCCAGGCCGAGGTGATTCGTGGCCGGGTGCTGGAGCTGCTGGGCGGCTCGCTGGCCAGCATAGTGCCCGGTTCGGCCAAGGCGGAGCAGCTCAAGGAACTGCTGGTGCGGCAAGGGCTGTGGTCGCAATACCTCGAGGTCGGCATCGGCCCCGACGCCGAAGTGTTTACCAAGGGGCCGGTGTTGTCTGCCGTGGGCACCGGGGCCGAGATCGGCCTCCATCCCGGTTCGGCCTGGAACAATCCCGAGCCGGAAGTGGTGCTGGCCGTCAACAGCCGCGGCGAAGTCCAGGGCGCGACGCTGGGCAATGACGTCAACCTGCGCGACTTCGAGGGCCGCAGCGCCCTGCTGCTCGGCAAGGCCAAGGACAACAATGCCTCCTGCGCTATCGGCCCGTTCATCCGCCTGTTCGACGCCAGTTTTTCGCTCGACGACGTGCGGCGCTGCACCGTGAGCCTCGACGTGCAGGGCCCCGACGGTTTTGTGCTGCGCGGCGAGAGCTCGATGTCGCAGATCAGCCGCGACCCGCTGGACCTGGTGCGCCAGACCGTGGGCGCCCACCACCAGTACCCCGACGGCTTCATGCTCTTCCTGGGCACCATGTTCGCGCCCACGCAGGACCGCGGCGCGGCGGGCAGTGGTTTCACCCACCAGGTGGGCGACGTGGTCAGCATCTCCAGCCCCAAGCTCGGCCGCCTGGTCAACACGGTGAACCTGAGTGATCGCATCGCGCCGTGGACCTTCGGGTTGCAGGCCTTTTTCACCAACCTGGTGGCGCGCGGCCTGCTGCCCAGCCGCTAAGCAAAGGAATTCATGAACCCATGCAAACCTCGTATCGCTATGGTGCTGGGCGACCCGGCCGGCATCGGGCCCGAGCTGGTCGCCCGGCTGCTGGCCGACCCGGCCACCGCGCAGTCGGCGGAGCTGCTGCTGATCGCCGACCGGGCCGAACTGGAGCGCGGCATGGCGGTGGCGGGTTGCCGCACGCCCTATGTGCAGGCGGCTTCGATGAACGAGGCCGACTTCTCGCACGGCAAACCGGTGCTGGTGGATTACCGCGGAGAGACTGAAGGCGAATTTGAACGCGGTGTATCCAGCGCCAAGGGCGGTCGCTACTGCCTGGACACGCTGTCCATGGCGCTGCAAGCCACCCGGCATGGGCAGGCTGATGCCATCCTGTTCGCGCCGCTGAACAAACACTCGCTGCACCAGGCCGGCATGCACACCAGCGACGAGCTGCACTGGTTCGTTGAGCAGCTCGGTTTCGACGGGCCGGTGTGCGAGTTCAATGTGCTCGATGGCCTGTGGACTTCGCGCGTCACCTCTCACATTGCGCACCGCGAGGTGGCGGACCAGATCACGCACCAAGGCGTGACACAGGGCATTGAATTGATCCACGGCGAACTGCTGCGCAGCGGCGTGGCCCATCCGCGCATCGCGGTCTGCGGCCTGAACCCGCACAACGGCGACAACGGCTCGTTCGGCCGGGAAGAGATCGACATCATCGGTCCGGCGGTAGAAGCGGCGCGGGCGCGCGGCATCCCGGTTGAAGGCCCGTTCGCGGCAGACACGATTTTCCTGAAAGTGCAGGGCGAGCAGCGCCAGTACGACGCCGTGGTCACCATGTACCACGACCAGGGCCAGATCGCCATGAAACTCATGGGCTTTTGGCGCGGCATCACCGTGCAGGGCGGCCTGCCATTTCCCATCCTGACACCCGCGCACGGCACGGCGTTTGACATTGCGGGCCAGGGCGTTGCCAATCCGGGCGCGATGCTGCAGGCTTTTCAGCTGGCCTGCCGCATGGCCCTCGCCCGTCGTGAACAGGAAGCCCGCCATGCCCTCGCCTGAAAAAATTGCGCTGGTGACGGGCGCCGGCACCGGCATCGGCAAGCAGGTGGCGCTGGCACTCATGCAAAGCGGCTTTTCGGTGGTACTGGCCGGTCGGCGCCGGGAGCCGCTGGACAGGGTGGCGCAAGAAGGCGCAGCGAGCGGCACAAGGTCGCTGGTGGTGACGGCCGACGTCAGCGATCCGGTTTCGGTCAAGGCGTTGTTCGCCCGTGCGCTCGAGGCCTTTGGCCGGCTGGACCTGCTGGTCAATAACGCGGGTATTTCGTCGCCGGAGGTGCCGCTCGAAGCGCTGAGCTACGAGGACTGGAACAAGGCCATAGCCATCAACCTGAGCGGCGTGTTTCTCTGCACGCAGGAAGCCTTCCGCATCATGAAGGCGCAGACCCCCGGTGGTGGCCGCATCATCAACAATGGCTCGATCGCCGCCACCAGCCCGCGCCCGCATGCCGCTGCCTATGCTGCCGCCAAACACGCGGTCACCGGGTTGACCAAGGCCGCTTCGCTCGAAGGCCGCGCCTTCAACATCGCCTGCGGCCAGATCGACGTGGGCAATGCGGCCACCGACCGGACCGAACGCATGAAAACCGGCGTGCTGCAGGCCGACGGCACGCTCGCCGTGGAACCGACCATGGACGCCCGGCATGTCGGCAGCGCCGTCGCCTACATGGCCAGCCTGCCGCTCGATGCCAACGTGCCCTTCCTGACCGTGATGGCGACCACCATGCCCTTTATCGGCCGCGGCTAATCCCATTTCTACTTCAATACGATATGTCGTTGCCACACCTTGGCCGTTACAGCACTGTCTGCGGTGGTACGCCTAATCTCGCATCGAATTAGACATGGAATAACACTTTCTGAAAAAAACATGACGCAACACGACAACCTCATCAATGGCCAATGGCTGGCCGGCAACAGCTACTCGCCCAACCTCAACCCCTCGAACCTGGCCGACGTGATCGGCCACTACACCCAGGGCGACGCCGCGCAGGTGGACGAAGCCGTGCAGGCGGCTCGCAGCGCCTTTGTCGCCTGGTCGGTGTCAGGCATCCAGGCCAGGGCCGATGCCCTGGACAAGATCGGCAACGAGATACTGGCGCGCAAGGAGGAGCTTGGCACCTTGTTGGCGCGTGAAGAAGGCAAGACCCGCGCCGAGGGCATGGGCGAAGCCGCACGCGCCGGCAACATCTTCAAATTTTTCGCCGGCGAATGCCTGCGCCTGGGCGGCGAAACCCTGCCGTCGGTGCGTCCAGGCATCGGCGTGGAAATCACCCGCGAGCCCGTCGGCGTGGTTGGCCTGATCACGCCGTGGAACTTTCCGCTGGCCATTCCCGCCTGGAAAATCGCCCCGGCCCTGGCTCACGGCAATGGCGTGGTCTTCAAACCCGCCGACCTTGTGCCCGGCTGCGCCTGGGCACTGGCCGACATCATCAGCCGCTCGGGCATTCCGGCCGGTGTGTTCAACCTCGTCATGGGCCGCGGCAGCGTCATCGGCGACGCGCTGGTGAATCACCCCGGCATCGACGCCATCAGTTTCACGGGCAGCCAGGGTGTCGGTGCCCGCATCGCGCAAGCCTGCGCCCAAAGCCTCAAGAAGGTGCAGCTCGAAATGGGCGGCAAGAACCCGCAAGTCGTGCTCGACGACGCCGACCTCCAGACCGCGGTCGAGCTGAGCGTGCAAAGCGCCTTCTTCTCCACCGGCCAGCGCTGCACCGCGTCCAGCCGGCTGATCGTCACCGAAGGCATTTACCCGAAGTTCATCGACGCCATGAAAAAGCGCATGGCCACGCTCAAGGTGGGCGATGCGCTGGAGGCCGGCATCGACATCGGCCCGGTGTCCAGCCAGAGCCAGCTCGAGCAGGACCTGAGTTATGTGGACATCGGCCAGGCCGAGGGCGCGCTGCTGGCGGCCGGCGGCCAACGCCTGAAGCTGGCCCTGGATGGTTTTTACATGGCACCGGCACTGTTCAGCGAAAGCGTGGCCTCCATGCGCATCAACCGCGAAGAAATCTTCGGGCCGGTGGCCAGCATCATCCAGGTCAGGGACTATGAAGAGGCGCTGGCCACAGCCAACGACACGCCGTTTGGCCTGTCCGCCGGCATTGCCACCACCTCGCTGAAATACGCGACGCACTTCAAGCGCCACAGCCAGGCCGGCATGGTGATGGTCAACCTGCCCACCGCCGGGGTCGACTACCACGTGCCCTTCGGCGGTCGCAAGGGTTCCAGCTACGGGCCGCGCGAGCAGGGCCGTTATGCGCAGGAGTTCTACACCACGGTGAAGACGGCTTACACGCTGGCCTGAGCGGCGACAGGACGCTGCCTGTAGTGTCCACGCCATGCACGGCAAAGACGTTCTTGGCGAGATTGATTCCAACGGTGACAATAGTAGCGATGGACTTTCCCTTTCGGGTGAGAGGATGAGAGGATGAGACTTTGCACTTCCCATCGTGGCACTGAGTTGCCGTTTGCCGCAACTGCGTGGCCAGCTCGGGACGGGGAAGGCCCCGTTCATTCGTCAGGCCCCTCATGAGCGCACCCGCTGAGTACCTTGCCGCCGTTCCCATCCTCGCATCGCTTGATATCGGGCGAAGTGCGGAGTTCTTCGCTGGCAAGCTGGGCTTCACGAAGGTTCATGTGGCTCAAGGTGTCTATGGCATCGTTGCCAACGGCCCAGTCCAAATTCACTTCTGGGCCTGCACAGAACGGCACATAGCGCAAGCCACAAGCTGCAGGGTACAAGTGCGGGCGATTGAACGCCTTTACCACCAGTGCGAAGAACATGACATGGTTCACCCAAAGGCTCCGCTCGAGACCAAGCCATGGGGAAGCAAAGAGTTCGCCATCCTCGACCCTGACGGAAACCTGGTCACGTTCTATGAAAACACCGACGTCTGATATGTCAAACGGCACGGACCCACAACGGCACGAGGCCGCTTCGCGGCGTATGTTGTGGTCCGGTCATCTCCAGCGTTGGACGTCATAGAGCCCGCCGCCTCCGGTACATTCTGTTCATGTTCGCAACGCTTGTCCTTGTTTCATGCATCGGCGCCGGAGCTGTTGGCGGCGTGTTCTTTGCCTTCTCCTCGTTCGTCATGAAGGCGCTCGCTCAGCTGCCAGCGAGCCAAGGTGTCGCTGCCATGCAGCGAATCAACAAAGTCGTGCTCAATCCGGTCTTCCTGGGCGTGTTCATGGGTTCAGCGCTCCTGGCGGGCGGTTTGTCCGTCGCAACGCTCTTCCCTTGGGCTGCACCACGGTCGCCACTGCTGCTCGCTGCGGGCATCCTCTATGTTGTGGGCTCCTTCTTCGTCACCGTGAGGTTCAACGTCCCCATGAACGAACGGCTCGCCCGTCTCAACAGCGGCTCATCGCAGGCCACGGAGTACTGGCCAGCTTATGTGCGCGAATGGTCAAGCTGGAATCACGTCCGGACCGTGGCATCGCTGGCATCGGCTGCGTGCAGCGCCGCCTCGTTGGCAGCCTGAATCGCGCTGCAGCGTGTCGCCAATGATGCCCAAGGTTTGACATAAGGGGCGCGCTTTAGCGCGTCCGCTTAATGGATGGGCTAGGCCTCGCCACTCGCCGTAAGAACAGCCTTACATCTGTCTGCCGCCCTGTCCGATGCATAGCGATGCTGCTGAAGCGCATATTGTGAATGCACATATTGATCCACCGCAAAGTGGTGTTAAGGAGCGAGCTATGAAAAGCAACGAACTGGTAGCAAAGGAACTGATGGGCTTGGAACGGCAATACTGGAATGCGATCAAGAATAAGGATGCAAAAACAGCAGCTTCGCTGAGCGGCGACCCCTGCGTGGTCGTGGGCGCGCAAGGCATAGGCGAGTTCGACAAAAAAACGCTCACGAAGATGCTGCAGACCGCGGGATATGAACTCAATACATTTTCGTTCGATGATGTGCACGTTCGCCACGTCAGGGAGGACGTCGTCGCCGTCGCCTATAAAGTCAAAGAGCAGCTAACGGTTGAGGGAAAACCGGTTGAACTGGAGGCATTCGACGCGAGCGTGTGGATGAAGCGCAACGGCGAATGGGAATGCGTCATTCATACGGAGTCTCTCGCCGGAGACCCGTTCGGCCGACACTAGAAGTATCCAGAGTCAGACTCGGGACCTACCGTTCCAGGTAAGGGGCGGCTCGCTTGCGGACGTCCCATGACGAAGGGGTTAGGCGGTTTGAGTTTCACAACATGCCTTGGCCTTGACCGACAACTCGAAGGCATAAATATTGTCACCTTGTTGGCTTGTCACTGACACCTTGCCAGAGAAAGGAATTTCAGCATGAAACTGAACGCGCTAATGGTTCGCTACATCGTGAACGATGTCGACGAAGCAATTGCCTTCTACACCCATCATTTGGGGTTTCGCGTCTCTGCCCAATCGGGTCCATATTTCGCGATTCTCGCGCGGGAGAATTTGCAGCTCGTGTTGAGTCCACCTCGAGGACCAGGCGGGGGATCGCAACCGATGCCGGACGGCCGCAGACCTGCGCCGGGTGGGTGGAATCGGATAATCGTACAAAGCAGCAACCTTGAGGGCGATGTGGAAGTTCTGAGAAAAGCCGGAGTTGAGTTCCGCAACGACATCGTCGCTGGCCCAGGCGGGCGGCAGATTCTGATTGAGGATCCGTCTGGCAATCCGGTGGAGCTTTTTGAGCCTGCGTCTGACTCTGCGAAGTAAAGTGAGTGCGGAGGATTTTGGACTGTAGCCTAATGTTTGACATGAGCGAACGCCGTAGGCGGCCCGCTCTTGACTGACCTGCTAGCCGTCATACGGGCGTGAGGTAGAACTCTATCTTGTTAGCCCGCTGACCCGCCACCGCCAAGAGGGCTGGATGGCCAAACGCGAATGCCTCGAATTCGGGAAGCGCTTGTAGATTGCTGCACCATCGGTTGCCTGTTTCGACCGCGCGCAGTCGCGGTGAGAGCTCATACTGCAACTGACACGTGAGTTGAAACATGGCGTCGTCGTCTTCTCCCTGCTGCGAAATGAACTGACGTGTCAGGTCGAAGTAATAGCAGGCTCCATAGTGAGGCGGCAGCGCGTCTCGTGTACCCCATTGAAAGAGCAAAGCGTCGCCGAACGAGTCGTCCCCCACCGGTAAGGCGTCTGTGGCGCGAACCGTTCGGAAGAATGAAATTCCAGCCTCGAGCAACTCTTCCGGCAGCAACAACTCCGGGGTCTTCCCGGCGTCCGCCAGGAACTGTCGGAATGCCGATTCGGAGTGAGCTATGAGCATGAGGGCTAACGTTTGACATGAGGGGCGGCCGCAAGCAAGCGAAGCTTGCTTGTGGACGTCCCCTCGATGGAAGGGTTAGGCGTCGGCATTTGATTCACGCTCCCTACAGCCAGACATTCTGCGGCAACTCCTTCCGAAGCTCCTCGCACCGGCGCTCGATTTGGGCCAGCAGCTTTTCGAGCATGCGATCAAGTGCGCGCAGTTCGATTCGACGCAGAGGATGGCGTGCTGCTCGACATATGCCACCGTCGCCTCCGGGAAATAGCTCAATCGACATTTCGAGCACATCTGCGTCTGAGTGAGCGACTTCTCGATTCCTCATCTCAACGAGCGCTTCATGCAGCTCTCGCTCCCGTGAAGTGAATACACGAAGCAATTTTCCCGGGACGGTTCGCTCGGCGACTGCTGAATGGCCCCGCGCATTCACGAAGGGGCGTGCGTACGAAACCACCAACGCTGTTGTGAGCGCGACAAGGAGCGCGCTGGGTTCCCTGCGACGAGGGAAGGGTAGGTTTGACTTGAGGATCTCTGTGATGCTCGCCTTTGCCTCGTGCAGATCAATGCGCGACAGCCAAAGGCGGCGGTAGAGGCGCAACTGCGGCTCCAACTCTGCTTTGACAGCGATTCGCGCGAGTGGCACTTCCGACGCCTAACGTAAAAATGATCGGACCACCAACACCTGCGGCGAAGCCGCCTCCTGCTGTTGTGGGTCCGTGTCGATTGACATGTTAAGCATCAGAGTCCCCAGGCGCCGAGATGTCTTCCAGGCAGAGCACACCCTCGCGCTCTGCAGGGCCTTGGACAGTCACGACAAAGTCAGCCTCAAGATCACTCCATTTCCCGTTGAGTGGAAGATCGACCTCCACGGTCGCGATGATGGGAAGCTGCGGATTGAAGGCGTACCTGCGCACGAGCGCGGTCGGTTTAGGGTTACCTCCGAGGGCGGTCCTCCAATCGGAAACTCGGAAGCTGTCGACACCCGGAAAATACCGACTCGAGCGATACCTCTCGATGTCTCGGCGAATGGCTGTGGCGCCTCCGTCGTATGCCATCGCGTAGCCAAGCTCTTCGAATAGGAGCTCGTACCTCTCCGCCGCGAGGGCGTCGAGCCATGTTCGTACGAGAGCCAGGAGCTCGTCGTCGGTGGCTGAGACTGGTACGCGCACCATCTGATGTTTAACGTTTAAGTTGAGCCGCGGACGCCGGCTTGCCGGTGGTTGTCGGCTCGAACGAATGGTTTGACGCCTGCGAGTTGTGCGCTACAGAGGCCTTGACGGCTGCCTCGGCTGCTGCCCCGGACGGACAAGCGGCGCCACCTGCAAACTTACTGGCGATGCAACTCCGCGCTGAGGGCGGTAGTGGGCGGAAGCGCTTCACAACGAAAAGTTCTTGCCCACGCTTGCAGCCTTGCCTTCGGATCACGAGCGCCGCTCCCGCCATACCATCGCTGCGAGACCCGCGGCCACTACAACGGCGACCCCGCTCGCCCAGAGCGGAATCGTTATTCCGTTGATCGTTATGTCCCAGCCCAGTAGAAGCCGAAGCAACTGCAGCACGGAGACCAGCGAAAAGACGACGACTGCGACAAGGGTGAAAGGCCTGTTCATTTTCCGTTCCCTCTGTGAATGTACGGGCGAGACGCGCGGCGACGGGTTGAGAGGCGTCTAACGTGATGTAGATCGTCGGATATTCTGGGAATCCAGTTTATCCGACTGGATAAGCTGGAACGCCGGGTTGCAACTAACCCAGCCTAAGCCCCTAATCGCTAATGAACGGTTGCTTGACGTCATTTAAATTCAGGTTTGATTCGAAGCCGGAAGCAGATAGCGGTCTACTACCGGTTCTGGCCGGCTGCAGCCTCAGCTCGTCTGGAATTAACGCCGCTTCCTGGCTATTTTGACAACGCGCTTTTCAGCAATCCCTAATGCAGCACGAGCCAGAGCATCGGCTTCGCTGTTGCGATGGCGCGGTATCCACACCAGGTTGGCCTGGGCGAACGAATGGAGCAATGCTCGCGCTTCATCAAACAAGGAGGCCAGCCGGGCTATCGGCTTTGCTGTGCCGCCGCCGACCTGTTCGACAACGACGCTGTTGTCGCAGTGTATGAGAAGTATGTCCGCACCACGCAATTTCAGTTCCCGAAGCGTTGCCAGCAGAGCCCTTAGCTCCGCTTCATTGTTGCAGCCGTTCTCATGCGCCGCTTGCGAAAGCGTGTGGCGCGTGCCATCAGGCTCGGTAAACACTGCGCCAAGGCCGATACGACCGGGGTTGGGCACGGCGCTGCCGTCACAGTAGACAACCCAGGGGTTCATGTGCAAGGTTCGTTGTTGGCCGTAGCCGGCCTTCACCCACGCATCAAGGCCTCAATCTCATCGGCCTTGACCGGCACGCCGCGCGTCATCAGCTCGCAGCCTTTGGCGGTGACCAGCGCGTCGTCTTCAATGCGGATGCCGATGTTCCAGAACTCCTTGGGCACGCCCTTGGCGGGGCGCACGTAAATGCCCGGCTCGATCGTCAGCACCATGCCGGGCTTCAGGATGCGCGAGGGCTTGCGCATCACGGTCTGGCCCAGCGCGTCTTTTTCTTCGCGTGGCTTGGCCGAAGGTTCGGTGTAGTCGCCGCAGTCGTGCACGTCCATGCCCATCCAGTGGCCGGTGCGGTGCATGTAGAACTGGCGGTAGGCGCCCGACTCCAGCACGTCGTCGACCTTGCCGTGCTTGGCTTTGGGCAGCAGGCCGGTGTCCAGCATGCCTTCGACCAGCACCCGTGTGGCCGCTTCGTGCGGGTCCAGAAAGCGCTTGCCCGGTCTGGTGACCTGCACCGCCGCCTCCTGGGCGGCCTGCACGATGTCATAGAGCGTGCGCTGGGCCGGGGTGAACTTGCCATCGGCCGGGAAGGTGCGCGTGATGTCGCTGGCGTAACCGTCGAGTTCGCAGCCGGCATCGATCAGGCACAACTGGCCGGGCTTGAGCTCGGTGTCGCCCGCGCGGTAGTGCAGTATGCAGGCGTTGGCGCCCGCTGCGACGATGCTGCCGTAGGCCGGGAACTGCGAGCCCTGGCGGCGGAACTCGTGCAGCAGTTCGGCTTCCAGGTGGTACTCCCTTAACCCATTGGGCAGGCCGCCCTTGATTCCACCGTTTGCACCATTGCGCAGCATGGCCGCCGAGGTCTGCATGGCGCGCACATGGGCAGCGGCGGAGATCTTGCCGGCGCGTCGCAAAATGGCAATCTCGTGGCTGTCTTTCATCAGCCGCATTTCATCGAGCAGCTTGCACAGGTCGTGCTGGCTTTGCGGGCATTCGGCGCCAAAGCGCACGCGCGCGCGCACGCTGTTCAGCCAGCCATCGACCTGGCTTTCCAGGCCCTTGTGCGTGGCAAACGGAAACCACACGGCCTTCTGGTTGGCCAGCAGCGCCGGCATTTTCTCGTCCAGTGTCTCGACGCTGAAGGCGGCATCCACCCCCAGGCCGGCCGGCGCGGCCTTGGGGCCCAGGCGAATGCCGTCCCAGATCTCGCGTTCCAGGTCCTTGGGCCGGCAAAACAGCGTGGTCTTCGTCGTCTGGCCGCTGGCCTCAATCACCAGCCAGCTGTCGGGCTCGCTGAAGCCGGTCAGGTAGTAAAAGTAGCTGTCGTGGCGATACGGGAAGTCGCTGTCGCGGTTGCGCGGCACTTCGGGGGCGGTGGGCAGCAGGGCGATGCCGCCGCCGGCCGCTTTGAGGGCGCGGGCAATGGTGGCGCGACGCTTCTGGTAAATGCTGGTGGTCATGGTGGTGTTGCCGGTCGGCGGGGTTGGTTGGGCTCGTGGAGTTACTCGTTGAGTTCAGTGAGGCGCTCTGGCGTTCCCACATCGGTCCATGGGCCTGAATATAGCGCCGCCGAGACGAGGCCGCGCCGCATGGCCTGGCGCAGCAGCGGCGCCAGTGCGGCCTTCTGCCCGGCCGGCGTGTGGTTGAAAAGCGCCGGGCGGTACAGGCCCAGGGTGCTGTAGGTGAACTTTTCCGCGGCCTCGTCCAGCGCCAGGCCGTCGGCCGAGAGGCCGAAGTCGCCCTGGGGGTGGTGCGGCGGATTCGGCACCAGGTAAAGATGGGCCAGTGAATCAGACGCGGCGAACCGTGTGGCAGCGGCGGGCGAAAACTCAAACCCGGGCGTGTAGACATCGCCCGCCATCAGCCAGAACGGCGCATCGGCCAGCAGCGCCAGGGCGGTGGCAATGCCGCCGGCGGTTTCCAGCGCGCCGCCAAAGCGCGCGCCTTCGTGCGAGTAGCGGATGCGCAGGCCCCATGCGCGGCCATCGCCGAGCGCGGCGGGAAACTGCTCCTCCAGCCAGGCAGTGTTGATCACCACGTCGGTCACCCCGGCGCGTGCCAGGTCCTCAAGATGCCAGACGATCAGTGGTTTGCCCTGCACAGTGAGCAAGGGCTTGGGGCAGGTGTCGGTCAGCGGGCGCATGCGTTCACCGCGACCGGCGGCCAGAATCAGGGCTTGGGTGGTCATACAGGCTGCGATTATGGCCTTTTTAAGCAGAAAACCGGGCTGCAGCCAGCTTTATGCGGGCACAACGAGCTATGGATTTGATAGCTGCTGGCGCTGCCACGGCTCCCGCCCGACGCTGAAACACCGCCGGGGCCCGGGGGCGCGCCCGGTCGCCCGGCCTGCCGACCGGGCACATCCCGTAAAATCACGGGTTTTCCCGCGCTTGCTGGTTTTTCCGTAATGCCAAGCCAGTTGCCGGGCGCGACCTTCACCTACCCTGGACCTTACGTCAATGACTGCACTGGCTGACACCTCCCCATCCCTCATGGCCAATTCCATTCGTGCGCTGGCCATGGATGCCGTGCAGCAGGCCAACTCCGGCCACCCTGGCGCGCCCATGGGCATGGCCGATATCGCCGTTGCCTTGTGGGGCCGCCACCTCAAGCACAGCCCGCACAATCCGCAGTGGTTTGACCGCGACCGCTTCGTGCTGTCCAACGGCCACGGCTCCATGCTGCTCTATGCGCTGCTGCACCTGACCGGCTACAAGCTGCCGATGAGTGAGCTGAAAAACTTCCGCCAGCTGCACAGCAAAACCCCCGGCCACCCCGAGCACGGCTACACCCCCGGCGTGGAAACCACCACCGGCCCCCTGGGCCAGGGCCTGACCAATGCCGTGGGCATGGCGCTGGCCGAAAAGCTGCTCGCCAAGGAGTTCAACCGTGACGGCCACAGCGTGGTCGACCACCACACCTATGTTTTCATGGGCGATGGCTGCCTGATGGAAGGCATCAGCCACGAAGCCGCCGCCCTCGCCGGCGCCTGGAAGCTGGGCAAGCTGATTGCCCTGTACGACGACAACGGCATTTCGATTGACGGCCCGGTCACCCCCTGGTTTATCGACAACACGCCGCTGCGCTTCGCCGCCTATGGCTGGAACGTGATCGGCCCCCTCGACGGGCACGACGCGGAGGCCGTGTCGGCCGCGATTGCGGAAGCAAAAGAGAGTACCGACAAGCCCACGCTGATTGTCTGCAAAACCCACATCGGCAAAGGCAGCCCCAACCGCGCCAACACCGCCAAGGCCCATGGCGAGCCGCTGGGCGCCGAAGAAATCAAGCTCACGCGCGACGAACTGAACTGGCCGCACACCCCGTTCGAAGTGCCCAAGGAAAGCTATGACGCCTGGGACGCCAAGGCCGCCGGCCTGGCCGCAGAGACGGCCTGGGATGTGAAATTTGCCGCTTACAAGGCCGCCTATCCGGAACTTGCCGCGGAATTCACACGCCGCATGAAGGGCGAACTGCCCAAACGTTTTTCGCAGCTGGCCGTCGATACGGTGATTGGCGCGCACACCCGGGCCGAAACCGTGGCGTCGCGCAAGGCCTCGCAGATTGCGCTGGAATCCTTTACCGCCGGCCTGCCCGAGATGCTGGGCGGCTCGGCCGACCTGACCGGCTCCAACCTCACCAACACCAAGTCAACGCCCAGCCTGCGCTTTGACCTGAACGGCGAGGTGGTGCAGACCGAAGCCGCCAACGGCAGCCAGGTCGGCGGCCGTCACATCAACTACGGCGTGCGCGAATTCGGCATGGCCGCCATCATGAACGGTGTGGCGCTGCATGGCGGCTACATCCCTTACGGCGGCACCTTCCTGACCTTCAGCGACTACAGCCGCAACGCCATCCGCATGGCCGCGCTGATGAAGCTGCGCGTGGTGCATGTGTTCACGCACGACTCCATCGGCCTGGGCGAAGACGGCCCGACGCACCAGTCGATCGAGCACGCCGCCAGCCTGCGTTTGATTCCCAACCTCGACGTCTGGCGTCCGGGCGACACGGCCGAAACCGCCGTGGCCTGGGCCGTGGCGCTGCAAAACAGCAACAAGCCCACCGCCTTGTTGCTGAGCCGCCAGAACCTGCCGTACGCGCCGAAGAACGACCTTGGCGAGATCAGCAAGGGTGCTTACGTGCTGGCCGAGCCCGCCGAAGTGGGGCTGAACAAAAAGGCCCAGGCCGTCATCATCGCCACCGGCTCCGAAGTGCAGCTGGCGCTCAAGGCGCAGGAACTGCTGGCCGGCAAAAAGATCGCGGTTCGCGTGGTTTCCATGCCCAGCACGACCACCTTTGACAAGCAAAGCACCGCGTACAAGACGTCCGTGCTGCCGGCCGGCATTCCGCGCATCGCGGTCGAGATGGGTGTGACCGACGGCTGGTGGAAATACGGCTGCGCCGCCGTGGTCGGCATCGACACCTACGGCGAGTCGGCGCCCGCTGCGGCGTTGTTCAAGCACTTTGGCTTCACGCCCGAGAACGTGGCCGACACCGTGCGCAAGGTGTTGAAGAAATAAATCAGTATTCGGCAAGAACCGGTTTTTGATATTAACTTTTCTGGAGAAACGAGCATGACGATCAAGGTAGGCATTAATGGTTTTGGCCGCATCGGCCGCAATGTGTTCCGTTCGGCGGTGCAGAGCTTCAGCGACATTGAAATCGTGGGCATCAATGATTTGCTTGAGCCCGAGTACCTGGCTTACATGCTGCAGTACGACTCGGTGCATGGCCGCTTCAAGGGCGAGGTGTCAGTCGACGGCAACACGTTGATCGTCAACGGCAAGAAAATCCGCCTCACGCAGGAGCGCGATCCTGCAAACCTGAAATGGAATGACGTCGGCGCGCAGGTCGTGATCGAATCCACCGGCCTCTTCCTCGACAAGGCATCGGCTGAAAAGCACCTGGCGGCCGGCGCCAAGAAGGTTATCATTTCCGCCCCTTCGAAAGACGACACCCCCATGTTCGTCTTCGGCGTGAATGACAAGACCTACAAGGGCGAAGCCGTCATCTCCAATGCCAGCTGCACCACCAACTGCCTGGCGCCCGTCGCCAAGGTGCTCAACGACAAATGGGGCATCAAGCGCGGCCTGATGACCACCGTGCACGCAGCGACTGCCACGCAGAAGACCGTGGACGGCCCGAGCAACAAAGACTGGCGCGGCGGCCGCGGCATCCTGGAAAACATCATCCCGTCGTCCACCGGCGCCGCCAAGGCCGTGGGCGTGGTGATTCCCGAGCTCAACAAAAAACTCACCGGCATGTCCTTCCGTGTGCCCACCTCCGACGTCTCGGTGGTGGACCTGACCTGCGAGCTGAGCAAGGAAGCCACGCTGAAGGAAATCTGCGCCGAAATGAAAGCGCAAAGTGAAGGCGCGCTCAAGGGCGTGCTCGGCTACACCGAAGACAAGGTGGTGGCCACCGACTTCCGCGGCGATGCCCGCACGTCGATCTTCGACGCCGACGCCAGCATTGCGCTCGACGGCACCTTCATCAAGGTCGTGGCCTGGTATGACAACGAATGGGGCTATTCGAACAAGTGCCTGGAGATGGTGCGGGTGGTGGCGAAGTAATTCGCTTTCACTTTCCACAAAAAACGCGCCTTCGGGCGCGTTTTTTTATGGGGTTGGCGGTTGCACGACCCCAAATTATTCACGGGCAAGTTCTAGTACTTCGACACAGAGGTATCGGAACACAATGAAAGCGATGGATTCGGGCCCAGGCCCAGGCGCAATACGGTTCAGTCAAGCCCTTGCCCCCTGGTTTGTCATCCCGGACTTGATCCGGGATCCATGGATTGCGGGTCAGGCCCGCAATGACAAGTCAAAGTTCTAGGTACTCAGGGGTGGATGGGTTGTGCCCCACAGGCTGTCGTCGAGCACCCGCTGCAAGGTCTGGATCAGCTCCGCGTTGGAGGTGTTCGCTTTCACCAGCACCGCTTCTGCGCGCTGGCTTTCCGTCATGTTCAGATCGCTGGCAGAGAACACGACGACCGGTGGTGCGGGGTCCAGCGCTTCGATGGTGTCTAACAGCTCCCAGCCCGAACCGTCCTGGAGCGTCAGGTCAAGCAGTACCAGATCGTAATGATGGCTGGCCAGCTGGTCCCTCGCTTCCTGCAGGGTACAGGCGAATTCAAAGGTTGCGAAGTCCTGGGCAATGGCCGCGGCAATGCGCTGAATGTCCAGGTCGTCCTCGACGTGCAGAATGCGCGGCTTGCCTTCAGCCATGTTGTCAATGGCGCGGCGCAAACTCAGGATCAGCAGGTTTTCGTCGATAGGCTTTTCCAGCCAGGTCGACACTGCCAGCGGCTGGGTGTTGAATTCGAGTTCGCCTTCTTCGGCGTTGGCCGACACCACCACAATGGGCAGGTTCCGCGTGCGGCTTTCGCGGCGCAGCGCACGGATCACGCAGATCCCGTCCAGGTCGGGCAGGTTCAGATCGACCGTCATGGCGGCGTAAGGCCAGCGCGTCACCTGTTCCAGCGCTTGCGCGGCGTTGTGCACGATGTCCGAATCAAAGCCGCCCTTTTCAAGCATCAGGTTGATCAGCCGGGCAATGTCGGGGTCGTCTTCGCAAATCAGGACACGGGGCCGCGGCGCGGCACTGTCCCGGTCTTCAACCGGCAGCGGCACCGCTTCGGGCAGCTCAAAGTGAAAAACGGTCCCTATCCCGGTCTTGGTGGTAAATCCCATGCTGCCGCCCATCTGCTCCACGATGGCGCGCGAGATACTCAGGCCCAGGCCCGTGCCACCCTTTTGCCGGGTGTCCGAGGTGTCGGCTTGCGAGAATTTCTGGAAGATGCGTTTGCGAAACTCTTCGGGGATGCCGGGGCCGCTGTCGGCCACTTCAACCCGGACCCGCCCGCCGCTGCACAGCAGCCTGATATGTACGCAGGACGCCGGCGGTGAAAATTTCACGGCATTGGACAGCAGGTTGGTGACGACCTGGGTGAGCCGGTCGCTGTCGACGTTGACCCTCACCGCGGCTGTCGGGGCATCGAGGGCCAGTTTGACGTTGTGCTGGCCTGCAAAGCCTTCATTGGCCGCCAGGGCCTGCGCCAGCAGGGGCTGCAGCTCCACCTGCTGCAGCTCAAAGCGCATCTTGCCCGACTCGATTTTTTCGCTGTCAAGAATGTCGTTGATGAGCCTGATCAGGCGCTCGCAGTTATTGGCGGCAATACCGACCAGGTTCTTGGCCATGACCGGCAGCTCTCCGGCAACACCACCGGCCATCAGGCCCAGCGAGCCGCGGATGGAGGTCAGCGGCGTGCGCAGCTCATGGCTGACGGTGGAGACAAATTCACTCTTCATGCGGTCGATGCGCCTGAGTTCGGTCACATCGGTGCCCAGCGAGAAAAAGCCCACCACCTTGCCTTCATCCTCGCCTTCGCCATAGCGCGGAAAGTACTGCATGACGTAGTCGCGCAGCTGGCCATCTGCGGTTTTCTGCGCGCGGTCATACTGCACCGCGTAACCCGACAGGACTTCTTCAATCTTGCTGCGTTCTTTTTCGTAAAGCGCATCACCCATCATCTCGCGCATGGTCTTGCCGTGGATCTGATCGCGCTTCAGGCCAAAGCCTTCTTCGTAGGCCAGGTTGTGAAACTGAAAGCGCTGTTCAGCGTCGACATAGGCAATCAGGGCCGGCACGGTGTCCGTGATCTGGCGCAACTGCGATTCGCTGGCGCGCATCGCCCTGGCGCGCTCCTCTATGGCGTCCTCCAGGCCGCTCATCTGCAACGTCGCCTGGCGCGCCAGTTCCCATTTGGTGGTCAGCGTCCTGGCCAGCTGGCTGACCTCGATCATGTCGAACGGCTTCTTGATGATGAGCAGGCGATCCTGCGCATCCAGGCGCGCCAGCACTTCCTCCCAGGGGTAGTCGGAGTAGGCCGTGCAGATCACGATCTGCATCTGCGGGTCAATGCGCCAGAGCCGCTCGATCGTCTCCACGCCATCCAGGCCCGGAGGCATGCGCATGTCCACAAAGGCCATGGCATAAGGACGGCCGGCCTGAATGGAGGCTTCGACCCTGGCCACCCCTTCGAGCCCCTGGTAGGCCGAGTCCAGCTCGAAGCCCTCACCGGACGGCGATGCGGGCGGGCCAAACAGGGCTGCTTCGACTTCGTCCAGATCGCGCCCCCCCGGCCTGACCGCGAGGATCTTGCGGAAGTCCTCATGGATGGAGGGCATGTCGTCGACCAGCAAAATGTGCCGGTTCTGCTGCGTGGTCATGGCGCGCTCCTGCTTTCTTGTGGTTCGATGCGGCTTTCACGGAGCGGGCCTTGCCGGGCGGCTGAAGGGAGCGTGAAGTAAAACGTGGCGCCTTCGTCAGGTCTGGAATCGGCCCAGACCCGGCCGCCGTGCCGGCCGACAATCCGGCTCACGGTGACCAGCCCCGCACCGGTTCCGGGAAACTCATGGACGGCATGGAGTCGCTGGAAGGTGCCGAACAGCTTGCCGGCGTAAGCCATGTCGAAACCGCAACCATTGTCTCGCACGAAGAACACCGCCTCGTCGTCAGCGCCGTCCAGCCGGCCGACCTCGATCTCGGTATGGCTCCGCAGGGACGAGAACTTCCATGCGTTGTGCAGCAGGTGCTGCATCGCGGTCCGGATCAAGCGTTGGTCGCCGTGGACCCACAAGCCATCTTGAACGGTGATGGACGCCTCGCGCGGCGGAGCAACGCTGCGGCATTCGTCCAGGAGCTCGCGCGCGATGGCGCTCAGATCGACGGGCTCCATGTGCAGCTCGACACGCGATGCCTGCGCCAGGGACAACAGGGCTTCGATCAGTTGCGACCCCACCACGGCACTGGCCTGAATTCTGGACAGGTAGTGCAGCACCGTCTCGCTGGCATGGCCGTCCAGTTCCTTGGCCAGCAGATTGCTGAACGCATTCATGATGCTCAGCGGCGTGCGCAGATCATGCGAAACGGCGTACGCAAACGCCTCGAGCTCCTTGTTGGATTGGCGCAGGGCCGCTTCGGTTGCCGTGAGCTCCCGCACGGCGCCTTCCAGGCTGTTCATCTGCAACGCCGCCTGGCGCGCCAGTTCCCATTTGGCGGTCAGCGTCCTGGCCAGCTGGCTGACCTCGATCATGTCGAACGGCTTCTTGACGATGAGCAGGCGATCCTGCACGTCCAGCCGCGCCAGCACTTCCTCCCACGGATAGTCGGAGTAGGCCGTGCAGATCACGACCTGCACCTGCGGGTCGATGCGCCAGAGCCGCTCAATCGTCTCCACACCATCCCAGCCCGGGGGCATGCGCATGTCCACAAAGGCCATGGCATAAGGACGGCCGGCTTGAACGGAGGCTTCGACCTTGGCCACGCCTTCCTGCCCCTGGTAGGCCGAGTCCAGTTCGAAGCCGTCATCGGACGGCGATGCGGCCTGGCCAAACAGGGCCGCTTCGACATCGTCCAGATCGCGCGCCCCCGGCTTGGCCACGAGGATCTTGCGGAAGTCCTCATGGATCGAGGGCATGTCATCGACCAGCAAGATGTGCCGGTTTTGCAGCGGGTTCATGGCTGGTCCTGCGCGGCGTTGATCGGAAGTTCGAGTGTGAAGGTCGCGCCCCGGCCGATCCCGTCGCTGTGGGTCGTGAGGGTGCCACCCATCTCCGCGGCCGCCAGTGCGCAGCTGTGCAACCCGAAGCCGTGGCCGTCCTTTTTGGTGGTGAAGCCGTGGGAAAAGATTCGCGCCAGGTTTTCGGGCGGTATGCCCACACCGTTGTCACTGACCGCGATTCGAACGTGATCATTGTCACGGGCCGTATGGATGCCCAATTTTTTCTCCTGGCGGCCTGAAACTTCACAGGATTGTTTGGCGTTGCGAACCAGGTTGACCAGGATTTGCAGTACCTTGTGTTTTTCCACCCTGACAGGCGGTACGGCCTTGAAATCCCTGATGACTTCAATGTCGCGCTGCGCCACCCCGCTCAGGTTCATCCGCAGGGCGTCTTCCACCAACTCGGGCACGTTGACGGTTTCCGTCGCGCCGGGCGTTCTGGCCAGGCCCTGCTGCCTCGACACAACCTCCTTGATGTGTTCGAGGTTCTTTTGCAGTTGCGCCAGTTCCTCGAGCGCGCCGGCTTGCTCTTCGGCCAGTTGCCCGGCCAGTTGCGCCAGGTAAACCGGCACCTGCCTGCCTTTGGGGCTGTTGGTGAAGAAGTCGCCCAAATCGTTCTCATGCTCCCGCAGCAGCGCGACCACTTTGGACAAATTGGCGGCCTTCGATTTTCTGAGGCTGTCAGCCACGCAAAAAGACGCGACATTGGCGCTGTTGAGCACATTGCCGATGTCGTGCAGGATTCCGGTGGCGAATTCCGCCATGTCGGCCTTGAGGGATGCTGCCAACAGTTGAGTGTGGGCCTGCTCCAGCTCAAGCGCCGCCTGCCTGCGTGCGGTGATGTCCTGAAGCGCCCCTTGCACCCGCGTGATCGTGCCGGCGGCATGGCGTTCGGCCTCGCCGATGGCGCGAACCCAGACATGCCGTCCTTTGGCGGTGATGAGTTCCGCTTCGAGATCGAAGGGCGTGCCCTCCCGGACGCAGGCCTCATAGGCTTTCTGGATGGACTCACGCGACTGCGGGGCGTAGAAACTCAAGGCCAGCTCAAGTCCAGGCGCGGTGCCGGGTGCCACGTCGTGGATGGCGCATATCTCATCCGACCAGGTGATGCGGGCTTCCGGCAGGTCAACGGTCCAGCCGCCCAGCCGGGCGGTGTGGCCGGCAATACGGAGCAGGGCTTCGCTCTGGCGAAGGCTTTCCTCCGCGGCCCTGCGCTCTATCGTCGCCCAGCAACGTTCGACGACTTCCTGAACGATGGCGACTTCGCCCGGGGTCCAGTCGCGCGGTGTCGTCTGGTGTACGGCCATCATGGCGCGAAGAATGCCATCCTTGACCAGCGGGCAGGTGATGATCGCCTGGATGCCGATGGCATTGAACATCTCTGCCCCATCGCCCGGCAAAAGCTCCGCCTCCACATTGCGAATGATCAGTGTCTGCCCGCTTTGGAGCTTGGCCACGGGCCGCGCACCAAAGAGCGAAAGCTGGTAATTGCCCACGGTGCTCATGCAGCCGTCGGTGTAGTCGTGCAGGATGGCGAACTGTTCGCCGTCCTTTTCCACGTCTGCGTAGGCGCAGCGGGAGGCGCCCAGGTGCTCGCCCAGCATGCGCGCCGTCACTGCCATGATCTGCTCCGGATCGGCCAGCGCGCGCGTTGCTTTGGCCAGATCGTTCAGAAAGCGAAAATGCTCTTCGCTCTCGCGCAGGGCTCGCTCCGTCCGCTTGCGCTCGGTGATGTCAAGCACGACGCCCTGGCTGCCAATGATGGCCTGGTCAGGCCCAAACACCGCCGATTTGACAACCTGCCAGTGCTGCGGCTGGCCGTCCGGGCCAGTGTAGGTTTCCTCCAGTGCGACCGGCTGCCCGTTTCGCATGATCTGCTCGTGGTGGATCGTCCCCTGGCCGGCCAGTTCAGGGAGCCACATGCTGGTCGCGTTCTGTGATTCGCGCGCGCAAATCTCCGGCGCGGTCCAGCCCAGAATCTGATCCGCCGGCATGTGTTTGAGCTCGCAAAACCGGGGGTTGACGAAAACGTGTCGCCCGGCGGCGTCCTTGCGAAAAATCCCGACCGGCAGCTGCACGACCAGCGAGTGATAGAGCGCCTGCGACACCAGCAACGCTTCTTCGGCGTGGTCGCGCTCGGCGACCCGTGCCGCGAGATCGTCGTGGGACTGCTGCAAAGTGGCATTCTTTTGTTGAATTTGGGCGAGCATTTCGTTGAACCCGTCCGTGAGCAGGCCCAGCTCATCGCGGCTGCTTCGTTGCGCGCGGAGCGAATAGTCTTTCTCGGCCGAAACTCTGGCTACCGTCTGCGTCAGGTCATGAATGGACCTGGTGATGCGCCTGGCAAGCAGATGGCTCGCCAGCATGAGTCCCAGGAACACGCTGAGGGCCGCCCCTACCGCGTAACGCTGTTCATCGAGAAGGACGGCAGCAAGGGAGGTTTTGTATTGGTCAAAGTCGTTGGCGATCGATGCCACGAGCCCGTCGATCAAGTCGGTCGGCACGTGATCCATCCCGCGAACCAGGCGATCCACCGCCTGAAAATTCAGTCTTCCGCTTTGCTCGAAGACCCCCAGGGCGTTTCGATAGCGACGGCCAAGTTCTTCATGCACTTTCAAAAATTCGTCCTCCCTGGCGCGGAGGGCGGGTTGGGTGAGCATGCCTGTCAAGGCTTTCCCGTTTTCCTGAACCAGGCGTTCCTGCACCAAAAACAATCGACGGTGGCGCTCGAAATCCTCCGGGCGATGGCCTCTTAACAGGATGTTGTTCCATTCCTGCACCTGTTTTTTGAAATTCACCTGCTGGACTCTCGCCAACTCCATCCAGCGCATGTACGAGGCAAGAACCTCACGGTCGCGATTGACATTCACCTGCATCCACGACAGAAGAACCAGTGTGGAAATCAGCGCAAACACAAGACAAAAACCAGTCAGCGCGGCGACTTTGGCTCTGATGCCAAATCCGTTCATGGACGCGTCAAGCCACGAGAATCGGCCTTTCTCTGCGAGCCCGGTTTTCCGGGCCGCAGGGGCGGGGCTGATGAGGGACTCCGGCGGGTGCTGCGCTTTCATGACTCGGCCTGCGCGGCGTTGATCGGGAGTTCCAGCGTGAAGGTCGCGCCCTTGCCGGGGCCGTCGCTGTGGGCCGTGAGGGCGCCGCCCATCTGCCGGGCCGCCAGCGCGCAGCTGTGCAGCCCGAAGCCGTGGCCTGCCTTGCGGGTGGTGAATCCGTGCGCGAAGATCCGCGTCAGGTTCTCCTCCGTGATGCCCTCGCCCTCATCCTTGACGGATACCCGCAAACTGGAGCCGGCGGCGACGTCCACACGCAGCGTGATCCGGTGCGATCCGCCCGTCATGCCCGCCATGGCGTTCTTGGCGTTGCTGATCAGGTTCACCAGGATCTGCAGCACGCGCGCCCGGTCGAGCCGCACCACCGGTACCTCTGCAAACTCCTTGACCACGGTCACCTGATGGCGCGCGAGTGCTCCGCCGTTCATGCGCAAGGCATCCTCCGCCAGATCGCATATCTGGACCGGCACGATGACGCTGGACACCCCTGCGTAGGATTGCTGGGTGGCCACCACGTCCTTGATGTGATCGATGCTTCGGGTGAGGTGCCCTAGTTCCTTGAGCATGTCTTGCTGCTCCTGCGCCAGGGCTCGCGCAATCCCGCTCAGGTAGTCGGGCAGCATCTTGCCCTTGTCGTCAAGGGTCAAAAAATCGCCCAGGTCCGCCGCGTGCTCGTTCATCAATTGCACGGCCCGCGTCAAACCATGGGTCCTGGAGGTGCGCAGCGTGCTGCCGACCAGGTCGGCGGAGACGTTGACGCTGTTCAGGATGTTGCCCACGTTGTGCAGCACGTTGGTGGCCATCTCCGCCATGCCGGCCTGGCGCGCCGTGGCGACCAGTTCACTTTGCGTCTGGTGCAGTTCCTGAACCCGTAGCTCCAGATTTTCATTGACGTCCTGGAGCTCCTCGTTGACGCGGTTGATCACGGCGTGACTGCGCACCAGGCGAATCGCCGCATACACGAGAAGCGCCACCAGCACCGCCGAGAAAATCAGCAGGTACGCACGATGCTGGTCGAGCTGCACTTCAGCTTGTTGGTGTTCAACGGTCATCGCGTTGTTGATCTCATCGATCATTGCTGCCGTTGGCACGGCAATAATACGGCCGAGAAGCTGATTGACAGTCTTTTGCTCGCGCAGGATGGTGCGGACATGCACGCCGAAAATATCCAGCCTCTCCCGGATATCCGGTGGAAGGTTATGCAAACCGGCATCAAGCTGGCTCAACTCGGCCTGGATTTCAGAACCCTTGTCATCCGATGCGCTCTGGCTGTACAGCAGGCTGGCGAGCAGCAGCTTGTTCACGCTGATCAAGGCGCGTCTGGCGGCTGACTGTGCGCTTGCACTGGTTTGCCCTACCGACTGTTCGACGTCCGCTGCCGCAGTCGGCAGGAAGACCAGCGAGTTACGCAGCACCGAGTTGTTCGATTTGAACTGTTCGATCAGGACGGCTTTTTCCTGGATGACGCGGAACAGCGCCGCACGGTTCTTCTCCAGCGTAGCAGCTTCGGCGTGTTGCTGGGTCTCCATGTCCGCCTTGAGTTTTTCCAGCAGCCGGTTTAATTCAACCAGGGAGCCAGCCAGGGGATCGTAGTGCGTGTTGATGCCGACTTTGGACTTCAGAACGTCCAATTCCCATTCGGCATCCAGTTGCTTGAGATGCCTTAGCAGGACGACATTCTCAAAGTAATCGGGTCCACCAAAGCTTTGCGTTTTCTCATAGAGGAAAACCAGAACAAACATCAGGATGGCGGTCACAGCCGCCATCGGTAACCAGGTCAATGGTTTGGACACTCTCACGGCTTTGCGTCCAGTTCGCCGGTCAGTGTGCCCAGAAACCTGACGATGGAATCCTTGTCCTCCCTGGAGGCGACGCGGCCGAGCTGGTACCTGAACATGATGTCAACGGCATCTTCCAGCGTCTTCGCCGAGGCATCGTGGAAATAGGGCGCGGTCAGCGCGACGTTGCGCAGGCTGGGCACCTTGAAGACGTACCTGTCACTTTCCACCTTGGTGACGAGATAACGGCCAAGATCGGCCTGCGTCGGATTGCCGCGCTTCTCGAAGTAGTTGCCCATGACGCCAAACTTCTGAAACATGTTGCCGCCCACATTCACGCCCTGATGGCAGGCGACGCATCCATACTGCTTGAATTTTGCGTATCCGGTTTTCTCGGCGGCGGAAATGGCATTGGCGTCACCACGCAGAAATTTGTCAAAGCGCGAATTTGGCGTGATCAGGGTTCGCTCGAAAGTCGCGATGGCATTCTGGATATTCGCCTTGGTGACCCCGTCCTTGTAGGCAGCCGCAAATGCGCGCTTGTACCCGGCGTCCTGCGACACTTTCTGGACGACGTCTTCCCATTTCGAACCCATCTCAACCGGGCTCTGCATGACGTGATCTATCTGTGCTTCCAGCGAGTCGGCACGGCCATTCCAGAACTGCTTGAAATTGAGCGCGGCATTGAGCACGGTCGGGGCGTTGACGTCGGTCAGTCCGCGATTCAGTCCAATCGAATGCGCGCGCCCATCGACGCCGCCCTTACCCAGATCGTGGCAGCTGGCGCAAGACACACTGCCATTGCCGGACAGGCGCGTATCGCGAAACAGCAGGCGTCCGATGTCGGCGCGAGCCGGGTCCTGTTTCAGGGTCGGCGGAATCGGTTGGATCGGCTCATCGAGCAAGGCCGCAGCGGCGGGGTGGGATGCCCAGACGACCATGACGACCATGACGATCACGAGCTTCAACATGCTCGATGTCGTGGTTTGCATGGATGTACGGACCGCAGACATGGTCGTCGTTCTTTTTTTTTCCATCCCTATTGCCTTGCCAGTTTTGCTGGCGTCGTCTTCAATACGGATCAAACACACTTCACGGCTTATCAGCCGTGTACTTGATAAGCAGTTTTCTGCCTGGCTGTATTTGCGAGCAATTTGCGAACATTGTGCAAGAAAACGTTTCCTTGTGCCTGCCTTCCTTGGGTAAAAAGCCGATTTGAAACCGATTTGGACAAAATCCTGGCCCAAACAACCCTGTTTCAGCACTCGCATGCCGCTGATGTGGGGTGGGGAAAGGCTGGCCGACATGATCGCTCGCGGTCCGTGTCCACGCACCGAACTGAATCGAATTGAATCGAACTGAATGCATGCACGCCCCCCAAGCGGGCGCATTGCTAAGCCCTGCTTAACTCTAGCTGTAGCCTGGGTAAGCGACATTCGGAAGACGCGGTCCTAGAATGAATTCGCCTGAAAAGCCTGTGCCCATGCGGCTTTCCAGCCTGCTGCATCAGCCCTGCTTTCACCTCCTGGAGTCCGAACAATGCGTCGCCAATCCCTGTTAGCCAGCATCTTCTTCGCCGTGCTCGCGGCCTTCGCCCTGCCCGGCCAGGCCGCCTACCCGGACAAGCCTATCCGCCTGATCGTGCCGTCGGCGCCGGGGGGCGCTCCCGACGTGCTGATGCGGGCGCTGGCCCAGCAGCTGTCGGTCCAGATGGGCGTGCCGTTCGTGATCGACAACAAGCCGGGCGCCTCCTATGTGATCGGCACGATGGACCTGGTGCGCTCGCCGGCGGATGGTTACACGCTGGCCTACGGCAACGTGGTGTCCCTGGCCACCAACCGCTCGCTGCTGCCGAACATTCCCTATGACATTGACAAGGACCTGACCCTGATCTCCAACGCGGTGCGCGTGGTCAACCTGATGGTGGTGAACAACAGCGTGCCGGCCAGCACCGTGCCGGAACTGATCGCCTACGCGAAGAAAAACCCGGGCAAGCTGGCCTTTGCCTCGGACGGCAACGGCACCACGGCCCACCTTGGCGTGGAGCTGTTCAAGTCGATGACCAACACCTACATGCTGCATGTGCCGTACAAGGCCGCGACGTCGGCCGTCACCGACCTGATCGGCGGCGGCGTGCAGCTGATGATGATCAACTCGCCGGTGGCCGGACCGCACGCCCAGGCCGGCCGTGTGCGGGCGCTGGGCATTTCGGACAACCGGCGTTCCAGCACCTACCCGCAGATCCCGACCATCGCGGAAGCCGTGCCGGGCTTCGAGGTGGTGGCCTGGGGCGGCCTGATCGGGCCGGCCAACATGCCCAAAGACATCGTCACCCGCCTCAACACCGAGATCCGCACGGCGCTGGCCAACCCGGCCGTCAAGGAGCGCTTCAGGGTACTGGGCTCGGAGACCGACCCCAGCACGCCCGAGGAGTTCCGCGAGCTGTCCCGGCGTGAAACCGAGAAGTGGGCCCGCGTGATCAAGTTCTCCGGCGCGAAGGTGGATTGATGCCTGCTGCCCGCCCGGAAAGAAACCCATGACGCCATGGAAGGCTGCACGGCCCGGCGATTCGCTGGACGCGGTGGACACGCCCGCGCTGGTACTGGACCTGGATGCGTTCGAACGCAACCTGCACCGCATGGCAGATGCGCTCAAGGGCAGCAAGGTGCGCCTGCGTCCGCACGCCAAGAGCCACAAGTGTCCCGAGATTGCGCTGCGCCAGATCGCGCTGGGTGCCGTCGGCGTCTGCTGCCAGAAAGTCAGCGAGGCGGCGGTGTTTGTCGCGGCCGGTGTGCGCGACGTGCTGATCACCAACGAGTTGGTCGGCCCGGCCAAGATCGGCCGCCTGATGGAGCTGGCGCGCGCCGCGCACCTGGGCGTGCTGGTCGATCACCCGTCGCAGGTAGCGCCGCTGGCGGTGGCCGCGCGAGCGCACGACGTCATGCTGGATGTGTATGTGGAAGTGGATGTAGGCGCGCACCGCTGCGGCGCGGCGCCTGGGGCCGAGGCCGCGCAGCTGGCCAGGCTGGTGGCCGCGTCGCCGCCCTTGCGCTTTGCCGGCCTGCAGTGTTACCACGGCCCTGCGCAGCATCTGCGCACGCCGCGCGAACGTGCCCAGGCCATTGGGGAGGCCGTCCAGCGGGTTCGCCAGACGCTGGCGGCGATTGAGGCCTGCGGCATTGCCGTGAAGTGTGTCACCGGCGCAGGCACCGGCACCTTCCTGCACGAGCGGGATTCGGGCGTCTACAACGAACTGCAGGCCGGCTCCTATGTGTTCATGGACCGCGACTATGGTGACAACCAGCGTGGCGAAGGCGATGTCGCGTTTGAACATGCGCTGTTCATCAAGACCTCCGTGATGAGCCGGCCCACCGCCGAGCGCGCCGTGGTCGACAGCGGCCTCAAGGCGTCCAGCGTCGATTCGGGCCTGCCCGTGGTCTGGAAAAGGCCCGAGCTGCATTACGCCAAGGCCGCCGACGAGCACGGTGTCATCCTCACGCCGGATACCGCCGCCCTGTCCCTGGGCGACACGCTGTGGCTGGTGCCCGGCCATTGCGACCCGACCGTCAACCTCTACGACGAACTGGTGTGTGTGCGCGGCCAGCGCGTCGAGGCGCTGTGGCCGGTCGCCGCGCGCGGTGCGCTGCTCTGAAATGAGTCCGTCAGGCGCGAGCTGGGCTCAGCCCCGGCCGGGCCGCTCGGCCACCATCTGGATCTCGACCAGGAAACCGTGGTGCAGCGCCGGCACCGGCACCACGGCCCGCGCCGGGCGGTGGCTGCCCATGCGCTCGGCATACAGCTGGTTGAAGGCCGGCCAGTGCTCCACGCCCACCAGGTACACCGTGGCCTGCACCACATCATCGAAACCGCAGCCCGCCGCAGCCAGCACGGCGCTGCAGTGGTCCAGCGCCGACTGCACCTGGGCTTCGAAGGGCGCGGGCGGCTGGTTGTTGCCGGACGGCAGCATGCCCGAGACAAACACCAGGCCGCCGGCTTCCACCGCATGTGAATAGTGGCCACCGGGCGCCGGCACCTGCGCAGAGGAAATGAGTTTCATCGCAGTCTCCTTTTTTCCTTTTCACTTGCCGTCGCCTACCAGCCGTAAAAGCGTTGCCAGGTGCCGGCGAGCCGCTGCGCCCCGTCCAGAGCCTGGTAACAGGGAAACTGTGCCGCCGTGGCGCAGGCATGGTTGGGCAGGATGCGGAGCTGGCTGCCAATCGGCAGGAAGGGTGCCGGGCCCGCCGTGCTGCCCGGCCGGCGGGCGATGATGCCGTGCTCCTGGTTGGCATCGACCATGATCAGGTCTTCCAGCGGAGCGCCGTCCACGCCGCAGACCACGCCGTAGCCCTGGTCAAGGCTTTGCCGGGACGTGCCCCGGTCACGCGACATGGCCATCCAGCCTGCGTCGGTCACCGTCCAGCCCTTGTCCTTCTGGTGGCCGATCACCGTGGTCAGCACCGACAGGGCAATCTCGTCGGTGCGGCAGACGCCGAGGCCGGCCATCACGAGGTCAAAAAAGACAAACACGCCGGCGCGCACTTCAGTCACGCCGTCGAGGTTTTCGGCAAACAGCGCGGTCGGCGTGGAGCCCACGCTGACCACCGGGCAGGCATGGCCGGCCGCGCGCAGGCGCCTCGCCGCCTGCACGGCGCCGGCGCGTTCCTGCTCGGCCATGGCCACGATGGCCTCGGTGCTGCGGCAGATGTAGGAGTCGCCGGCGTGGGTCATCACGCCGCCCACGGCCAGTCCCTGTGACTGCAGCGCGTCGGCAATGGCCAGCAGCGCGGGCGAGTCGGGCTGAACGCCGGAGCGGTGTCCGTCGCAGTCGATCTCGATCAGCACGTCCAGACGCTCGTCTCCCTGAATCCCTTCCGGGTTGAGCTGCAGCGCCATTTCCACGCTGTCCACGATCACCGTCAGCCGGATGCCCTGCCGGCGCAGGCGCAGTGCATGCGCCAGCTTGTTGGGCGACAGGCACACCGCATACAGGATGTCGGTGATGCCGCGCTCGCTGAAATATTCGGCCTCGCGCAGGGTGGAAACGGTGATGCCGCGCGCACCGGCGTCAAGCAGGCGCTGCGTCACGTCCATGCACTTGTTGGTCTTGACATGCGGACGGAAGTGCACGCCGTGGCGCGTCATGCGCCCGCGCATGCGCTCGATGTTGCGGTCCATGCGCGCTGTGTCCAGCAGCAGCGCGGGGGTTTCGAGGTTCTCAAAGGGGCTGGTGTTCATGTGTATCACGTGGTTTCGCGTTTGAGCACCCGGCCCGGCCGGGCGCCGCTGGGCTGGCCGTTGCGCCAGACGATCTGGCCGTTCACCAGCACAGTGTCGATCCCGATGGCCGGGGCAATGGGTTTTTTGAAGGTCGCGCCTTCGTTCACCGTGTCCGGGTTGAGCAGCGTGAGGTCGGCAAATGCGCCCTCCTGGACCAGGCCGCGCCCCGCCAGGCCAAAGTTCTTGGCGGTCAGGCCCGTCATCTTGTGGATGGCCGTTTCCAGTGTGAACAGGCCCAGCGTGCGGCCGTAATGGCCCAGCACGCGCGGAAAGCTGCCCCACAGGCGCGGATGCGGCGCCTCGTCGTGCGGCAGGCCGTCCGAGCCGATCATGGTCTGGTCGAACTGCAGGATGCGCTGCACATCGCGGTCGTCCATCATGTAGTAGATCGCGCCGGCCGGGGTCAGGCGGTCCACCACTTCCTCCAGTGTGCCGCCCTGCTGTGCCACGATGTCGGCCAGGTCCATGCCGGCGCATTCCGGCATGGGCTCCGACCAGGTCACGGTCACGCGCGTGGCATTGACCGCGCGGTGCGCCGACAAAATGGTGGACGAGGCCGGGTAGGGGTAGCAGTCCAGGCAGATTGGCTGAAGCGCCATGTTGTCGGCAATGAACTTCAGCGTCTCGGTCGACCGGCCATAGTTCTTCACGCCGACCACCTTGTGGTGCGAGATCACCACCGGCACATCCACCTCGCGGCCAATGCGGAAGGTCTCGGTGAGCGACTTGATGACGTCGTCGCCCTCGTTGCGCATGTGGGTGCAGTACACGCCGCCATGCGCGCGCAGCGGCTCACAGATGGCAATCACCTCTTCGGTCGGGGCGGCAATCGACGGCTCGTAAAACAAGCCGGTCGACACGCCAATGGCGCCGGCCTGCATGGCTTCCTCGACCAGCGCGCGCATCGCGTCGATCTCGTCGGCGCTGGCCGGTTGAGTCAGGTCGTCCATGGTGGCCACGCGCAGCGTGGTGTGGCCCACCAGCATGGCGCAGTTGGTGGCGGCCGGCTGGGCACGCAAGGCGTCCAGGTAGCTGGCGAAATCGGGGAAGCGGAACCACGCGCCGGTTGCGTCCAGCAGGTTCAGCGGCGGTGTCACCGGGTCGGGAATGGGCCGCGGCATGGGCGCCAGCGACACGCCGCAGTTGCCGCCGACCACCGTCGTGATGCCCTGGCTGACCTTGGGCGCCATGTCGCCGCCGGAGAGCATGAGCCGGTCGTCGTGGGTGTGGGCGTCGATGAAGCCGGGGGCCAGCACCATGCCGGTGGCATCGATTTCGGTGCTGGCGCTGGCGCCGCGCAGGTCGCCAATGCGCGCAATGCGGTCGCCGTGAATGCCCACATCGCCACTGAAACGGGCGGCGCCGGTTCCGTCAACAATGGCGGCGTTGCGGATCAGGATGTCGTAATGCTCGCTCATGTCTTGCCTCGGCGCGGGGTTGCGGAGACTTCAGTTTAGTAGCACTATTGCGTAGAATTACTGAACAGTGCTAACACTTGCCCTAAGAAGTTTTAACGAATGCTTCAGCGGTGCGTCAACGGATGCATTAACGAACGCTTTAACGAATGTCGAGCGACACCACCGACCTGCGATTTTTTGTCACGCTGACTGAAAGCGGCGCGCTGGCCGAAGCGGCAAGGCGCATGGACGTCACCGCGTCGGCTGTTTCGCAGCGCTTGCGGCAGCTCGAAAACCGCCTCGGCGTGCAGCTGGTCCAGCGCAGCACCCGGCGCTTCAGCCTGACCGATGAGGGCGAGCTGTTCTACACCAAGGCCCTCACCCTGCTGGCCGAGCTGGATGCGCTGATTGACAGCCTGCGCGCGCGTTCCGGCGATGTGGCCGGCACCTTGCACGTGCGCGGCCCTCTGGGCTTTGGCAGGCAGCATCTGGCCGGGGCGCTTGCCGACTTTCATGCGCAACACCCGAAACTGGTGGTCGCGCTGACGCTCAGTGATGTGCCCCCCGCCGCCGAGGCCGACCGGTTCGACCTGATCGTGCACATCGGCGATCTGGCCAACTCCAGCATGGTCGCCTACCCGATTGCGCCCAACACCCGCATCCTCTGCGCCTCGCCCGACTATCTGGCCCGCCATGCGCCGCTGCAGCGGCCGGAAGAATTGACCGGCCACCAGTGCCTCGTGCTGCGGGAAAACGAAGAGGATGTTTCGCTCTGGCGCTTCCGCAAGGGCCGCACCGACGCGGCGGTACGCATCGCGCCGGCGATGAGCAGCAACGACGGCGATGTCACGCGGCAGTGGGCGCTGACAGGCAAGGGCATCATCATGCGTTCGGAATGGGACGTGGCCGAACACCTCGCATCGGGCCGCCTGGTGCGCCTGCTCGACGGCTGGCGCCTGCCCGACGCCGACATCGTCGCCCTGATTCCGCAGCGCCACGGCGTGTCTGCGCGCGTGAAGTTGTTTCTGGCCTTCCTGCAGGCACGCTTTCAGCCCGTGCCGCCCTGGCGCAAGGCGGCGCGCGTGGGGTGAACCCTTCAGGGCACGGCCGTAGCCATGGCGGGCGGTAGCGCGACCAGGTTGAAAAGTTGACCTCGAACCGTCACGGCCCAATCTGACGTGCATAACCTGTCATCGAACCAAAGGCCTTATCTCGCTGCGACCAGTCGTGCGTCTGGCTCCAGATTTGCAGCACCTTCGGTGCCTCGACTTCAAAGCTCGCCGCCCGCGCCGGATCGCAGGTACGGACAGTCAATTCGAGCCTGTGCCCGGACGGATCAAAGAAATAGATCGACAGCATGATGTCGTCATGGTTGGTGGGCCCGACAACGGTCAGTCCATGGGCTTCGAGCCTGGACTTGGCGTCATTGAGGGCCTGCACGTTTTCAACCTCGAAGGCAAAGTGCTGAATCCAGTCTGGCGAAGCAAGGTCCTTCATGTTCCCGGGATCCTGCGGGCATTCAAAAAAGGCAATATTGCTGCCGTCTTCCATTTCAAAAAAAATGTGCACGTGGGGACTGTATTTGCCAGTGGATGGCACATGGTCCTCACCCATGGCGTGCGCAAACTTGAGGCCGAGAACCTCGGTATAGAAAGCGGTTGTCTCGGCTGCATCCCTGCAGCGGAAAGCCGCGTGGTGAAGTTTTTTGCATAGCATAGTGATCTCCTTTGAAGTGTGTGACGGGATCCGTTGTTTCGATTGGTCGTGGTCGTGGTCTTGGACTCTTCGGAGGCTTAATGCTGTTCGGGTGTGCACGCCAGCAATGTGGCCCGGCACTCGCCGAAACCGATACGTGCGTACCCTGGCCGCTCGCAGCAGCCGGTGAGCACGATCTCGTCGCCATCGCCAAGGAAGGTCCGCTGCTCGCCCGTGTCCAGTGCAAAGGGTTTTGCGCCGCCTGACGTGATCTCCAGCAGGCTGCCCAGCGCGTCGTCCGTTGCGCCTGAAATCGTTCCGGAGCCAAGCAGGTCGCCGGTATCCAGTGCGCTGCCATTGCTGGTGTGGTGCGCTACCATTTGGGCGAATGTCCAGTACAGCGTTGACGCGTTGGAGCGGGACAGCCGCCTGGCAGGCAAACCCCGAGCCGCCATCTGCGCGGTGCGCAGGTGGGCATCGATCTGGATATCCAACGCGCCTTCGCGCTGGTCCTGCGCGTCGTACAGGTACGGCAGTGGCTGCGGGTCATCCGCGGCGCGCACCAGCGTCGGCGTGCGAAACGGTACCAAGGCCTCGGCCGTGATCACCCAGGGCGACACGGTGGTCGCGAAACTCTTGGCCAGGAATGGGCCGAGCGGCTGGTATTCCCAGGCCTGGATGTCACGGGCTGACCAGTCGTTGAGCAGCGAAAAACCAAAGATGTGGCACGGTGCGCGTTTCACGTTGACCGGCTTTCCCACCTCCGACGCTTCACCGATGTACATCCCGAGCTCCACCTCATAGTCCAACCGCTGTGCCGGTGCGAAGACTGGCACGGCTTGGTCGGGAATTTTGATTTGGCCGCGCGGCCTGTGTACAGGAATTCCGCTGGCTCGGACGCTGTTCGCGCGGCCGTTGTAGGCGATCGGCACATACTTGTAGTTTGGCAAGAGTGGCATGTCCGGCCGGAACAAGCGGCCCGCATTGGTTGCGTGGTGCACAGAGGCGAAGAAGTCCGTGAAGCCGCCAATCCGCACCGGTAAAACCAGGTCTACGGCTGCAATGGGCAGCAGCGCTCTGGTCAGCAAGTCGCGATGCATGGTGTGGCCTGTGCTCAAGAGCTCCGACAACCTGGCGCGCAACGCGGAGGCGGGATCAAGGCCAAGCGCCATCAAGGCGTTGAGCGAGGATGCCTGGCAGGCTACCGCAGCCTGCGACGCAGCACCCTCGAACAAGTCTGCACAACGGCCAATGTCCAGGATGCTGTCGCCAATGCCCACACCGCAACGCGCGGGCTCGTCTTCTTCTTTGCGGAATACGCAAAATGGCAGGTTCTGGACAGGGAAGTCAACGCCTTCGATGTTGGCTGAAGCCACCCAACTGCGCAAGGCGGGATCATGGGTACGGTTCAGGCTCATCACAGCCTATGCCCTCCGTCCACAATGATGCGCGTACCGGTTGCTGTCTTGAGGTGTGTCGCGCAGGCGAGCACGGCTAGTGCCACATCTTCGGGCGTCACAATGCGCCCGAGTGGCGTCTGGGCTGCTTTTTTCTCCAGTTCCGCGTGGCTTCTGCCTTCGACAAAGCCTGTATCCACGGCCGCTGGGGACACGCAGAGAAAGCGCACGGCAGGTCCAAACGCGCGTGCCAGTGAGACTGTCATGGTGTCCAGCGCCGCCTTGGCTGCGCAATAGGCAATGTTGCTGCCCGATCCGGTGAAGGCCGATATCGATGACACGTTGACCACCAGCCCATTTCCTGACCCACGCAACAGTGGCAGCAGTGCACGGATAATGGAAAACGGCCCTCCGGCATTGGCAATGAGAATCTCGTTGAACAGCACGTCATCGAGGGTATCCAGGTCCGCATGCGCAATCCGCCGGGTGAACCCTGCGGAGTTGACCAGGATATCTACCTTGCCTACTGTGGATCGCAGGACGCTCGCGACTTCAGCGTGCGCAGTACTGTCACCAAGGGGAATGTGCAGCAAGCTGTGCACCTGTTCAGGGCCTTGCGTTGGCAATTGCGCACGCAGTGCCTCAGCCCGGTCTCGACCCAGGTGGTAGCCGATCACGACGCTGGCACCCTCAGCGGCCAACGCTTGAACACAGGCTGCGCCAATGCCGCTGCTTCCTCCTGTGACGACGGCAACCTTACCGTCCAGCCTTTGAGGTACTTTAAATTCTGAAATGCTCATGGCTTCGCTTCCTGCATCTGCTTTTTTTTTTGTGAATTGGCATCGGATGGAGGTAATGCATTAATTTGCATAGTTGCCTGTTGCCGCAGCAACTCTGCGCCAACGTGCAATTTCGGTCTGGATGCGGTCACCAATGACCTGCGGCGATGCCACCGAAAAGTCGGGGTCAATTCCTTGCGTGAGCAGCTTTTCGCGGGTGGATTTGGAGGAAAGTACCTGCCCGGTTTCGTGCGCAATGCGCGACACCAGCGCAGCGGGCGTGCCAACTGGAGCGAACAGGCCATACCACATGCCCGCGTCATAACCCCCGATGGTTTCAGCCACGGTGGCAACGCCGGGCAGTTCGGTGATGCGTTTTCTACTCGCCAATCCGAGCGCCCTGATTTTTCCTTCCTTGATCAGGGGAATAAGTTGCGGTGATGGACCCGCGCCGAGTTCTATCCGCCCTCCCATCAGGTCTTGCAACACCTCGCCCAGACCCTTGTAGGTGATCATCGTCACGTCCACGCCGGTCTGCACTTTCAGCAAGTCCATGGTGAGGCTTGTCGTGCTGCCGAAATTTATCTTGCCGGGGTTGGCTTTGCCGTACGCCAGCATTTCGCCCACGGTTTTGAACGGTGCCTGGTTGGACGCGACAAGAAGCACGGCCGAGTCGCCAATGGCGCTGACCGGGACGAAATCGCGCTCGAAGCTGTACGGCAGCTTGCGGTAGAAGGCGGCGTTGGCGCTATGCACGCCACTGAGGATGCCCAGCGTGTATCCATCAGGCGAAGCCTTTGCCAGCGCCTCCGCACCGATGTTGCCCGCTGCGCCTGAACGGTTTTCCACGATGACCGGTTGCTTCAAGCGTGTAGACAGGCCATCCGCCAGTGTGCGAGCGAGAATGTCCTGCGCCCCGCCAGCGGGGAAGGGCACAATGATTCGCAGGGGCTTGATCGGAAACGTCTGGGCCGAGGCGCATGCACAAACGGCGATCGCCAGCGAAACACATGCGGCCTTTAGCGGACGGGAGAGCAAGACTATGGAATGCATGATGGTGACCTGAAAAAATGAAGAAGACGCGAATGCCTACCAAGGCACCTCAACGCCGAGGCCGCGTGCGGCAAGTGCCAGTTCATCTCGCACGGCCAATGGCAGCGCAATGCCGCCAGCCTGCCGGCTCCGGGATTCACTGGTGCCGCGTTCGCCTGGCAGCAATACCTCGGACGCGCCATCGGCCACTGGCAGCTTCTTGATCTGCGCAACCAGCTCATCCATGTTGCCGAAGAAGTGGCCGCCGACGTCGATGCGCGCCACATCGAGTGCGAGCACGAATGCATTCTGAAAATGAGGCTGCGAACCCGGGGGCGCCGAGAGCGCGGGCGCGAGAATCGGGTTTCCTGAAAGCACGCTGGCCAGCACTTCGACCATCAGCGCGAGCCCGGAACCCTTCGGGCCGCCAAGGGGTGCCGGCGTCACGGCCGCATCGGCATCGGTAGTGAGTTGGCCGTAGGCGTCGAGCGCCCAACCCATCGGTATAGGCTGGCCGACCTTGCGTGCCTGCATCAGCTTGCCAAGCGAGACCACACTGGTTGCCATGTCGAAAACGAGCGGTGCAAGGCCGTCTCCCCTCGGGGCAGCCACGGAGATCGGGCTCGTGGAAACCGCTGGCCTTGCAGCGCCGTGGTAGCCCATCATCGGGCCGGACGCCGCGACGGCCAATCCCACCAAACCCTGCGTTGCGATGGCGTGGGTGTAGTAGCCCAGCGCACCGGTGTGCGTTGTGTTGCGAAGGATTGCAACGCCCGCTCCGCAGTCGCGCGCCAGCTCGGTGGATTGCTCGACGGCCTTTGCCATGCCCGCGGCACCGGGGCCCCGGCCCGCGTCGAGCACGGCAAGGGCGGGCAACCGCAGCACCACTTCGACACTTGCGTCGCGTCGCATCTCGCCAGACGCGAGCCAATGTAAGTAGAGGGGCAGCCTGGACACGCCGTGTGAGCCGGTGCCGCGCAAGTCCGCCCAGATGAGCACGTCCGCGACCTGTGTGGCCTGCACAGGATCCAGCCCGGCTGCCCCGAGAAGTGTGGCGGCGAAGTGATGCAGCCTGCGGTGATCCACCTGAGCGGGGGTGGTCATTGCCCACTGCCTTCGCTGGTCAGCACTTGGTGGGTCTCGTTTTGCCCGGCCACGTTCTTCGCAAGCCAGTCGCGCAGGAGATTAAATGTCATGGCGTTCTCATCGTCAAAAATGAAATGGTCGATGCCTGCAAACAGGTGAAGGTCGACGGGCATCTTGGCGTGCCGGAACAGCTCGATCGACTGGGTGGTCGGTGTGACCGAGTCAAACGACGGATGCAACAGCAGCAAGGGTCTGGGAGCGATCTGTGCCACAACATCGTTGGGCCGGAAGCGGAACATGCTTTCGACGACCTCGTACGGAAAATCCAGGAACGCGCCCGGCGGCAGCCCTGCGCGCATGTGCGGCGGGATGGGTACGATGTCGAAACGCGAGACGCGCATGGACTCGCCGGCCCGACTTCGCGCGCGGCCCTCCTCCATCATCGAAGTGAACTTCGCCCATGCCTGGGGCGAGGGATGTTGCTCGCGGAATTTGCTCGCACCATCGCCCCAGCCCGCAGATGAGACGCAGGCAGCAATCCGTTTGTCGGTGGCCGCCGCGTACACGGCGATGGCTGCGCCGAAACTGTGGCCGAGCACAACAATGCGGCTGGCATCGACGTTGGTGTTTGAGAGCAGCCATGTGACGGCGTTGTGCGTGTCACGCACCTGGTCCTCGCACAACACCCTGGCCCGCTCGCCTTCGCTTTCGCCGCAGCCACGCATGTCGAAGCGCAGGGTGGCATAACCGAGCTTGTCGAGCAGGGCGTGTGTGATCGCCAGGACTTGATCCTCCTTGTTGGCGCCAAATCCGTGTAGCAGCACCACGATGGGATGAGCGGTACATGGCACGTCGTTGGCCTGCTCGCCCGGCATACTGAGAATTCCCGACAGCATCAAGCCGTCGGATGGGAAGTGGATGTTTTGCTGCATGGGTACCTATGCATTAGCTGCATTAGTTGCATTAGTGCGTGAGAGAAATTCTTCGATGCTCGTAACCAGGGCGACGGGCGTCTCATCCATCGGGTAATGCCCGGCGTTGCCCATGACCTGAAGCTCGGCGTTGGGATACCAGCGCAGATAGGTTTGCTGCATGACCTCCTCGGTCAGGCCGGGATCGTTTTCGCCGACGATGACCTTGATGGGCTGCTTCGCGCCCGCGATCCGGCTAGAGAAGTCGGTCCTGGCCCACGAGTTCAGGTAGGCCGCGAATGCGTCCTGGTTCGAGCGTTCCCATGAGCGCTGCACCATGCTGTCGAGCCAGTGGCCCGACAGGCGCCCGCCGGTGCTGCCGTCCAGGATGGCCCGTCGTGCCTGCGGGTTGGCCGCCGCGCTGCAGAAGAGACTCCAGGTTTCTTCGTCGAAGGGCACGCCACTGGCCGGCACCGGCGTCACGGCCACCAGGGCGCGCACTCGCGGCGTTGCATCTGCGAGCACGTGCTGTATTGCACTGCCGCCCATGGAGTGGCCGAGCAGCGAGAAGCGGTCCCATTGCAGCTGGTCCGCAACCGCGATGGCGTCCGACGCAATCTCCGCGATCGTGTAGTTGCCCTGCAGGTGCATCGATCCGCCGTAGCCGCGGCAATCCATGAATGCATAGGTGAATTTCCGTTTGTCGATCACCTCGACGAAGGGTCCCCATCCTTCCGCGCAACCAAACCAGCCATGAAGGGCCAGGACCTTGACTGGCCCGTTGCCCACCGTTACGACGCTGTTCGCCATATCTTCCTCGCTTGTTGTCTCACGTATTCCCGCATTGACCTGTGGGTGGCCGCATGCCTAGAATGTCGGCCTCAGTTCGTTGAGCTACGTACTGTAGTCAGAGAAAGCCCAAAATGCACAACGCGCCATGCCGGCGTTCTACCAAATCGTCCGATTCTTTTCTCCCGCGCAGGAGATCGAGATGAAAGACGCACGCCAGTCGTCGGTTATGCAGGGCGAGTTCGGCCGCATCACGTTGAACCTTACCGCGCGCGACCTGGTCGAACACGCGCATTCGGAATACAACTTCATCTTCAAAATTGGCGGTGGCGACACGGGGTTCAAGGTCAATGGCGCGACATTCGAACTGAGCGACGATAACGCCATCTTTGTGAATCCCTGGGAGCCGCATGCCAAGCTCAACAGCCACGGCGCCGCCACGCTGGTGTTGACGGCGCTGCTGAACGGGCCGTGGATGTCGCAGGTACTGGGCGTGCAATCACCGCCGCGCGCAAAGATGTTTCCGTCCCCTTTGGTGCAACTGTCGCCAGAGGTGCGCGAATGCGTCGTGCGCATTGCGATCAGCATGACGTCGGGCCTCGAAATGTCGGATGAGGAACGCACGCCTATTCTGCGGGATCTCGTTCGTGCAGTGGCTGTGGCCTATTGCGACCAGGAGTTTTCGAAGAAGGCCCTGTTGGCCGAGCGGCCCATGGACGCGCGCATCATGCGCGCCACGCGCTTCATGCGTGAGAATGCGGCCAGCAACCCGAGCCTGGAAGACGTGGCCGCGCATGTAGGCCTGTCGCGCTCGCGCTTTTTCGAGCAGTTCAAGAATTGCCTGGGCGCTTCGCCGCAGCAATACCTGGACTGGGAACGCATGACGCTGGCCACCCGCATGCTGTCCGATCCGAATTCACGGGTCACCCAAGTCTCGGATGAGCTGGGGTTTTCGGCGCCGAGCCACTTCGCCCGCTTCTTCGCGCAGCACATCGGTTTTCCGCCGAGCGACTTCAAGCGCGGGATGCTGAGCCAGGCTTCGCCCGATCAGGCCTGAGCCGCGGCCGGCGGGTTCCAGAACGCCGCAGGAAGCAGGATGCGGTTTTCCTGGTGCACGGCAAGCCCCGCGACCTTGGCGAGGTAGCCCTGCCATGTGGGATCGGCCATGAGCCGCGCACGGCGTGCCAGGCGGTCCTCGAAACTGTCGAATCCCCAGAGATGGATCACCTGGTTCAGCGGGCCGATTTCGGTCACCATGCAACCGTGCCAGTGGCCCAGAATGGTTTTTTGTATTTCCAACCCTTCCTTCTCGTAGGTCGCCAGGTATTGGCGCATCTTGCCAGGCTCCAGGGTGTATGTGCGTTGTTCGATCAGCATGTCGATCTCAAGCCTGTGTGCGAGCGTATTGCAGGAAGCTTTCGTCCGTGAGTGCCTTCAGGTCCGGGACGGCGCGAATATTCCCCATCTTCAGGTGCCACTGGATCAGTTCGTCCACCGCGACGAACGATGGGGCGCCGCTCGCGGGGAAGTCGAGCATTGGTGTTTCGGGCAACATCTCCATGTTGTATTTTTTCAGTTGTGCCGTAATTTCGGGCGAGCCTTTCGCGCCCGGTTCGATGAAGGCCTGGCGATAGTCGCGTAGCGCGCGCATGTACGCCACCATGTAGCGACGCCCGGCCTCGCGGTTGGTCTTCATCAATGAAGGTCCATAGATCAGATAGCCGTTAGGGAAGTTCGGGCGGAACTTGTCCATGGACATGATGCGCACGCCATTGATCCGCTTGAGCACCAGAGTGGCATGCGGCTCGTTGATGCATGCGGCGTCTATCGACTTGTTGCCCAGCGCGGCGATGACATTGGGCAGGCCCAACTGGACAATGTCGAATTCCTTCTCGGTCACGCCGGATTGCAGTGCAAGTTGCGAGACGAACCAGCTGCTGGGCGCGGCCAGGCCCGATGCCAGCTTCATACCCTTCAAGTCTGCAGGTGTCTTGTAACGACCGCTCTCGACATGGTCGCGCCGCATGACGAAGCTGATGGAGCCGTGGTTCGGCGAATGCTGGCCGGCCGTCGCGACAATGGTGAGATCGATGTTGCGGCTGCGCGAGTTGAAGATCATGGGATTGGGGCCGCTCGCCAACGCGTCAAGTGCACCGATGGCCAGCGCCTGGGCGGCTTCACCCGAGCCAGGAAAGGCCTTGATCTCGACGTCCAGGCCTTCCTCGCGAAAGTACCCCTTCTCGGCCGCGATGATCGAGACGGCATCGAACATCGCGGCAATGATGCCCACGCGCAGCTTGACCGGTGGCGAAAGCGGGGTGCGCGTGACAGCCTGAGCCCGAAGGGAAAGATGTGAAAGCGCGAGCGCGGCCGTCGATGCTGCCATCAGCGTGCGGCGTGAAAACGCTTTCGTGTTCATGTTGGTGTTCATGTCTTGACTCCTGAGGACGTTGTTGACTGCAGGCGCCTCAGCGGCGCTTCCACGGAAGCAGGCGGGATTCGAGTGCATCGATCAGCCAGAACGACGTGATACCGATGAATGCGATCACGACCAGGCCAACGTACATGTCTTCCACCGTCATCAGTTGCCAGGCACGCCAGATCAAAAAGCCGATACCCGATTGGCTCGACACCATCTCGGCGGTCACCAGCAGCAAAAGTGAAGAACCCCAGCCCAGCCGCAGGCCTGCCACGATCAGGGGCAGCGCACCGGGAAACGCGATCGTGGTGTAGGTGGCGATGCGCCCGGCCTTGAAATTGGCGCCGACGTCCAGATAGATGCGGTCTATGTTGGCGACGCCAGCGGCGGTCGCGATCAATACCTGGAAAAAAACACCAATGGCGATGATGGCCCACTTTGATTCTTCACCGATACCGAAGATCAGCATCAGCAAGGGCAGGATCGCTACCTTTGGAATCGGAAACAGCGCGCCGACGATGGGTTGTACGGCAGCCCGTACGATGGGTACCAGCCCCATGATCGCGCCGATCACCATGGCCGGAATCGCCCCAAGAAGAAAGCCAATGAGCGCGCGCGACAGGCTGACCAGTACGTGGTAGGTCAGCGAGTTGTCCCATGGCATGTTGAAGGTCATGTGGTAGAACGTGCCGATGATGGAAGAGGGCGCAGGAAAGAAACGCTGGTCCAGAACATCGGAGCGGGTCAGCGCTTCCCACAATCCAAGCAGCAGCAGCGGAGCCACAATGGCAACCATGCGCTCGATGGCCGCCGGCGATACCTTGCGAACGACCAGGCGTGACGATGCGCGCACTTCGATCTGCGGGGTTGACGCCGGGAGGGCCATTATTTTTGAAGTGCTCATGCGATTTCTTTTTGTGGGCGGGTGTTCATCACTTCCTCGCGCAGTTCTTTCCACAGCCGCTCATTCAGTTCGGCGTAGCCAGGGCTTGATCGAATCTCGTAGGCGCCACGCGGGCGTTGCAGAGGTACGGCGATGTCTGCCTTCAGCGTTCCGGGCCGTGCGGTCATCACCAGCGCACGATCGCTGAGTACAAGCGCCTCGTCGATCGAATGAGTAATGAAAAGCACCGTTTTGCGCGACTCTTCCCAGATGCGCAGCAGCTCTTCCTGGAGGATCGCCTTGTTTTGTTCGTCCAGTGCCGCGAACGGTTCGTCCATCAACAGGATTTCCGGGTCATTGGCGAACGCGCGGGCAATAGAGACCCGTTGCTTCATGCCGCCGCTCAACTGGTGGGGATATGAACCGGCAAACTGTGTGAGGCTTACCTTGTCGAGGTAGTGCCGTACTGTGTCCCGGCGCTCGGCCTTGGGCACCTTGCGCATACGCAAGCCATACTCGACATTGCCTTCGACGGTCATCCACGGAAATATCGACTGTTCCTGGAACACCATCGACAGAAGCGGCTTCGTCTGGTTGAAATGCGCGAGCCTGAGCTCGCCTGACGTATGCGTCTCAAGGCCCGCGACGACACGCAGCAGGGTAGTCTTGCCGCAGCCCGAGGGGCCGACGATGCAGCAGAATTGGCCCTGCTCGATCACGATGTTGACGTCTTGTAATGCAACGACGCTGCGGCCGCCGGAGATGAATTCCTTGCCGAGATGACGGGCGATGATTTGCGGCGTGCGCGCGGGCGCGCGCGCGCGGATCGGCCATCGGGAGTTGGCGTGGAGGCACTGGGTTTTGTGTCACGGCGTTCATGGCGTCCGGGATGAACATCAGGCGTGCCTGCGCAATGAGCTGGAGAGTTTCTCTGCCAGCGGCGCCGACAGGATGCTTTTGGGCAGCATGGCGTGCATGGTCTGCGCCGGCATTTCGGTATAAACCGAGCCGCGCTGGCGCGCGAACTTTGTTGCCCGGAAGCTGCCTGCCAGGCTGAACAGCGAATAGACGTCGGCGCGGTCCATAGACAGTGCGGTGCTGACCCAATCGAGCATGCCGCGCAACGCGTTGACAAGCGCGTCGTCCAGCGTCTTGCCAAATCCCACCCCTATCCAGTGTGTCCGTGTTTCGGCCAGCGGCAGGCCGATGGTCACCTTCTTGTGAAGCACATACTGGATGCGCAGGTCTTCCATCGCAGTTTCCATCGCGGTCTGGTTGACCATGCCATCGCCTTGCACGGCATGGGAGTTGCCGGTCCACAAGCGGCCGCCTGGATGAAACACGGGCAGGAACAGCGCGGTGCCTTCGACCAGTTCGTGCAGGCCGAGTTTGCCGCCGTAGGCACCGTTCAGGATGCCGCTGACCGGGCTGTCGCCGGGCGGCTGGGTAGCAAAGAGCCCTTGACCGGGATGCAACTCAAGCCGGATGCCGGGCGCGAACTCCACGCTCTTGCGATCCGCGTCGAACTTGAAATATCTCAGGTAAGGCTTGTTGAAGTCCTCGGGAATGGCGCCGACGTTGGCCGGCGAGGAATTCCATGCCCATTCGATGGGGCGTGCACGTACCGTGCGGATTTCGACCAAATCGCCAGGCTCGGCGCCGCGGATCATGACGGGGCCGATGTTCGAGTATGGACCGTTGGGGTAGCGGCGGCGGATCGGTTCGCGCTCGGCGAACGACATGCCGTACCGTGGCTCGTTGGCCCAATTCAACCACGTGTTTGGATAAGACACGATGTCGCCAGAATCGATGAGGGCCGCAGGGGCGGCTTTGGGGTCGAGCAGGCCGACGGTAACGGTTCTTGAATTCGATTCAACAACGTGTGTCTTGCCGGGTGTGGGCGCTTCGCCGATAAGCAGGGATGCACGGCCGGCTGCGGTGCAGCCGGCGAGAGGGGTAACAAGTGCCGCCGCTGCGCCGCGCAGAAGGTGGCGTCGTCCTGTATCCGGAATGCCGAGTGAGCGGGCTGCGTTTTCAAGCGTGTCTTGAGACACGCCGCAAGAGCTTTGGCTTTGCATGGTTGGTATGGCTTGATGAGGCTTGGTAGGGTTCAGGGGCGGGTTGACGATGCGCCAATGGCAGCGATGCCAGCACGAACCGCGTCTTCGTCGAACTGACTCGACGCGCCGCTGCCGGCCGCCGCGCCCACGAGGAGGCCGTTGATGAATATTGGCAACGAGCCTTGCGAAGGAAACATGGGGCCGCCGTAGCTCAGCGAGCTGATCTGCCCGAAGACGATCGGGTTGGCCTTGTAGCGCTCCATCAGCGCCTTTCCAGACTCCCCTCCGGTCGCAACGCTGGCAATTGCTTTGCCGCGCGCTACATCGAAGGTGCCGAAAGGCATGCCGTCCATCCTGGCTCCGGTGATCACATGGCCGCCGGAATCGACCACCACCACGGTGACGGCAGTATTCTTCTGCCTTGCAAAGGTGAAGGCTGACTGCATCAATGCGGTGGCCTGCTCCAGCGACAGGTTTGCGTTGGCGATCACGCCGCGTTCGGGTTGGGCGTGCGCTATGGCGCCGACTAGCTGCAGGCCCAGAAGCAAGATGGTGGGAATGATTTTTGTCATGCGTGTCTCCTCGGTACGTACTTGCCGCGTGGGCGGGCAGGATGGGGCGTTCGCCCCGCGCAATCAGGGTCAGAAGCGATGTCGAATGCCGAATGCAACGGTCGTCTGCTTCGAATCCGGCTTGTACAACTGATCCGAGTAGTACATCGTATACAGGTCGGTGCGCTTCGACAGGTTGTAGTCGTAGCCGAAGGCAAAAGACTTGCGGCGATCGATCGTCGTGGCAACGCGGTCGTCTGCCCGCGTGGTGGCGTACTCCGCCAGGATTGCGCCCGCGCCGACGGGCACGCTCACACCGAGCTCGCCTACCTTGCGGGTGGCATTGAGCGCGGTGTTCAGGTAGGTCTCCCGGACCTTGTGGTATTGCGCGCTGAGCTTGGCCACGCCGAAGTCGTAGGTGCCGCCCACCATCCACACATCTTGCTTGTGCCCGTCGTTGGCGGTGTTGAGGTTGATCTGGCGTGTCGCCACAACCAGGGAAAGCTGCTGGTTGAAATAGCGCACCGCGCCGTCCGTCGCCACCTCACGCTTGTGGTTGACGCCCTGTGGCTCTTCCCGGCCCAGGCTGTGTTGCAGGTCAGCTTCGAAGCCGCTTATGCGTGGCGACTGGTATTTGATCGAATTGTTCATCCGAGTATCGCCGAGCACATTGTTCTTGAAGGCGTTGGCAAAAATCGGACTGACACCGGTGGTGCCCACGAGCGGCGTGAAGTTAGTGGTGGCCAGTGAATAGGGCGTGGGCATGCGCCCGAAGCTGAACTGGCCGTACGGACTTTGGATCCCGACGAACGATGCGCGCGCGAATAACGGGTCTGTGTCGTTGCGCCCTGTCGCGCCAGTGTCCACGCGCACATAGCTCTCTAGCGCAAAAACGGCCTTGTAGCCGCTACCCAGGTCTTCGGATCCGCGAAAGCCCAGGAACGATGTGGTCAGGCCGCCGGAGTTGACTACCCCGGTTTTGGTGGTGGATCCCGTGGCCGCGGTGGTTTTGATCTGACCAACGAATGCGTCGAGCACACCGTACATCTCGACGCTGCTTTGTGCGAACACGTTTGCACACGCCGCCAGTGCGATGGTTGAAACGATGGTTGAACGGATAAACATGCTTGCTTGTCTCCTGTGAATGATTTGTGAATGGGCAAGTAAATGCAGGCGATGCGTTCACTTGTCACGGGCTGAAGGATAGGTGCGACCTGCATAGCCGGGCGCACCGGAAGTTCCGCTCAGTTACCACTGAGTCCGATTCTTTCGACCGGGTGCGTGTGGCGCCGCTAAGCGGACGCGACTGTGCCGGGCGCGTTTGTTTATCGGCCTGTATGTCCAGGACAACGTGAAATCTTGCTGCCACCAATTAGAAAATCGGACGATGTGGTAACTCGTCGAATGGCTTGGTCAGATCACATGGCGTGTCGGCCCGTATATTTGACGAGAGCAATCATTTCGCTCATTACATTAAAAAAAGGAGACATGCATGCCCGAATCTTCCAGTGGGTGTTCATCCGGCGATGCCTATGAAAGCGGCAGCAGCGATCAGCAGCAAGTTCGCAGAGCGCTTTTCAAGATTTCTGCTGCAGCCGGTTTGGCGCCCTTCATCAGTTTCCTTCCAGGATGCGCATCAGCATCAGCATCGGCAAGCCCGGGATTAGCTTCAGACACAGTGGGGAAAATGGTCTCGCCGACAGGACGCACTCATCGCGTGGTGCCGTCCAAAGACACGGTTCGCGTGGGGCAGATGGACCCAAGCGCGCCCGCCGCAGCCATCATTCGAAGCGGTGACGTAGTCCACTATGACGGTACATGGACACAATGGGGAAATGAGGCCAAGTACGGCATGTCGTTTGAGGAGCGCGAGCCGATCCGAAAGAAATATCCTGCGGGTCCGTACTCACTTATCGGACCCATCGAAATTGAAGGCGCAATGCCTGGCGATGTTGTCGAGTGCCGGATGCTAAAGCTGCGTCCTATCGATTGGGGCTGGAACTCCTCGCCAAAGGGGGTCGGGGCATTGCCCGCAGATTTTCAGAAACCATACTTGCGTTATCTGAAATTCAATAAAGAGCGTACAGCTGCAGAGTTTTTACCTGGGGTCACTATTCCACTCGCCCCGTTTCAGGGAGTATTTGCTGCGCAACCAGTTGGAGACAAACCGACGAGCGGGATATTGGCTGGCTCATATGGTGGCAACCTCGATCTTGCTGAGTTAGTAGCGGGAACTTCGCTATTTCTTCCGGTTCAAGTTGCAAAAGCAAGAATCTGGACGGGTGACTCCAACGGTGCGCAGGGCGATGGTGTTGTAAACCAGACCGCAATTGAGACCGCACTGGAAGATTTGCAGGTGCAGTACGTCCTACATAAAAAATCTGGTTTGAACAGTCCTATGGTTGAAACTCCGACCCACTGGATAGGACTGGGATTCGGTGAGAGTCTTGAAACAGCTTTGGTATCTTGTCTAAGGCAGCTAATAGCGTGGATGTCAAGAGCAACTGCAATTTCGTTGGAAGATTGCTATGGGATCTGCAGTGTCGCAGCCAGTTTTAGAATTACACAATATTCCCATCAGACTGGAACAGTCTACAGCTCGATACCTCCCAAAGGGGTGCATTGCATGCTGCCTAAAGCGCTGTTCACGCCGGAGCTTCAGGCCAGATTGGCAAATTCGCTACGCAGTCAATGAGTGAATGAGTTAAATGCACGATGCGGTAATCCCACTCTCCACTCTCGTTTGTGAATGCGTGGATTGCTACAGCGATTTACGTTGCCGTGGCGATCATGTGGTGTATCCCCGACCGGCGGATTGAAAATACCCGCCCTAACTAAAACTGCCCCCGACTACGAATCTCTGTCCCTGCTTGAACCACCGAACTCCACGCGAATATCGGATAGGGTAGTTTGCTCGATTCTTGATAAGGCGGGCTCCCTCACGCCGAGGCCACTACGCGTGGCAGCGTCGTGAGCAGGTAGTCGATCAGGGCGCGCACGGCGACAGGCACCCGGCGGGCAGCCGGATAGAGCGCATACAGCGCGATTTCCGGAGACTCTTGCCACTGCGGCAGCACCGGCACCAGCCGGCCCGCCGCGATGTGCCCGGCCGCCAGGAACGCGGGCTGCAATATCAACCCGGCGCCCCTATTTCTCTGCCGCTGGCTGGGGCCTGGCGCAAACCATGCTGATAGCGCTAAGCGAAGGTCCTGATGATGTCAGGCCGGCATTGCCGTCGCCGCATCGCGCACCCAGCTCGCGGAGCGCCCGATACTGTCGAGCAGGTGCTGCGTGAACGCCCGGGTCTTTGAATTGGCGCGCGGCGCGGCCCGCATCAGGAAAATGCCCGCCACCGGCTGCGCCGGAAGGCCCTCCAGTTCAAGTTCAACGAGCCGCCCTGCCGCCAAGTCTTCGCCGATGGCCCAGTTGGGCATTAAGGCAATGCCGAGCCCCTGGGCCGCCGACAGACGGCGCGCATCGCAGTCATCGCACTCGAAAGCAAACTGCGCCGGTACCAAACCGCTGTGGCCGACGAGCTCCCGCCAGCCGCGTGCAGTGGTGTTGTGCTGCCGGTCGATCAGCCGGTGCCGGGCCAGTTCGTCGAAGTGCGTGGGATGCCCATGGCGTTCGAGGTAGGCCGGGGAGGCCCCGACGATGTAGCGCTGGTTGCCGATGCGCTGGCTGATCATGCTGCTGTCAGGCTGAGGGCCGACGCGAATGACAAGATCGAAGCGTTCGAGCACCGCATCCACCACCCGCTCGGTGAGTTCCAGCTCCACGCGCAAGTCGGGATGCTTCTCGAACAGCGAACCGAGGTGCGGCACCACATGGCGGCGGCCAAAAGCGGGCACACAGCTGACGCGCAGCACGCCTTGCACCTTTTGCTCCAGCGACACCACCTCGCCGCGCACGTCGGTCATGTCGCTTAACAGCTTGACGGCACGGTCAAACAGCAGGTGCCCGGCATCGGTCATCACGAGCGCGCGAGTGGAACGCGTGAAGAGCGCGACCTTCAGGTCCAGTTCCAGTGCGTCAATCTGGCGTGCCACCGATGACGCCACCATTCCCTGCCGTCGCGCGACGACCGAGAAACTCCCGGCCTGCGCCACGTCCACGAACATCGACAGGTTTTCTGCAAATTTAACGGATTTCATTTGTGCATTTTATGCAAAGGCGTTTGGCGTATGGACGTTATTGTCACTATATTTTGCAACTGCTAGCATCCAGCCCGTACCCAACCCAAGGAGCATCGGATGCATTTGAACACTACAAAACACCACGGCCAGGCTCGCCGCCCTGCTGCGCTGGCACGCCGGCTGGCGCTCGGCATGGCGCTGTGCCTGGGTGTCTCGAGCTGGGCGCAGACGCCGGCCTATCCTTCCCGCCTGGTCACGCTGGTCGTCCCTTTTGCGGCCGGCGGTACGGTAGACAAGGTCGCCCGCCAGATCCAGGAGCCGCTTCGCGCCCGGCTGGGCCAGCAACTGATCATCGAGAACAAGGGCGGTGCGGGCGGCACCATCGGGATGGCCGCCGTGGCCAAGAGCGTATCGGACGGCTATACGGTGGCCCTGGTGTTCGACTCGTACGCCACGGAGCAACACATCTACCCCAAGCTGCCTTACGTGACCACACGCGACTTCACGGGTGTGTCTTACATCGCACGTTCGCCCATGGTGCTGGTGGTGCCTGCTGCGTCGCCGTTCAAGACCTTGCAGGATTACGTCGCGGCAGCGAAGCAGAAACGTGCGGTGTCCTACGCGTCGGTGGGGGCAGGCAGTTCGAACCACCTGGCGGCCGAGCTCTTCCATGAGACTGCAGGAACCAGCGGCCTGCATATCCCGTTCAAGGGCGGCGGCCCTGCCTTGACCGACCTGATCGGCGGTCATGTGGACTCGATGATTGCCAGCCTGCCACTGGTGTTGCCACAAGTCCAGGGAGGTAAGCTGCGCGCACTGGCCGTTACTTCGACGCAGCGCACCCCCGCACTGCCGAACGTGCCGGCATTGGCCGAGAGCTATAAGGGCTTCGAAGTCTATTCGTGGGTCGGCATGGTGGCGCCAGCCAAGACGCCCGAGCCGGTGCTGGACCGCCTGGCCGCCGACATGAGCGCGGCCTTGCATGACCCGGCGGTGGCCAAGCGCTTTACCGATGATGGCTTCGAGGTTGTGGCAGGCTCGCGGGAACAGATGAATCGCCTGGTCAAGTCCGAAAGCGAACGCTGGGGCCGCGTGATCAAGCGCCACAACATCGTCGCCGAATGACTGCCGATCACCGCATGGGCGGCCTGCAGCACTTCACCTTCGTCAGCCAGCCGCAGCGGGTGGCGTTCGGTGCCGGCATGCTGGCGCGCACTGGCGCCGAGCTCGATGCCATGGGGGCGCACAGGGCCATCCTGCTTTGCACCCCACAGCAGCGGGCGCAAGCCGAGCAATTGGCCGACCTGCTCGGCTCGCGCGCTGCCGGCATCTTCGACGGGGCCGTGATGCATGTGCCGCTCGCCAGCGCGCAGGATGCGCGCCGGTTTGCGGCGCAGCACGGCGCCGACTGCGCGGTGGCCATCGGCGGCGGCTCGACCATCGGCCTGGGCAAGGCGATTGCGCTGGACTCCGGGCTACCGGTTCTCGCCATTCCCACCACCTACGCGGGGTCGGAGATGACGCCGATCTACGGCCTGACCGAAAACGGCCTGAAGCGCACCGGAAGAGATTTGCGCGTCCTGCCGCGAACCGTGATCTACGATCCCGAACTCACGCTGGCATTGCCGGTCGGCATGTCGATGGTCAGCGGCATCAACGCCATCGCCCATGCGGCGGAGGGCCTGTATGCCGCCGACGGCAATCCGGTCATGAGCCTGCTGGCCGAGGAAGGCATCGCTGCGCTGGGACGTGCGCTTCCGGCCATCCATCTGTATCCACGCGACCTGCAGGCGCGGGCCGACGCACTCTACGGTACATGGCTCTGCGGCAAGGTGCTGGGTAGTGTCGGCATGGGCCTGCACCACAAGCTGTGCCACACGCTCGGTGGCAGCTTCAACCTGCCGCATGCCGAAACACACACCATCGTGCTGCCCCATGTGCTGGCCTATAACAGCGCGGCCGCGCAGCCGGCGATGCAGCGCATCGCCAAGGCCTTGCAGGGCGACAACGCCGCGATGGCGGTGTACCGGCTGGCGCAGTCCAACGGCGCGCCGTTGGCGCTCAGGGACATCGGCATGCAGGCGGCGGACCTGGACCGCGCCTGTGCGATCACGATGCAAAACGAGTACCCGAACCCGCGCCCGTTGCTGGCCAAGGCACTGCGGCAATTGCTGCAGGACGCTTTCGACGGCGCGCCTCCCGCCCCCTGACATTCAACGCCAGCCCAGCAGTCCAGCATCCGGCTGGAGCTGCCGGCAACGCAATTCACGCGGGGCCGGGCGCCATCGGCCGCGTTGGGCGACCTGCGTTTTTTTACCCGATCAAACCAGCAAGGATCAGCATGAAAGCCATCAATTTCAGGGAGTTCGGCGAAGCCGATGTATTGCAGCTGGGCGACGCCCCCGAACCGGTGCTGCGCCCGCATGACCTGCTCGTGTGCAACCACGCGGTGGGCGTCAACCGCGCCGACCTGACGCACAGGCGCGGCGGCTATGGCCGTGCCAACTTCGGCGATTCAGACATCATGGGGCTGGAGATTGCGGGCGAAGTCATCGCTGTCGGTGCCGAGGTCGATGGGTTCAAGACCGGTGACCGCGTCATGGGCATCGTCGGCGGCGGTGCTTATGCGGAAATCGCGCGCATCGACTACCGAATGGCCATGCCCATCCCCGAGAGCCTCGATTACATCCATGCGGCAGCGATTCCAGAAGTGTTCGTCACGGCGCACGAAGCATTGGTTCACCTGGGCCGCCTGCAGGCAGGCGATGCCGTTCTGATTCATGCAGCGGCAGGCGGTGTCGGCTCGGCCGCGGTGCAGCTGGCGCATGCCATCGGCGCGAAGGTATTTGCGACCGCCGATGCCAGCAAGCTTGAGCGCGTCCAGCAACTTGGCACCGACCGGGGCATCGACTACAAGACCGAAGACTTCGCCGCCGTGATCGCCGGGGCCACGGACGGACGCGGTGTCGATGTGGTCATCGACTTTATCGGCGCGCCTTACCTTGAGCGCAACCTCCTGAGCCTTGCGGATGGCGGACGCCTGGTTCAGGTCGGCCTGCTGGGCGGGGGCAAGAATGCCGCGCTGCCGCTGGACCGGCTGCTTTACAAACACCTGCAGATCATGGGAACCGTCATGAAATCCCGGCCGCCGCAGGTCAAGCAGGCGATGGTGCGCAGGTTCAGCGAACAGTGGCTGCGTCATTTCGGGCGCGGAGACCTGGCGCCAGTGCTCGACAGTGTCTTTCCGCTGTCAGAAGCGCCGGATGCGCATCGGCGGATGGAATCGAGCTTGAACGTCGGCAAGATTATTCTCATCCCCTTCGGAAACGGCGCTTAAAGCCCAGTGGCTGCCCGCAACCAAGAGTCCTCTTGCCGTGGCGTTGCGCATTCCGGCGAACGGGACCAATACGCCGTCCACGTGACCGAGTGACCGGCATTCCGGCGATCATGATCGATCGGTGGTGCCGCGAACTCTTATTTTTGACGGCTTGTTTTTCCGGCTGCCTTTCCGTTCCTGGTATCCAGTCTCTTTGATTTGACAGCCCCGGCCAAGGCTACGGGCGGTCGCTGTCTACATGTCGCCGGGGTAAGCGCCCGACCAATACTATCCTCGACAGCGTGCGATCTTTGCGTCAGATGTCCATGACGTGACTCAGGATTTGGTATACCAGCCACCAGGGAACCAACACAGACCATCGTTTCAACCATGGCATTGACGGTCTGTGCAAACGTGTTCGCACAAAGCAGCGTCGACATGTACGGTGCGCGAGACGCATTTGTCGGCCAGACCAAGACCACCGGGTCCATAGGCGGCGTCCGCAAAGCCGATGTGGTCAAGGCCGGTGGCATAACCACATCGTTCCTGGGCTCTCGTGGATCCGACTCGATGCCGGATCGCAGGCCAGGTGGCACCAGGCCGGGGCAAGCACTAATTCGTTGACGCCACCTTGTTGGGCAGCACCTCGATCAAGTAGTCGATCAGGGCGCGTACCGCAAGGGACACGCGACGGGCCGCGGGATAGAGCGCATACAGCGCGATTTCCGGAGACTCTTGCCACTGCGGCAACACCGGCACCAGCCGGCCCGCCGCGATGTGCCCGGCCGCCAGGAAGCCGGGCTGCAATATCAGCCCGGCGCCCCCGACGGCGGCCTCCACCAGCAGTTCGCCGTTGTTCGAGCACAGCGGTCCGCCAACTGCGACATGCGCGGTTTCCCGGCCCTTGCCAAGGCGCCACACATGGCCCGTGTTGACGTGTGCGTAGTTCAGGCAACGGTGCGTCTTGAGTGCCTGCGGCGAGTCCGGCACCCCATGTGCCTGCAGGTAACTCGGGGCCGCATAGATGGCCCGGGGCACGCCGCACATGCGCCGCGCCGCCAGTGAAGAGTCCGTCAGCTCTGCAATGCGCAGCGTGAGATCAAAGCCATGCTCGAACGGATCGAGCACGCGGTCGTTCAGTTCCACGCGCAGCTCGATCTGGGGATGCTGCGCCAGAAAACCCGGTAGCAGCGGCGCCAGCACCAGCTGGCCAAACGACATCGGCGCGTTGACCCGCAATGGCCCGGACGCCGTACCCTGCAAGGCCGACATGGCTTCGCGGGCCTCGGCGGCAATCGCCAGCAGGTCCACTGCGTAGTCGTGCAGGGTGGCACCGGCGCTGGTCAGGGCAAGGGCTCGGGTCGACCGGGCGAAGAGAGCGCCGCCGTATTCCGCCTCCAGCGAAGCGATGAGCTTGCTGATGTGCGAGCGCGTCACACCCAATGCGCGCGCGGCCCCCGAAAAGCTGCCGAACTGTTTTGAAAGTACCAGCGCCTGCAAGGCGTCGAGTCGGTCCATTGTTTCCTCTTTGGATGCAGTTTGGTTCCAAATTGCTAACTAGTCATCTTATAGGAAGCAGTCTAGGATTCAGGCTCATTTCGTTTTAAACCACCCCCTGAAGGAAGCATCATGACGCAAGGCAAACTCGAACTGCTGACCCCGCAAAACTGCGCGCTGGTCTTGATCGACCACCAGCCGCAAATGACATTCGGCGTCGCCAACATCGACCGGCAATTGCTGAAGAACAATGTCATCGGCCTGGCCAAGGCGGCCCAGGCTTTCAAGGTACCGACGGTGCTGACTTCGGTGGAGACCGAGTCTTTCTCGGGCAACATCTGGCCTGAACTGCTCGCCGTACTGCCCAATAACAAGATTTTCGAGCGCACCAGCATGAACACCTGGGATGACGAGGCCGTGAAGGCTGAATTGAAGAAGTTCGGCCGCAAAAAGCTGGTGCTCGCTGCGCTCTGGACGGAGGTCTGCCTGAACTTCCCGGCGCTCGAGGCGATGGCGGATGGTTATGAGGTCTACTTTGTAGAGGATGCCTCCGGCGGCACCTCGGTCGCGGCACACAACATGTCGGTGCAGCGCATGATTCAGGCGGGCGCCGTGCCAATCACCTGGCAGCAGTTCCTGCTGGAAATGCAGCGTGACTGGGCACGCAAGGAAACCTACGCCGCCACCACCGGCATCGTCGTGGAGCACTCCGGCGCCTACGGCTCGGGCATCGACTACGCGATCACGCATGTGCACAAGATGCCGGCGCGCAAGGTTGGCTGAGAGCACACCATGAACAGCGTCGCGAGCACCCCCCTTGCTGCCGCTGACCAGCGGGTCAGCGCGTCCGCCGACAGCGTCAGTTTCGTCGTGCGTCACCGTGTGCGCGCCGGCGCACACGCCGCGTATGAGGCCTGGCTTGTCGAGACCATGGGGGCTGCCGCGGCCTTTCCGGGCCACCAGGGGGTGCAGGTCGTGCGTCCGACCGAGGGCGGCGTCGACTACACCATCATCGTGAGCTTTGCCACGCATGACGACGCGACACGCTGGTACCAGTCGGCCGAGCGAGCACGCCTGATCGAGGCCGTGCAGCCTCATCTGGCGGCCGCCGAACGGGTCAGCGTCGGCGCCGGCATCGATTACTGGTTCCAGCCCGAGTCCCCTGCAGCCGGCGAGCCGGCGGTGAAGCCACCAGCGTGGAAGCAGTGGCTGATCACCACATCGGTGATCTGGCCGCTGACCATGGTGGTGCCGTGGGCGTTTGGACCCGTGTTTAAAGCTTTTCCTGTGCTGGGTGCATACGGAGTCGCGCACGGCATCCTTGCCGCCGTCATCGTCGCCATCGTCGTCTGGCTGATCATGCCGCGCTACACCGAGCTGGTGCACGACTGGTTATTCCGCAAAGAGTAGTCCCCCGCAAGTAGTCCCCCGCAAAAATTGGCCAGCGCGAACGCACTCTGTTGCTGGTCCTCCTTTGACCAACTCCTGGAGACGCGCATGACCGCTTCCATCACCCCCGCTGAAATCATCTTCATCAACGGCCGCTTCACCACCCTGGACCGGCAGAACCCGGTGGCCCAGGCCGTGGCCATCGCCGGCGGCAAGTTCATCGCTGTCGGTGACCGCGAAGAAGTCATGCGTCACGCCGGCAGCAAGACGCAGGTGATTGACCTGGGCGGCAGCGCTGCCCTGCCAGGTCTGCACGACAGCCACACGCACCTGATCCGCGGCGGCCTGAACTACACCATGGAGTTGCGCTGGGACGGTGTGCCCTCGCTGGCCGATGCGATGGCGATGCTCAAGGCCCAGGTGGCGCGCACGCCGGCGCCGCAATGGGTGCGCGTGGTCGGCGGTTTCACCGAGCACCAGTTCGCCGAAAAGCGCTTGCCGACGCTGGAAGAAATCAACGCCGTCGCGCCCGACACCCCCGTCTTCATCCTGCACCTGTACGACCGCGCGTTGCTGAACGGCGCGGCGCTGCGCGCCGTCGGTTACGGCAAGGACACGCCGAACCCGCCCGGCGGCGAGATCGTGCGCGACGCCAGTGGCAACCCGACAGGCCTTCTGCTTGCCAAGCCGAACGCGATGATTCTTTACGCCACGCTGGCCAAAGGCCCCAAGCTCGACCCCGACGCGCAGGAGGCCTCGAGCCGGCTCTTCATGCGCGAACTCAACCGACTCGGCATCACCTCGGTGATCGACGCCGGCGGCGGCTTTCAGAACTACCCCGACGATTACCGCGTGATCGAGAAACTGCGTGACGCGGATGAGCTCACCGTGCGCATCGGCTACAACCTGTTCACGCAGCGGCCCAAGCAGGAGATAGACGACTTCAGGCAGTGGACCGACATGTTGCCGCCGCTGTCCGGCAGCGACATGTTCCGCCACAACGGCGCCGGCGAAATGCTGGTGTTCTCCGCTGCCGATTTCGAGGACTTCCGCGAACCGCGCCCCGACCTGCCTGCGAGCATGGAGGACGAGCTCGAAGGCGTCGTGCGCCTGCTGGTCGAAAAGCGCTGGCCCTTCCGGCTGCACGCGACCTACGACGAATCGATAGGCCGCGCACTCGATACGTTTGAGAAAGTCAACAGCGACATTCCCTTCAACGGCCTGCACTGGTTCTTCGACCATGCCGAAACCATCAGCCTGCGCAACATCGAGCGCGTCAAGGCGCTGGGCGGCGGCATCGCCGTGCAGCACCGCATGGCTTACCAGGGCGAATATTTCATCGAGCGTTATGGGGCCCGGGCCGCCGAGCAAGCGCCGCCGATCCGCAAGATGCTTGATGCGGGTCTGCCCGTCGGTGGCGGCACCGATGCGACCCGCGTCGCCAGCTATAACCCCTGGATCTGCCTGTACTGGATGATCACCGGCCAGACCGTCGGCGGCACCACGATGTACCGGCCCGACAACCTGCTCGACCGCGACACCGCGCTGCGGCTGTGGACCACCGGCAGCGCCTGGTTCGCCAATGCCGACGGGCAAAAGGGCCAGATCAAGGCCGGCCAGCTGGCCGATTTCATCGTGCCCTCGCGCGACTTCTTCGGTGTGCCAGAGGCCGACATCAAGGACCTGGTCTCGCACCTGACAGTGGTTGGCGGCCGCATCGTGCATGGCGACGGCGACTTCGCCAGGCTCGCGCCACCGATGCCCAAAGCCGCCAACGACTGGGCGCCGACCAACGCCTACGGTGGCTACTGGCGCGAACCTGCACTGGGTGGCAACCAGCCGGGCCGCGCCGCCCCAACCACGCAACGCAAGGCCCTGCTGCCGTTTGCCGATTGCTGCGTCAAGCCTTGCGCCGTTCATGGCCATGCGCACACGAAAAGCTGGCTGGCCAACACGCCGGTGTCGGACGAGAAGAGCTTCTGGGGCGCGCTGGGCTGCGCCTGCTGGCTGTAGATAAAGAATGACAAGAATGGTCACCACGGACAACGCCATGGACACCCACAACCCACAATTTTCAACACAGGCGCTCTGGGCCGCCAAAGTCCTGCTGGCGATCGCCTTCGTCTACAGCGGCGTGTCCAAGCTGTTGAATTTTGACGCAGCGATCGGCGAGGCCCAGCATTTCGGCCTGAGCCCGGCGCCGGTCTTTGCCGCCGCGACGCTCGCCACGCAGCTGGTCGGCGCGGCGCTGATGCTGCTGGGCCGCGGCCTGTGGTCGGCCCTGGGCGCGCTCGCGCTGGCCGGGTTCACCGTGATCGCCACGGTCATCGGCCACCCGTTCTGGACCATGAGCGGCATGGAGCAGTTCCACAACCGCAATGCTTTTCTTGAACACCTGGGGTTGGTCGGCGGCCTCCTGCTCGTGGCCGCGCTGTGCTGGGACCGTCGCACTGCGCGTTAAGGTGAAGCCAGCTACAAAGAAATCTGCGCCTGGATGAAAGCGCAAAGCGAAGGCGCGCTCAAAGGCGTGCTGGGACACCCAAGACAAGAAAGTCCTCATGGATCGAGGGCATGTCGTCGATCCGCAAAATGCGCCGGTTCTGCTGCGGGGTCATGGTTCGCGGGTACACAGAACTCGTCTCGAAGTCATGCTCGAAGGCATGGTGTGCGTGAAAAATCCGGCGGCGGTGTGGCGCCTGGCGACACTCCCGTTAGGAAGCCTCGGTCGCTCGCCGGCGTTTGCACTTGCCCTGGAGCGGTCCTGTCAACGGAAAAATCTGATTCCAGAGCCAGGTTCCTGATTTTTCCCCAATAGCCCTGACATGCACCCAAAAGAATCTAGTGACTGAGTGACTGGCTCATTCGTTTTGGGTGTGGCGAACATGGTCGAGTTCTCCAAAAAAGAGTCAAGGTAATGTCTGATACAGGTTTGCGTTGACATCCCGGTCGTAAAAAGTGCAAGCGCCGGCTCGAAGGGGCCGGCAGCCTCCATGCTCAATTGATGGCCTCCAGTCTGAAGTATCGCTGCGCTGGGGGCTGCCTGGTCACGGTCAACCGGATGATGTCGGACAACACGGCCTGGTCTTCGTCGGAGATCCGGTCGTTCTGGTCCCCATACTCAGTCCGGGACGACACCATGAATCGTTCCTTTTGCAGCGCTGGGTTCTCAAGGTCTTCGAAAATGCCCCATTGGTAGGCGCCGTTTTTTCGTCTGATCCTTCCGAGCATGATGACTTTTTCGAGAAATTCCGCGCGGTTCTGAGGCGGAACCTGGTAGTCGTTGTAGACGGCGATGGGTCCTTCCCCCTGTATATCGAGGGTCTCGCTGAAGACCGGCGTCATCGTGGCCAGGGGGAGCGGCGGCGATGGTGTGGCGCTGGCACTGCCGGTCGATGGCAGGGTCAGAAAGAGACCACAGGTAGCAGTGACTGCAAGCGTAAGCAGCGCGATCGTCAGTGCAATCTGGGGGCTGGAGAGCTGGGCGATGAAGCCCCAGACAATGCTGCCCGCGCTGACACCGCCAAAAAACGTCAAGGAGTAAATGGCGATGACGCGGCCGCGCACCCAGGTGGGTGTGGCCGGCAGGAGGCTTGCCTGCAAGTTGGAGAGAACCAGTATCCAGCCGGCGCCGGCGAGCGCCATGGTCGCGCACAGGGTCCCAAAATGCGGGATGTAGGCGAGAGCCGCCAAGTTGGCGATGAAGCACAGGTTGCCCGCGAACATCATGCCTTCCGTGCCCAGTCGGCTCTTGAGCCGCGGCATCAGTCCGATGACGGCGATGGCGCCGAGACCGACGCTGCCCACCAGCATGCCGTATCCGCCCGATGAAAGTCCCATGGCCTTACGTCCGATCAGCGGCAGCAGCGCCCACATCACGCTGGCCGGTAACAGGAACATTAGGCTTCTGCTCAGGATGCGCAGCACCGCAGGCGAAAAGCGTGCGAACTGGATGCCGGTGCGCAATGACGAGACGAATGCTGTGGCAGAGATGGGCTTGACCGTCCGCACCTCGGGCGTCCAGCGGAGCAGAAGCAAGGCCAAGGCGATGAAGGATAGCGCATTGAAGGCCAGCGCGAGCGATGGGCTTTGAAGGCCGATGAGGATACCGGCTATGGCGGGTCCCAACGCACGCGCAAGGTTCACGGAAACGCCGTCAAGGCCAAATGCCGAGGTCTGCAGTTCCGGCTTGACGAGTTGTGGCACCACGCCTTTCCAGACCGGATAGTAGAACGCACCGCCCGCACCCATGGCGAAAACGTAGAGAAGCAGCATCCAGGGCGCGATGGGCATTACCAGCGACAAACCGGCCATGAGCGCCGACACGCAGGCCACGAAGAAGGCCGCCGTGACAAGCATGGTGCGCTGGTTAAGGCTGTCGGCAAGTACGCCTGCCGGGAAGGCGAACAGCAAGTAAGGCAGGCTGGCCGCGCCTTGCATTAGTGATACGAGCAGCGGCGAGTCGGTCGCCGATATCATCATCCAGCTGGCCGCCATGTCCTGCGTCCAGGTACCGGTATTGGCGATCAGGGTGGCGATCCACAGGGTGCGGAACAGTGGTTCCGCCAAGGGCGCCCAGCTGCCGGGAGTAGCTGTGCTGGATGCGCTCATGTCGACTCTTGTTTGTCGATTTCCGACTCGATGGGGGAGCCTTTGTGGGTGACGATCAGCCGGCCCTCGGAGTCGAGCACCACCCGCCGGACTTCGGCCATGTCTTCGACACCCTGCAGCATGAGCAATGCGCGGAGCTGCGGCGCTGTCATCAGCACCTTACGGAGTTCAGCGCCCAGTATCTTTCCGTCGATGACCACGGTAATGGGCTTGCCTTCGATGAGGGCACTCATGGCGTGGCTGTGAAACGTAAGGTAGCGGATGGCGCGACTGCACACGACGAGCGTGGCGGCGGAGATCAGGCCCCCAGCGAGCGAGCTGTCCCCGCCAACCATGGAGTTCTGCACGGCGTTGCTGATCAGCAGCATCGCCACCAACTCGGTGGGACCCATCTGAGCGATCTGACGGCGACCGGCTATCCGCAATAGAACCAACACGATCGCGTACACGACCAGCGTACGGACGATCAGGTCCAGTGGGGAAACCGTCAGCTCGAATAGAGGCGAGAGCATGAATGCGGTCATTTGCCGAAAGCGGTCCTCAATCCCTTGAGTGAGCTTTCGAGATGTTGCGTGCCTGCCAGGAATATGACCTCCTCCAGAAGGAAGTCTTGCTGCAGACCTCGCGCATGCAGCGTCTGTGCCCAGGAAATGGCCTGTGTCATGCCGCGTGCGAGCGCGACAGACACCTCGGACGCGTCGAACAGCGAGAGCCCCGCGTCCTTCAGGCTGGGCGCGAAGCAAAAACTCCAGACGTTGAGCTTGATGGCTTCGCGCGCGGCGACACGACCCACGGCTGTGAGTGTGTCCAGTGTCAGCATGGTTGGGTCGCCCAAGCCAATCAGTAGCAGGTTACGCGCGGGGATCTGCTGGCGCGCGGGCTGTAGCAGCAGCGTTTCGAGCCGTTCACCGCGAAAAATATCCTCGCTGCGCAGGTCTCGAATGGCGCCCTTGAAGCCTGCATCTATCAGCTCGGTGCCGCCGCCGTAGGTCTGGTTCAGCGTCTGGTCGGGAAAGCAGACGACCTGCAAGGCGGTGTCCGTTGCTGACGGGCTCATGGCTACAGCCTTGAACGTTACTTTCCCGTGCGAGAAGCTTTCGGGGCTGTCGGGATTGAGGTGCGTGGATGTCATGGCAATGGTCCTTGTTGTGCAAATGGGTCAGGATGGATCGGTGCTGATGTCGGGTTTTCCGGCAGCATCGACCATCACCTGGGCGCGGCGCTTGCCCGCCTGGTCGGTCAGCACTACGCCGGTCGGCCCGCCGTTTTTCAGGAACAAGTAGCTTTGCTGCCCGCCTTCACCAGCCAAAAACACGTGCGTGCCTTTGGCGTCCAGACTGATCTCGACGCGCTTCGCACCGGTGTCCCGGTCGAAGAGTTGCAGGGCGGCGTCTCCGCCCGCGTCCGCGCCAAGCCACAGCTGTGGTCCGCTGCCACTGCTGCCCATGGTCAGCGCCACGCCGTTAGCGGTCGCGCCTAGGCGCGCTTGCTGCTGACCGTTCGCATCCAGCAACTGGAATTCGTGGGCTTTGACTACGATGTGTTCGCCGGATGTTGGCATGGTCGGTTCCTTCCTCAGGATATGGGCAGGACCCCGGCGGATGTGGACGTCACTGTGGCCGATTCGGTTTTGGGCATGACCACGTGGCGACGTCCGTCAGCGCGCAGGGCGGCGCAAAGGTGACAGTGCTAGCATCATAGGACAGCCTGCATGGAATGGCTTGTTGAAAAGTGCGATTTTTGGCTGCCGCGTACCGGTTTTGCGCGCGGCATCTATGAAGAATGACGGTGTGAGGGCAGAAAAGCCGCAAACCGGGAGGCTTGGAAAGCCCATTCTCTATCAGTCAAGAAACAAGCTCTTGACTCTTCACTCCTGGCGCCGGGTTGCCGACGGGCAGGGCACCGTCTGCTGCAAGAGCAGGCTTGGCCTGAAGCCGCCGGCGCTGGCGTTCCACATCCCGAGGACATATCCATGAGTACCACCAATCCCACCGCCACCGCGCCGCAGGCGTTTTCCTCCGCGCCTGCGCCCGCGCCGGCGACGCCAGACGCCTCCGGGCCCCTGGCCAGCCGGCGTGTGAGCATCCTGCTCTCGTTCACGGCGGGCTTCGTAGACACCTTCGGGTTTGTCGCGCTGTTTGGGCTGTTCACGGCTCACGTCACCGGCAACTTCGTGCTTATAGGCGCGGCGATCGCGGGCGCCGGCAGCGCCGCCGTGCTGGGCAAGTTGCTGGCGCTGCCGGCCTTTGTGGCCGGCGTGGTGGCGACCCGTGCCTGGCAACTGCGTTGTGAGCGGGAGGGCCGTGCGTCTGGCGTGGCGGTGGTGGTTGTGCAACTGCTACTGCTGCTGGCATTCATGGCCAGCGGTGTGCTCGCCACGCCGTTTCTGCACCAGGACGGCTGGCAGGTGATCGTGGTGGGCTTGCTGGGCGTGCTCGGCATGTCGGTGCAGAACGCGGCGTCGCGAAGCACCTTCTCGAAGATGAGTCCGTCCACCGTGATGACCGGTAATGTGACCCAGATATCCATGGACCTGATTGACCTGTTGACCAAGGCGCCGGGATCCGCAGCTGCGGCGACGCGTGTGCACGCGATGTGGCCGGCCATCACGGCCTTCGCGATAGGCTCGCTCGGCGGTGCGCTGGCTTTCAAGCCCATGGGATTTTGGGCCATCCTGGCGCCGGTGGCGGCGCTCGCACTGGTGCTGAACGCGCTGACGCAAACAAGCCCGGCTCCGTAAAAATCACTGACCTGGAAGGTGCGCCCGGCTTTTTTTGCGTGGGGCATGTGTGGGTTTCTAAAACGGCGCAGGGCCGGGCTGTGGCCACCGCGCTTGAAACGCTCAGCCTTTGATGACGGCCAGCAGCTCCCTATTGATGTCGTCTTGGTTCGTGACGCAGGTCGCGCGGCGCGCCGGGATAGACCTTGAGCGCAGGGCCCTTGATCATGCTGGCCGCGAGTTTGCCGGTGGCCTCGAATGGAACAACCTGGTCATCGTCGCCATGAACGACCAGCGTTGGCACGTCGATCTTCGCCATGTCGGAACGGAAGTCACCTGGTCCAAAAGCAAACTGGCCATGCCCGTGCTGGCCATCGGAGGCGAAAAATCATTCGGCGCAACCATGGCCGTTGTGATGCGCAACGCGGCGACGAATGTCCAGGAAGAGGTGGTGCAAAAGGCGGGGCACTGGCTCATGGAGGAGAGCCCTGATGCGACCGTTGCGTTGATTGGGAAGTTCCTCGGCAGCGGACGATAAGTTACGCGCCGTGCTGCTCTGGGCCCGCGTGATTTCAGTCCCAGCCAGGGTTCTGTTGTCGAGTCAGCGCAGCCGCGCTGCGATGAAATCCAGAAACGCCGTGATGCGCGACGACAGCGCTGTGTTGCGGTAGTAGACCGCGTTGACGGCCTGCCGCACTTCGACCGTGTCGCGCACTAGCAGCTGCACCAGCTTGCCGCCCGCGCGATCCGCTTCGGTCATGAAGTCGGCCAGACAGACGATGCCCATGCCCGCCAGCGCCAGGTGCCGCATGGTCTCACCGCTGGAAGCGCTGAAAGCAAGGGCTGCGGCGTAGCTGTCGCCATGCGGCCCGCGCAGCGGCCACTCGTTCAGCGCCGGCAACTGGCTGTTGCCGATGAGCGCATGGCTGGCGAGGTCTGCAACACGTTTGGGTCTGCCGTGTTTTTCAAGGTAGGCCGTGCTGGCCAGCACGCGCAGGCGGCTGCTGCACAGCGGCCGCGCGTGCAGCGTGGAGTCGCGCAGCGGCCCGATGCGGATGGCGATGTCGGTGCGCTGGGCCAGGAGGTCGACGTTGAGGTCATCGGTGTTGAGCTCCAGGCTGATCTTGGGGAACAGGGCACTGAATGCCGGCACCAGCGGCACGATGCCGTGCAGCATGAAGGGCGAGGCGGCATTGACCCGCAGCAACCCGGCCGGTTGCTGGCGCCGCGTCACCAGTTCGTCCTCGGCCTCGTCTATGGCGTCCAGGATGGCGCGGGTGCGGGTCAGGAAGGTTTGGCCCTCTTCGGTTAGCTCCAGCCGCCGCGTGGTGCGGCGCAGCAGGGTGGTGGCCAGCTTTTTCTCCAGCCGGCCGAGCGCGCGGCTGATGCCCGAGACGGTTTGCCCCAGCTGGTCGGCCGCCGCGGTGATGGAGCCGGTGTCCACCACCGCGCGAAAGGCCAGCAGCTCTTCAATCGTGGTCTTCATGGTTTTCAGGGTGTGACTTCAGGGTAACTTCAGGGTGCAACGGGCACGGCATTGTTGATTTCAAGTCAACTATATTGTGCGCGTACATGGCTTATTCTGCAAAGATAAAAAGCCCACACTGCAGGCTTCGTGAAACCTCCGGAGCCTCTCATGCCCATTGCCCTTCTGGCGCTGACGATCAGCGCCTTCGCCATCGGAACGACGGAATTCGTCATCGTCGGCCTGCTGCCCACGGTGGCGGCCGACCTGCAGATCAGCCTGCCCTCGGCCGGCCTGCTGGTCAGCCTGTATGCGCTGGGCGTCGCCATCGGCGCGCCGGTGCTCACCGCCCTGACCGGCAAACTGCCGCGCAAAACCCTGCTGCTCGGGCTGATGGCCCTGTTCACGCTGGGCAACCTGCTGGCCTGGCAGGCGCCGGGCTATAACTCGCTGATCGCCGCGCGCATTCTCACGGGCCTCGCGCACGGCGTGTTCTTCTCCATCGGCTCGACCATCGCCACCGGCCTGGTGCCCAAGGAAAAAGCCGCCAGCGCCATTGCCATCATGTTCACCGGCCTGACGGTGGCGCTGGTCACTGGCGTGCCACTGGGCACCTTCATCGGCCAGCACTTCGGCTGGCGCGAGACTTTCCTGGCCGTCTCGGCTCTCGGCGCCATCGCCTTCCTGGTGAGCCTGCTGTTCGTGCCGCGCAACATCAAGCACACGCCACCAGCATCGCTGGCGCAGCAGTTCCAGGTGCTGGCCCAGCCGCGCCTGCTGCTGGTCTATGCCAAGACGGCCATCGGCTACGGCGGCTCCTTCATTCCCTTCACCTTTCTCGCACCCATCCTGCAGCAGTCGGGCTTCAGCGCCGGCGCCGTCGGCTGGGTGATGCTGGTGTACGGCGTGTCGGTCGCTGCGGGCAACCTCTGGGGCGGGCGCCTGGCCGACCGCCGTGGGCCGATTGCCGCGCTGAAGATCATCTTCGCGCTGCTGGCCGCCGTGCTGCTGCTGTTTCAATTCACCGCGCCGCATTCGTGGCTGGCGGTGGCCACCGTGCTGCTCTGGGGTGCCGTGGCGTTCGGCAATGTGCCGGGCCTGCAGGTGTATGTGGTGAGCCAGGCGGAGCGCCACACACCGCAGGCGATCGACGTGGCCTCGGGCCTGAACATCGCCGCCTTCAACCTGGGGATTGCCTTTGCGGCCTGGGCCGGCGGCCTGGTGGTCACGCACCTGGGCCTGATGCACACGCCCTGGATAGGCGCCGGGGTGGTACTGGTGGCGCTGGCGCTGACCTTCTGGAGCGGCCGCCTCGACGTGCGCGACGGTGTGCCGGCCCGCGCGGCCAGCCAGGGCCCGGTGCCCGCCCACTGACTTATCACACTGACTTATTCATTTATTCAGCAGAAACAAGGACACCAACATGACCCTTCCCATCATTCCCGCATTCGGCCTCGGCACCTTTCGCCTGAAAGACCAGGTCGTTGTCGACTCCGTCAGCAACGCGCTGGAGCTCGGCTACCGGCTCATTGACACCGCGCAGATTTATGGCAACGAAGCCGAGGTCGGCCAGGCCATTGCCGCCAGCGGCGTGCCGCGCAGTGAGCTGTTCCTGACCACCAAGATCTGGACCGAACACCTCGCCAGAGACCGCGTCATTCCCAGCCTCAAGGACAGCCAGGCCAAACTGCGCACCGACCAGGTGGACCTCACGCTGATCCACTGGCCGTCTCCCGGCCAGGCGGTGCCGCTGGCCGACACGCTGGGCGCCTTGATGCAGGCCCAGGCGCAAGGACTGACAAAACAGATCGGCGTCTCCAACTTCAACATCGCCTTGCTGCAGGAATCCATCGAGGTGGTGGGCGCGGCCAGCATCGCCACGCTCCAGATCGAGCTCAGCCCCTACCTGCAAAACCGCCGGCTCGCTGACTTCGCACGCAGCCAGGGCATTCACATTACTTCGTACATGACGCTGGCCTACGGCAAGGTGTTGCAGGACCCGGTGATCCGGCAGATCGCGCAGCAGCATGGCGCCACAGCCGCGCAGGTGGCGCTGGCCTGGGCTTTGCAACTGGGCTACGCCGTGATTCCGTCGTCCACCCAGCGCGCCAACCTGCAAGGCAATTTGCTGGCGCAGCAGCTGCGGTTGACCGACGAGGACATGGCACAGATCGCGACACTCGACCGCGGCGAGCGCCTGGCCAATCCGGACGGTCTCGCGCCAAAGTGGGATTGAATGATTGAGAGCGCTGCCGCCGGGCAGATGCGGGCTGTGGCCTTGCCGGCATCCTCGTCAAAACCACCGCTTGTGTGACCGCTCGGCGCCAGCGAACCGGTGCACGGTTTTCCGCGTCTAGCGATACCTGGCGGCCGTGATGAACTGGCTGAAAGACTCACACCAGACAATTACCGTGTTGTAGCGTGAGATGTCGACCGACCCCGGGACTGGAACCACGAAATTCTCGAAGGTTTTGACGTCCCCGACGCGCATCATGCGTGCCTTCAGGCGCGCGAAGTCCGCCTCGGTTTCGACGAACTCGGGCGACAGATACAGCTTGTAGTCCGGCCCCGGCGCAAGCCTTCCCGACAGGGCAATGCTTTGCGGGCTGACCGAGACCGTGCCCTCGCCCCAGTGAAACAGGTCACTGTCTTTGAGGTCCCGGCGGAACTGACCCGTATATGTGGCCTGGCTTGTCTGGGAGGCGATTTCGGCGGCGGAGGGTGCCGGTGGCGCCGTGAGGACAGGCAAGGCATAGATGCCCGCAGCGAAGCCCGCGGCAAACGCCACGACATAGGATGCGATGAGAAGCAGGGTTTTTTTCATGAGACGGCCCAAACGTGCGCTAGCCGTGCAATGGCGCGTGTGAATGTACGTCGCTGAATGACCGGCCGTGTCGAACTGAACCGCCGCCATGACGGTTGCAGGACCAGTGTAAGGCTCAACCGCCCGCGCTGGCAATGCCCCAGGGCCGGTGGCGGCCGGGGCGCCCGTCGAGCCGCTCAGGCCAGCGTGTAGGAAGTCTTCACCGTCGTGAAAAACTCCTGGGCGTACCGGCCCTGCTCGCGGGGCCCATAGCTTGACCCCTTGCGGCCGCCGAAGGGCACGTGATAGTCCACTCCGGCCGTCGGCAGGTTCACCATCACCATGCCCGCCTGGCTGTGGCGTTTGAAATGGGTGGCGTACTTCAGCGAGGTGGTCGCGATGCCGGCGGAGAGCCCGAACGGCGTGTCGTTGGCCACCTCCAGCGCTTCCTCGTAGTTCGCCACGCGAATCACGCTGGCCACGGGTCCGAAAATTTCTTCGCGGTTGATCCGCATGGAGGGTGTGCTGTCGGTGAAGAGCGCCGGTGCCATGAAGAAGCCGTCCTTGTCAGCCTTCATGCGATCGCCGCCGAACGCCAGCGTCGCGCCTTCCGATTGCCCGATCTGCACGTAGCTGAGGTTCTGCTCGAGCTGGGCCCGCGACGAGACCGGCCCCATGTCGGTTCCCGCGGCCAGTGCGTCCCCGACCCTGATCCGGGCGATGCGCGCCTGCAGGGCTTCCACGAACTGGCCGTAGATGCCCTGAGTCACGATCAAACGGCTGGAGGCCGTGCAACGCTGACCGGTTGAATAAAACGCGCTTTGAGCACAGAGCTCCACCGCCTGGGCCAGGTCGGCGTCGTCGAGCACGACCTGCGGATTCTTGCCCCCCATCTCCAGCTGGATTTTCTTGAAGCTGGCAACGCAGGCTTGCGCAATGCGCCGGCCCACGCCCTCCGAGCCCGTAAAACTCACGGCATCGATGCCGGCGTGATGGACCAGCGCCTCGCCGATCACGCTGCCCCGGCCCATCACCAGGTTGAACACCCCGGCCGGGATGCCGCTGCGCGAGATGATCTCGGCCAGCGCCCACGCAGAGCCAGGCACGATGTCGGCAGGCTTGAAGACGACACAGTTGCCCCAGGCCAGGGCCGGTGCGATTTTCCAGGCCGGGATCGCGATCGGAAAGTTCCACGGGGTGATCAGCCCCACCACGCCAACGGGTTCGCGCGTGACTTCCACGCCGATGCCCGGCCTCACGGAAGCCATGCTCTCGCCGGCCATGCGCAGGCATTCCCCCGCGAAAAATTTGAAAATCTGCCCAGCACGGGTGACCTCGCCGATGCCTTCGGCTTTTGTCTTCCCCTCCTCCCGCGAAAGTAGTGTCCCAAGTTCTTCCTTTCGCGCAAGGATTTCGGTGCCGATCCGGTCGAGCGCGTCGCTGCGCAACTGAATACCCGAGGTCGACCAGGCCGGGAACGCCGCGCGTGCCGCCTCCACCGCCGCGTCGACATGGGAGGCATCTGCCTGGGCGTACTCACCCAGGACATCGGCCAGGTTGGAGGGATTGATATTGGGTGCGTAGCTTGCGCCGGCAACCCAGCAGCTGGCAATCAGATTGTTGTAGCGTTGCATGGGGATCCAGAAGACAAAGAAAAAGAAAAAGAAAAAAGAAGCAGAACGAATGTGGCGGGAAGAGATAAGAGATAAGGAATAAGGTCAGCGCACCGCCAGGGCGCGTTGGGCCTTGTCGTGAACACGCCCGCGGAGTTTGGCCACGTCCACGATGAACCGGCTGTGTGTTCCGCTGCAGATCTCTTCCATGCCATCGGCCACCGTGACCTTGAAGCTCACCTTGCGTCCCTCCATGGCCATGACCGTGGCGGTGATCTGCACCGCCATGCCGACCAGCGTGGCCGCGCTGTGGCTGAGATCAATCGCGATGCCCACCGAATTCTCCCCGGGCCCGACATGCGTGAGGAGAAAGTCGAGACAGGTTTGCTCGATGTCCCGTACCAGCTCCGGTGTGGCGTACACGCGAAGCTCTTCACCGAGAAAGTCCACGGTTCGGGGCAGGTCCACCGTGATGGTTCTGGATATCTCCGTGCCGATGCTCAGGTCATTCGTCATTTTTTACTCGTCATTCTTTTGTTCCAGGTTTGCGACCGGCAAAACGTTCATCGCGGCCATGGCGGCAAAGTTTATGGTCGCAGGGTGCTCCGGACAAGCGACATTTAATTGAACCCGACACGAGAAAAACTTGAAGCGAAACTCGAAGCGAAATCTCAAGCGCAGTGGCCGGAGGAGCGGCCTCATGAATGTGACACCGGGGTGTGTTTCAAGTAAACTCACCGTCAGGGTTCCAAGAATTAAAAGGCTCGCTTCGAGCCTGAATTACCAACAGAGACAAGAGATGGCGCGTCAGATTCCCCCCCTCAATCCCTTGAGGGCGTTCGAGGTGGCAGCGCGTCATCTGAGCTTTACCCGCGCGGCCGATGAGCTGTTTGTCACGCCCTCAGCCGTGAGCCACCAGGTCAAGGCGCTGGAAGAAAGCCTGGGTGTCGTTCTTTTTGTGCGCGAGTCCAAGGCGCTCGCGTTGACGGCGGCGGGGCGTGCTTACCTGCCCGGCGTGCAGCAAGCGTTCCAGCAATTGGCCGCCGCGACCCAACAGCTGCATGCCCAGAATCTGCCGGCACTCAGGGTCAGCGTTCCTCCGACTTTTGCCGTCAAGTGGCTCATTCCGCGCATGGACCGATTCATGAAAGCGCACACGGACATCGACCTCAAGATTTCAACGTCCGCGCGCATGGTCGATTTCGAGCGCGAGGACTACGACCTGGCGATCCGCTATGGCCGCGGCAACTATCCCGGCCTGCATTCCGAGGTGTGCCTGTCGGTCGAAGTCTTTCCGGTGTGCAGCCCCGCGCTCATGCGCGGTGAGCACCCGTTGCTGAAGCCGGAAGATTTGAAACATCACACCTTGCTGCACGACGACAGCAAGTACACCGACGTCTCCAATCCGGACTGGTCGATGTGGCTGGCACATGCAGGGGTCACCGGCGTCGACGCGACGCGTGGCCCCTCGTTCTGGCCCAGCCATCTCGTGATCAATGCCGCCATCGACGGCTTGGGCGTTGCCCTTGCAAAGAAGAACTGGGTGCTCCACGACCTGGCCCAAGGTCGCCTGGTGCGCCCGTTCGACATCAGCCTGCCGGTCGAGTTTTCCTACTACATGGTGTATCCGAAAGAGCGGATCAACGACCCGCGCATCACGCTCTTCGCGGAATGGATTCGCAGCGAGGTTGCCCTGGCCAATGCCGCTGAATCAAAAGATGCCGAGGCGGCCTACAAGCGGTAGATGCGCTGTGCGTTGTCATGCAGCAGCATGCGGCGCTCTTCAGGCGGGCGGTCCGCGATGGCGGCAAGAAAGCCCGCCAGAATGTCTTCATAAGTCGCCACCAGGCTGTCCACCGGAAAATTGCTGGCGAACAGGCAACGATCCGCACCGAAAATCGCAATCGTGTCGCGAATGATGGGCACATTCGCCGTCTGGGTCCAGGGCTGACCCTGCTGGCCCAAACCAGAGATCTTCACGGCGGCATTCGGTTGGCGCGCGACCTGTTCCATGGCCCGGCGCCAGCCGCTCAGACCTTCGGCACTCCGGTCTGCGGGCAGTCCGGTGTGGTTGATGATGAGCCGGGTAGCGGGGAAATCACGGGCCAGATCGGCCGCCTGGTCGAGGTTCCACCAGGGCGCCTGCAGATCAAAGGAAAAACCGTGGCGCTCCAGCAATGCATAGCCCTTGCGCCACTGCTCGTCATCCATGGAGCCCGGCAAACCGCGCCGGGCCTCGGCACGCAGTGCGGCGGTCACGGGCTTGTGGCGTATGCCACGGACCATCGCATAGCCAGCCTGCCCGCGGAGCACTTCATCCACATCCGGTGCATCAAGCCTGGCGTGCCCGACGATGGCAGAAGGCCATCCCGTCTGACGGGCCACCTGCGTCAGCCACTGCGTTTCGCCCAGCGGCGTCGCACGCTCCCATTCGGCTTCTATGTGAACTGTCTTGACGGGCCGAAAGCCCTCGGTGTCTCGGGCCAGGTCGCAGGGCAGGTAGTCGCGCTTGAGTGCGGCATAGTCGCCATACCGGAACCCGCTGACATCTTCCCCCTGCAGCCAGGGGTAGGGGTTGTTTCGCAGGTTCCAAAAATGCTGGTGGGCATCGATAAAGGGTTCATCAAAGTTCATGCCGGCGATTCCTTGCAGCGGGCGGCGGGGCGAGTGACCATGCGTTGAAGCAGTCGCTCGCCCCGGGGGCCGTCAGTTTTTTTGCGGTACCAGCGTGGTGAACGACGGGCCGATGCCGATCACGTCACAGACGACGTCCCCGTCCTTGGTCCACGAATAGTGGGGTGCTTCGATGGGTTCCTTGAAGAGCGATCCTGCAGGGTAGGCGATCAGCTTGGACTCGTCAAACTTGTCGCCGTAGCCGAAGTAGAGGGTGCCCGAAATGATGGAGACGATCCTGACCTTGTCGGGATGGGTGTGCACAGGCAACCGGGTGTTCGCCGGGATGCGCACGCGCAGGATGAACAGGCCCGGCTGTTTCGGGTCACCGAACAGGACCGCGCTCTGGGAGGGCGAGGCGGGGTTCATGGTGTAGCGGACGTCGCCCGGCTTGAACGATATATCGGGAGGCGCGACCTCGTCGGCGGACCACGCGGCCGGGATGCAGGCCAGGGCCAACAGGGAAGCGCCGCAGAAAGCGCGTAGGTACGATGCAGTAGTTTTCATGAATGTCTCCTCGTCAGTTCAAAGTTAAGGGCGAAAAATGCACAGGGACGGGCGGCAGGGTTGCGTTTCGTCTCCATACAAGGGGTGACGCTGGCCGGCAGCCTCAAGGCTTGGGTTCAAGCTTGCCGGCCAGCTGTTTGAAATAAAGGCTTTCACGGGCCATGACCGCCTGCAGGGTCACGTCATCGGCGTAGGTGTCGGTGCTGTAGTTCAGCTTCTCAAGCGCTTCCCGCAGGGTTGGCTCCTGGACCGTTTTCGCGACGACGGCGCGCAGGACCTTCAGCACCTCGGGCGGCGTATCCCGGGGGGCGGCCAGGCCGCGCCAGATGCCAAGCGACACGTCGATACCGCGCTCCTTGAGCGTCGGCACCGATTCAAATCCCTTGACGCGGCGGTCGGCCATGACCGCCAGGACCTTGAGCTTGCCCGTGGCAACGTGGCTGGAAACCTCGGCCGTGCTGACGGTGACCGCGTCGATGTGGCCGCCCAGCAGCGCGAGAATCGCCGGCGCCCCTCCTGCGTAAGGAATGTGGTTGAAGGCCGCACGGGTTTTGTCTGCAAGAGCGACCGCCGCCATATGCCACGTCGAGCCATGGCCCGCATTGCCGACCCGGATGTTCGAGCCCGGCTTGCGCGCGGCCTCCAGAAACTCTTCGAGCGTTGCATAAGGCGCATCGGCGCGAACCGCGACGGTAGCCGGGTCGGCGTTCAGTCGGGCAATCGGCGCGAAATCCTCATACGAGAACTTGGCCAGGCCAAGATGGTTCAGGAAGGTCATCTCGCTGGAGGCCAGCAGAAGCCGGTACCCATCGGGCTTGGCCTTCCAGACTTCGGTCATGCCCAGCACGCCGCTGGCGCCGGGCTTGTTGATCACCACGATGCTTTGGGGCAGGTGCTTTTGCGCCGCGACCGCAAAGGCGCGGGCAACCACGTCCGCGCCACCCCCTGCCTGCCAGGGCACGACCAGTTCGATACTGCGGCTGGGGTAGCCGCCCGGCTGCGCTGCGGCGCCGGCCGTGAGACCGACGGCACACAGGGCCATAAACCATTTGCGTAAGTTGAATGCAGACACGGTATCTCCTCGGGTTGAATGGTTGGCGCAACTTGCGCCGGAATCCATGAACAAAAACTCTTTCATGCGGGGGCGGAGCGCTCACTCCATGGCGAAGATCGCGCCCTCCTGACGCAGCGTGCGAATGTCCTCATCGGAGAATTCGAACTCGCGCAGCACTTCGACGGTGTGCTCGCCCAGGCGGGGGGCGGGCCGGCCGCTGTGGTCCCGCCCTTCTGAAAACGTGATGGGCAGGCCCAGCCCTTTCACACTGCCGGCCGTGGGATGCCGGGTCTCCACGATCATTCCGCGCTCTATCGTCTGGGGATGGGCGACCGCCTCGGCGATGCCGAGAATGGGGCCGGCCGGCAGCCCGACACGGTCGAACAGCGCCATCCATTCCGCGGTGGTTCGCCGGGTCAATTGCTCCGTCAGCAGGCGCACCAGTTCCGGCCGGTGCTCCATGCGGCCCGCGTTGGTGGTGAACCGCGGATCGGATGCCAGGGCCGGTGCGTCCAGCACCTCGAGCAGGCGTTCGTAGTTGCTCTGGTTGGCCGCACCGATGTTGATCCAGCCATCCTTGGAGCGGAAAGCCTGGTAGGGTGAGCTGGTCGCGTTGGCCGAACCCATCTTGGGCAGCACGGTCCCGTCGGTGAAGTAACTGGCCACCGGCCAGTACATCTGGTGCAGGCTGGCCTCGAACAGCGACGTGTCCACGCTCTGACCCAGGCCGGTGCGCAGCCTTTGGGCATAGGCGGCGGCGATGCCCAGTGCCGCCAGAATCCCGGCATTGATGTCGGCCACGGGCGATCCGGCCTTGATGGGCGCCTGGCCTTCCTCGCCCGTCATGCTCATCAAGCCGCTCATGCCCTGTGCCACCAGGTCAAAGCCGGCGCTCTCGGCCATGGGGCCCGTGCGGCCAAAGCCGGAGATCGAGCAGTAGATCAGCGCCGGGTTGATCTCGCGCAGCGTTTCATACCCGAGCCCGAGTTTTTCCATGGTGCCGGTGCGGTAGTTCTCGGTCACGACGTCCGCATCTTTCAGGAGCTTGAGCAGAACCGCCTTGCCGCCTGCGGTCTTCAGGTTCAGGCCGATGCCCCGCTTGTTGCGATTGACGATCATGAAGGCTGCCGACTCGCCGCACGGCAGGACAGGCGCGAAGCGCCTGGCGTCATCGCCTCCGGGGACCTTTTCAACCTTGATGACCTGTGCGCCCATGTCGGCGAGCATCAGCCCGCAAATCGGGCCCGACATGATGTGGGCCAGTTCGATGACCTTCATTCCTTGCAACGGTCCCATGTCACTTCCCCTTGAAGACCGGTCGGGTCTTGTTGATGAATGCCTGATAGCCGGCGCGAAAGTCTTCCGTGTCGAAGCACGCGTAGGCCTCGTCCCGGTCCGCTTCCGTCAGCGGCGCCGGATCTGCCAGCCTGCGAATGAATTTCTTGTGCCATTGCGCGACGAGCGGCGCGCCGTGGCTGATGCGCCGGGCGATGGCCTCCACTTCAGCCGGCACCTCGGCGTCTTCCACCACCTTGTTCACGAGGCGCTTGTCGAGCGCCTCCTTTGCACCGAACACCCGGCCTTCCAGCAGGATCTCCAGCGCCGTGCTGGCACCGACCAGTGACACCAGGCCGCCCAGTTCACCGTAAGACATCACCAGTCCGAGCCGGCTGACCGGCACGCCAAAGCGGCTGGAGACGCCGCAGATGCGCATGTCGCAGACCGAGGCAATCTCGAGGCCGCCCCCCACGCAGGCGCCCTGGATCATCGCCAGCGTCGGATGGCGGCAGGCGGCGATCGCTTGCATCGCAGCTTCGGTGACATGGGCATAGGCGCGTGCCTGCGTTCCGTTGAGCCGCGCGCGGGGGAACTCCTCGATGTCGGCGCCCGCCGAGAAAGCCTGGTCACCGGCGCCGCGAAGGATGATGCAGCGCACATCGTCGTCAGCCGACAGCGTTTTGACAGCCGCCTCCAGACCCAGCCACATGTCACGGTTCATGGCGTTGAGCTTGGCCGCGTTGTTGAGCGTGACCGTCGCGACGCTCTCCCTTCGATCAATCAGTACTGGTGTTGGCATAGGTCCCGCTCTGTAGAAACTTCAAATCTGCGCAAGGTGCAAACGGGGTTTGCGCTGCTTGCCTTGCATGAGGAGCAGAGTCTAGGTTTCAACGGTGATGGCACCAAGCGAGAAATTTTCTGCATGGCTTCAAGAAAAACTCGCGGCCCCAACGCATGAAAATTTCTTGATCACTCGTCAAGAAAATGTGCCTTGCAGGTGGACTGAAGTACTCCCAGAATACGCGCACTGCAAGCTGGCCAACAGCTTCAGTTGCCGCGAAACGGCTGCATTGCATGCGGCGTTTGCTTCACAAGTTCCAGTTCAACATCGGGGATTCCATGGCCACCATCAACTACGTTACCCAAATCGAAATCGACTTTGGCGCGGTCCAGCTCTTGCAGCGCGAGTGCGACCGGATCGGTATCAAGCGACCCCTCATCGTCACGGATGCCGGTGTGCGCGCCGCCGGCATCGTCGACCGTGTCCTGTCCCACCTGGCGAATGGCAAGGAGGCGGTCGTCTTCGACAGGACGCCTTCCAACCCGACCGAGGCCGCCATGCGGCAGGCAGTCGAGTTGTATGTCGCGCATGTCTGCGACGGCATCATTGCCATTGGCGGGGGTTCGCCCATTGACCTGGCCAAAGGGGTGGCCGTGTGCGCGACGCACGAGGGGGAGCTGCGAATGTTCGCGGCGATCGAAGGAGGCGTTGGCAGGATCACGGCGAAGACGGCGCCCGTCATCGCCATTCCGACGACCGCTGGCACAGGCAGTGAGGTGGGGCGCGGTGCGGTGCTGATTCTGGACGACGGCCGCAAGGTCGGCGTGCTCTCGCCCTACCTGATACCCCGGGTGGCGATCTGCGACCCCGAGCTGACTTTTGGGTTGCCGCCCTTGCTGACCGCGGCCACCGGCATGGACGCGATTGCCCATTGCATGGAGACCTTCATGGCGCCCGCCTTCAACCCGCCGGCCGACGGGATTGCACTGGACGGCTTGCGCCGTGCGTGGAAACACATCGAACGCGCCACCGCGTCTCCCCAGGATCGCGAAGCCCGGCTGAACATGATGAGCGCCTCGATGCAGGGCGCCCTGGCATTTCAGAAGGGCCTGGGTTGCGTGCACAGCCTCAGCCACTCGCTCGGAGGCCTGAGCCCGCGGCTTCACCACGGGACCCTGAACGCCATTTTCCTGCCGGCAGTCATAGCGTTCAACGCCGTGGCAGAGTCGGTGCAGAAAGAGCAGCGCCTGGAGCGCATGGCGCAGGCAATGGATGTTGCCGGTCCCGCGGCGCTGGGCCCGGCGATCTTGTCGATGAATGCACGGCTGGGACTGCCGACGGGCCTGCGCCAACTGGACGTTTCGCCGGATATCTTCCCGAAAGTCATTGAAGGCGCGCTAAAGGACCACTGCCACAAGACCAACCCCCGTCTGGCGACCCCGGCTGACTACGACGCCATGCTTCGGGCCTCCCTGTAGGCGGCCGAAGGGGATGAGCTTTTCTAGGGCGCAGGACGACTAAATGTCGCTTGTGACGCATTCGGGCGCTTCATACACTGATGGCGTATTGACCACCCACTGATTGCCGTCGAACCGGAGCATGCGGGACCACCGACCACTGCTGCCTTCGTAAACATAAAGGAGACTTCTCATGAAAACGCGCTTATTTTTGGCGTCCATCGCCCTGCTTCTCGCCGCGACCGCCGGCCTTGCCTCCGCGCAGACTGCGCCCGTCAAGCTGCGGTTCGGCCATACGCTGCCGGCGAACGATTCACAGCATTTGGCCGCGCTGGAGTTCAGCAAGCGCGTCAAGGAACGCACCCAGGGGGGTGTCGAGATCCAGGTTTTCGCCAACAGCCAGCTCGGCAACGACTCCACCTTGATCAACAGCGTCCGCAGCGGCACGATCGACATCGGCGCCACCGGAAACCCCTTTTTCACGGGCCTGGCGCCCCGGCTCAATGTGCTGGATTTGCCCTATCAATTCACCGATGCGCAGCAGCTCTACCGCGTGCTGGACGGCCCCACAGGCCGATCCCTGCTCGATGACCTGGGTGCGCACCAGCTGAAAGGCCTGGCGTTCTGGGAGATAGGCTTTCGCAGCCTGGCCAACAACAAGCGCCAGGTCTCGAAGGCCGAGGACATCAAGGGGCTGAAGATCCGCACCACGCCAAATCCTTCTCATCTGAAGGCCTTCCAGTTGCTCGGCGCCAGCCCGCAACCGATGCCTTTTGCCGAGGTGTTTTCAGCGCTTGAATCCGGCGCCGTGGATGGCAACGAGAATCCACCGGTGTTGATGGTTTCCTCCAAGATGTACGAGGTGCAAAAGTACCTGTCGCTGACCCGCCATGCCTACACCGCTCTCGTCGTTGTCATGAACAAGGCGAAATTTGATGCGCTCAAGCCTGAGTTCCAGAAAGTGCTGCTTGAGGAATCTGCCAGCGCTGCGGTGCTGCAGCGCAAGATGAACGCGGAGAATGAAACAGCGGCTATTGCTCAGTTGCGCGCCAAGGGCATGCAGGTGAACGAAACCCCCGACATCGCCGGCATCCGTGCCGTGGTCAAGGACGAAGTCCGCAAGATGTACGTCGAAAAGAACGGCGACGCCGTTCTTAAGGCGATTGATCTTCAGCGCTGAGCCCAAGGTGTCATTACCCATGGGAACCCGTCCAGCCGCCATCGTGGATGCGCACCACCACCTGTGGGACCTCGGCCGCGGCGGGTACCCCTGGCTGCAGCAGGACTACAACCCTGCCGTCTTCCACCTGGGTGACTACGAGCCGCTTCGCCGGAACTTCGGCCCGGCAGAGTACCGAAGCATCTGGCAAGGCCTGCCGCTCGCCGCAACGGTGCATGTGGAAGCCGAGCGCGACCGCAAGGAGTCGCTGGCCGAGACGGCATGGTTGCATGAGATTCATGCAGTCCACGAGTTCCCGAACGCCGTGGTGGCCCATGTCGACTTCGCATCGCCCGACGCCGACGAGCAGCTCGCACAGCATGCGGCCTTTGCGCTGGTACGCGGCATACGCTGCAAGCCGCTCACCAGTGCGAATGCCAACGGGTCCGTACGCGGCCAGCCCGGATCGCTGCAGGATGAGCAATGGCTTGCAGGTCTGGCCCTGCTGGAAAACCACGGCCTGTCGTGGGACCTGCGGGTGCCGTTCTGGCATCTTGAAGAGGCCGCGGCAGTCGTCCAGCAACTGCCTGGCATTTCCGTGGTGCTGGAGCACGCAGGCTTGCCCTGGGACCGTTCCGCGGCGGGCCTGGCCCATTGGCGCAAAGGCATGGAGGCGCTGGCACGCCACGACCAGGTGCATGTCAAGCTCTCTGAATTCGGTTTGCGACATGCGCCGTGGAACGCCGATGAAAACACCGCCGTGATACGTGACACCATTGCCATTTTTGGTTGGCAGCGCTGCATGTTTGCCAGCAACATGCCGGTCGCCGGGCTGCGCATCGGCGTGCCGGAACTGGTGGACACCATGGCCGGTGCCTTAAAAGATTTGAGTGAGGCCGCACAAAGCGCCATCTGGCACGACAACGCCAGGCGCTTCTACCGCATACCGGATGTCACAGGGCTCGACAAAAACTAAAGGAGACAGGCATGTTCAACAATATCTTGAGAACCAGTGCCAATTGGTTGATGGTCGCCATGTTCACCGCGATGATCGTGCTCGTATTCGGCAATGTCGTATTGCGTTACGCGTTCAGCTCGGGGATTGCTTTTTCCGAGGAGGTTTCGCGCTTTCTCTTCATCTGGCTCACGCTGATCGGCGCACTGATGGTGATGAAGGATCATGCGCACCTCGGTGTTTCCACCCTGATCGACCGCCTGAATGAAAGAGGCCAGCGTATCTGCCGCTTTTCTGCGGATGTGCTGTCGCTGGCCTGCTGCTGCCTGCTGGTGTATGGCGGCTGGAAGCAGGTGGTGATCACCATGGACGATCACGCCGCCGTCACGGGCATCCCCATGGGACTGGTGTACTCGTCTGTGCTGATCAGCAGCGTCGGGATGGCGATCGTGTTCGCTCACTCGCTCTGGCGGCAGGTTTCCGGGCGCATGCCCAAGGACGAACTGGTGCCGCATAGCGGCTCTTCGGGCGAATGAAATAGAAAAACATTTATGACCATTGCAGTCTTCATATTTTCCTTGCTTGGCGCCATGGCGCTGGGCATGCCCATTGCTTTCGCGCTGCTGGCATGTGGTGTCGCATTGATGTTCCATCTGGACAACTTCGATTCGCAAATCCTGGTGCTCAACCTGCTCGAGGGCGTCAACAACTATCCGCTCATGGCCGTGCCCTTTTTCATGCTGGCGGGCGAGCTCATGAATGCAGGCGGCCTGTCCAAGCGCATCGTGCACGTTGCCGACTCCCTGATCGGGCACGTGCGCGGCGGCCTGGGCTACGTGGCCCTGATCGCGGCGACGGTGGTCGCGAGCATTTCCGGCTCTGCGGTCGCAGACTCCGCCGCGGTGGCTGCACTGCTCATCCCCATGATGCGCAACGCGGGGTACAACGTGCCGCGCTCGGCCGGGCTGATTGCCGCGGGCGGCATCATTGCACCGGTGATTCCGCCCTCCATCGCCTTCGTCATCTTCGGCGTGATGGCGCAGATCTCGATCACCAAGCTGTTCCTGGCCGGCATCTTCCCCGGCCTCATGATGGCGCTCACGCTGGCGGCCACATGGTGGGTGTGCGCCAAAAAAGAGTCTGTAGCGCCGACCCGTGTTTTCAGCCTGCCGGCACTGGGCCGGGCGCTGGCCGATGGCGTCTGGGCGCTGATATTGCCGGTGGTCATCATTGGTGGCATGAAGATCGGTGTCTTTACGCCGACGGAAGCTGCCGTTGTTGCCGTCGTCTACGCCTTCCTGGTGGGTACGCTGGTCTACCGGGAGCTCAAGCTGCCCCAGTTGCCTCACCTGATGCTCGTTGCGATGAAAACTTCCAGCACGGTCATGTTTCTGGTCGCATGCGCCCTGGTCTCGGCCTGGCTCATCACCATCGCCAACATTCCCATGCAGGTCACGGATTTGCTGACACCCTTCATGGACAACAAGATCCTGTTGATGTTCATGATCATGATCCTGGTCATCATTGTGGGAACCGCGCTCGACCTGATGCCCACGGTGCTCATCCTGACCCCCATCCTGATGCCGGTGATCACCAAGGCCGGTATCGACCCGGTGTACTTCGGCGTGATGTTCATCATGAACAACGCGATTGGCCTGCTGACACCGCCTGTCGGCACGGTCCTGAATGTGGTGGCGGGGGTGTCCCGCTGCAGTCTGGACAGCGTGATCAAGGGGGTCTGGCCTTTTTTGCTGTCGCTGACCGTGCTGATGTTTTTGTTCGTCCTGTTCCCTCAGCTGGTGATGGTGCCGGCCACCTGGTTCCGGTAAGCTCTCATGTCAAATGCCGTTACTCCCAAGCCTCCCATGAATGTATTTATCACCGGGTCCACCGGATTCATTGGTGGCTCCGTCGCCGTGCGCCTGGTGGCCGCTGGCCATACGGTGCATGGACTGGCACGGACCGAAGCCCAAGCCGCACAACTTTCTGAACTGGGCATCAAGCCTGTTCTCGGAGACCTCGCTGACGGCGCGGTATTAAGACGTGAGGCACGTTCGGCGGATGCCGTGGTCAATGCCGCCAGTTCGGATGACCTGGCTGCTGTTGAAACCTTGATGGACGCGCTTGCCGGAACCGGGAAAACCTTCATCCACACCAGCGGCAGCAGCGTGGTTGCCGACCACGCGAACGGCGAATGGGCGGGCGGGACGGTCTACGACGAAGACACCCCTGTTAGGCCAGTCCCCGGGAAGGCGCAGCGCGCAGCGCTGGACCAACAGGTCATCAGGGCCGCGACCGAACGCGGTTTGCGCTCCATCGTGCTGTGCAACAGCATGATCTATGGCAATGGGCTCGGACTCAAGCCGCACAGTGCTCAAATCCCCCTCCTGCTGGCGCAGGCGCGCCAAAGCGGTATCGCGCGCCATGTGGGGCACGGCCTGAACATCTGGTCGAACGTGCACATCGAGGATGTGAGCGAGCTGTACCTCCTCGCCTTGAATCACGCCCCGGCGGGTTCGTTCTACTATGTGGAGAACGGCGAGGCCTCGTACGCGCAGATCACGGCGGCCATTGCGGAACGCCTGGGACTCGGCGCACCCCAGGGGTGGCCGATTGAAGAGGCCATCAGGGAATGGGGCGCCGGCCGGGCGAGCTATTCGCTTGGGTCCAATAGCCGCGTGTCGTCCAGGCGTGCGCGAAATGAACTGGGCTGGAAGCCCGGGCATGGGTCGGTGCTGGAGTGGATCAGGACCGGCATGGTTTTATAACGGACCAGACCGGCAATCCTTTGGTGCGCCGTGCTCAATCGCTTACTGGCGATTGCCCGCTCCTGGCCTCTTGTTTGCCGGGGTTCCGTGGGTGTTTTACCCTGGAAACAGCAGTTGACCGCTCGAAAACTTCAGGAGAGCCGCATGCCCATTGACTTTCCCCTCTTCGATTGCGTTCACCTTCTGGGCAACAGCGCTATGCATCCGATTGCACCGTGCTCGAGCGCCATGCTGCGTTGCTCCGCCTTGTGGGCACAAGCCCACTGCGTTGTCACGCCTTGCCTGCCACGCCGATCACGACGCACTCGGACGCATCCAACTGCCGTTTCCAGGTTTACTCGACGTCGACGTCGTCATCTGCGGCATGGGCTGCAGCGTGATCGTCACCGCTCGTTGGCCGCTCTTCGCGTCCGCCCGGGTGGTTCGCAAAACGCGCCGGGTCGCGGCCATGCACCGGTGCGTCCTCGGCAAACGACCAGCCGCCGAACTGCGTGCGCCGGTAGTCGTCCAGGGTTTGCGCAATCTCGGCCTGCGTGTTCATCACAAACGGGCCGTACTGGGCCACTGGCTCACCGATGGGTTTGCCCTGCAGCAGCAAAAACTCGGCAGCTTCGCTGCCGCCGTTGACCAGCTCGACGGGATCGGTCGCGCGCAGTTCCAGGGCTGCGTGGTCGGCGATGGGTTGCCCGGCCACGGACACCCGCGCGCCCTTGAAGAAATACAGGCTGCGCCGCGTGCCCTGTCCGGTCGCGGCGGGCAGCGTCCAGCGCCCGCCGGGCGCCACGCGAATCGTCCAGATCGCCACGTCGGCGTCGGCCTGCGCGGCCCATGAGTCGGGCGGCGGCGCCAGCGGTGCAGCCGCGGCGCTGCCCTCCTGTCCCAGCCGCCCGGCGATCACGGCCACCTCGGTCCGGTGGCCTGCGGCATCGGTGGCAGTCAGGCGCGGAATGTCCTGCGACCAGAACATGGTGAAGTGCGGGTCGGACATCTTGCTGCGCGCCGGCAGGTTCAGCCAGATCTGGAACAGCTCCAGCGGGTTGGGGCGGTCCTGGTTGAGCAGCGGGAACATCTCGGAATGCACCACGCCCCGGCCGGCCGTGAGCCACTGCACGTCGCCCTGGCCGAAGCGCGCCGTGGCGCCCAGCGAATCGGAATGGTCAATCAGGCCCTTGCGCACGATGGTCACGGTTTCAAAGCCGCGGTGCGGATGCGGCGGAAAGCCCGGCACCGTGCTGCCGTGGTACATGCTCCAGCCGTCCTTGCGGCTGAAGTCCTGTCCGATGTCGCGGCCCGCCAGCGAGCTGGCCGGGCCCATCTGCGCATTCGCCTCGGGGTAGGCGTCGTCGTGGTAGGCGCAGAAAAGGAAGGGGTCTATGGTTTCCCACGGAAAACCAAGGGGCTTGAGGTGGAGAATGGGGCTGGACATGAGCGGCCTTTCAGTCTGGAATGCAAAGAATACAACTAAGGCTGCCCCGCCGTCTTTCAACCGCTCCCCGCCGCCCGCCTGCCGGACTCCAGGCGCTACCCGGTCTCCAGGTGCTACTTCACGCGCCGGTAGCTGGCCGTCATGAAGCGCTTCCATGTCCCGTCGCCTTGCAGCACCTGGGAGCTCAGCTCGCGCTCCTGGCTGTTTTTGAGGGTGATCACGTCCTGGTACCTGGCCAGCTTGCCGTCGCCGGCAAAGCTCGGCCCCTCGGTGTCGAGCGTCAGCACTTTTTGCGCAGGGTCGAGCTGGCCTTTGTAGATCCACATGTTGGCCATCATTGAGCCGACCCAGCTGCCGACGAATGCCTGCTTTTGCGTGTCGTAGCCCAGCGTCATCAGCGTGGTGCCGATTCCTTCAAGGCCCGGCATGGTGCCGCTGCCCTCGCACAGCAGCCACAGGCCGCCGAGGGTGCGCACGCTTTCCTGGCCCCTGCTTTTCGTCGGCGGCTGATCCGGACCCATTTGCATCTCGGCCTCATACGTCCAGTCGCCCAGCAGCTGCTGCAGCCACTGGTGTTCCTTTTGCGGTTCTGTTTTCATCAAACTCATCCTGGATGATTGAAGTTGAACTACGCCGTGAATTACGCCGCCTGCAGGGTGGGAAAAGGCTCGCGCCAGGCCTCCAGCTCATTGAGGCGCGCGTGCCAGCGCCGGATTTCCGGAAACCCTTCCAGCGGCAGCCTGGCCTGCTGCGCGTAGGGCAGTGTGATCGCCACCGCAAAGTCGGCCACGCTCAAGGCCTCGCCTACCAGGTAGCTGCGCCCGCGCAGATGACCTTCCAGCACGGCGGCATAGCGCATGAAGCCCTCGGTGGCCTTCTGGATTTCCGCCGGATCGGGCTCGCCCATGCTGAAACGCGGCTTGATGAGGTACTCGAAATAAAACGTGGAGGCCTGCGGCGCGAACTCGGTCGCGTCCCACATCAGCCAGCGCATCACCTCGATCTGGCGCGCGTCGCGCGGCCACAGGTCCGAGCCGGCCTTGTCCGCCAGGTGGCACATGATCGCGTTCGACTCCCACAGCGTCGTGCCGCCATCCACCAGTACGGGTACCTTGGCATTGGGGTTCATCGCGCGGAACACCGGCGTCCTGTGTGCGCCCTTGCCCAGCTCGACGTAGATGAATGCCACCGGCAGCTTCAGGTATTTCGCGACGGCGCAGGCCTTTCGCGGGTTCAGCGTGTCTGAAAAATAAAGCTGCATGGCGCTGGCCACTCAGGGCATGGGGAGGGGCTTGATCACCATCCACGACACGCCGAAGCGGTCGGCCACCATGCCGAAAGACGATGCGAAAAAGGTTTTGGCCATCGGCATCTGCACCTGCCCGCCGTCGCCCAGCGCCTTGAACAGGCGCTGCGCCTCGTCGTCGGAGGGCGCCGTCAGCGACAGCGAAAAGCCCTTGAACTCCGGCTTGCCGGCGGCCATGCCGTCGGAGGCCATGACTTCGGTGTCGCCGATCTGGAAGCAGGCGTGCATGATGCTTTCGCCAGAAACCGGCCCGCAACCGGCTGCAGGCGGCTCGGGGCTTTCCTTGAAGCGCATCATCATCTTGATCTCGGCGCCCAGCGTCTTGCGGTAGAACTCGAGGGCCTCTTCGCAGCGGCCATCAAAAAACAAATAGGGCTGAACTTGCATGACGATCTTCCTTTCAGTACTTGATGTGGATGGCCCCATGCACCTCCCGGGGCCGCTGCATGCGCTTGTTGTCGCGCGAAACCGGCCAGGCGACCAGTTCGCCGGTGCCGGCGTTTTTACATTTTGGGCTTCCAGAGACCGAGCGTTGCGCCCGTCGGATCCATGATGATGCTGAACCAGCCCATATCCGGGACTTCCGTGACCTCCTTGCAAACGGTGGCGCCTAGCGACTGGGCCTTTTGCGTAGCCGCTGCGATGTCGCCGACTACAACATAGGGCAACCAGGCGGAAGGGGCGCCGGGCTGGGGATGCTGCATCATGCCGCCGCCCGTTCCCTCGCCCACTTTAATCAGGGTGTAAGTGCCTTGCGGCATCGGCATGTCCTCCAAAGTCCAGTCAAAAAGCTTTCCGTAAAAGGTCTTTGCCTGGCTGAGATCGGTCGTGTTCAGCTCTACATGCACGAATGGATTGGCCATGGTGTTCTCCTCAAGTGTCGGGATTGAAGGCGAATGGCAATGAGCTTGCGGATGCCGCTATCCGCCAGAACAGGCAAGGGATGCTCCGCCTTGTTGTGCATCCTGCCTGACCGCCTTGTCAGGCGTGGTCCTGTTTGAAGAGCGCCTCGGCGCGCCGGTTGATTTCCTCTGGCGTGAGATCCTCCTTGTGGGTGGCAAGAAACCAGATGTGCCCGAATGGATCTTCCAGCGTCCCCGTGCGATCACCGTAAAACTGGTCTTGCACGGGCTTGACGGCCTTGGCTCCGGCACTGACGGCCTGGGCAAATTGAGCGTCCACATCGTCCACGTAGACATGCAGGCCAACCGACGAGCCGCCCAGCGACCGGGGGTGGCGGAACGCACCTTCCTCACAAGGGTCGGCCAACATGATGATGGAGTCGCCGACCTTGATTTCGGCGTGTCCAATTTGACCGTTGGGTTGCGCCAAACGGAACAGCTCGGTTGCACCAAGCGCCCGTTTGTAAAACCCGATGGCCTCGGCGGCGCCCTTGATCATCAGGTACGGCGTTACGGTGTGATAGCCCTCTGGCATTGGCTTGACGGTCATGTATGACTCCTTGATTCAAAAATGGCTGGTATGTGCTCGCATGTGTTTCTTCCGTTGTTGAGTCGGCGCTTCAAGGCGCTTCAAGGCGCTTCAAGGCGCTTAAATGTGCGCTTCAATCCCATTCACAAGCATTCCGCTCAGGCACACGCCTGGCGCGTCGGACGGCGCCCCGATCTCCTGTCGGCCGCGCAGCAGCGGTTTGCCACGGCCTCAAGCTGTCTCGTGGGCCTGCTTCAGGCGCTGGATGTCAATCTTGTGCATCTGCAGCATGGCCTTCATGACGGCGCCGGACTTCGCGGGGTTCTTGTCGCCCAGCAACTCGCCCAAAACGGTGGGAATGATCTGCCACGACAAGCCGAACTTGTCTTGCACCCAGCCGCACTGGTTGGGCGCGCCGCCTGCCGAGAGCTTGTCCCAGAGCTCGTCCACTTCCTCCTGCGTTTTGCAGCTCACAAACAGCGAGATGGCCGGCGTAAAGCTGAAGTGCGGGCCGCCGTTGAGCGCCATGAACTCCTGGCCTTCCAGCTGGAAGGTGCCGGTCATGACAGTTCCCTCGGGCCCCGGCCCTTCCTTGCCGTAGCGCCTGAGCATCAGGATCTTCGAATTCTTGAAGAGGGAGACATAAAAATTCATGGCCTCTTCGGCCTGGTTGTCAAACCACAGGAAGGGGGTGATTTTCTGCACGGTCTACTCCTTTGGAACTGAACTGTGTCTTTGCCTTGCCAGGTGTTGAACGGTGAGCCGGGTGGATGAGCTTGCTGAATTTGCGCGAATTGTGTACAACGTCCACAAAAAGAACAGGAAGAGTAGCAAAGATAATGGACAGTGTCCACATCGAAAAGTAACAAGTCATGACGCCCCCGTCCAAGCCCCCCGCCTCGCGCAGCACCTACCGCCACGGCGACCTGCGGCGTGCCTTGCTGGAGGCGGGAATCGAGCTGGCGCGCGCTGGCGGACCTGACGCGGTCGTGCTGCGCGAGGCCACGCGGCGCGCCGGGGTTGCGCCCAACGCCGCCTACCGGCATTTCGACAGCCGGCAGGCTTTGCTGCGGGCCGTGCGCTCCGCTGCGCTGGCGGCCGTGGCCCGCGCAATGGAAGCCGAGCTGGCCGCGCTGCCGCAGGATTTGCCGCCGGCCGAATTCGCCCGCGCCAATGTGCGCGCGGTGGGTACGGGCTACCTGCGGTTTGCGCAGGCCGAAACGGGCCTCTTCCGCACGGCCTTTGCCGCGTCCGACGACATGAAGGAAAGGGTCCAGGGCGGCCCGGCCGATGCCGAGCGGTCCGGGCAGAGCGGCCTGGACCCGTTCGAACTGCTGGGCGCCGCGCTCGACAAACTGGTGGACGCCGGCGTGCTGCCCCCGGAACGCCGCCCCGGCGCCGAGTTCCTGGCGTGGTCGGCGGTGCACGGCCTGGCCATGCTGGTCATCGATGGCCCGCTGCGCAGCGTGGTCGGGCCGCAGATGGAGCAGGTTGGGCAGCGTCTGCTGGATATGGTCGAGAAGGGCTTGTAAAGCTGCTGTGAGGCGATTTCAGCCGGAAGTTTGAAGCGTATTTGGAGATCGACCGGCCCTTGAAGAAATACAGCGTGCGCCGCGTGCCATGCGAAGCGTCCAGATCGCGACGCCAGCTTGGGCCTGCGCCGCCCAGGAATCGGGCGGCGACGCCTGCCCCGGTTGATCGCCCATCGACCAGACTTGACGCTTACCGCTTACGAAGCACCGTAACTCGTCAGGTTCTGTACGCTGAGCCTCGCTCGCGCTCAAGCTTACGCAGCAGTGCCGGCCACTCCAGCCGGCCGACCTCAAGAAAACCGCCTTGCCCAAGCATCTTCTTCCCTTGCGCACGTGTGTGGTTGATGGTCTCTTGTGAAAGCTCGTGAAGTGGGGCGCCCCCCGCCATCCCATCGATCTGATACTTGCACGCAGTTTCCAGCCTGTGCATCCAGCAAAAGGCTTCGCCCACGCTTCGGCCAACCGTCATTGCACCGTGGTTGCGCAGAATTAGCACTCGGCCCTCGCCAAGGTCGCGTACGAGCCGAGTTCGCTCGTCTTCGTCAAGCGCTGCTCCCTCATAGTCGTGATAGCCCAGGAAGTCGAGCATCACTGCTGCTTTTTGGGTTAGTGGCCGCAGGCCTGCGGCCTGCATGGCAATGGCATTGTTCGCTCGCGTATGGCAATGCATGACGCAGACCAGATCCGACGCCGCCATGTGCACGGCGCTGTGAATGATGAAACCGGCTGGGTTCATCAGGTTCGGGTCGCCTTCGACCACCCTGCCGTCGAGGTCGACCTTGAGCAGGCTCGACGCCGTCATTTCGTCGAACAGAACACCCAGCGGATTGAGCAGGAAGTGATGCTGCGGCCCTGGAAGCAAAACGGAGATGTGTGTCGAGATCAGGTCGGACATGCCGAACAGGTCCGTCAGCTGAAAGCAAGCAGCCAAGTCACAGCGAAGGTTCCACTCCTCAGAGCTCATCCCTTCGGGTTGCTGCTTTGATGAGATGTCTCCGGGTCTGCTAGTCATTTCGATACTCCTGCGCTAGTGGATGGTTCGTTAAGAAAAATTCGGGCTTCACTCTTCGCTCTTGAATCCGGAGGCTTCGACGATGGGCCGCCAGAAGGCACGCTCCGCGCGTAGCTGTGTCCTGACGGTCGCGCCGTCCAGCCCCGTGGGCTCGAGCCCAATGTTCAGGAGCTGTGCATAGACCTGTCGCTCTTTCACGGCCGCGACTAGCGCGCGCTCAAGTCGCATCGTTACAGCGGGGGGCGTGCCGGCGGGAACATAGGCGCTGTAGGAAAAAGTAGCGTGATCGAAACCGTTGATGCCAGCTTCCTTCGCGGTGGGGACATCGGGCAATAGCTTGTTACGCCGTGTTCCAGAGACCGCGAGGATGCGCACCCTGCCACCTCGATGAAGTTCCAGTTGACTGGCCAGCGCATCTGTTCCGACGGGGACTTGTCCGCCGATGATGTCCGTTGCGAGGGGCGCACCACCTCTATACGAAACAGGACTTAAGGGAACGCCAATTTCCTTGGACATCGCCAAGATGGAGAAGTGCAGGCCACCCCCAAGAGATGTGAGTCCTACCATCCCATCTGCGGGGTGGCTCCGGACCCATGCGACATATTGGGGCAGTGTTTTGTAGGGCTTCGCGGCACTCGTGGAAATGACGCTGGAGAATTCCACCAGATGCGCCACCGGAACGAAGTCGCGTTCCACGTCGTAGTTCACGTTTTTGTATGTCATCGGAAAGATGACGAACGGCGCCGAGGATGCAAGGAGCACCGTATTGCCATCGGGCGGCGCTCGCTTCACGTACTCGATGGCCAAGCGGGTCGACGCGCCTGGCCGGTTGTCGACCAAAACAGTTTGCCCGGTGGACTTCCGCAGCTGCTCGGCCAAAGCCCTTGCCAAAGCGTCGAGAGCGCCTCCCGGCGCGAATCCGACCACCAGCTTCAAGGGCTCGGTTGAAGCGCCGCCCGGCGGGTTTGACTGAGCGTGAACGCAAGCCAGAGTGCCGCTGAAAATCGTGAAGGCAAATGCCCACTTGGAAAATCTATGGTTCAGTTTGTTCATGATCTACCCTAGGTCAAGTCAAGTCCATTTGGTCGGCGCAACAACAGTCCCTGGGATGTCTCGAGCAGCGATGCGGCGTGAAGCAGATCCGCATCGCCCCTGAACCGCCCAACCAGTTGCACGCCGATGGGAAGTCCGTCCGGGTCGAAGCCGCAGGGAAGTGTGATGGCAGGATGTCCGGTGAGGTTGAACGGCATCGTCCAGGGAAACCAGTTCGGGCGGAGCTCCGGGTAGCTCTGACCGTCAATGTCCAGCGTGCCGAAGAGATCCTGGTCGATCGCTACGGCCGTACGCGACAACGTGGGCACGGCGAGGAAATCATTCTCGTGCAACAGCGCTTGGACATGCCTGAACAGGCGGGTTCGGTCGAACATGGCTCGCTGATACTCGACCCCAGTGACGTGCCTGGCCAACTCAAGTTGTTGAAGGAGAGAAGGACTGAGGTCGTTCGGACGCTCGCGTGCCCACTCGCTAAACCGCGCCAGCCACACCGTGTGGTTGATCGTGCGCCAGAGGGGCTCAATGTCAAAGTCAGTGGTGACGGGCATCTCGCACAATTGCGCCCCCATTGATTTCAGATGGGCGAGCGCATCCCCAAACGCACGCGCGACCTCGCTTGAAACGGGCCGGCCTTGGGGTGCCATGCAGAACATGATGCGTTTACCATGCAGGTCGCCGCCTGCCGTAGCCGCCTTGCAATAGTCCGGTACCGGCACGCCAATAGACCAAGGGTCGACGGGCGCCGGGCCGGCCATGGCCTGGAGCATCAACGCGGTGTCTGCCACCGTGCGTGTCATCGGTGTGACATACGTGAGGTTCCCGAAGGCATCTTCGGTCTGCGAGTGAGGAACGACGCCAATGCTTTGCTTGAGGCCTACAACACCATTGCACGCCGCAGGAATCCGGGTTGACCCGCCTCCGTCGGTGGCGATGCCGATCGGTGCAATCCCCGCCGCCACGGCCACGGCCGCGCCGCCGCTGGAACCTCCACTGGTGCGATCGGCGCGCCAGGGGTTGCGGGTGCGGCCGAAGAGGGGGGCGTCAGTCAGGCATTTGGCACCGAACTCGGAGGTCGTTGTCTTGCCGATAAGGATGGCGCCTTGCCGACGCAGGCGCGCCACTGCTTCCGCGTCTTCCGTAGGAACATTGTTCTGGAAGATCAGCGAGCCGAATGTCGTGCGCACCCCGCGTGTGTTGACCAAATCCTTGCACGTGTAGGGTATTCCATGGAGGAGGCCGAGCGGTTCGTTACGCATGAGCGCTTGCTCAGCGGCGCGCGCTTCCTGCATCGCCTCGTCAGCGCAGATGGTGATGAAGCAGTTAAGCACCGGTTGAAGTCGTACGGCGCGATCAAGGATTGCTTGCGTAACTTCGACAGGCGAGACCTCCCGCCGCGCGATTTTTTGGCGCAGAACGGTTGCAGGCATTTGGCAAAGGTCGTCACTCATCTTTAGCTCTATCTCCATGGTTCTTGACGGTGTGAGCTTCGCATTTCGCAATGCATTCGTCTAATACCGATTTACGACAATCCCATACGCGTTTAATATGGGTTGATGGACTTGAAACACCTCCGCTATTTCGTTGCCGTTGCGGATGCCCGCAGCGTGGGAAAGGCGGCGATGCAGCTTCACATGGCGCAGCCACCTCTGTCGGTACACATCCACAACCTCGAGGCGCAGCTTGGAACCGCGCTTTTTCGTCGAGGGCCTAGGGGGATGGAGCTTACCGATGCGGGTGGTGCTTTGTATTCGCGCGCGAAGGAAGCGCTTGCGCTCGCGCACGACGGCTTTGAAGCAGCGCGTGCGGTGGCCGCGGGACGCCGCGGTCGCTTGACCGTGGGCTATATGTTCGCGCTAGGCTATGCAGTGCTCCCCAAGTTGGTCCCGGAGCTGAGACGCACTTTGCCCGGGGTCGACATCCAATTCGTCGAGATGAGTGCCAGCACGTACGAGATGCTTATTAGCGAGTTCAAAGTGACGGTAGGTCTCTGTATGCCGCCACTGCAACGCAGCGGGATCGCTACTGTCACGATCGGAAAACAGCCCTTGCTTTTGGCTATGCCTGCGCGGTCACCGCTGGCCCGTCACAAAGTAGTCCCCATGGCCAAATTGCAAGGAATGAAGCTTGTTGGATTGCCTAGCACGAGGGTGGAAAACGGAGCGGATACCTCTCCTATCGGATCGCTTCTCAGACGTCACCACATTACGGCGCATGTGATGCAGAGGGTGGAGACAGTTCACTCTGCCCTTGCCCTCGTACTGGCTGGAGAGGGGTTTTCCATCGTCCCAGCATGCGCCGCGCTCGGCAGTCCCCCTGGCGTTTCATTTCGTCCTCTGGAAGATGACGGTGGTGGAATGGAGATGGCCGTGTGCTGGCGTCAAGACTTGGACAATCCGCTCGTCAAGCCGTTCATCTCCGCCGTTCAGGCGGCAATGGCTTAGCGAACTCGCAGTACCTCGGCGGCCTATTTAAGCGTCGCCAGGCGCAACGCTGTGGCTTTCGACCGCAGCGAACGTTCGTAGGCGTGGCGTCCGATTTCTTCCGACCAGGTCCCCTGCGCCAGTTGGTCGATGTGCAGCTTCATGCTCGCCACGGCCTCGGGTTCGCCTTGAGTAATGGCCTCCACATACGACTGCACCGTGCGGGCAAGCTCCGCCGGGTCTACCAGCTCGGTCAGGAAGCCTATGCGCAGCATCTCATCCGCCTGGAGGGTTTGCCCGGTCAGGAATATCTTCTTGGTGGCAGCCGGACCGAGCCGCGTGACGAATCGGCGCAGCCCGCCCGGGTAGTAATGGAGGCCGAACCTGGCGGCCGGCATGAACATCCGGATGCCTTGCACACCGATGCGGAAGTCGCAGCTCATGGCCAGATCGGTGCCGCCACCGTAGGCGCTGCCGTTCATCACGCACAGCGTCGGCACTTTCACCGCCTCGATGCGGTCCAGCATGTCTTCAAAGCTGCGGTCCAGGCGTGAACCGATCTGCGCGAGGGTGTAGCCGGAACAGAACGTTCGGTTGCCTTCGCCCGTGACGACCAGTGCGGCCACGCTGGATTCGGTTTCCACTTCCTCGAGGAGCCGGAGGATGACCTTCGGGTCGTCCGGGTCGATGCGGTTGTGCTCGGCCGGCCTGCGCAGGGTGATGGTGGCGACGCGGCCGTCGATGTGCAGCGTCGGCTGGCTGGAGTGGCTCATGAGGTCACAGCCTGGCGGTGCTGGCTGATGACGCCACCGTCGGCCAGCGTGTCAAGCGTGGATTGCTCATAGCCGAACTCGCGCAGGATCTCGAAGGTGTGCTGGCCCAGAAGCGGAGGTGCCATGCGGATCGAGGCGCCGGCCATCGCGTCCAGCCGGATCGGACTGCCAACTTGCTTGAGCGGTCCAAGCTCCGGGTGCATCACTTCCTCCACCAGACCGCTGTGGATCACCTGTTCGTCCGCGAACACGTCAGCGAGATTGTTGATCGGGCCGGCGGGAATGCCTTCTGCAAGGAAGTCTTGCGTCCATTCGGCGCGGGTACGCGTCGTCAGGCGTTCCTCAAGGATCGCTTTGAGTTCGTTGCGGCGCTCCACGCGGGCGGCGTTGTCGGGGAATCGCGGGTCGTCGATCAGCGGCGCGAGGCCGAGGATCAAACAGAGCTTGCGCCACATCTCGGTTGTCGCCGGTGCGATGTTGAAGGGGCCATCGGCCGTCTGGAAGACCCCGTAGGGAGAAATGACCGGATGCGTGTTGCCGGCCAGGGGCGGCACTTCGCCCAGGCTCAGGTAGCGCTGGCCTTGCACGCTGAGCAGGCCAACAAGGCTCGCGAGGAGTGACGTTTCAACCCGCTGGCCGCGGCCGGTCCGATGGCGTTCATTCAAGGCTGCGAGCACACCCATGGCGCACCACATGCCCGCAGCCTGGTCGCCAATAGCGACACCGACGCGCATGGGCCCGGATTCGGCGGAGCCTGTCACGCTCATCAGGCCCGAGTGCCCCTGGGCAATCTGGTCAAAGCCCGGCCGCTGACCGGCCGGGCCGGTGCGACCAAAGCCGGTGATGCCCGCGTAGATCAGCCGCGGGTTCGCTGCCACCAGGCTCTCAAAGGAGAGGCCCATGGCCTCCATGGCGCCGGGGCGGAAGTTCTCGGCGATCACGTCGCATTCACCAGCCAGTCGGCGCAGCATGTCCAGCGCGCGCGGTTCGCGGAAGTTGACGGCCATGCCGCGCTTGTTGCGGTTGCCGCTCAGGTAATAGGCGCTCGTGCCGCGGTCGAACGGGCCCCAGTTGCGGATCATGTCGCCGTCGCCCATCGGCTCGACCTTGATGACGTCGGCGCCGAGGTCGGCCAGGATCATGGTGCAGAAGGGGCCAGCCAGCGCACGCGTGAGGTCCAGGACGCGGATGCCGGCCAGGGGGAGTGCTGAGCCCCCACGTTCGCGCACTGCGTGTCGCTCTCTGCCCCCCGAGGGGGCTGGCCTTGCTTGGGGCGGCCCGGCGCGCCGGCCGGCTTGAGCCCCCACGTTCGTGCACTGCGTGTCGCTCTCTGCCCCCCGAGGGGGCTGGGCTGGCCTCGCTTGGGGCGGCCCGGCGCGGCGGTCGGCCTTAGGTGTTTGCATGGATGTCTCCAGAAAAGTCTTGTGTTTCAACGACAGTAAGTCTATATTGCATGCAATAGTAATGCAACCGTTATTCAAAAGGAGACTTATTATGAAGAAACCCAACATCTTGATGATCATGGCCGACCAGCTGTCGGCCCCCGTCCTTCCCTTCCACGGGAACACTGCGCTAAAGGCGCCGCACCTGCAGGCGCTGGCCGCGCGTTCGGCGGTTTTTGACAATGCGTACTGCAACTTCCCGCTGTGCGCGCCGGCCCGCTTCTCGCTGCTGGCCGGGCAGTTCGCTACGCGCATCGGCGCGTTTGACAACGCCTGCGAGTTCCAGGCGGCCACGCCCACGCTCGGTTACTACCTCGGCAGCCAGGGCTACAAGACCATCCTCAGCGGCAAAATGCACTTCGTGGGTCCCGACCAGAAGCACGGCTTCCAGGAACGGCTGACCACGGACATTTATCCGGCCGACTTCGGCTGGTCGGCCGACTGGAAGGAAGGCGAATTCAGCTTCTATTCGCCCGGCCACAACCTCAGCACGGTGGACGAGAGCGGCGAGTGCTTCCGCAGCCTGCAGCTGGACTACGATGAGGAGGTCGAGGCCAAGTCCATCCAGCGCTTGTATGACCTGGCGCGCGATGACGAGCAGCCGTTTTTCATGTGCGTGTCGTACACCCACCCGCACCCGCCGTTCCACATACTTCCAGAGTACATGGCCCGGTACAAGCGCGAAGAGATCAACCTGCCACTGGTGCGCGACATTCCCATGGCCGAGCGCGACATGCTCAGCAAGTGGATCCAGTATTCGCACGGCCTGGACAAGCAGACGGCCAGCGACGAGCAGATCCTGCGCGCGCGGCATGCCTACTACGCCATGGTGAGCTACATCGACGACAAGGTCGGCAAGCTGCTTGAAACCCTCAAACGCACGGGCTTCGACGAGAACACCATCGTCGTTTTCACGTCGGACCATGGTGACATGCTGGGCGAGCGCGGCATGTGGTTCAAGCGGGTGTTTTTCGACTGGTCGGCCAAGGTGCCGCTGATCATTTCGCGGCCCGGCATGACAGAGGGCCGCCGCATCGCGGCACCGGCGTCGCACGTCGACCTCCTGCCCACCTTGATGGACTTTGCCACCGGCGGCGCCGAGCCCCAATGGGTCGAGCCCGTGGATGGCGTGTCGCTGCGTCCACTATTGGACGGTGGCAAGGACAAGGGCGGCAAGGAGCGCACCGCCTTCGTCGAGTACACGGCGGAAGGCGTCACCGGGCCGTGCTGCATGCTGCGGCGCGGCCGCTACAAGTATGTCTACACGCATGGCTACCCCGACCAGCTCCACGACATGGAGGCGGACGCCAACGAACTCGTCAACATCGCGCAGGCCGCACCGGATGTGCTGAAAAGCCTGAAGGACGAAGTGATGGCCGGATGGAACCCGGACGCACTCAAGGCGCAGGTCCTGGCCAGCCAGGCGCGGCGCCAGTTCATCAAGGACCTGCCGGATGCCCTGCAGCCTGTGTGGGATTACCAGGCCAGCGTCGACGACACCAAGCGCTTCGTGCGTCGCGGCAGCGCCCGCATCATCAAGGTGAAAAAGCGCTGGCCGGCCATCGCCGAGGTGAAAGGCTGATCACCATGAACAAACCCAAGGAACCCTTCATGGCATCCGACCCACTCGTCCCCGACACCGACCCCAAGCGGCTCGCGCGCGCGCTGAGCGGCTTCAACCTCATCGACGGCGAACTGGTCTCTGCACGTTCAGGCAAGACCTTCCCCGTCGTCAACCCGGCCACGGGGCTCGAAGTGGCTGCGGTGCCGTCCAGCGACGCGTCGGACATCGACGCCGCCGTTGCGGCGGCCAAACGGGCGCAGCGCGGCTGGGCTGGCATGGCCGCCAGGAAGCGTGGCACGCTGGTGGCCGAATGCTCGCGGCTGCTGGGCGCCCACGTGGAAGAGCTCGGCCGGCTGGTCGCGCTGGAGACCGGCAAGGCCTTGCGCACCGAAAGCCGCGTCGAGGCCTCCATCGTCGCCGATGCGCTGCAGTTCTATGGAGGGTTGGGGTCCGAGCTCAAGGGCGAGTCGGTGCCCTTCAGCCCCGAGATGCTGACGGTCACGACGCGCGAGCCGATCGGCGTGGTGGGCGTCATCATTCCCTGGAACGCGCCGATGATGCTGATGGCGCTGAAGATCGCGCCGGCCATTGTCGCGGGCAACTGCGTGGTGGTGAAATCCGCCGAAGAGGCGCCGCTGGCCGTGTTGCGCGTCTGCCAGATCCTTAACCAACTGCTGCCCCCGGGCGTGCTCAACATCGTGTCGGGCTTCGGCCCCGAGTGCGGCGCGCCGCTCGTGGCGCACAAGGACGTGGGCAAGGTGACCTTCACCGGTTCGGTGGAGACCGGCAGGATCGTTTACAAGGCCGCCGGCGAGAAGCTCATTCCCGTCACGCTGGAACTGGGCGGCAAGAGCCCGATGATTGTGATGGGCGACGCGGACATCGACAGGGCCGTTGCTGGCGCCGTGGCCGGCATGCGCTTCACGCGGCAGGGTCAGAGCTGCACAGCGGCCAGCCGGATCTTCGTGCATGACAGCGTGCACGACGAATTCGTCGCCAAGGTCAAGGCCAAAGTGGACGCCATGAAGATGGGCGACCCGCTGGACGAGGCCACCGACATTGGCACCATCATCTCCAAAGGCCAGCACGAGAAGGTCCTGGGCTACATCGAAGCAGGCCGGGCGTTGACCGGCGCGACCGCCGTCGAATGTTCCGCGCTGCCGCAGGACGAGGCTTTGCGCAAGGGGCTGTTCGTGCGGCCCGTGATCTTCACGGGGCTGGACAACGGCAGCAAGCTCGCCCGCGAGGAAATTTTCGGGCCGGTGACCTGCGTCATCAGGTTTTCTAGCTACGAGGAAGCGCTAGCGCAGGCCAACGACAGCGACTACGGGCTGGCGGCGACCATCTGGACGCGCGACCTGAAGACCGCGCTGGACGCCAGCCGCCGGCTCGAGGCGGGTTTCGTGCAGATCAACCAGAACATCGTCGTGCAGCCCGGGTTGTCCTACGGCGGGGTCAAGCAGTCGGGCCTGGGACGCGAAGCTTCCCTCGAAGCCATGCTCGATCACTTCACCCACAAGAAGACGGTAATTTTCAACATGCAATGAGGCGCGTGCGCGCCGAAAAGGAGACAACAAAATGGCCACCATCGCGTTTATCGGCCTGGGCAACATGGGCTTGCCCATGGCTACCCGGCTGTGCCAGGCGGGACATGAAGTCCGCTGCGTCGACCCAAACCCGGAGGCCATCAGGCGCGCCGCCGAATTGGGCATGAAGCCCCACGGCAGCGTCACTGCGGCGGTGGCTGGCGCGCAGTTCGTCGTTTCCATGCTGCCCAGCGGCAAGCATGTGCTGGACACGCTGGTCAACGCGCCGGGGGTTGAGTACGCGCCGGGCGCGGTGGTGATCGACAGCTCCACCATCGACGTGGCGTCCTGCGGCGTGTTTCATGCGGCGCTGTCGGCGCGCGGCGTCACGACGCTGGACGCGCCGGTCTCGGGCGGCGTGGGCGGCGCGGCGGCGGGCACGCTGACCTTCATGGCGGGGGGCTCGGACGCCGCGTTCGCGCAGGCCCTGCCCATTCTCCAGCTCATGGGAAAGAACATCATCCACGCCGGCGCCGCGGGCGCGGGCCAGGCCGCCAAGATCTGCAACAACATGATCACGGGCATTTCCATGGTGGCGGTATCGGAAGCGCTCAACCTCGCCAAGCGCTTGGGGCTGGATCCGCAAAAGTTCTTCGACATCGCATCCACCTCGTCCGGCCAGTGCTGGGCGCTGACGAGCTACTCGCCCGAGCCGGGCCTCGTGCCTACGTCGCCGTCCAACCGGGGCTACGAAGGCGGCTTCGCGTCGGAGCTGATGCTCAAGGACCTGCGCCTGGCGGAGCAAGCCGCGATGGCCAGCGGCTCGCCGGCGCTTCTGGGCGGCGCGGTGGCCGCGCTGTACGCGATTCACTGCAAGGCGGGCAAGGGCCGGCTGGACTTTTCCTCGATCATGCAAATGTTGAGTGAGCCGGTGCCGCACGCCGCGGCCTGAGTTTGGGTGGGCGCGACCTTTGGGGGAGCGCCGGGTCAGTCTAAAAACAGGAGACAAACCATGAAGAAATTCGCAAGAATCCTGGCCGGTGCCACGCTGGGCATCGCGCAGGCGACAGCCTGCTTCGCGCAGGGCGACACGGGCAAGCTGATCGTCGGGTACCCGGCGGGCCAGTCGGTGGACACGGTCGCCCGCGTCCTGGCCGGCAGGCTTGGGCCGGCGACGGGGCGCAACCTGATCGTGGAGAACCTGCCGGGGCAGGCGGGCAGCATCGCGCTGGCCGCCGTGGCCAAGATGCCGGCGGACGGCAGCATCCTCACGTTGTCCGCTTCGGCCGCGCTGGCCGGCAACCCTTCGCTGTACAAGAACGTCAAGTACGACCCCCTGAAGGACTTCGAACCTATCGGCATGATCTACGACGCGCCTCTGCTTTTGATGGTGAGCAGCGCCCTGCCTGTCACTTCGGTCAAGGAATTGCTGGCCTACCTCAAGGCCAATCCCGGCAAGGTCAGCTATTCATCGCCCGGCAACGGCTCGGTGTCGCACCTGGCCATGACGGAATTCATGCGCCGCACCGGCACAGAAATGACGCACGTCCCCTACCAGGGCGCGGCCAAGTCGCTGACCGACCTGGCCGGCGGGCAGGTGCAGGTCTCGTTCGACGCGATCGCCGCCGCGCAGCCCTTTCTGCAGTCGGGCAAGGTACGGGCCATTGCCATCAGTTCGCGCGACCGCGTTAGCACCATGCCCACCATTCCGACGGTGGCCGAAAGCGGCGTCGAAGGCTTCGACATGGTGCCGTGGGTTGGGCTGCTGGCGCCAGCGGGCACGCCGCAACGCACGGTGGACAAGATCAGCGAGGAGCTGGCGAAGATCGTGCAATCCGACGACTTCTCCAAGCGCATCATCCTGCTCGGCGGCAGGCCGATCACCAGCACGGCGCCGGAGTTCAAGACCTTCCTCAAAGCCGAGGTGACGCGCTGGGCGGCGGTCATCAAGAGTTCGGGCGCCAAACTGGAGTGACGACATGGTGTTGACGGGATCGGCGGAACGCGCACGCCAGACGCGGCATGCGCGCAAGCTACCAGAGGGCTTCGAGTTCTTCCGCAGCGAATGGATGGATGGGGGCAAGGACCCGGTGCTCTCGCCGACCGTGTTCCTGGTCGAGCAGCCGCCGGGCTCGGTGCTGGCGCCGCATTTCCACACGCAGAACCAGTTCCAGGTGGTTATGTCGGGCTCCGGCCGGTTGGGCGCGCATGAGGTCGCGACCGGCTCGGTCCACTACGCGGGCGCCTGCACAGGTTACGGCCCGGTGGTCGCGGGCCCACAGGGCCTGAAATACTTCACCATACGCCCTGTGTTCGAGATCGGCGCCAACTTCATCGCCGTCGCCCGGGACAAAATGCTGCGCGGACCCAAGCGCCACATGCAGGGGCCGCCCGTGCCGCAGGCAAGCGCGGCCGAGCTCGGCGCCCTCGCAGGCCCGGCGTGGTTCCATGCCATCGAGCCGCAGGCAGATGGGCTTGCCGCTTCCCTCTGCAGCCTTCCACCTGGCGGCCAAGCCGAGGCACCGGTGCCGGCTGCCAGCGGGCAGTTCCAGTTGGTGATGGCTGGCGCGATGCGACACGGAGCGGGTCAACTCCAAGTGTGGGAAAGCCGCTACCTGCAAGCAGGCGAGCCAGGCGGCATGCTCCAGGCCGGGCCCGAAGGCCTGCAGGTCCTTCTCCTGCAGGTGCCGGCCAAGGCCGCCGAATACCTGGTGCATGGGCCCGCATGACCATGGAAGGCATGCTGTATAACGCGTTCATGAATATGTCCACGCCCAAGACCGCCGCGAAACAGGAAGGCGGCCAGCCCCTAAGCGCCGAACAGGTCTGCGACCGAATCCGCGCCACCATCCTGAAGGGCGAACTCAAACCCGGCGACAAGCTGACAGAGCAAGACCTGGCTGCCCAATACAAGGTCAGCCGCACGCCGGTGCGCGAAGCGATCCGCCAGCTGGAAGTCGAACACCTGGTATCGCGGACGCGGTTTGTCGGTGTGACCGTCAAACAGCTTAAGCCGTCGGAGATCATCGAGCTGCTGGACATCCGGGAGGTGCTGGAAGGCCTGGTCGCCAGGCTGGCTGCGATACAGGCCCAACCACAGGAACTCAAGCAATTGAAAGCCACGCTCAAACAGATGGTTGCTGCGGTCAAGGCCGGCGACGTGGTGCACTACCTGGACAACGCGCTGGACTTCCGCCGCATGCTGGCCGAGTGCTGTCGCAGTGACACGCTCATCCACTACGTGATGGGCATTGAGAATCGACTGCGCCTCATGGGTAATCGCACAGCGATGATCCCTGGCCGCATGCAGGCGGCGATCGCCGAGCATGAAAAACTGTTCAAGGCCATCGAGAACCGCGACGCCGCGGCGGCCGAGCAGTTGAACCGCGAGCGCATCCAGCACATTCGCGCCGATGTCGAACGCGCGTTCTCGTTCTCGATCTTCTGAGCGCCCACGTCACCCGAGCGCCACATGCGCGCAGGGACGAACATCACGTCATCATCGATCGAGTTAATGCGCGAGGCACGGAGAACGCGATGAGGGAGCATCTACGGCGCACGCGAGCCAGAACGCTTCTACTGATCAAAGGCTAGCGCCTCCGGCCACTCGGCACGTGACGGCAACGTCCCGGCGACGTTAGGCGGATGCCCTTAATCGGTGCCGTCGCCTGCCACATGTGCCGCGGCGTGATCATCACCCACCGCCGGCCGCTCCTCGCGCCCGTCCGGGTGTTTGGCAAACCGTGCCGGGTCGCGCCCGTGCACCGGTGCGTCGTCGGGCCAGGGCCAGCCGCCGAACTGCGTGCGCTGGTAGTCCGCCATGGTCTGCGCAATCTCGGCCTGCGTGTTCATCACGAACGGGCCGTACTGCACCACCGGCTCGGCTATCGGTTTGCCCTGTAGCAACAGGAACTCGGCGACTTCGTTTTCCCCATTGAGCAGTTGCCGGCAGGTTTAGCCAGATCTGGAACAGCTCCAGCGGATTCGGCGCATCAGCGTCGAGCAGCGGAAACATCTCGGAATGCACCACACCCTTGCCCGCGGTCAGCCACTGCACATCGCCGCCGCCAAAACGCGCCGCCGCGCCCAGCGAATCCGAATGGTCAATCAGCCCCTTGCGGACGATGGTGACGGTTTCAAAGCCCCGGTGCGGATGCCCCGGAAAGCCCGGCACCGTGCTGCCGTGGTACATGCTCCAGCCGTCCTTGCGGCTGAAGTCTTGCCCGATGGCCCGCCCTGCCAGCGAAGCCTGCGGTCCCATCTGCGCGTTGGCCGCCGGGTAAGCGTCATCGTGGTAGGCGCAAAACAGAAACGGGTCGATCGTTTTTCCCACGGAAAACCGAGGGCTTTGATTTGCACGATGGGGTTGTCAGGATTGGCGAGGCGGATGGTCATGGCGGAGCTTTCAGAAAACACAGTTGAGGTTAGCGTTATCTGGTTTCAAGTGCAGGCCGCCGTGGCCACGGCGGCCTGGGGTCTTACCTTGCCGCCTTGACCGCTGTAGCTGGTCATCAGGTTGCGGTAGTCGGGGATGTGGTTGGCAAACAGGGTTCCCAGGCCTTCCACATCGTTGCGCCAGTCGCGGTGCAGCTCGCCGGCCGGCTGGCAAGGTGTGTGCGTGATGGCCGCGGTGGCCGGCGTCGCCGCGCTGGTGGTGCGGCTGTGGCCTCAAGAACCTGCCCCCTGCACGGCATAACAGGAAATGAATCGATCTCTACAGAGTTTTATGGATCAATTTCCCCAACGTTGGGCTATCTGATTGCGACCGCGTTGGATCCCTGGGGTTGCCAACCGCCGCCGAGCGCTTTGAAGGTAGCGACCGCTGCGCGTGCTGATTCCGTTTGCGCTTGCGCTCGCGCATCGGAGGCGCGTAGCAGGTTTTCGTCGGCCTGCAAGACTTCGATCAAGCTGAGTACCCCTTTCTGATACCCCGCAAACGATGCTGATCGTGCGCGGCCGAGAGAGTCCACTCCCTGGGCAAGTACAGCAGCCTGCTCCTCGCGCTTGACCAGGGCCGAAAAGGCGTTTTCTACGTCCTCAGTTGCCCGCAGTACGGCAAGCCGATATGCAGCCAACATCTCGGCCTCCTGGCCCCTGGCCTGGTCGATCTGCGCGTTGATGCGGCCAAAATCGAACAGACGCCAGCGCAGACCCAGCACGCCGGAGGCCTGACTGGCACCGCTGGTGAACAGATTGCCGCCGGCCACCGATGTCGCGCTGCCGATCAGCCCGCTCAGAGAGAGTTTGGGGTAGTACTCGGCAATAGCGACACCGATACGGGCATTCGATGCGGCAAGGCGGCGCTCAGCCACAATCAGGTCAGGGCGGCGCCTTAGCAACTCACCTGGAGAGCCTGTCGCAGTGATTTGCGGCGTCGCAGGGATGACGCCAGCATCGGCCAGTTCCATCCGATGCGTTCCAGGTGGTGAGCCCAGCATCACGTCAAGCGCGTTCATGGCCACGTCCAGACCCGCTTCAAGGACCGGCACGGACGCCCGAACCTGGGCCAGCGCACCTTCGGCCTGCCTCACTTGAAGTTCGGCCGCCAACCCCTTCCCATACAGAAGGTTGATGGTTGATAGCAATTCCTGCTGCGTCTGCACCTGCCGGCGGGCAACGTCGAGGCGGGTTTGCAGCCCACGAATGATGATGTAAGTGTCGGCGGTCTGTGCAGCCACGGCCAGCCGGGTGGCGGTTGCGCCTGCCTCCGACGCCTGGTACCCGGCAAGTGCCGCTTCCTTTCCACGACGCAAGCCTCCGAATACATCCAGTTCCCAGCTCGCGCCGAGATTGGTTTCGTAAGAACTGCCGTGGCGGTCAAAACCGGGGCTCGAGCTCAAGACTTTGCCCAGAGGCGTTTCAAGGGATTGGTAGGCTCTGGCCGCCTGGCCGCTGGCGTTGCCCGAAGGCAGCAATGCGGCATTTGCCGCCCCAAGCTCCGCGCGGGCCTGGGCGACGCGAGCGGACGCCTGCGCGAGATCGAGGTTCTGCGCCAACGCCAGCGTGACGAAGCGGGTCAGTTGCGGATCGCCGAAACCCGTCCACCATGTGACGAGATCGGCCTGGGCAGTGGCATGCCGCTGGTCTACCGCTGGTTGGCCCAGGTACCGTTGCGGCATGGGCGTATCGGGCCTGACGTAGTCGGGACCGACAGCGCAGCCGGCCGAGAGGCCGGCAACAATGAGTATGGCAAGGGTGCGTTTGGGCCGCATGGACTTCCTCCGGATCATGGCGTCAAGTAGAGTGACTATAATACAAAATGGTCACTCGTTGTTGATCTCTTGGGATGCGGGTAAGCTTCGGGCATGAACAAAGCGATTTATCCGGTTTCGGCCCGCGGCCCGGCCGACCATGACGTGCGAGATCAGATCATTACCGCGGCCACCGAGCACTTCAGCCGCTACGGTTACGAGAAAACGACCGTCTCCGATCTCGCCAAAGCCATCGGGTTTTCCAAGGCTTACATCTACAAGTTCTTTGAATCCAAGCAGGCCATTGGCGAGATGATCTGCGCGAACTGCCTGCGCGAGATTGAGACCGAGGTCAGTGCGGCTATTGCAGGGGCCGACATGCCGCCAGAGAAGCTGCGGCGGATGTTTAAAGCCATGACCGAGGCCAGCCTTCGCCTGTTTTTTCAGGACCGCAAGCTTTACGAGATTGCCGCCTCGGCCGCTACGGAGCGCTGGCAGGCGGTTCATGCCTACGAAGAACGCATCCAGAAGCTGCTTCGGGACGTCTTGCAGGAAGGCCGGAAAACCGGGGACTTCGAGCGCAAGACACCCCTGGACGAGACGGCGTTGGCCATCTATCTGGTCATGCGCCCCTACCTCAACCCTTTGCTTTTGCAGCATAGCTTTGACTACAACAAAGAGGCGCCGGCGCATTTGTCGAGCCTGGTGCTCCGCAGCCTGTCACCATGATTAAAACTGTGACTATTGACTAATTTAGTCACTAGTACCATAATGAAAGTCCAATTCACTTCGTCAGTGGGACTTTTATGCTCAGGCGTTGCCTCCCTATATCTACCGTCATCTGTGCATTGCCCTTTGTGTTGGCCGCTTGCGGCGACAAGGCGCAATCTGATCCACGTACCGAAGCGCCGCTGGTACGCGTGGCCACCATTCAGGGCTCGGTCGCTGCGTCACGCGCGTTCACCGGGACCGTAGCCGCTCGGGTACAAAGCGATCTGGGTTTTCGGGTCTCCGGCAAGGTGCTGCAACGCCTTGTGGATACGGGGCAAACCGTTAAGCGCGGGCAGCCGCTCATGCGCATCGATCCCGTCGACCTGAAGCTCGCAGCTCATGCACAGCAGGAAGCGGTCGCCGCCGCCCGAGCGCGGGCGCAGCAAACGGCGCAGGACGAAGCCCGCTACCAGGACCTGCGCGGAACCGGTGCAATCTCGGCCTCAGCCTATGACCAGGTCAAGGCGGCGGCAGATGCCGCCAAAGCCCAGCTCAACGCAACCGAGGCCCAGGCCGAAGTCGCTCGAAACGCGAGCCGCTATACGGAATTGGTGGCGGATGGCGATGGCGTCGTCATGGAAACGCTGGTTGAACCCGGCCAGGTCGTCAACGCGGGGCAGGTCGTGGTGCGTGTGGCCCATGCCGGCCACCGTGAAGCCGTCATTCAACTACCGGAAACCTTGCGCCCTGCGGTCGGTTCAACCGGGTTGGCCACGCTCTTTGGCCAGGAAGGCGTTACCGTTCCGACCAGACTCAGGCAGCTCTCGAACGCCGCGGACCGGCTGACGCGCACTTTCGAGGCGCGTTATGTGCTGGATGGAGAGCTGTCCAACGCGCCATTGGGCAGCACGGTCACCATTCAAATCCCGGATGCACATTCCGCTGCGCAAGACGGTTTTTCGGTACCCATTGGCTCCCTCTCCGACGCGGGCAAAGGGCCGGGCGTCTGGGTGATCCAGGGCGAGCCGGCAAAGGTTTCGTGGCGGCCGGTCAAGGTCCAGCGCCTGGGCGACGATAGTGCTCACATTGCAGGTCAACTCAAGCAGGGTGACCGGATAGTCGCACTCGGCACGCATCTGCTACGCGAAGGCGAGCAGATTCGCGTGGCGGGTCAAACGGCTGCAACGGCAAGCGCGCGGCCATGAGCGAAGGCCGTTTCAACCTCTCGGCGCTCGCCGTGCGCGAGCGCTCCATCACCTTGTTCCTGATCTGCCTGATTTCACTGGCCGGGCTCATTGCGTTCCTCAAACTGGGCCGCGCGGAAGACCCTTCCTTTACTGTCAAGGTGATGACGATCGTCACAGCCTGGCCCGGGGCAACCCCGCAGGAAATGCAGGACCAGGTCGCCGAGAAGATTGAAAAGCGGCTGCAGGAGTTGCGCTGGTACGACCGTACCGAGACCTATACAAGGCCGGGCCTGGCCTTCACGACCATGACCCTGCTCGACAGCACGCCGCCCGGGGAAGTGCAGGAGCAGTTCTATCAGGCCCGCAAGAAGGTCGGAGACGAAGCCGGCAACCTTCCGTCCGGCGTGATCGGGCCGATGGTCAACGATGAATATTCAGACGTCACCTTTGCCCTGTTCGCGCTCAAGGCCAAAGGTGAGCCGCAGCGCTTGCTGGTGCGCGATGCGGAGACGCTGCGCCAGCGGCTGCTGCACGTGCCGGGGGTCAAGAAGGTCAACATCGTCGGCGAGCAGTCCGAGCGCATCTATGTCGAGTTCTCGCACGAGCGCCTGGCAACGCTGGGCGTCAGCCCGCAGGAGGTGTTCGCCGGGCTCAATAGCCAGAACGCTCTGACGCCGGCCGGCTCCGTGGAGACCAAGGGGCCGCAGGTGTTCATTCGCCTGGACGGTGCTTTAGATGAGTTACAAAAAATCCGCGATACGCCGGTCGTGGCGCAAGGCCGCACTTTAAAACTGTCGGACATCGCCACAGTCAAGCGTGGCTATGAAGACCCGGCGACTTTCATGATTCGCAATGGCGGCGAACCCGCTCTGCTGCTGGGCATCATCATGCGCGACAGTTGGAATGGACTCGACCTGGGCAAGGCGCTCGATAAAGAGGTCGGTGCGATCAATGCCGATATGCCACAGGGTATGAGCCTCGCCAAGGTCACAGACCAGGCCGTCAACATCAGCTCAGCAGTCGATGAGTTCATGGTCAAGTTCTTCGTCGCGTTGCTGGTGGTTATGCTGGTGTGTTTTGTCAGCATGGGCTGGCGTGTGGGCATCGTGGTCGCCGCAGCCGTGCCGCTGACGCTGGCGGCAGTCTTCATGGTGATGCTCGCGACCGGCAAGAATTTTGACCGCATCACCTTGGGCTCCCTGATCCTGGGGCTGGGCCTGCTGGTCGACGACGCCATCATCGCCATCGAAATGATGGTGGTCAAGATGGAGGAAGGCTATAGCCGCATCGCAGCCTCCGCCTACGCCTGGAGCCACACTGCCGCGCCCATGCTTTCGGGCACGCTGGTCACGGCCGTCGGTTTCATGCCGAACGGTTTCGCCCGATCGACTGCAGGGGAATACACCAGCAACATGTTCTGGATCGTCGGCATTGCACTGATCGCGTCATGGGTGGTTGCCGTAGTCTTTACACCCTATCTTGGCGTCAAGCTACTGCCTGAGCTTAAAAAAATCGAAGGCGGCCACGACGCGCTCTACGACACGCCGCGTTACAACCGCTTCCGCCAAGTACTGGCGCGCGTCATCGCTCGCAAGTGGCTGGTCGCCGCAACAGTCGTGGGCCTTTTTGTGGTGTCCGTGTTGGGGATGGCCGTGGTCAAGAAGCAATTCTTCCCGATCTCCGACCGCCCCGAAGTGCTGGTCGAGGTGCAGATGCCGTATGGCACCTCAATCACCCAGACCAGTGCCAGCACGGCGACAGTGGAAGCCTGGTTGACCAGGCAGCCGGAAGCGAAGATCGTCACGGCCTATATCGGCCAGGGCGCGCCACGCTTTTACCTGGCAATGGGACCAGAACTGCCCGACCCCTCGTTTGCCAAGATCGTGGTCCGCACGGACAACCAGGATGAGCGCGAGGTGTTGAAAAGCCGGCTGCGCGAGGCCATCGCCGACGGCCTCGTCCCTGAGGCGCGCGTGCGTGTCACCCAGCTCGTGTTTGGTCCCTACTCGCCATATCCGGTCGCCTACCGGATCACCGGGCCAGACCCGGACAAGCTGCGGGAAATCGCGGCCGAAGTGCAGCAGGTCATGCATGCCAGTCCGATGATGCGTACCGTCAACAATGATTGGGGCACGCGCACACCCGCGCTGCACTTCACCTTGCAGCAAGACCGATTGCAGGCCGTGGGCTTGACCTCCAGCGCCGTGGCCCAACAACTGCAGTTCCTGCTGAGCGGTGTTCCATTGACTGCCGTGCGTGAGGACATTCGCACCGTGCAGGTCACAGCCCGCTCGGCCGGCACCATTCGGCTCGACCCGGCCAGGATCGCGGACTTCACACTGACCGGCGCCAACGGGCAACGCATACCGCTATCGCAGATAGGCAAAGTCGACGTGCGCGCGGAGGAGCCGATCATGCGCCGGCGTGACCGCATGCCGACGATCACCGTTCGAGGCGATATTGCCGACGGCATGCAGCCACCGGACGTGTCAGCAGCCATTAGCCAGCAGGTTCAGCCCATCATGGACAAGCTGCCGGGCGGCTACCGCATTGAGGAGGCAGGCGCCATCGAGGAATCCGGCAAGGCGATGACAGCGATGTTGCCGCTGTTCCCGATCATGCTGGCAATCACCCTGCTCATCATCATCTTTCAGACACGCTCGATCTCGGCGATGGTCATGGTCTTCCTGACCAGCCCGCTGGGGCTAATCGGTGTAGTGCCTACCTTGATTCTGTTTCGACAGCCGTTCGGCATCAATGCGCTGGTCGGGCTGATTGCGCTCTCGGGCATCCTGATGCGCAACACGCTGATATTGATCGGGCAGATCCGCCACAACGAAGAGGCGGGACTCGCCCCATTCCATGCGGTCGTCGAGGCCACCGTGCAACGTGCTCGACCGGTGGTCTTGACCGCATTGGCGGCGATCCTGGCCTTCATCCCACTGACCCATTCGGTGTTCTGGGGCGCCCTCGCTTACACGCTGATCGGTGGCACCTTCGCTGGGACGGTTCTGACGCTGGTGTTCCTGCCGGCCATGTATTCCATCTGGTTCAAGATCAGCCCGGCAACACAAGCTGATCCGCGCTGATTTGCTCTTCCTCACGATTCACTTGTATCGCGGTAATAAGCTATTGAAACATCACCGCCGGGCCAGCCGTCCCTCTTGCCGCAGACGCGTGCCGATGCGCTGGATCTCGGCCTCGCCTTGGGCCAGCGCCGCCTGGCTCGTGTGCACCGAGTAGTAGCCCATCACCAGATCATGCGGATGCTTCACGGCCGAGCCCAGAACGAACGCCGTGTCGCCGTGGGCGACGAAGTCGATGGCCTCACCGGATTCCTCGAACACCGCGAGCTCGCCCGTGCCGATCGGGCCGCCCGTGCTGTCGCCCGCATCGAGCCGGCCCGCGTTGACCGCGACCCAGCCCACCGTGTGACCGGCGGGCGGCGTGTAGCGCCAGCGCTCGCCGTCCTTCAGGCGCACAGCCAGGTAGTTCATGGCCGCCGGCGCCGGAATGGGACTTTGCGCCGCGCCGTAGCGGCCGAGCAGAACGCGGGCCGGGCCTTCCTGCGGCACCTGTTCGGGCGAGAGGTAAATGCTCTCGGCCGGCGCGTTTTCTTCCGATGCCGGCAACGCCACCCAGAGCTGGAAGCCCAGCACCGGCGAGTCGCTGACCGGCGCGCCGGTGTGCCACACGCCGTTGCCGGCGCGCATCCATTCCACGCCGCCGGCCGGGAGCACGCCCGTCTTGCCGGTTGTGTCTTCATAACCGACGTCGCCTTCGATCATGAAGGTCAGCGTCGCGATGCCCGAGTGCGGGTGCATGCCGAAGCCCTTGTGGCCGGCCGCGGGCTGGAAGCCGAACAGATCGAGGAACACGAAGGGTTTGAGGAACTCGCCCAGGTCGCCAGGGCTCACGAGCCGCGTGATCGGCCCATGGGTGCTGCCGCGCGTGCGGTAGACGATGGCGCGCGCTTTGGTGGCGACGACGGTGGTCATGGGGTGCTCCTGAAAAGAGATCGGTGAAAAGGGAAAGAAAAAGGGAAAGAAGATGTGCAGTGTGTGCAGTGCATCAACCCGCCGTAGCCAACCGGGGCACCGGCCGCTGCCGCCAGGCCACGAAGGCCGACAGCAGGCCCAGTACCAACGCAGGCACGGGGCTGCCGCCAATCAGCACGAGATGCGTCGCCACCGCGCCGACCATGGTCGCGGTCAGCAGCAGGCTCGCGAAGAAGCTGGCCGCAGGCACGAGCAGCAGCACGGCGCCCACGACTTCGACCGCACCCGTCAGGTAGCGAAACCACTGGCCGAAGCCGATCGCGTCGAACACCTGGACCATTTGCGGCACGCCGGCCAGCTTGGCGATGCCTGCCGCGCCGAAAGCCAGTGCCAGAAGAATGCGAATGCCCCAGACGATGCGGTGCTGCGCAGGAGAAACAGAAGAGGAAGAGGAAGAGGTCATGGGAAAGCGATGTCCTTGCGTGTGCCTTGCGGCGTTGAAGGGCCTTGCGGCCCCAATGCCCGGAAGTTTAGGATTGCATCAATTACATTACTAGACGGGACAATTGGATTGCACTCATCCACCAATGGAAGTAATAGAAGTAATTTCCCATCATGCTCGACCTCAATGACATTGCCATGTTTGTGCAGGTGGTGCGCTGCGGCAGTTTTGCCGAGGCGGCGCGGCGGCTGGGCCTGCCTCCCAACACCGTGAGCCGGCGCATCCAGCAGCTCGAAGCCCGGCTCGGCACGCGGCTGATGCAGCGCTCCACCCGCAAGCTCACGCTGACCAGCGCCGGCCAGGCCTTCCACGAGCGCTGCGCAGGCGCGGTCGACGGGCTGGTCGAAGCCGGCCAGGAGTTGATGACGGGCAGCCAGGAACCCAGTGGCCTGGTGCGCGTGGCGGCGATGGCTGATTTCTTCGACTTCTTCCCGATGGAATGGGTGGCTGACTTTCTGGCCGCGCATCCGCGGGTGCGGCTCGACTTCGTGCTCAGTGATGCCCAGGCCGATTTGATTGCCGAGCAGATCGACGTCGCGTTTCGCGGCGGACCGCTGCGCGACTCGGGCTACGTCGGCCGCCAGCTCCTCGGCGCCCGCAGCGACGGCATGGTGGCCAGCCCCGCCTACATCGCCGCGCGTGGTGCGCCCGGCACGCTGCAGGATTTGGCGACCCACGACTGCGTGACCTCCGCCCACCCCAGCGGCCGCACCACCTGGCGCCTGACCGGCCCCGATGGGGTGGAGGAGGAAGTGCAGGTGGCCGGCCGCTTCAGCGGCAACACCGCCCAGGCGCTGCGCAAAGCCGCCCTGGCCGGCCTCGGCATCGCGCTGCTGCCGCCCACCATGGCCAGGCTCGACATCCAGGCCGGCCTGCTCGTGCCGGTGCTGCCGCGCTACCAGCGCACGAGCCAGGGCCTGAGCGTGCTGTACCCGAGCCGGCGGCACCTGCCGTTGGCGGTGTCGGCGTTCATTGGGTTGGTGATGGAGAAGCTGAGCGCGATGGAGGCGTTGCCGGTGATGCTCCAATCTGCGCGGAGCTGACAAAGGGGGCAAGTACGGCAGCTTGTGCCAGCGGCAACCCGCACAAGCACATCATCTTGCGCGCCAGCCGGGGCACTATTGCCTGCTCACCACAGGAGCGAACCGACAGATGCAAGAACTTCAACGCGACAACGAGGCGTACTGGGAGCAGGTGCGTGCGCGCTATCCGGCGCAAGAGCCGCTGCTCAATCTGAACAACGCGGCCGTCAGCCCTCCACCACGGGCCGTCGAGCAGGCGGTGATCGAGGCCTTTCGCCTGGTCAGCCGCAACCCGGACGTCAACATGTGGACCCGGCTCGACGCGAACCTGCCTTCGGTCAAGGGCGCGCTTGCGGCCCTGGTCGATTGCGACCCTGCGGAGATCGCGCTCAACCGGAACTCGACGGAGGGACTCAGCACGGTCATCTTCGGCGTGACCATGCAGCCTGGCGACGAAGTGGTGGTCTCCGAGTGGGACTATCCGAGTGCCCTCGGCGGCTGGCAGCAGCGTGCCTCACGGGAGGGCATCCGGGTCGTGACAGTGCGCTTTGATCCGCTAGCCGATGACGACGCCATCGTGAGCGCCTACGCGTCTGCGTTGACGGCCCGAACGCGCGTGATGCAGCTGACGCACATGCTGCATTGGACCGGGCGCGTGCTTCCCGCTGAGCGTCTGTGCGAGCTGGCGCGCGAACGCGGTGTGCTGTCTTTGGTCGACGGCGCGCAGACCTTCGCGCAAATGCCCGTCAGCTTCCGTTCGCTGGGCTGCGACTTCTTCGTCACCAGCCTCCACAAGTGGCTGGGGGCTCCCGTTGGAAACGGCATGTTGATCGCGCGCCGCGACCGCATCGCATCCACCTGGCCGTTGATGGCACCGTTCGAAGACGTGCCGGATCGCATCGACAAGTTCGACCACTGGAACCTCGGGACTTACAACTCCGCCCTGCAGGCGGGGATCGCCCCTGCCATCGAGATTCACCGCGAAGTCGGTGTCCAGGCCATGCACGCCCGCTTGCGCGAGTTGACCCGCTATTGGGTGGCACTGGCTCGCGGCATCCGGGGGTTCAGGCTGCATACACCGCTCGACGATGAGCGGCTCGCCGCGGTCAGCCTGTTCTCGATTGCCGGCGCCGACATGAGGCATGTCGAGCGCGAACTACGGGACAGGCACCAGGTGCACGTGAAGTACCGCTGCGCAGGGTCGATCGAAGGCTTGCGGGTTTCGCCGCATGTCTACACCCGGAAAGCCGAGTTGCAGCGCTTCGTGGAAGCGCTGCACCGCGTGCTCGGCAGCACGGATGAAGGTTGAATTCAAAGGCGGAGCACGATGCCGCCGATGGCCTTCCTAAAGCGGCCAGAAGTGGCTGGAAGTGGCTGGAAGTGGCCGGAGGTGGCATTGACCGGCTCCTTGTGGTGGCGCGAAAGCCGGTGCAATCGTCACCGCTAGCCGGCCCGCCCCATCACATCGGCCAGCCAGTCCACAAACACCCGCACGCGCGGTGACAGCTGGCGCGAGTGCGGGTACAGCACAGACACCGGCATGGGCGCGGGCCGGAAGGCCGGCAGCACCTCCACCAGCGTGCCTTCTTTCAGCCGCGCCGCCACGTGGTAGCGCGGCACCTGGATCAGGCCCAGGTGCGCGGCGCAGCAGGCCGCATATGCGTCGGCGTCGGTCACCGCCACCGAGCCCTTGAGCTGCAGCTGGCGCTCAGCACCCTCCACGAGGAAGTCAAAGGGCAAAGGTTTGCCGGTGCGGGTCGAGAGGAAGTTGACGGCGCGGTGCCCGCGGAGCGCCTCTACCGTATCGGGCGTGCCGTGCCGGGCCAGGTACTCGCGGCTGGCGCAGGTGACCTGCTCCAGTAAGGCCACGCGGCGCCCCACCATGCTGGACTCCGTCAGCTCGCCCACGCGCAGCACGCAGTCCACGCCCTCGCGCACCAGATCCACCAGCCGGTCGCCCATGCCGATTTCGAGCTCGATGTCGGGGTAGCGCTCAAAGAATTGCCCAATGACCGGCAGCAAAAAGTGCTTGGCCAGCGTGCCGTGCAGGTCCACGCGCAGCTTGCCCCGGGGCTTGCTGCCCACGTTGACGAAAGCCGATTCGGCCTCTTCCAGATCGGTCAGGAGGCGCAGGCAGCGTTCGTAGTAAGCCGCGCCGTCCTGCGTGGGGCTCACATGGCGTGTGGTGCGGTGCAAGAGCCGCGCGCCCAGGCGCTTTTCGAGTTGCTGCACCGCATGCGTCACCGTGGCGCGCGGCAGCTGCAGGTCGTCGGCCGCCTTGGTGAAACTGCCCAGCTCCACGATGCGGGTGAAGAGCTGCATGGAATGGAACCGATCCATTGGTTAGTAGCCCCCACGGTCGTTCACTGCGTGTAACTCCCGAGGCCTTGCAGGCCGCGGCTCGCGAGACGCTTCGCCTCTGTCGCCTGTCCAAAGCTGCTCAAGCAGCTTTGGAGCCGCAGGCTCCAGCCCCTCGGGGGCCGCTGCGCCTGCGGCCCGGCAAAGCCGGTTCCGCGGCCCCTGCTTGCTTGGAGAGTTAGTTTGCTGACTCATGTCATTGTTGGCGTTAATTGAACAGTGAAGGCAATTTTACGGTATTTATCGCATCAGGATTGAATAGAACAATACCTTCACTGACTCACTAAAGCGCACAACACACCAGGCGTCTCGGGCGGTCAGAGCCAACCAATCTTTATCAATCTCAGGAGTTCCAAATGACCGCTTCAGCAAATCAGCTTACCCAAGCCAACCCAGTCACCCAAGTTGCCATCGTCACCGGCGCTTCGCGTGGCATTGGCGCCGCCATAGCCCAGCGTCTGGCCAAAGAAGGCTACGCCGTCGTCGTCAACTACGCCGGCAAGGCCGGCGAAGCCCAGGCCGTGGTGCAATCCATCACGTCCGCTGGCGGCAAAGCCGTCGCCGTGCAGGCCGACGTGTCGAGTTCCGCAGCCGTCAAAGCCCTGTTTGACGAAACCATCAAGGCCTTCGGCCGCGTCGACGTGCTCATCAACAACGCCGGCATCATGCCGCCCACCCTGCCGCAGCTGGCCGACACCGACGACGACACCTTTGACCGCCTCTTCGCGGTCAACGTCAAGGGCACCTTCAACACCCTGCGCGAAGCCGGCGCCCGCCTGCAGCAGGGCGGGCGCATCGTTAACTTCTCGACCAGCGTGATCGGCCTGGCCCTGCCCGGCTATGCGGTGTACGGCGCCACCAAGAGCGCGGTGGAAACCTTCACCAACATCATGGCCAAAGAGCTGCGCGGCAAGAACATCCGCGTCAACGCCATCGCACCCGGCCCCACGGCCACCGCCTTGTTCCTGGACGGCAAGACGCCGGAAACGATTGAGCGCATGTCGAAGATGGCGCCGCTGGAGCGCCTGGGTACGCCTGATGACATTGCCAGCGCCGTTGCCTTTCTTGTCAGCGAGAACGCAGGCTGGATCAATGGGCAGACGCTCCGCGCCAACGGCGGCGTCGTTTGAAGCAAGCCGCAGCTTTTCACTGCGCTACCTGCCCGCCGACATTTCACGGAGTTCCTCAATGACATCTGCCAATACCTCTGCCGTACGTCGCGCCTCCCCCGCGCTGTTCCTCATGCTCACCATCGCCGCCGCCGTCACGGCCGCGCTGGCAGCCAGCCTCAGCGCCAGCTTCGCCTTGCCCGTCTGGGCCATGTTCATCGGCTGGGTGGCCTTCTTCACGCGAGGTCTCACCGCGCGTGACGCTGCGGTCAACGCTACCTGCGTGCTGCTGGGCCTGGGCTTTGGCATCGCCGCCGCGCTGGCCCTGAAGGCGCTTGCGCCTTCGCTGGGCGCCTTGGCGCTGCCGCTGGTGGTGTTTGCCGTCGCCGTCGTCGTGGTGTCGCTGCGCGCGCTGCCGGTGCTCAGCAACGTCGTCAGTTATTTCCTCGGCCTGATCGCCTTCTTCGCCTCGCACCTGCCGCCCACGCTGGCTTCGTTCGCCGAACTGGCCGGCGCCGTGCTGCTGGGCTCGGTCGCGGCCTGGACGGCGCACGCCGCCCAGCACCGAATTTCCCGCAGCGCCTGATTCCCCTTACTTCAATTCCTTTTCAACAACCTTTGTTCAAACCATTTTCAGAAAGACACCCATCATGAAATCCGTCATCCTCGTCACCGGCGCCTCCACCGGCATTGGCCACCTCACCTCCCGCGCCCTGGCCCAGGCCGGCCACACCGTGTACGCGAGCATGCGCGACACCGAAGGCCGCAATGCTCCCAAGGTGCGCGAGCTGCGCGACTGGAGTTTTGCCAGCGGCCTGGACCTGCGCGCCGTCGAACTCGATGTGCTGTCGCAGGCCTCGGCAGACGCCGCCGTGGTCCACATCCTGGCCGAACAGGGCCGCCTCGACGTCGTCGTGCACAACGCCGGCCACCTGGTGGTTGGCCCCACCGAGGCCTTCACGCCGGAAGAAATCATCAAGGTCATGGACACCAACTTCCTCGGCAGCCAGCGCGTCAACCGCGCCGTGTTGCCGGGCATGCGGCAGAAGGAAGCCGGCCTCGTCCTGTGGGTCAGCAGCACCACGGTGCGCGGCGGCTTCCCGCCCTTCCTCGGCCCTTATGCGGCCGCCAAGGCCGCGATGGATTCGATGGCGGTCACCATGTCCTACGAGCTGGCCCGCTTCGGCATCGAAACCTCCATCGTCGTACCCGGCGCCTTCACCCGCGGCACGGCGCACTTCCCCAACGCCGGCAAACCCGCCGACCAGGCCACCGCTGGCGCCTATGCGCGGTACGACGGCGTGATGGACCAGGTGGGCGCGCGGCTGTCAGCGCTGACGCCCGACCACGCCGACCCGCAAGCCGTGGCCGACGAGATCGCCCGCATCGTGGGCCTGCCGCACGGCACCCGGCCCTTCCGCGCAATGATCGATTTCATTGACGACGGCGCCGGCGCCGTGACCGAGGTGGCGGAACGCGTGCGCGAAGAGTTTGCGCACCGCATCGGCATCGCCGACATGCTCAAGCCCACCGTGCGCCAGGTGGCCTGAGCCTCTGCGGCTTAGGGAGCCCTTCATAGAAAGCGTGGCAGGCGCCTTGCTGCCGTTCTCCCAGAGCTTGTCGAGAGGTCGGATCGCACGACCAGGCTTCGACAAGCTCAGCCCGAACGGTACGGCGCCAAGAACCTCATCTTCAACCCAGACCACCCTCACCATGCAACTCCTCACCGTTTTCACCCTCGGCCGGGTCTTGCTGGCCCTGGCTTTCGTCGGGCCCGGCGCGGCCCACCTCATCGATTCACTGCGGCAACGCAACCATGTCCAGGCCGCCATTGGCGCCGTCGAGGTCTCGGCCGGCCTGGCCTTGATGTTCGGATGGCAGGTCCGCTGGCTGGCGCTGGCGGCAGCGCTCTTCCTGGTGGTGGACGCCTTCCTGGCCCACGCCTTCTGGCGCGCCATCCCGCAGGACCAGCGCAACCAGCTGCTGCACTTCTTCAAGAACCTGGCCCTGGCCGGTGCCTTCATCATGCTGGGCAGCGCAGCTTCTTCGGCCCAGCTCGCGAGTCTCAAATAGAAACAGGCAAACCGGCTGCTGGGCAAATGGACCCGCCGTCCTCCGCGGCCCCTGAAAAGTGCTGCTTGCGCTCGTCAGGAAGGCCCGCAGCAGGCCCGGTGGTGGTGGGTATTACTTCGATGCCTTGACCGCGCTGTAGCTGGTCATCAGGTTGCGGTAGTCGGGAATGTGGTTGGCAAACAGGGTGCCCAGGCCTTCCACGTCGTTGCGCCAGTCGCGGTGCAGCTCGCAGGCCAGGCCAAACCAGGTCATCAGCTGTGCGCCCGCTTCCGACATTCGGTTCCAGGCCGAGTGGCGGGTGATCTCATTGAAGGTGCCCGACGCATCGGTCACCACGAACACCTCAAAGCCCTCGGCCAGTGCCGACAGTGCGGGGAAGGCCACGCAGACTTCGGTCACCACGCCGGCAATGATGAGCTGCTTGCGCCCGGTCGCCTTGACGGCCTTGACGAAGTCCTCGTTGTCCCAGGCATTGATCTGGCCCGGCCGCGGAATGAAGGCCGCATCGGGCAGCGTCTGCTTCAGCTCGGGCACGAGCGGGCCGTTGGGGCCGTCCTCAAAGCTGGTGGTCAGCACGGTGGGCAGCTTGAAGTACTTGGCGATGTCGGCCACAGCCAGCACGTTGTTCTTGAACTTGTCCGGCTCGATGTCGCGCACCAGCGACAACAGGCCGGCCTGGTGATCGACCAGCAACACGGCGGCCTGGCTTTTGTCGAGGCGACGGTATGGATTTGACATGGCTATTCTCCTGAAGTGATAAACAAGGGTTGATTGACAAGGTGACAAAGCCCGGCTGGGCGATGGGCGAGATGCCCGGGGAAACCCGCCCGCAGGCGGGGCAGAGTGACCCGGCCCCTCGCAGGGCCGGGTCCGCTTGCTCAGTGCGCCGTCTGGCTGATCCGCCCGAAGCGGCCGGCGTTGAAGTCGTTGATGGCGGTGGCGATTTCGGCCTGCGTGTTCATCACGAAGGGGCCATGGCCCACGATGGGCTCGTTGATCGGCTCGCCGCTCAGCACCAGCAGCGTGGCGTCGCTGTTCGCCTCCAGGCTCAAGCCATCGCCCTCGCGCTCCAGCAGCGCCATCTGCGCTTCACGCACCACCTCGCCGTTGACCAGCACCGTGCCGTGCAGCACCACGATGGCGGCCGTGTGGCCTGGCGGCAGGGTCAGTGCGGCCTCTTTGCCCTGGCCCAGCCGCACATCCCAGACATTGATGGGCGTGAAGGTCTGGGCGGGTCCCGGCGCGCCTTCGTAACTCCCGGCGATGACGCGCACGCTGCCCGCCGCATCAGGCAAGGCTACCGACGGGATCTGCGCATCCACGATGCCCTGGTAGCGCGGCGCGGCCATCTTGTCTTTGGCGGGCAGGTTCACCCACAGCTGCACCATCTCCAGCGTGCCGCCCTGCTGCGTGAACGCGGGCGAATGAAACTCCTCGTGCAGGATGCCCGAGGCTGCCGTCATCCACTGCACGTCACCCGGGCCGATCACACCGCCGCTGCCGCTGGAGTCCTGGTGCGCGACTTCGCCCTTGTAGACGATGGTCACGGTCTCAAACCCCCGGTGCGGGTGCGTGCCCACACCGCGCCGCTCACCGGGTGTGCCGGCCGGCTTGAACTCCGCCGGACCGGCGTAGTCGAGCAGCAAAAACGGGCTCACATGCTGGCCCAGCGTGTCGTAGCTGAAGAGCGAGCGCACCGGAAAACCGTTTCCCACCCAGTGGGGGCGGGGGCTGCTGTAAATACCCAGAACCTTCTTCATGACCTGCTCCTTGAAAAGTGACCGCAGAAAAAAACTGCCATGAACGAAAGATATTCCCGGAACGATGAATCCGGTAGTTGGCTAAATTTGCCATCAGCGTTCTATTTGAGGAACAATGACGGCATGCAGGACCTCAACGATCTTTATTACTTTGTGCAGGTGGTCGAGCACCAGGGCTTTGCGCCCGCAGGCCGCGCGCTCAATAGCCCGAAGTCCAAGCTGAGCCGGCGCGTCGCTCTGCTGGAAGAGCGCCTGGGCGTGCGCCTGATCCAGCGCTCGACCCGTCGCTTTGCCGTCACCGAGATCGGCCAGGAGTACTACCGGCATTGCCTGGCCATGCTGGTCGAGGCCAACGCGGCGCAGGAGGTGATCGACCGGGTCAGTTCCGAGCCGCAGGGCACCGTGCGCATGAGCTGCCCCACGGCCCTGCTCGACTACCAGCTCGGTGACGTCCTGGCGCGCTTCATGGCCGCCTGCCCGCGCGTGCAGGTGCAGCTGGAGAGCACCAACCGGCGCGTCGACGTGATCGGTGAGGGTTTTGACATCGCCATTCGCGTGCGCTTTCCGCCGCTCGAAGACACCGACCTCGTCATGCGCGTGCTGGGCGACAGCACACAGCGCCTGGTGGCCAGCCCCGGGCTGCTCCAGGCCAGGGGCCTGGTCGCGCCACTGCTGCCGGCCGATCTGGCCAGCCTGCCCAGCCTCGACGAAGGCCCGCCGCACCGCGAGCACGCCTGGCACCTGGTGGGCCCCAACGGCGCCAGCGCGGTGGTGCACCACACGCCGCGCCTCATCAGCGACGACCGGCTGGCCTTGCGCCTGGCCGCGCTGCAAGGCGTCGGCGTGCTGCAGCTGCCGACGATGATGGTGCGGCAAGACCTGGCGCAGGGGCTGCTGGTCGACCTGCTGCCCCATTGGCGGCCGCGGGCGGGCATTGTGCATGCAGTGTTTCCGTCGCGCCGCGGCCTGCTGCCGGCAGTGCGCGAGCTGATCGATTTCCTGGCCCTTGAATTTGCCAAGCTCGCCTTGGCTGAGCGCGGTGATGAGCCGGCGCTGGCTGCAGCGCGGGTGAATGCACCGACCCAAGCCGCGCCATGAAGGATTGCGCCCATCACCCTGGGTTAGAGTGGTCCACGTTGCTCCGCTGAGCGTATTCCACCCACACCATGCGCACCTACGCTTCGGTTTTTTTACTGACCACCGGTTTTCTCCTGTCGGCCTGCTCCTCGCAACGCATGCCGCCCACGCCGCCGGGGCCGCCCGCTCCGCGCGTCATCGAAAATTCACTGGGCATGAAGTTTGTGCTGGTGCCGGCCGGTGAATTCCTGATGGGCAGCGACGAGTCGCCCGACGCCCTGGCGCGCGACTATCCGGCTTACCAGCGCAAGCGCCTGACAGACCTTGCCGACGAAGCGCCCGTGCACCGGGTGCGCATCACGCGGCCTTTTTACTTGGGCCAGCATGAGGTCACGGTGGGCCAGTTCCGTCGATTCATCGAGGCCTCGGGCTACACGCCCGAATCCATCGCCGACGGCACCGGCGGCTATGGCTACAACCCCGCCTACGACCCCGCCACATCAGCACGCGGCGATGCCTTTGAGGGGCGCGACCCGAAGTACTCGTGGCGCAACCCCGGCTTCGCACAGGGCGATGCGCATCCGGTTCTCAACGTGACCTGGAACGACGCCGTGGCCATGAGCAAGTGGCTGAGCAAGCACGAAGGCACCCGCTACCGCCTGCCCACAGAAGCCGAATGGGAGTACGCCTGCCGCGCCGGTTCGCCCACGCGCTACTTCGGCGGCAACGATCCGCAGTCGCTGCTGCAATGGGCCAATACCTTTGATGCCGATGCCGCCAAAAACTGGCCGGCCTGGCAGGCGTATGCGCTGCAAGGCCACGACGGCCATGCCTTCACCGCCCCGGTTGGCAGTTTCAAACCCAATGCGCTGGGGCTGTACGACATGCTGGGCAACGCCTGGGAATGGACGGCTGACTGGCACGATGACGCCTATTACGCCAAGTCACCCCTGAACGACCCGCCCGGCCCCGACGCGGGAAGCGTGCGTGTGCGCCGTGGCGGCTCCTGGCACACCTGGTCGCTGTACGCCCGCTGCAGCTACCGCAACTGGAACTCACCGCAGACCCGCTACACCCTGGTGGGCATGCGTTTGCTGCGCGAGGCAGATGACGCCGGGCAGTGAGGTGTTGGGTGCCGAACGAACAGGGGCCGGCCTGGCTCAGACCGGTAAACGCGCAACCGGTCCGAACTCCGCTGGCGCGCGGAATGTTGCGTAAGCTGGAGGGTGGCGGGCGGAGTACGGGGTATGAGTTGGCCGAAAACTGAGGCCCCGGCAAAGAGAAGTCGCCAGGTTCCCTTGAGCTCGACCTGTCCTGAGCTTGTCGAAGGCCGGACCGCAGGTCAACAATGCGCTGCCCCCATCCCTGCCTTCCCCCAAAGGCGGGAAGGAGAAAGAGCAAAGCAGGAAGAAAGAGCAAGAGGGGCACACATTCCTTTCCAGCAAGGCCCGCCCCTCCGTCGGCGCCTGCCGCAAGCCGTCCCCGTGTTACCCCTTCCCGCCTTTGGGGGAAGGCAGGGATGGGGGCAGCGCAACCGGCGCTGCTTATTGACGTGCACCAGGCGCACTTGCGCCGCTCAGGGAGTCTGCAAGGTCCCGTCGGCGAGTCGCGTTTGCGTCCAGGTGGTGACGGTGTTTTCGCACGGGTATTTAGCCGCCTCGGCTTCGTCGAGGTCGACACCCAGGCCGGGCTTGTCGTTGGCATAGACATGGCCATGACGGAACTCCGGCAGGCCCGGGAAGACGTCGAGCAGCGCTTCACGCGGTCCCTTGAGTTCCTGGATGACAAAGTTGGGCGGCTCGGTGCCGGACCATTCCTGTATGCCGAAATTGCGCGCGGCCAGGTCGATGTGGATGTTCGCCGCATGGGCCAGCGGCGACATGTCGCCCGGCCCGTGCCAGGCGGTGCGTACGCCAAACTGCTCGGCAAAGATCTGCAGCTTGCGGCCCGGCGTGATGCCGCCGATCTGGCTCAGGTGCACGCGGATGTAATCGATCAGCTGTTCGGTGATCAGGAACTTCCACTCGTACGGGTTGTTGAAGAGCTCCCCCTGCGCTAGCGGAATGTTGGTTTTGGCGCGCAGCTGGCGCAGCCAGTTGCCTTCTTCGAGCGGGATGGCATCCTCCAGAAAGAACAGCTCGAAGCGCTCCAGTTCGCAGGCAAAGCTGATCGCATCGACTGGCTTGAGCCGCTCATGCACGTCGTGGCAGAGCTCGACCTCGTAGCCGACCTTGTTGCGTATGCCCTCAAAGAGCTTGAGCGTCTCGCGCATGTATTTGCGGCTGTCGAGGTAGATGCCGTCGGGTGCGCCCCGGGGTGCGCTGCCCGGTGCGGCGCCAAAGCCTCCGCCGCCGTAGCCCCCGCTCTGGCAGCGGATGTGTGTGATGCCCTGCTCACGGTATTTCTGGATGTTGTCGCACAGCTCGGCCAGATCGCGGCCATCGGCGTGGCGGTAGATCGGCACGCCTGCGCGCACCTTGCCGCCGAACAGCTGGTACAGCGGCATGCCGGCCAGCTTGCCCTTGATGTCCCAGAGCGCCATGTCCACGCCCGAGATCGCGTTGTTTTCGATCGGGCCGTTGCGCCAGTAGGCGTTCTGGTGCATCAACTGCCAGAGCTCCTCGATCGCCTCGGCATCGCGGCCGATGAGCAGGGGCCTGAGGTACTCCTCGACCAGGCACTTCACCGCCAGGTGCCGGTACGCAAAGGTTGCGCAACCCAGGCCGTGCAGGCCGGGCTGGTTGGTTTCGATCTTCACGACGAGGAGGTTGATGCCTTCGGGCGCGGTGAGGATGACTTTGACGTCGGTGATGAGGGTGGCCATGGGTCTCGGGTGATCTGGGGTTGTCTGCTGGGGTTGTCGGTATTGCTGTATTGCAAAGCCAGGAGAACCCGTGCGGGTTCTGGGTTCTCCTGGTGACCGGCAGCAGGGCGGGGCTTGCGCCGGGCCCTGCGGCTTATTGGCTTAGAGCCGCTAACAAAACCCTCCTGCGTCGTTGCGCCGCCTTGCCGTGCTACAGCACTGTCTGCGGCGGCACGCCTAGCCAGGACCGCTTCGCTGGGTTTTGTTAGCGGCTCTTATTGGCTTATTTCTGGATGTTGAGCCCGGCCAGCAGCTTCTTGAAGTAAGCGGACTGGCTGTTCATGAAGACCTGGAACTGCTCGCCGTCCAGGTAGGCCGGCTGCAGGTTGGCTTTCAGGAGCGCTTCGCGGAAGGCCGGGTCTTCGCCGGTCTTGCGGCTGGCTTCGCGCAGGTACTGCACCACCTCGGGCGGCGTGTTCAGCGGCACGCCCAGGCCGCGCCAGGTACCGACGACCAGGTCCACGCCTTTTTCCTTGAAGCTCACGACCTTGTCGTACGGCGCGGGCAGCTTGCGGTCGGCCATGGAAACCAGCACGCGAACCTTGCCGGCCGCGACGAAAGAGCCGATCTCGGCGGGGCTGACCGTGATCGCATCGACGTGGCCGCCGGCCAGCGCCATCACGCTGGGCGCCGCACCCTGGAAGGGCACGTGGTTGAACTTGACGCCGGTCTTGTCTTCCACCGCTGCGGCCGCCAGGTGCCAGATCGTTCCGGTACCGGCATTGCCCATGGTGACCGTGCCGGGCTGCTTGCGCGCGGCAGCCAGCAGCTCGTCAATGGACTGGTAAGGCGACTCGGCGCGCACGGCGATCAGGCCGGGGTCGCCGTTGAGCCGCGCCAGCGGGATGAAGTCGCTCGTCGTCACCTTGGTCATGCCCAGGTGCGGGATGATCGCGAGCTCGGAAATCAGCACGCCGATCTTGTAGCCGTCGGGCGTCGCGCGTTGCACTTCGGTCATCGCCAGGCCACCGCTGACGCCGGGTTTGTTGCTCACCACGATGGGCTGGGTGACATATTTTTTGGCGGTCTCGGCAAACAGGCGCGCCATGATGTCGGTGCCCCCGCCGGCGGTCGACGGCACGACCATTTCGATGGGCCGGGTCGGGTAGTCCGCAGCGATGGCGGCGGCCGGGAGCGTCAGGGCCGCGAGCGTGACCGCGGTGGCGGGAAGGAGCGTGCGCAGAAACTTCATGATTTGTCTCTCTGTCGGTTGGTTGGGGAAGGTAAAGGGGGCGGTAAGAGGGAAAGTAAGGGGACGGTCAGGGGGAAGGAAAGAAAAGGCGGCTAAAGCACGGCCAGCATGCCGCCATCAACGTAAATGATCTGGCCGTTGACGTACTCCGACGCTTTCGATGCCAGCCAGATCGCGGTGCCGGCCAGCTCGTCGGGCCGGCCCCAGCGACGCGCAGGCGTGCGGCCCTTGACCCAGGCGTCAAACGCCGGGTTGCCCAGCAGCGCGGTGTTCATCTCGGTGGCCATGTAGCCCGGCCCGATCGCATTGGCCTGGATGCCGTGCTCCGCCCATTCGGCCGCCATGGCGCGTGTCAGCATCTTGATGCCGCCCTTGGCCGCCGTGTAGGGCGCGACGGTGGCGCGCGCGGCTTCGCTCGTGAGCGAGCCGATGTTGATGACTTTGCCGCCGCGGCCGCGCGCGATCATGCGCTTGGCCGCTTCGCGGCCGACCAGGAAGGCGCTGGTGAGGTTGGTGTTCAGCACCTTGTCCCATTCGGCCAGCGACAGCTCGACCAGCGGCTTGCGCAACTGGATGCCGGCGTTGTTCACCAGAATGTCGATTTCGATGCCGGCGGCATCCAGGCGCGCAAAGCCTGCGCAGACGGCGGCTTCGTCCGTGACGTCGAAAGCGGCCTCATCGACATGGTGGCCTTTGGCCCGCAGGGCCGCGGCGCCGAGCGCCAGGCGTTCGGTGTCCATGCCATTGAGCACCAGCCGGGCGCCGGCCTGGGCCAGTCCTTCGGCAATCGCATGGCCCAGGCCGCGCGAAGAGCCGGTGACGAGGGCCGTGCGGCCGGACAGATCAAAAAGAGGATGTGACATGGGGTGGAGGGTGTTGCACCGTCTTGCGGGTTTTGCCGATGCTTTGAAGAATACTGTGATATTTCACGAAAAGACTCGGTATTTACCCGTACCATGATCTGAGCGTAAAACGAGCGAAGATGGCTGAAATTACGGGTGAAGTTACCCAAGGTGAGCGAGCCATGGCTTGCATATCAGGGTATGCTTTGATTTGTATTCACTTCAATGTCCCGGTAATTCAAGGAGCCTCATGGCCACGTCCCCGCGCCACCGTCCCAAGCTGGTTGCCGCCGCCACCGCGCCGGCCCAGGAAGCGCCGCGCCGCCGCAGCCAGGTCAACCTGTCGGACCTGGCCTATGAACGCCTTGAGGAGTTGCTGATCTGCTGCGAACTCAAGCCGGGCCGCTTTCTTGCCATGCATGAACTGCAGGCACTGGTCGGTTATGGCCGCACGCCGGTGCACCAGGCCGTGAGCCGCCTGGCCGCCGACACGCTGATGCTGGTGTCGCCGCGCCACGGTATCCAGATCGCGCCTATCGACCTGACCCGCGAGCGCGTGTTGCTGCGCCTGCGCCGCGACATGGAGCGCTTTGTGATCCGCCTGGCCACCGAGCGCTCGGGCGCCTCACAGCGCAACCAGATGCTGCACATCCGGCGCCAGCTCATGGAGCATGGCGCCGATATGACCATCGCCCAGTTCAACGTGATTGACCGGCGCATCGACCAGCTGTTCCTGGCGGCGGCCAACGAGCCGTTTGTCGAAAGCACCTTGCGGCCGCTGCATACCATCTTCCGCCGCATCGGCTGGATCTACCACATGCAGACGGCCAACCACACCAATCTGCAGGGCACGGTGGACGGGCATGTCGCGGTGATCGACGCGGTCGCCAACGGCCATGTCGACGCCGCCATTGCCGCATCCGACGGTCTGATGGATTTTGTTGAGGGCATGTTTTATGTGCTGGAGCGCGAGGTCGACCCGGCACTGCTCGATTGCAGCCTTCAATCGCTCGACCTGGGTACGGCCTAGCCGCTGCCGTGGTCTTCGCGCAGCACGGCGCATCAAACCGATAGATGAGCTGGCCCGGCACCGCTGCAGCGGCTTTCGCCACGCGACCACCGGCAAGGCCATGCCGTTTTACTCCTTCCCGCCTTTGGGGGAAGGTGGGGATGGGGGCAGCGCAGCCCGCAAGAATCGCTATTTATTTCATGGCAGCTTGCGCCTGTCGCGATTGGGCTGGATGGGGCTTAATAGCGCGTTCGCGCACGCTGCGGGGAGCCCCCATCCCAGCCTTCCCCCAAAGGCGGGAAGGAGCAAGAAGAAAGAGCAAGAGAAAGAGAAAGAGCGGGAGGAAGGTGCAAGAAGGAGGAAGGCCGGCGGCGCATGCATTGAGGGGCCATCCCCGCTTTACTCCTTCCCGCCTTTGGGGGAAGGTGGGGATGGGGGCAACGCGGCCCGCAAGAATCGCAATCTATTTCATGGCAGCTTGCGCCTGTCGCGATTGGGCTGGATGGGGCTTGATAGCGCGTTCGCGCACGCTGCGGGGAGCCCCCATCCCAGCCTTCCCCCAAAGGCGGGAAGGAGCAAGAGCAAGGGAATGAGCGAGGAGCGGGTGCAGAAGGAGCACCTCAAATCACATTTTTTTCCAGCAAGGCCCGCCCCTCCACCAGCCTTTGCACCGACAGCGGCGACAAGTCCAGGCTGGTGTAGGCGCCGTCGCTTATCCATTCGGCCAGGCCGCGCCCCACGGCCGGCGCCTGCTGCAGGCCGTGGCCGCTGAAGCCGTTGGCCAGCAGCAGGTTGGGCAGGGCCGGGTGCGGCCCCAGCAGGGCATTCTGGTCAAAGGTGTTGTACTCGTAGTAGCCGGCCCAGGCGCGCTGCTGGCGCACGGCCTCAAAGCCCGGCACCCGGTGCGCCAGCGTCAGCCAGGCCTGGTCGAACAGCTCGTAGTCGACCTCCAGCGGCGCGTCGTTGTCGTCCTGCGGCGGCGGCAGGCCGCAAATCCAGATGTCGCCTTCAGGGCGAAACCACAGTCCGCTCGGGTCAATCACCAGCGGGCAATCGGGCGTTTGGGCCGGGCTGGCAAACGCATACACACAGCGCCTGCGCCCATACACCGGCAGGTCCAGCCCGGTGCCGGCCAGCAGGGGCCGGGCCCAGGCGCCGGCCGCGTTCACCGCCCAGTCGCACGGCAGTTGCGCGCCGCCTTCCAGCGTCACCGCATGCACGCGGCCCTGGCTGTGCGCAAAGCCGGTGGCTTGCGCCTTCACATACTGCACGCCCAGGCTGCGCGCTTTTTGCTTGAAGGCCATCAGCAAGCCGTAGCCGTCAAACCAGCCTTCGCCATTCAGGCCCAAAGAGGCCAGCGCCAGGTCATCCACCTGCAGCCAGGGGAAGCGCTGCTGCAGCGCAGCCGGCTCCAGCAGCGCCACCTCTACGCCGTGCGCACGCTGGGTGGCGTGGTTCTCGCGCAAGGTGGCCGCACCGGCTTCAGTGGCCAAATACAAATAGCCTTTTTCTGTCAGGCCGATGTCGGGCACGTCGCCGTCCACCGCCAGGTGCTGTTTGAGGTTGCGCAAAAACTCAATGCCGAACTGCGAGATCGCAATGTTCACCGGCGCCGAGAACTGCCGGCGTATGGAGCTGGCCGACAGCGCCGAAGAGGCTTGCGCATAGGTCGGGTCGCGTTCCACCACGGTCACATCGCCGCGAAAGCGCGGGTGCGTTGCCAAAAAGTAAGCGAGTGCGCTGCCGATCACGCCACCGCCGGCGATGACCACTTTCTGTGTTGCCTGACTCATCTTTTACGTGCTCCCAATTCTCATTCGGTCTGGTTACATGGTGATCATGTTACCGAAGCTACGCCCGGAGCAGCGTCGCCCGCAGTATGATTTTCTTTTGCCCTGCGGTATGTTTTCCTTTCATCCTTGTCCAGCCAGGAGTCCTCCTTGAAAGTCAAGCCTTCCCTCTGCGGCTGTGCGCTTGCCGCCTGGTTGCTGGCCGCGCCCACGGCCGGGCAGGCGCAGGAACGGGCGCGCGAGTTGCTGCCGCTATGGGAAATCGGCGCGGTGGGCCTGGGCATGTCGCAGCAGGCCTACCCGGGCGCGTCGCAGAACGTGGGCCGCGGCCTGGCGCTGCCTTACCTGATCTACCGCGGCAAGTACTTCCGCGCCGACCGCGAGAGCGTGGGCCTGCGCGCCTTCAACACGCCGCAGTTTGAGCTCGATGTGGGTTTTGCCGCCGCTTTTGGCTCCCGCTCGGACGAAGTGGACGCGCGCCGCGGCATGCCCGACCTGGGCACCCTGGTGGAGTTCGGGCCCCGCCTCAAGTGGCACCTGGGCCAGGGGCCGGCCGATGGTCGCCTGCGGGCCGAGTTTGCGCTGCGCGGCGTGTTTGACTTGGACGACAGGCTCAGCCACAAGGGCATCTCCTTCGAGCCCCGGCTGATCTACGAGTGGCGCGGCAGCGGCGGCTGGCGCTACGGCACCAGCGCCGGCGCGGTGCTGGGCAACCGGCGCCTGGCCGACACGTATTACGGCGTGGCGCCCGCCTATGTCACAGCAGGCCGCCCCGCCTACACGGCCGAAAGCGGGCTGATCAACTGGCGCCTCGGGGCCAATGTGTCGCGCGACATGACGCCCAGCCTGCGCCTCTTCGGCTTCGTCTGGCTCGACTCCGTTGCGGGCGCCGCCAACCGGGCAAGCCCGCTGGTGCAAAAAACCGCGGGCACCAGCGTTGGCGTCGGCCTGACCTACACCTTCGCACGGTCGACCACGCTGGTGCGCGACTGAGCCGGCCTTGAACCGCCCGCCGCCCGCCGCAATAATCTGGTGACCCTGGCCGTTCGCCGCCATCAATCGCCTGCATCACCCACCAAACACCACCGTCATGCCCCAACACATCGGAATCGTCGGCTGCTCCGCCGAAGGCGCAGCGCTTTGTTATAAAACCATCTGCATCGAAGGCGCGCAACTGCTCGGCCCGCACGCCCACCCCGAGGTGTCGATGCACACCCACTCGCTGGCCGACTACGTGACTTGCCTCGACGCAGGCGACATGCAAGGCGTGGGCGAGTTGATGCTGTCCTCGGCCCGCAAGCTCGCCGCGGCCGGCGCCGATTTTCTGATCTGCCCCGACAACACCATCCACCAGGCGTTTGCCGACGTCGAGCCGCGCTCGCCGCTGCCCTGGCTGCACATCGCCGAAGTCGTTGCCGCAGAGGCTGCCCGGCGCGGCTTTCGCCGCATCGGTATCACCGGCACCCGCTGGCTCGTTGACAGCGAGGTCTATCCGCAAAAACTCACCGCGCGCGGGCTGTCCTATATGCGCCCGAGCGATGCGGAGCGCGACGAGATCAACCGCATCATCATGGACGAGTTGGTGTGCGGCGTCTTCAAGCCCGAGGCGGTTGCCTGTTTTCAGCGGGTGATCGGGCGGATGAAAAATGAGGGCTGCGACGCCGTGGTGCTCGGCTGCACCGAGATCCCCTTGATCATGAACGACGCGAATTCTCCGCTGCCGACGCTCGACTCCACGCGCCTGCTAGCGCGAGCGGCGTTGCGCCGGGCGGTGCAGGGCGCAGCGGCGACCAGATAAGCACGGCAGCCCGACGCCCACGCCGCGAGCCCCCATCCCAGCCTTCCCCCAGCGGGGGAAGGAGACGATCGGCACTGCATGCGGTGTGCTCACTGAACCGTATTGCCTCTGGCCCCGATGCAGTTCAATTCGTTTCAGTCAAGAACCCGTGAAGCTCCCTCCCCTTTTGGGGGAGGGCTGGGGTGGGGGCCAGCGGCGACAGCTAAGCACGGCGGCCCGACGCCTACGCCGCGAGCCCCCATCCCGGCCTTCCCCCAGCGGGGGAAGGAGATGATCGGCACTGCACGCGGTGTGCTAACCGAACCGTATTGCCGTCACCGGCTTATTCATGCATCAAATCGACCCTAGCCCAACACGGTTCAGTCAAGAACCCGAGAAGCTCCCTCCCCTTTTGGGGGWGGGTTGGGGTGGGGGCCAGCGGCGACCAGATAAGCACGGCAGCCCGACGCCCACGCCGCGAGCCCCCATCCCAGCCTTCCCCCAGCGGGGGAAGGAGATGAGAGGGATGGGGGCGTCCACACTGTGGGACACCGCGCCAACAGCCCGCATTGGCCAACATCAGCCAACATTTTCACCGCGGCTGCTTCGTCACAAAACCAATCACCAGCCCCTTGGCCGTCACCGTGATCGTGCCCGGCTCCAGCCCCAGGCCGTCGGCCAGCATCAAGTCCTGCGGCCTGAGCTTGTGCACCACCACTTCCAGCAAGGTCTGGTTGGCGAGGGCCGGCGCATAAGCCTCCAGCACCGCAGCCGGGCCAGGCGGCAGGCCCGACAGGCGCAGTGAATTCACGCGCAGCTGATGCGCGCGTATCGACTGGTCGCTGGCCTCATAACGCAGCGCAAAATCCACGTCGAACGTGCCGGTAGAGTTGCGCGCCAGGGCCGGGCCGGCCGCGTCGACCACTATCTCGGTGCCCAGGCGGTTCTGCTCGGGCAGCAGGCGCAGGCGCGGCGTCTGCAGGGTCAGGTCCAGCAGCCCACCCATCGCGTAACGCCGCGGGAATCGCTGCGCTACAGCCTCCTGCAATTGCTCGCTGGATACCGTGTAGCTGGGCTGGGCGCGCGCATCCGGCCATGCCAACAAACCGGCTCCGCACAACGCCGTCCAGATAGCCAAAGTCAGCAACAGTCTTCGTTTCATCGATGCCTTTCGTTGATTCATTGTGGCCCGGCTCGGTGCGCGCATGCATTGGCGCTAGGCAATGCCCGGTTCAAAAATTCGGTTGTTTTCTGCGAAGGCATCACGCCCCCACCTTGCCTCTATCTTGTAACGTGCAGACCTGCTCTGCGAAACGATGGCCGCAGCAACGTCTGGAAAAAGCACGCCATTCATAAAAGGATGCATTGATAAAGCCCGCCAAAAGACGCGCCGAATGTAAAGCTAAGTTATGAGGTGCAACGTTGTGTGAGACAGGTCAACAGTGCGCCGGGTACGCCGTTGAACACGTGGCCATGCGAAGTCATGGCGGTTTATCAACTGTATTCAAAGGACTCTAATGAACAAATTGCTCGCTACCCTGATGACCACCCTGATTGCCGGCGCTGCATTTGCACAGACGCCTGCGCCCGTGGCACCTGCCACACCGGCCGTCGTCAAGGCAGAAGCCAAGGCCGACAAGTCTGTTGCTGCGGCCGTGACCAGCGAAGCCAAGGTGGACGCCAAGGCTGACGTCAAGGTTGAAAAGGCAGAAACCAACGCGGCTGAAAAGAAAACCAAAGCCCTGACCAAATCCGCAACGACCAAAGCCAAGGCACACGCCAAAGCCGACAAGGCCGGCGCTGAAGGCAAAACCAAGGCCACCGCCAAAGCTGAAAAAACCGATGCCCAGGCCGATGTCAAAGCCGACAAGGCCGTCATCAAAGCCGACACCAAGGTAGACACCACCCGCATCAAGGCAGCAGCCGACAAGGCCACCGCCAGTGCGGAAACCACCGCAGTCAAGGCAGAAGCCAAGGCCGACGTGAAAGCGGCTGGCAGCAAGTAATTGCCACGCGACGGCTGCAAGCCGTCTTGCCACCCCTCAAAAAGACAGGCCTCGCCTGTCTTTTTTTATGGACGTTCTCATTGCGCCTCCGACCTACCATCCATGCCACATGGGCATGCCGCGTGGGGCTTAGAGCCGCTAACAAAACCCTCCTGGCGTCGTTGTGCCGCCTTGCCGTGCTACAGCACTGTCTGCGGCGGCACGTCTAGCCAGGACCGCTTCGCTGGGTTTTGTTAGCGGCTCTTAATCTCAACTCAGCCTCAACTCAGCCTCAACTCATGTATGGTCAGCGTGATGCGAATCCTTCCGACACTTCTGCTGCTCTCGGCCTCTGCGCTGGTCAACGCGCAAACCAGGGGCGAGCAGGACGCGCTGGCCCTGGCCGTCAGGTCTCAGCACATCCTGAATGAATATGCAGTCGGGGCCGCTGAGCCCGAGGCCATGAAGTACGTCCAACGCCTGAGGTTAACCAGGGCCGCCCTGGATGGGCAACGCATGCAATGGCCCACCGTCACCGATGGCGCCAGCCCGTGGGACAAATTCCGCGCCTGCAAAACCGCCCTCGAACAGGCGTCACACGTCGCCGGGCTTTCCGGCACAAAGGCCGTCAGCACGCTGGATGACAAAGTTTTTCATGCCGAGAAAGGCAAGCTGCAGAAACTTCGCGCGGAGTGTGACGAGGCCGTCAAGCGCGGCGGGCTGGCACGATAAGGCAGCGCCATCTCCTTCATTAGCAATGCCGCAATGCCCCGCATCGGACTCGCCCCGGACTTGGATCCGGGGTCCGGGATGACGGATTTCTGCCAGTGCTACTCTGGAAACCGCACCACCGGCCCCGTCGCCTTTTGGCCTGGGGGCACATAGGCAGGCGCTGGCGCACCGCCCGGCCCCAGCGAGCGGGTGTAGGCGTAGATGGCTTTGAGGTCACTGTCGGTCATTGCACGCACGTTGAACCACGGCATGGGAGGACGTGGCTTCATCGTTCGCGCATGGGCCAGCCATTCCTTCTGCGTCATGCCCGCCAGGAGAAGCCGGAGATTTGACGCATAGGTCGTTCCCCAAGGTCCGGCCCACCCCAGCGCGTCGCCGGTCAGCCAGAGCTTCTCGTCGACCTTGCCCTCCTTGGCGGCATACCCAGGCGTGTGGCAGTCATTGCAGCCGGCCGTTTCAATCAGGTAGCGGCCCCGGCTGATCTCGTCGCCCTTGCCGGCGGCCAGCGCCGAAGCTGCCAGCGCCGCCCAGCCGAACGATACGAGCAAGACAGCGCGTGCCAAGCGTGCCCTTGCTGCCCTTGGTGTGGAAATGTTGATGGCGGGAGTTTTCATTGCCGATCTCCTCAGGACACTTTCGCACCCAGCTGTTGCTGGATTGCCGACAAATCGCACCACACATTCTCGCGGCTGATCTTGTCGCCGCTGAACTCGAACACATGCAGCAGACGAAAGCTGACAGGCCCCTTCTTGCCGGCGCAGCCGAACAGCCGGCCATCCTCAACCTGGCCGTTCCAGATGGCCTCGTCCACGACGAAGCCGTCGCCATAGAGGCGGCGCACAGGCGTGACGCCCTCGCCCTTCAGATCGCCGAACAAGGTGACGTAAAACTCGCGGATTTTCCCGGCGTCGCGAACGATGCCGTACGGGGACGGGACCACATGATGTTCGGCGCCCGGGGCCAGGCTGGCCAGGACGCCCTCGACATCGTCCGTGGCCTCGAACATGAAGTGCGTATCAATGAGGCGGTCAACCTCGGCTGGAGTAAGTGACATGGTGAGCATCCGTTCATTTAAGTTGGAGTTCCGTCCCTTCATGAGACACGAGTATCATAACGCGTCATGTTAGACTGTCAAGTCATCTTGAGACAAAAGTATCGTAACGAGCCTATGACCAAACAACCCAGCGATCCACGCGCCAACCAGAAAGAGCGCACCCGCTCGGCGGTGGTTGCCGCGGCCACCCAGTTGCTGAGAGACGGCGCGCAGCCTACCGTCGCCGAAGCGGCGGAGCTGGCCAAAGTGTCCCGCGCCACGGCCTACCGTTATTTCCCGACTCAGGAGGCCCTGCTGGTGGAGGTCGCCCAGGTCAACCCGGCGGCGGAGCCCGTTGAGCGCTGGCTGGCAAGCCTGGAAGGGGGTGAGCCGGTGGACAGGCTGCGCGGACTGCTGGGCACGTTCAACGGCGTGGCCCTGACCGAGGAGATCGCGCTGCGCACCGGCCTGCGCGTGTACCTCGACACCTGGCTGGAAAGCCGCCGGCGTGGCGAGGCGCCCGCCGCCGTCCGGGAAGGCAGGCGCACCCGATGGCTCGACGAGGCGCTGGAGCCCGTTCGGCAGCAGTTGCGCCCCGCGCAGTGGCGCCGTGTGCGATCGGCGCTGGCCCTGACCTTGGGCATGGAAGCGCTGGTCGTCATGAAAGACGTCTGCCACCTTTCAGACGAGGAGGCACTGGCAACGCTGGAGTGGGCTGCGCAGGCGCTTCTGCGGGCCGGGCTGGAGAATGCGGCCGGCAAGCCCGCTGCGCGCAAAGGATGAGTGGGGCCGACGGGCAGTGATTGCCAAATACCAAATGCCAAATGCTTCACCGATACGGCACTGCGCGATCCTGGCGAATGGCTAACGCGGGGGGTGTTGCGCAAGCTGGAGGGCGGGTGGAAAAGTACGGGAAGACGTACGGGGTATGGGTTGAGCAAACAGGGCTGCAGCCCTCATGCCACCAGTTGCTCAGCCGGGCAACTTTATTTGGCGCCGTCTATCGCCCCACCACCGACCAGCCCGCCTTGAGGTTGGCCTTGTCGTTCTCGTACTCCCACGCCGTGCCGCAGCGGTCACAGCGGTACTTGGTGATGGTGACCAGATGGCCGCCGCGCTTTTCCTGCCGGTTGCCGCCCTGCACCAGCTCCGGGTGCCCGGGAGCCTTGCGCCAGTTGCGCTGGATGCCGGCGCACGAGTCGCACAGCTCCATCTTCTTCAATTCGTTCTGTCGGTTCGTGTCTTCGGTCATGGTGCTGCTCTTGTCTTGATGTAGGGCGAGGTTGCCTAGTGTGTTGTTGCATGCTTGACGGTACAAATAAAACCGATGGATTTTTGTTCAGGGCAAGGCGCAAACCACAGCAATAGTTCCACTATTGCGAGGATTTGCAACGCCGCCATGGGCAAAAAGACACGGTTTTATGTACCGGATAGCGTGCAACACCACACTAGTGTGTTGGGGTCGATTGTCGCTCTTGAGTCGCCCGTGTGGCGGCGTCTGGTTAGACTAATGTCGCGTAAAGGTACGACCCGTCAGTTGTTTTCAGCCGGTCAGTGGCTTGCCCGTGAAAACCGCCAATTGAGCGTCGAAAGCACGCTTGTAGGCCGGCCGCGCTTCGCCACGGGCGACATAGGCAGAGAGGTTCGGATAGTTCTCCAGTAGACCCGATCCGTTCAACCTGCGCAGCACCGTCACCATCAGCAGGTCACCGGCACTGAACGCATCGTCGAGCCAGTCGGCACGCCCGAGCCGACTGGAAAGTTCGCCCAGCCGTACACGGACGCGATCCTCGAGGATAGGCAGGCGCTCCCCATACCAGGGTTTGTCGTGCTCCAGGAGCGTGGCGATTCCGCGATCAAGGATCGGCGGCTCCACCGTGTTGAGCGCGGCAAACATCCATGTGATCGCGCGCGCCCGGGCATTCGCATCGTCAGGCAGCAGGCCCGCATGGCGCTCTGCGATATGGAACACGATCGCCCCCGACTCGAATAGCGCAAGATCACCCTCTTCATAGGTCGGAATCTGCCCGAAAGGATGAAGCGCTCGATGCGCGGGTTCCTTCATCGCCCCGAACGAAACAAGACGAACCTCGTAAGGCTGGCCCACTTCTTCAAGCGCCCAGCGAACGCGCATGTCACGCGCCAGTCCCCTGCCGCGATCGGGCGACCGTTCAAAGGCAGTAATGGTAGGGGTCATCGGAAGGGTCATGGTGATTTCTCCTGTGCTGGATGTCTCGTTGAGTGCCGGATACGCATTTTTACCGCTCACTTACTAGCCTAGACGTTCGGGATAGGCCTAAATCGACATCCTGAACTACTTTTTTTGCCAGTTCTCAAAGATCGGGTAAATCGGTGTCCCGAACGAAACCATTCAAGCAAAAATCGCTACTGCCCTGCGGCAAACGCAGGCTGCGCAAACGCTGGTGCGCAGCGTCTTCCATGTCCACGGGCAACTGCTGCTTGGCATTCAGGTAGTGGCTGGTGAACACATTCAGATAAGCCTCCAGCGTCTGCGCCGCATGCGTCTCGCCGGCCAGCGCCAGGCACAGGGCGGCCACCTCCGAGGTGCAGAAGTGGCTCTGCTCCCCAATCTGGCGTTTCGAGCGGCGCAGGCGGTAGTTAGAGAGTTGCTCACTTTGCAGGCTGAGCACCGGCAGGTGGTCCAGGTAAGGGCTCTTGCGAAACATCTTGCGCGCCTCGGGCCAGCTGGCGTCCAGCAATACAAACAGCGGCCGCTTGCCCTGTCGAACTCACGCTCCCGACCAACAGCTGCCGGTCAAACGTGTGCCCGCCCGCCCGAGATTGCCACTGCACGACGTCCCGCAGTCACGCCGATCGAAGCGCCTTCAGACCCCTACCTCCACCAACCGAGCCTTCAACCGCGGCGCGGCGAAATCAAGAAAAGCGCGCAGCTTCAGCGGCAGGATTCCCTGTCCGGTGTGAACAAGGCTGATGGGCAGCGGCGCCGACTCGAACGCTTCGAGCGCGACCTTGAGCGCACCGGCACGCATCGCGTTCGCCATTTGGTAGGACAGCACGCGAGTGAGCCCAACGCCGGCAACTGCCGCATCGACTGCGGCTTCGGCAGTGCTGACGGCAAGCCGCGAACGGATAGGCACGGCGATCTCCGACTTGCCCGACATAAAGGTCCAAACCTGCCTGGATGTCACCTGTTCGTGGGTAATGCATGCATGCGCGGCGAGCTCAGAGGGGCTCGTCGGCGTGCCGTGTTCAGCCAGGTAGGCCGGGCTTGCGCACACCACCCGACGCACTGTGCCGATCCGTGCCGCTATGAAACTGCTGTCGGGCAGTTCAGCAATCCGCACTGCGACGTCTACGTGCTCTTCAAGAAGATGCACCACGCTGTCGGTCAGCACCATCCGCACATCGATGTCCGGATAAGTCTTGAGGAAATCCGCGACCACGGGCAAGACGTGCAGACGTCCGAAGACGATGGGTGCCGTGATGACGAGCTCCCCTTTGGGCGCCGCATATTCCCCCGACGCCGCACGCTCCGCTTCTCCCACTTCCTCGAGAATGCGCCGGCATGCGGCGACATACGATTGCCCGGCTTCGGTGAGAGAAAGCTGTCGGGTGGAGCGATGCAGGAGTCGGGTTTTCAGGTGCGACTCCAGGTCTGCGACCTTGCGACTCACCGTGGCAAGCGGAATCTTGAGTTGGCGCGCCGCAGCAGAAAAACTGCCTGCTTCGACCACGGCTACCAGGATCGACATGGATTCGAAACGGTCAGCCATATTCTCATTTTCTGGGAGGATTATTCTAAATTATGCTGGATTATCTTTATCGGTGGAAGTGGATAGTATTTGCAGTGTCTCCCCGACAAGCGAGGGAGCGAACGATTTGAGGCTTCTCGACTGGCTGCTTTGGGCCGCCACGCCTCCGGTCCCAAAAATCTGGAGAATGTGCTGTGTCAACGCTTTCGAGTTCCAATCCGCAGTCCTTGCGAAAAACCGCTTCCATCAGAAACTTGCCCGTCAACCTGTTTGCGTCGGTAATGGGTATTGCTGGACTTTCCATTGCGTGGCGCCAGGCCAGCCACGAATTCGGGGTAAGCCCGCTGATTTCCGACGCAGCCGGTATCCTCGCCATGATCGTATTCCTCGTGCTGAGCGCGGGATATCTCGTCAAGGCAGTCAAACATCCTGACGCGGTCGTCAGTGAGTATCGGCATCCCGTCGCCGGCAATTTTTTCGGCACGATCACGATCGCTATCCTGCTGCTCTCCTCGGTCGTTGCCCAACTGAGCCAGACGCTCGCCGAAGTCATATGGACAGTGGGCACGATTTCGACGATCGCGCTCTGTTTCGCGATTGCGAGCCGGCTGCTGCAAGGAAAGATTGACGCTGCGCACGCAGTTCCCGCCTGGTTCATCCCGGGCGTGGCCACGTTGGATATCGCTGTTGCCGGCGGGACCATGCCAATGCCGTGGGCCCATGAAGTCAACCTGTTCGCACTGGCCGTTGGAACGATGATTGCCCTCTCGTTCTTTACGATGATCATGTCGCGAATGATTCACCACGAGCCGCTGCCCGCCGGCATGGTCCCTTCGCTGTTGATCCTGATGGCACCGTTCGAAGTGGGCTTTCTCGCCTACACCAACATTACGCAGCACGTCGACACCTTCTCCGGGTTGCTGTTCTACTTCGGTCTTTTCATATTCCTCACACTGGCGCCCAAGGTTTTCCGTAGGGGGATTCCGTTCGCTACCGGTTGGTGGGGGATCAGCTTTCCGATGGCAGCGCTAGCGAGTGCCTCGCTGAAATACTCGATGTTCGTCCAAGCCTGGCCCATGAAGGTGATTGCAATCATCCTGCTCGCCATGCTGACCATCGCGATTGTGGTTCTCTTTGTCAGAACGCTGCACATTCTTCTTAACGGTAAGCTGCTCGCCGGTTGAATCCGCCCTGCAATCCAGTCCTTCATATCTGAATCATCGATGACTGCAATGGGTCGTGACTGACTGTTCGATCCGACGCCGGAAAGCCGACCATTCTTGCCAAATCTGACGCGGCAGCGGGGCCTGTCAGAGGTGGTCATTCCGGGAGCGCCGGCTGATCAGCGACGAGGCCCACAGGCCTCGCCAGATCAGTACGGAACAGAGTGGCGCACCACATTAGCGCCACTGCCATGCGGCAAACGCAGGCTGCGCAAACGCTGGTGCGCAGCATCCTCCAGGTTTACAGGCAACTGCTGCTTGGCATTCAGGTAGTGGTTGGTGAACACATCCAGGTACGCCTCCAGCGTCTGCGCCGCATGCGTCTCGCCGGCCAGCTCCAGGCACAGGGCGGCTACTTCCGAGGTGCAAAAGTGGCTCTGTTCTCCAATCTGGCGCTTCGAGCGGCGCAGCTTGTAGCGAGAGAGTTGCTCACTCTGCAGGCTGAGCACGGGCAGATGGTTGAGGTAAGGGCTCTTGCGAAACATCTTGCGCGCCTCGGGCCAGGTGGCGTCCAGCAACACAAACAGCGGCCGCTTGCCCTGTCGAACTTCGTTGCCGTCCTGGGCTTCGCTGGGCAGCACCTCTGTCACCACCCGCCCGGCCGCCACAAACTCCCCCGGAAACACCAGATACGGCTGCCACTGCGGATCAGCCAGCAGGGCCAGCAACGCAGGGTCCACCTCTGTGCGCGCCCAGCCAAAGGCAAAGGTGTCCGCCACCACATCGGCAACCAGCCAGCCCGTGTTGCTGGGCTTGAGCGGCTCGATGTCGGCCATGATCAGGCACACCCCCGCACGCACAGGCACAGCCGGGCGCAGGGCACACAGGCAGTGGCTGGGAACCAGACGGCAACCGGCACAGCGCTCCCCGCGCGGACCGCCACGGGCGAGAAAGGGTTTGGAGCTGCGCGCCAGGCGCGCGGCGCGCAGGCGGGAGACGGCGTGGGTCATGTGGAGGGTTTGGGAGCGGCTTGGGTCATGTTGCTGCTCTTGATATTGGTGATGGCTGGCCTCTTTGTCATTCATCCGTTGACGAACCACTGTATCGCCCACCGATCAATTGGGGGTGTGGTCGGTTCCTCGTCGCAGATTTATCGCGTGGCTCCCCCGTACACAGCAGCGAGCGCGGAGCTAGCTATGCCGTACCCATCGTCTTATAGCCTTATGTTATGTTATGAATAGGGAGAAATAAATATGGCCGTTCAGCAATATCCGGTGGAGGTCCAATCCGATCACCTAGAAAAGATTACCCGCGCCAAACCAGTCCAAGCACTTTCGGAACTGATCTGGAACGGCCTAGATGCGGACGCGAATCGGGTCAGCGTCTCGTTTGAACATAACGCGATCGGTACTCTGGATCACGTCACTGTGCGAGACAACGGACTCGGCCTGCCTCGCAGTGAAGCTCCTGAATGTTTCCGCAAGCTGGGCGGATCCTGGAAGAAAACCCGATCCGCCACACCTAGCGGACGAAATCTCCATGGCCAAGAGGGGCGTGGGCGGTTCAAAGCCTTCGCTATCGGCACTCACGCCGATTGGGAGGTTGTCTACGAACGCGACGGCAAGTTGTGGTCCTACACGATCAGCATGTCGTCCAACGACATCCGCAACGTTGCCATTTCCGATGAGGTAGAAGCCAAACCTGGCACCGAACGAGGTGTCACGTTGGGAATCACAAACCCGCTCAAGGACTTCCGCGCGCTGGACAGTGATGCAGCCTTGCACGAACTGACCGAAATCTTTGCGCTTTACTTGTCAGATTACGAGGACGTACGCGTCATCGTTGGCGGTCGCCGCATCGATCCGACCAAGGCCATCGAGAGTCGAAAGGCGTTCAACCTTTCCGATATCGAAGCGGACGGTAAAGTCCATCCAGTCCGTCTCGAAGTGGTCGAGTGGAAAGGCATTTCGCAACGCGCCCTGTTCCTTTGTAACGAAAAACGGTTTCCACTTGTGCAGGTGGGGCGCCGCTTTCATGTGGGGGATTATCAGTTCTCTGCCTACCTGCACACGACCTATCTGGATGTTGCTCAGAAAGAGGGCACCATCGATCTAGCGGAGATGCAGACTCCGATCGCGGCAGCCCTCGATGAAGCCCAGAAGGTAATCAAGGACCATTTCCGCAACCGAGCCGCTCAGGAAGCTAGCAGCTTCGTCCAAGAATGGAAGTCAGCGCAGATCTATCCTTACGTGGGCGAACCGGTTACCCAAATCGAGCAGGTGGAGCGCCAAGTCTTCGATATCGTGGCCCTCAATGTCGCGCGTCACTTACCTGATTTCGGCGAGGCGCCGCCTAAGAACAAACAATTCCAGTTGCGGATGCTGCGACAGGCCATCGAAAGGAGCCCCGAGGATTTGCAGCTCATTTTGACGGAAGTGTTGAATTTGCCCAAACGCAAACGTGACGAATTGGCGGGCTTGCTCCAAGACGTATCCTTGTCGTCTATCATCAGTTCGGCCAAGGTAATTGCCGACCGTCTGAAATTCCTGACCGGCTTGGATGCTGTGCTGTTTGACGATGGACCCAAGCAGCGACTGAAGGAGCGTACCCAACTGCACCGCATCATTGCTGAGAACTGTTGGTTATTCGGCGAAGAGTTCTCGTTGTCCGTGGATGATCAGTCATTGATCGAGGTGTTGCGTGCTCATCGAAAAATCCTAGGCGAAGAGATCGTGATCGACGCGCCGGTCAAACACATCTCACAATCTAAAGGTATTGTCGACCTGATGCTGTCGAAGGCGATTCGCCGGCACAAGGCGAACGAGGTCACTCACTTAGTTGTGGAATTGAAGCGACCGAAAATTCCAGTGGATTCCAGTGAGATCACCCAAATCGAAAAATACGCCTTTTCCGTTGCTGCGGATGAGCGATTCAAAGGTGTTGGTGTTAAATGGATCTTCTGGGTGATCAGCGACAACTTCGGTACCTACGCAGAACAACGTATCACAGACGAAAGTGGCCAGATCTACAAGAAGGGCAACATTGCCATCTACGTGAAGACCTGGGCGCAGGTGCTAGGCGAAAACCGTGCTCGACTCCAGTTCTTCCAAGAGCGTTTGAAATTTCAGGCTGACAAAGGCGAATCTCTGAAGCATTTGCAGGAGCGTCACGCGAAATACTTGGAAGGTGTGTTCGACGATGAGCCGGTCTCCTCTGATGGTGATGTCGATATGCCCTCGGCCGAAATGACCGAAGCGAAATGAACGAGAGCCCGTCTTGTGCATCCGGGGTTCATCTGCTCCAGCGCGGCACGCAGATGGCATGGCAGGATGACCTAGGGTTCACTCACGCAGCCCTCGGCGCCTTTTTCACCATGGATTTTTACTGCCACTCACGGAACAACACCGCGTCGCCGTACTAGATCTCCGCGCATCGAAATGATGCTGAGGGCGATGCGAACCTCAAACGTGCCGAAGCGCTTCGACGGGCAGCACCTCTGTCACCACCCGCTCGGCCGCCACAAACTCCCCCGGAAACACCAGATATGGCTGCCACTGCGGATCGGCCAGCAGGGCCAGCAGCGCAGGGTCCACCTCTGTGCGCGCCCAGCCAAAGGCAAAAGTGCTAGAGACCACATCAGCAATCAGCCAGCCCGTGTTGCTGGGCTTGAGCGGCTCGATGTCCGCCATGATCAGGCACACCCCCGCACGCACAGGCACTGCAGGGCGCAAGGCACACAGGCAGTGGCTAAGAACCAGGCGGCAACCGGCGCAGCGCTCCCCGCGCGGACCGCCACGGGCGAGAAAGGGTTTGGAGCTGCGCGCCAGGCGCGCGGTGCGCAGGCGAGAGACGGCGTGGGTCATGCGGCTGCTCTTAATGTTGGTGGTGGCTGGCTTCTTTGCCATTCATCAGTTGGCGAACCATCGTATCGGTCAGGCCCTTTTCAATGAGAGATTGGGGTCTGGTCTTTCGCTCCGCGATTCAAACGGTCAGTTTGAAGAAGCGCTCTAGATTCTCCTTAAGTGCCGGTACGAAACCTACTTCAGGCTGCGTGAACCGAAGTTGCTTTATTCCGCGCAGGTTAAACCCGACAAACTTGTCTGCGTTGTCCGGAACGGATTCGTCAAGGAATAGAAGCATATTGGCGACGTCTATACCCTCCGCCTTTGCCTTGCCCATCACGAACCCAATCTCGTGGTACACGTTGGGGTTGCAATACGTCAAGTTGCCAATGAGCAAGCCACAATCACTCATCATGTCGATGATCTTGTCATTAATCTCGTAGCTCGTACCGTCTTGAAACCAGTCCACGCGCTGAACTTTTAGCGCAGGTTTCAACCCATGGGCTTCGCTGATGTCCTTTGCCACGCGCTGGATGATGGCGTAATGATCATCAGGGTGAGGTTTTCCGAAGGGCATCGAGACGAATATTGTTCGCTTCCGGCTTCCTAGGACCTTGTCGAAGATGGCGATCAGGTCGGGCGCACTGGAATCCTCAATTAGATGCAGGTGATTGGCGAGCACCCAGCGTACGAACGCTGCAACAGTGTGTGGATGTGCGATTTGGTAGTAGGCCAGTGCGGCCAAGAGTCCGCGATTGCTCGACTCCTGCAACGTCGGCGAGGCTTCAAAGAGGCTATTGATCTTGCCGAGCGCCTCTTTGAAACGCTTCACTGCATTCTCGTTATCTCCGAGTACCCTTTTTTCTGTCAAGAACTCGAATTGCTGTACCAGAAAAGTCCGAGGTTTAACCTCAATGAACGATTTAAGGTGCGGCAACAAGTCGAAGTCCAGTTTTCCGTGGAGCTTTCGCGCGTGGTAATACGGCCAACCGAACGACTCGTTCTCTTTCAGCTTTTCGTCAGGGAACAGCGCTGAATCATCAAGAATCAGCGTCAAGTTTTGCTCCATCGTCAGCGGAACGGACTTGTAGTTAATGTTGTGGAAGAGTGCTCGGCTAAAGCGGGCTGCCTCTGTGCTATTGCGAAACAACAGCAGACAGAACGGCGTGTTGTGCGCCTCGAATTTTTTGTCTTTTGGCGTAGCGCTCAGCCGATGATTACCGTCAATACGCGAGAATTTATGAGCAGGTTTCGCATTCAGTTCCAGCGTGCCAGTTTGGAAGCTGTCGAACGCACGAGTATCTTGTTCGCTCTTTGTCTTATTAACAGCACACGAAAGCCGATAGTCCGGGAACTTCAGGTTGCTGAAATGCTGACCCTGTCGGACGTTCTCGAAAAGCTGCGTCACCGCCTCGTTGGTGTCGGCATCTGGCGACAGGGTAGTGGCCAGGATGACCTCCGGGAAAAATAGATATTCGCCTTCGCGCAGGAAGGCTACCATTTCCTTCTCATGTAGCTTGAGCAGGTCACGTTGAAAGCTGGGGTCGGGTTCCGACACCGCATAGAGATCACCCATACGGGCAAAGCCTCGCAGACAAAGGAAATTGCCGAGCGAAAAATCGAGAACACCTTTGAGTTTCATCCCAAAGATTCCTTTCCGAGAATCATTGCCTCAATACTGCTCTTTGCGCCTTCGAGGTCAGTTGCGGCTTGGCGGCGCAACGCGCGTGCCGTCGATTGCAGCTTGCCGATCTTGGCGCAGATACTTTTCTGGTTGGACAGCGGTGGGATTACGACGGGAAGTCGCTCGATGTCACTTGTCTGCAGGCGTGGTAGCGTATTTCCCGTCATCAGGAGCGAGGTGATCCCGATGATGCTGCGAGAGCGTAGGAATGCCGCAAGATATTCTCCTGTCACGCCATGCGGCGTAAGGACATGGAATTCGGTCGAGCAAATTCCAAAAAATGCAGCAAAGTGGGTCTTGTTCAAGTAGGGGCGGAGCTTCGGAAATAGAAGTTGTCCCGGCTGAAACCGAACGGCGGTGCCCACGGACTCTTTGTCTGTCGTCGCGCGGAATTCGCCACTTTCTCCGTCTATATTTTCTAAGCCAACATAGTTCTCACCATCTGTGATTTCGTTTACGAGGGTCTTCTCAAAAGTGACGACGTCGCGCAACGAGCGGACACCAAATTTGGACGAGTGAATCGCTCGTTCCAAGCGTGTCCGTTTTTCTTGATTTGCGATCGGATCGAGGCGTCCACCGCTGACCTCAGAAAAAGCGCGATGAAAGACGCGGCGTTTAACCGTATTCGGCGGCTCGACTATCTCTGGAATGCCGAGTTCGGCGAGCAGTACATCATCAATTGAAGCCAGAATGATTCGCACTTTTTCTAGGGTTTGATCGCGATTTCGAATGGCCGCCTGCCATGCGGCTACTACTTTGTGTTGTGTCGCTTCATCCAACGTTGGAATATACAAATCACGTATTTCCTCGGCATTGATGTTGGTCATACCCGCGATCTGTCGACTGACTGCGTCAATCTGTATCCGTCCCAAGGATGAAGAGAGAAACGCCGTTACATAATCCGGCAGTAATGTGCCGCTCTTCAAACGAACACGAATTAGATATGAGGCAAAGACATATTCATCTGGCAGGTTGAAGGCATTGCATTTACCAACCAACTCCTTCGAGTTTGTGCGATTGAAAAGAAGATCACCTTTCTTCAACAGATAGGGCTTCATTTCCGCGGCCGTCATTTGGATGTACTTAAGGCTTGCGAGATCCCAAGCGTCCGCTTGGAGGTTACCCATTCGCAGCATGGGTACGCCAATAGGTTCCTCGGTGGCACGTTCTGATATGCCATATTGAACAAGTGCTAATGAGTGCTTAAGTTTTTCTATCGGGTACGCACACTCCTTGACCCTTTCGCGAAAGACTTTCATGCAACGGTAAAAATTTGGATCCCAACGAGCTTCCAATCGCGACATTTTTGTCACAAAAACTTTGGAAGAGTTTGCGGTGTTGCTGATGGCGAAGCTCATGCGGCACCCTTCTCGATGGCTTCGATGAAACGGCTCATTTCTTCCGTGATCGCGTCCAACTCGTTAACCCTCGTAGGGCGACCTACCGCGTCATAGCCAATGTCCTCAGCGATGGCCATGAAGATGTCGTAGTCGGGTAGTGCTGTACGGCGGCGCTTTTCATATACCTCGCTCAGGCGGTAGCGAAGGTCGTCGGCTTTCGCTGCGAAGCGGTCGGAAATTTCCTTGACCGCCTTAGCATAGGCCTCGTCATCCTTACGCGCCTTGGTGTCTAGCTGTGCAAATTCGGTGCTCTCACCCAGTTCTTTGAGCGCGGCTTTCTTGTCTCTTTCTATGGTGTTTAGGTGCTGCTCCAGATTTTCTTTTTCGCGGATGCGGTCCTTCAGCGCCTGCTTTGTGTCCTGTATATGCTTGATCTCGGCGGCAGTATGTTTTTTCAGGAAGAGCACTGAGCTTTTCACCCCTGCACCGGTGGCAGTGAATGCAGTTTGTGGCAGGGAGATAACGGCAACGATACGGTAAAATTCTTCAATCTCATCACGGACGTATTGAAGGCTCGAATTGGTGAGAATGCCGTCCGGGATAACGATGGCGAGGTAGCCGCCTTCGCGAAGGTAGTGACCGCATTGCTCGATGAACAGAATCTCGGTGTCCTGACCAGGGCGATCAGCGGCCTTACTTTTGGGGTTCAACCAGTCCACATTGCGGGTAGCTAGACGGTAGTTGTGAAGGTAGGCTTTTTCGGTTTGTTTAACGGATGAGCCGAAAGGCGGATTGGTAATGATGAAATCAAAACGGCCAGCCTTGAAACCTTGGTTCTTTGTTTTGGCGCGCATGTCATCGGGCGAAAGCAGACCGTCGGCGGCGACGACATTGGTGTGTCCGTCGTCGTGGATGATCATGTTCATCTTCGCCGTGCGCGCGATCTGCTCATTGATCTCTATGCCGTAAAGGTTGTGCTGCGCGAAGTCATGCCAGTGACGGTAGTGTTTGTCCGATCCTGGCTTGAAATAGGCGTCCGCCTGCTTACGCACCTTGTCCAGGGCATGAAGCAGAAATCCGCCGCTACCGCATGATGTGTCAAGCACAAACGATTCGTGCGTGATGGGGAGCACGTCGACGATGAACTTCACGATGGGTCGCGGGGTGAAATACTGGCCGAAGTCGCCCCGGAAGAACGAGCCCATAAATGTCTCAAAAGCGCGGCCCTTACTGTCTAGGTCGGTGTCGGAGAGGTTGACGCCTTCCAGGTAACTTACGACGGTGCGCGCCTTGGCCGCGCTGAGGCGAATGTCGTCCTTGAAAACTTCAGGGTCCTTCTTTCGTCCTTCCTCGTAAAGCTTCTTGAGACGCTCAAGCAGCTCCTTCTCAGTCTTTTCCTTCGTGTCTTCAGTAAATATCTGGAAGTCGTACGCTTCGCCCGTTTTGCGCAGCTTCCGTTCGTCCCACAATTTGCAGAAAATGAGTTTGTCGAGTTCGTCAAAGGCTTCAGACGGGTTGAGTTCACCTCCTCCCCATAGAGCTTGGTGTGCTTGCTCAAAGCGTCGCGTCAGTTCGTCCTCTGTGACGGTCTCGATAGGGAACAGCTTCTGGCCCGTCTTGGACGTACCGCCGTCTTTTGCGAATTTGAATCGTGCCAGTTCAGTCACGCCAAACTGGGGTACGTCTGGAATGGTGATACGGCCTTTTGGCTTCTTGGCCGGAATCTCGAAATATTCGTTTTTGAGTTTGGTGGTGACCCAGACATAGCGCGCGCCCTCTGCGACCGCGTAGCTAACTGCCTGGTCTGCAGCACGTACAAATTCGAGTTCGCTAGCTGCCGAGTTTTTGCACTCGATGACGATAAGTGGAGACTTCAGCGCATCGTCTTCGTACACGATGATGTCTGCTTCCTTTGTTTCCGTTCCCATCTGAACCGAAACAAACTGTTGAATCCGTTTGACTGGATATTTGTAGATTAGCGCGAGTTGAAGGAATGCATCAGCCTGCACTTTCTCCTCTGGGTTGGCGTAGTTTCGCCGCTTGTTCTGGTGCACATAAACAATGTACTTCTCGTCGTCCTCAAACCGGATAATTTTTTGTTTGATGCCTTCAGCGATGAGATTCATGAGCTAGTTCTTAGATTGGAATTTTTGTGGCTAAGCAGATTGAGTCGACAGAACATTGCCCTATCAACCAAATCAATGTCTGGGTGATGGTATCTGCAAAATGGCCACCAGCCCATAGAGCACGGGTGCATGCAGCTATGAAAATAGTCGCAACGAGCACCCATTTGCCAATGAACCTGTTGCCCTGCCCCCGCAAGACAACGCTTCACGGCACGCGCCGCACCCTGGTGGGTGTTCTGCTCAACGGGCAGCGCCTGATGTTTCGCCGGGCGTGTTTGAAGGCTGTTGGCCCTGTCTTGCAGACCGCAGCCCAGCCAGAGCCTGGGCTTCTTCGCGCTGTCCAAATGCGCGCGGGCGCATCTGGAGCCGCAGCGCTCAGCCCCAACCCTCTCCCAGAGGGAGAGGGGGTGGAGATGGGAATGCTGCGGCTGTGCTCATGGCTTTACTCCTTCTCCTTTCTGGGAGAAGGCGGGGATGAGGGCCCGCGGCTTTGTGGTGTTTCGCCGTGGTTGTTTGAAGGCCATTGGCCCTCACCCCCTGCCCTCTCCCAGGGGGAGAGGGAGCAAAGGCGGACCGCGGCTTGCCGCGTCTTACTTCCTGCTAATCACCACGGTGCCGCCTGTGCCTTTGGCGTTGGAGTTCTTGCTGCGCATCAGGTTGGGGCTGCCTATGGTCAGGGTGTAGTTGTCAGCGTTGTAGCCGCCGGAGCCGAGCAGGAACACCGGGTCGCTACCCAGTCTTTGCGCGCCGCCCGAAGCCGTTTACTGCACGCTCCGGGGAATGCCGGCGAGGTTCTGTGCGTGGCTTCTGCAAAAGTCGACGAGCTTGTCCACGTCGCCGGCCTTGTGAAACACTTCGTCTGCGCCGAGTTCGAGGCAATGGTCCAGGATGTTTCGCTGGCTGTGACTGGTGAGTACAACCACCTTTTGCCAGGGCTGGCGCACTTGGCAAACTTTCAACACGCCAAAGCCGGAGCCTTCGGCCAGGAAGAGGTCAACAATGGCCAGGTCCCAGTTGCCGTGGTTGGCGCCAAACCATTGTGTGGCCGCCGTTTCACCGTCCACGTGGCCCACGAAGCGGAGCGGCGCAAGCTCTTCCATGCCTTCGACCAGGCTGTCGCGGATATCGGCCCTGTCCTCCACAAGAAACACGCTCATCAGCATGACGACCCCTTTTTGTTGCTTTTGCATTCCTCTGGGTAATCAGTCACGTTATTGCAGGCGAGGCGAGGCTGGGATGGAGTGGGTGCTGCTCGTTTTCGGATGTAGGTTCTCTCCTACAGGTGGTGCTCGTCCCTCACGGCTGTTGGGCCTTACGCCAACCGGCGCGCCGGGTCAGTCAACCGTATCCATTGCGGCGTTGTACTGCCCCTGGCACGCTGCGCCGTTCAGCCGGGCGCGCTTGAGCAGCGCATCCTGGCTGTTGAGCGCATGGGCGGCCTGGCCCTTCCAGGCCTGCAAGGCGGGCTCCTGCAGCGCACGCCCGTACGAGAAGCTCAATTGCCACGGGTGGGGGCCAAGCCGGTTCATGGCGTCGAGATTGGCCGTCGCCTCTTCAGGCGTCTGGCCGCCCGACAGGAAATTGATACTGGGTACCGCCGCAGGCACCGTGCGCCGCAGGACCCGGACGGTCTGTTCCGCCACCTCGGCCGGGGTTGCCTGTTCCGCGTGTGTCTTGCCGGGCACCACCATGCTCGGTTTGAGCAGCATGTGCTCGAGCACGACGCGGTGTCTGTGCAGCGCGTGGAACACCTCGTGCAGCACGGTCTCGGTCACTTCGGCGCAGCGCGCCATTGTGTGGTCACCGTCGATCAGCACCTCGGGTTCGACGATGGGCACCATGCCGCGCTCCTGGCAGATTGCGGCGTAGCAGGCGAGGGCCTCCGCATTGGCCTTCACCGCCAACGGGCTGGGCAGCGTGTCAGAGACGTTGTAGACGGCGCGCCACTTGGCAAAGCGGGCGCCCAGCGCCTTGTACGCGTCCAGGCGCTCTGCGAGCCCGTCCAGGCCTTGGGTGATCTCGTCGCCCGGAGCCCCGGCCAGCGGGATCTTGCCCGCATCGACCTTGATGCCGGGCACGATGCCCTGCAGTGTGGCGCATTGCGGCAAGGGCGTGCCGTCGTGCGCGCGCTGGCTGAGTGTTTCTTCATGCAGGATGATGCCGCTGACGAAGTCGCCCAGCCCCGACGTCGCCAGCAGCAGGCTGCGCCAGGCGCACCGGTTCTCTTCGGTGGATGTCACGCCGATGGTCTTGAAGCGCTTGGCGATGGTCGGGCCGCTTTCGTCGGCGGCAAGAATGCCCTTGCCCTTTTGCACGAGCGCTTGCACCGTTGCCTGCAGTTCGCTTTGAGTATTCATGACGACCCCCAACGTTCAGGCGCTCATGACGAGCTATCGGTTACTGACTACTGACTATTCACCATTGCACTATTGAAGTGCGATGTCGCCGTCGAACTTGACCTTGAGCTGCACGCCCGCGACCTCGAGGGTCACGGTGGCGGGCAGTGTCTCGGTGCCGGTGATGGCCCCGCTCGCGCGAGCCCGCGCCACGGCCTGCTCGATCTCGTGCTGCGACTTGACACCCACCATTTTCAAAAACTTGCGGATGCTGAGGTTGAATGTTTCTTCGTCCATCAGGGTCTCCTGTTCTTTCCTGTTCTTTCTGTTTTTTTCTGTTCTTCCGGGTTGGGGTGCCTGCGGGTCAGTGCAGCGGTGTCTTGCAGAAGTGCCCGTGCTGCGCCACGCTCATCAGTTCGTGAAACTGGTCGTGCGACATCCGCAGCAGGCGCTCGTGGTCGCCGCCTTCCATGTAGACCACGTCGTTGGCTTCGAGGTCATCGTCGACGATGGTTTCCATGCCCCAGGCCATGCCAACCGGGGGCACTGCACCCACGTCGCAGTCATCGAACATACTCGCGATGCGGGTTTCATCGGACAGCCGCAATTCCTTGCGGCCCAGCAGCCGGGACAGATGACCCAGCATGACGGTTTTGTCGGCCGGAACGACCGCCATCACGCAGCCGGTGTCGTCTTCAAGAATCACCGACTTGGCGAGCTGGTGGGGCAGCACATGCGCCGTGTGGGCGGTCTCTGCGCTGCTGTGGCTGGGCTGGTGTGGGTGGATTTCATAGAGCGCGCCGCGCTCATCGAGGTAGCTGGACAGACGTGAGGAAATCGACATGACAGCCTCCTGGTGCAAAGCGACAGGCCATGGTCAGGGCAGCGTCACCGATGAAGCCGCTCGTGCCCGTCAAATGCATACTATGCGCCATGGCGGGCCGGATCGCAAGCCATGCGCTCCTGGCCTTGGATTCCCCTTTGGCGGGGGGGGCGGAGGGCGGAGGGCGGGAAAAGGATGTCGCCGCCTCCCCGATCAGCCCCCCAGTCAGCTTACCCAATCAGCCTGGGCAGCCAGGTCGCGATCCCGGGAATCCAGAACACGGCGGCCAGCAGTATCAGGCTCATCACCACATAGGGCACCACCGCCATGAAGATATGGCCCATGGTGACGGCCGGCGGGGCCACGCCGCGCATGGTCATGAGCAGCAGGCCGTGCGGCGGCAGCAGCAGGCCGAGCTGCATGCAGATGAGGAACATCACGCCAAACCAGACCGGGTCTATGCCCAGCGCCTGCACCACGGGCATGAAGATGGGCAGCGTGATCATCATCATGCTGACCTGGTCGACAAAGATGCCCAGGAAAATCAGCATCAGCATCATGCCGACCACGATCATGCTGGTAGACAGGCCCTGGCCGGTGATGAACTGCACCAGGCCGTTGCTGGCGCCCGAGAACGACAGGATTTGCGCAAACGTGGTGGCGCCCAGGATGATGAACAAAATCATGCCCGAGATGCCCGCTGTGCCCTTGAGTGCCTTGAGCACGGCGTCCCGCGTCAGGACGCGGTAGCACAGGGCCAGCACCATGGTGGCAAAGGCGCCCAGCGCGGCGCACTCGGTGGGCGTGGCCCAGCCGGCGGCCAACGCGCCCACCACCACGCCAAAGATTGACAGCGTGGGCAGCACATAGCCAAAGAACAGGCTCCAGCGCGCCCAGCCGCGGTACTGCACCGAGTCGTCTTTGTCGACGGGTGCCAACTGCGGGCTGATGCTGACGCGAATGACGATCCACAGCACGAAGGCGACGGACAGGATCACGCCGGGCAGCACGCCGCCAATCAGCAGCTTGGAAATCGAGATGCCCGACAGCGAACCCAGCAGCACGGTCAGCGCCGAGGGCGGGATCAGCATGTCGACCGCGCCAATGGCCATGATGGGCCCGGTGGCCAGGGTCGGGTGGTAGCCGCGTGACAGCATGATGGGCAGCATCAGCGAGCCGAGCATGGCGGTGGTGGCAATGGTGGAGCCCGAGATGGCCGAGAACACCGTGCCGGCCACCACGGCGACCACCGCCAGGCGGCCGGGCACATGCTTGATGAGCCGCTCGACGCCTTCGATGACCTTGATGGCCAGGCCGGTGTGAAACAGGATCTCGCCCATCAGCACGAACAGCGGAATCGGCGTCAGTGAAAACGCCGTGACCGAGCTCACGCTGCTGCGCGCCAGCTGCACCAGGCCGGGCTCGCCGCCCATGTAGAGCCAGGCGCCGATGATGTTGATGGTGATGAAGGTCAGCGCCACCGGCATGCCGATGAACAGCAGCACGGTGGAGCCGCCCAGCATCAGCCAGGCGGCAATGCCCCACGCGCTCATGCTGCGCTCACCGCGTCACGGCGCGGGCCGCGCGGGCCGCGCTGCAGCCGGATCATGCGAAAGATCATTTCAATTCCCAACAAAACAAATACCAGCGGCAGCGGCGCCAGCGCCCACCACTCGGGCGTCACCAGCGTCTTGATGTTGACGGCGCCCGACACGTAGCTGGACCAGGCCGCCTGCGTGCCAAACCAGGCAATCGCGATGCAGCAGGCCAGGCCAATCAGGTCGCCCACCCATTCCAGGCTCCAGGCGAGCTGGGGAGGCAGGGCCTGCAAGACGATGTCTACGCGGATGTGCTGACCCTGGCGCAGCAGCCAGGGCGCTACGCACATGGTGATGAGGTAGAGCATCAGCTCGGAGATTTCATTGCTCCACGCCAGGCCGCGCGGCAGGCCGGGGACGGGGATGTTGCGCAGCGCCACATCGCCCACAATGATGAACATCATCGCCATCAGGATGGCGCAGCCCAGCAGGGCGAGGCTGGCCAGGAAGCGGCCATAGGCCTCGGACAACGGGTCTATCACGACGGGGCGCGGTGCTTATTTGGAGAACAGCGTTTTAAAGCGCGCAGCCACCTCGGGGCTTTGCTTCATGGCGCCGGCCCAGCCCACTGCGTAGGCTTTGTCGCGGAAGGCCTTGGACGTGGCGGCATCAAACTTGATGGTCTGGATGCCGGCGGTTTCCTGGCGGGCGGTTTCCACATTGCCGTAGCGGGTCCAGAACGTGTTCTCGGCCTCCAGCGCCAGCAATTGCTTTTGCAGGTAGTTGCGCTGCGCATCGGTGAGCTTCTTCCAGGCCGGCAGGTTCATGGTGAGCGAGACCTCGGCGTCATAAAACCCGGGGTCTACGCGGAACTTGGTCTTTTCCTGCCAGTTCAGGTCAAAAATGCCGCCAATGGGCCAGCCATAGCCATCGACCACGCCGCGTTCCAGCGCGGTGTAGACCTCGCCCGGCGGGGTGGTGACCACATTGGCGTTGAGCGCCTGGAAGAAGTCGCGGTACACCGGCGAGATGCGGATCTTCTGGCCGCTCAGGTCGGGCTTGTCGATCTTCTTGTTGGTGTAGATGTGAAAGGGCTGGTTTTCGACCATGCGGGCCAGGTATTGCGTGTTGCCCTTTTCGTTCCAGACCTTGTTGATGGCGTCAAAGGCGCCGTTCTTGCGCTGCTCGGCCACCGGGATCTGCGTGAGTTTCAGGAAGTCGGCCTCGGGCATGACGTTGGTGTAAAACGCGCCGGTGTTCATCGCCATGTCCACCACGCCGGTTTTCACCGCATTGCCGGCCTCAAACGTCGGAATGGCTTTGGGGCCGCCCAGAAAGTTGATCTGCAGCAGGCCCTTGCCCTCGGCATTGACCTTGGCGATCCAGGGCAGCAGGCGCTGCACGTAGATGCCGTTTTCGGGGAAGGCGCTGACGAGTCGCAGCGTGACCTCCTGCGCCAGTGCGCCGGCCGAAAAGCTGGCCGCCAGCAGCAGGGCCAATGTGGGTTTGAGAACTTTGAGCGTTCGTGTTTTCATGGGTCTTGTCTCCTGTATCGGGTTGAAATCGATGATCCGGTCTGCCTGCTGCCGCGTCAATGCGTGCTAATCACTACACACTGCACGGCACTACATGGCACTACACGGTGGCCGCCAGCATGTGCTCCAGCGCCTGGCCCGTGTCGTCTGCCAGCGCGGCCTGGCTCAGCGCCTTCAGTTGCGCCGCGCCCTGCGGCATGGCCTGCAACTGCGGCAGCTTGGCCATGACACGCTGAAAACTGCGCCAGCCGCGCGCATGGGTGTCGCCATAACCTTTGACGAGCCGCTGCGAGCGTGCCACCTCCAGCGCCAGCGCCGGCTGCGTGGGCGCGAGGCGGGCGATGGTGGCGAGCCAGTCATGGATGCGCTGCTGCTCCACCTGAAAGCGCAGCGATTGGGGGCGCAGCGGGCGCAGGGCGGCAATGGTGTAGAGCAGCAGGTAGCCGCGTATGGAGCTGGTCTGCACGATGCGGCCCTTGCGGGTAAACGGCTCCACGCAGGCGCGCGCCCAGGGCGTGGCCAGCAGCCAGCGGCCGAGGCCGGCGGGCAGCGTGTCGGCAATCTCTTCCACACGCGGATGCAAAAACTCATTGATGCCCAGGTGCTGCGCCTGGCTCAGCTTGACCTCGCCGCCCACGCGGTCAAAGCGCGAGCGCCGGGTCTTGAGGTCGGCCACGCGCACCGTGTCTTCGTAGCTCATCCACAGCGCCAGGTGGCGCGCGGTTTCATCCAGCAGTTCGGCGGCGAGCGCGGGGTCCGCGGGCAGGCAGGCCGCGAGCGGCTGCAGGCGGTCCAGGTAGCTGGCGGCGTAGTCCACGTCCTGGTAGTCGGCCGTGCGCACGATGCCGGCGGCCAGCGTGGCGTGGTTGGCCGGCGCAAAGGTCTGCTGAATGCGCCGGGCCAGGGCCGCCAGCCGCGTACCAACCGGCGGCATGGGGGCTGCGGCTTGAACGGGGGGCGCCGCAACGGCCGGTGGCGTCATGGCCTGTTGCGCCACGGCAAAGCCGGCGGCAAAGGCCTTGAGGCTGGACTTCACGCCGACACCACCGCGCGAGATGGTGGCTTCAAACTGTGCGCGGGTAAACGGCAGGCGCCCGGTGGCGGCTAGCGCGCCATACAGCGTCGGGCTGATCAGGCTGCCGGTGTCTTCGGCCAGCTGGGCAAAGTCGGCGCTGATGAAGTGTTGGGCGGCGGCACGGCCGCCTTCGAGCAGCTTGGCCGAGCTGACGCGGCCATCGCCCATCGCGGTGCGCTCGGTCATCGAATACACACGGTGGGTGGAGGCTATGAAGGTGGTGCGCCGGGCCGAGACCAGGCCGCGCTGCAGCGCACGGCCGGCCTCCATCAGTTCCGACGCAATCACGATGTCGACCTCGCCCGGCACCGGGCCGAGCGCCAGCACGGGCAGGCGGCCCGCCGGTGCGCCGGCTTCGGGAAACAGCTCCAGGTAGTACACCGTGGCGCCGGTGCGCTGCGCCACGCCGGGCACCGAGGTGGTCTGGGCAAAGTAGCCGTTCTGCTCGGCCAGGTCGACCAGCCAGTCGGCCAGCACGCCGCCGCCTTCGCCGCCCATGGCGAGGATGGCAATAGTGATGGCCCGATCACTGTTCACTGGTGCGTTCATGCGGCAATCCCTTCCAGCCGGCGCTCGATGCGGTTTTGCAGCCAGCCGATCACGGTGGTGCGCAGCCGCAGCTTGAAGCGGTCCCAGGCCGTCGGGTTGTTGATGATTTCGGCGCGGTAAAACGAGGGGCACAGCACCGCGGCATGCGCCACTTCGCCGCACAGGCCGCAGCCCACGCAGCTGTCGATCACCGTGGCAATCGGGTCGCGCCGCAGCGGGTCGGGATTCGGCTTGATGGTCAGCGAAGGGCAGCCCGACAGGCGTATGCACGAGTGGTCGCCGGTGCAGGTGTCGGGGTCAATGCCGAAGCGCTCGCGCACCACGCGCTCGCCGCCTTCAATGCGTTTGCGGATTTGCGGCTTGACGCGGCGCTGGCGGTTCAGCATGCATTCGCTTTGCGCCACGATGACCTTGGGGCCTTTTTCCTTTGTCGTCAGCGCCTCGCGCAGCACGTCGCGCATCTGCGTGAGGCTGTAGGTGTTGGTCACCGTTTTGGCCCACTTCACGCCGACGCCGCGCACGGCCTTTTCAATCGGGTTGTTGGTGCTGCGTATCGGGTTAACGGCCCTGGACGAGAGCACGTCCTGCCCGCCGGTGGCGGCCGAATAGCCGTTGTCCACCACCAGCAGCACGTTGTCGGTCTGGTTGAACACCGCATTGCCCACGCCGCTGGTCAGGCCGTTGTGCCAGAAGCCGCCGTCGCCCATCATGGCAATCGTGCGTTTGGATGTCTCGGGGGTGTTGAAGGCCGATGCGCCCGCCCAGCCCAGGCCGTAGCCCATGGTGGTGGCGCCGATGTTGAAGGGCGGCAGGATGGAGAACAGGTGGCAACCGATGTCGCAGCTCACATGGTGCTTGCCGAGCTCGCGCTCGATCAGCTTCATCGCGGTGAAGATCGGGCGCTCGGGGCAGCCGGTGCAAAACGAGGGCGGGCGGCCTTGCACTTCATCGGAGGCGGCCTTGATGGCAAAGGCCTTGGGGTTGCCGTCCAGTACCGCCAGGCCGCTGGAGGCGGGCCGCGCCGCCACGGGCAGCTCCCGGCCCTGCAGCAATGCGGGCGCATAGAGGTCGATGAAGCGCGCCACGCCCTTGAGCACCACGCCGCCGGTGTACTCGCCGGCCATGGGCAGCACGTCCTTGCCGTGCACCTTCGTCTGCACATCGGCCTTGCGCAACATCGAGTTCACGCTCTGCTCGATGAAGTCGGGCTGGCCTTCTTCCACCAGCAAAATGCCGCGCTTGCCCACGCAAAAACGCTTGAACTCGTCGTCAATCAGCGGGTAGGTGAGGTTGAGCACATACAGCGGCACCTGCGAGTTGCCAAAAGCATCGGCCAGGCCCAGCAGCTCCAGCGAGCGCAGCACGCTGTTGTACAGGCCGCCCTGCATGACGATGCCGAAGTCCTGGGCGTCTTCCGAGAAAAACTCGTTGAGCTGGTGGTCCTGGATGAACTTGACGGCGGCCGGCCAGCGCTCGGTGATCTTTTCCTGCTCCTGCGCGTAGCTGGCGGGCGGCAGCACGATGCGGCTGGCGTCGCGCTGCGGGTTTTCCATCGCGTCCTTCAGCGTGAACGACGGCCGCTTGTTGGCTTTGGTGGCGAAGCGCCCGTGCACATGGCAGGCACGTATACGCAGCTCCAGCATCACGGGCGTGCGGCTGGCTTCAGACAGCTCGAAGCCCATTTCCACGGCCCGCACAATGCTTTCGAGGTTGGGCCGCGGGTCGATCAGCCAGACCTGCGACTTCATGGCAAAGGCGTGGGAGCGTTCCTGCATGATGCTGGAACCCTCGCCGTAGTCCTCGCCAACGATCAGCATCGCGCCGCCGGTCACACCGCCCGAGGCCAGGTTGGCGAGCGCGTCGGAGGCCACGTTGGTGCCCACGGTGGACTTGAAGGTCACGGCGCCGCGCAGCGGGTAGTTGACGGAGGCGGCCAGCGTGGCGGTGGCGGTGGCCTCCGAGGCGCTGTGCTCAAAGCGCACACCGAGTTCCTGCAGGATGTCGTTGGCGTCGGTCAGCACGTCCATCAGGTGCGAAATCGGCGCGCCCTGGTAGCCGGCCACATAAGACACGCCCGACTGCAGCAGGGCCTTGGTGACGGCCAGAATGCCTTCGCCGCGAAACTCGTCGCCGTCGCCCAGGCGCAGTTTCTGGACTTCGTTGGCGAATGAACGCTCAGCCATGGCAGGCACCGGGTGCGGCGTTCGCCGGAAGAATAGGTTGTTGCTGCATGCGTATCACCGTGGGTCTCTTCATCTCTGTGTTTCTGTGTCTCGTGCCATGTGGGGCCAGCCGCCAGTCAGTGGTCGGTCTGCGGCCAGGGGTGCCCGTGTCTGGAAGGGAATTTACGCAGGTCGAATTCATCCGGCAAATGGATTGTTCAGATGGACCACATCCATTTGATGAATAATCCGGGAGAACCCTGAGAGCCATTTGGGGACCAAGCCAGCCTGTTGGAGATGCCGCCATGAACTTTCGCCAGCTCGACCTCAACCTGTTGCGTGTGCTGGCGGCCATTCACCGCACGGGTTCGGTCACCCACGCCGGCAAGGCGCTGTCGCTGTCGCAGCCCGCCACCAGCAATGCGCTGGCCCGGCTGCGCGATTTTTTTGACGACGAGCTGTTTGTGCGCGCGCCCTCGGGCCTGAAGCCCACTCGCCTGTGCGAGCAGCTCGCGCCCGCGGTGCTGGCCCAGCTGCTGGCGCTGGAAACCGTGGTCACCGGCCACGAAGAGTTTGAGGCGGCCCATAGCGACATGCACTGGCGCCTGTCGCTGTCGGACCTGGGCGAGATGCTGTTCCTGCCGGCGCTGGCGGGCGCGCTGCGCAGCCAGGCGCCGGGCGCGCGGCTGTCGAACATCTCGGTGGCGGCGAATGATGTGGCGGCCGCGCTGGAAGCCCGCGAGATCGACCTGGCTATCGGCATCCTGCAGCCGCGGCACCGCGGCATACGCACCGAGCTGCTGTTTCGCGAAAACTATGTGGCGATGGCCGCACCCCAATGGCGGCCCGCCTCCGGCCGCAGCGGCCGCACCTTGACGACGCAGCAACTGGCCGAAGCCGCCTTTGTGGTGGCCTCACCCACGGCGACATTCCACGGCAGCGTGGAGCAGATGATGGTGCGCATGAAGCTGGAAGACCGCATTGTGCTCAGGGCCCGCCACTTCGGCGCGCTGCCCGACCTGGCGTTGACGACCGACCTGCTGTCCATCGTGCCCGAAATGTATGCGCGCAACCTGCGCGAGCGCTACGACTTCCGGGTCTGGGGGATTCCCGGCGCACCCGCCTATGAGGTGCGCCTGGTCTGGCACGGCAGCACCGACAACGACCCGGCGCATCAGTGGATGCGCGCGCTGGTGCAGCAGCTGTTCAGGCGGCCGGTGCGCGCGGATCCGGTGTGACGAAGCGGTGTGAATGGCTGCGTGAGAAAGCTGTGTGAGGAAGGCTGCGTCTGGCGTAATGCGGGCGCCGGTGTCCTGTGCGTTTCTGGTTTGGGCCGGTGCTGCCGGGGCGCCGCGCAGCCTCCACTTTTTCGGCGTTGTCAACCTCGATTGCCCCGGTAGGTAGTTGTACGGAGTTGAAGGCGCGGGGCTTACCGCCCATCATCGGGCCCTCTCCATCAGGCCGAGCCGGTGTGATTCGGGCTGCTGAGGGTTCGCACGCTTGCGTGACAGACGCGCCGAAATAACGGGATGGCCTGAACCGGTGTGTGTGATGAGTGTGTGATGACTCGATGAATTGCCAGATCAACACAACGGGGATGACATGACAACTACAAGCAAAAACTGTTTGACGCTGACGTCTATAGCCGCAGCCGTCGCAGCCGTATTGGTGCTCAGCGGCTGCGGGGGTGGTAGCGCAGGTGAAAACATCAACCGCAAGCCGACCTATCTGGGCACGGTGGTGTCGGTCAACTACGACGGCGCCAGCGATGACTTGCTCACCGCAGGTCTCGGCAAAACCGGTCTGGGCGCAACCGCGCCCGTGGCGGCGGATTCCTTGAATCCGACGGCGGCGGAGCTGCGGAGAATTGCCATCTTCAACAACTACCGCGCGCTGCTCGACATCACGGTGGCCGGCGGTTACGGCAGCCTGTATGGGCCCAATGTGGACGCCAGCGGCGTCATCACCACCAGTGAAGGCAAGATTGCCGGCACCGAATATCTGGCCTATTCGGATGATGGCACCGGCAACCAGAACATCACGATGCTGGTGCAGGTGCCTGTCAGCTTCAACCCTGCCAGCCCGTGCATCGTCACTGGCACGTCGAGCGGGTCGCGCGGGGTGTATGGCGCCATCGGAACCTCCGGCGAATGGGGCCTGAAAAATGGCTGTGCCGTGGCCTATACCGACAAAGGCACCGGCACCGGCATGCACGACCTGCAGAACGACACGGTCAACCTGCAAAATGGCGTCCGCGCGACGGCCACGGCGGCCGGCAAGGCCTCGAATTTCACCGCCATCCTGACCAGCGCCGAGCTCGCCGCATTCAATACGGCAACGCCGAACCGGTTTGCCGTCAAGCATGCGCATTCGCAGCAGAACACCGAAAAAGACTGGGGAAAATGGACGCTGCAAGCGGTCGAGTTTGCCTACTTTGTGCTGAATGAAAACTATGGCGCGGTGGCGAAAGACGGCGTGTCGCGCCTCGTCAAACTGACACCCGGCAATACCATCGTGATTGCGTCAAGTGCGTCCAACGGCGCGGGCGCGGCGCTGGCCGCGGCGGAACTCGACACGAAAGGCCTGATCACCGGCGTTGCGGTGGCTGAACCCCAGATCCAGGTGGTGCCTGACGCCCGGCTGAGTGTGAAGCGCGGCGCAAGCACCCTGGCCGGGACCGGAAGGCCTCTGTTCGACTACGCCAGCCTGGGCAACCTGCTGCAGCCCTGTGCAGCGTTGGCATCGCCCACCACGAATGTGTTCAACACGGTCAATACGACCATTGCCACCAACCGCTGCAATGCGCTCCAGTCGAGCGGCCTCATTGTTGGCAACACCACGGCCGAACTGGCCGCCGATGCCATGGCCAGGCTCCTGGCGGCAGGGCATCAGCCGGAAAGCAGTGTCTTGCAGGCGTCGCACTACTCTTTTGCGACACCGGCGGTGGCCGTGACCTTTGCCAACAGCTACGGGCGTTTCAGCGTCAAGGACAACCTCTGCGGTTTCAGTTTTGCGGCCACCGGAGCGGCCGGCTCGGCCACCCCGAATGCGCCGGTGGCCGCCTCCGCCACCGCGCTGGCCACCTCGTTTGGTGCCAGCAACGGCATTCCGCCGACGGTGGGCATCAACATCGTCAACAACAACAGCGTGGGCGGCCCCTTGCTGGATGCCGCCTCGCTGTCTGCCGGCAGTGTGCTGGACTACAACATCGCCGGCGCGCTGTGCCTGCGCGATCTGTTGGGGGGAAGCAGCGCGAACGCGTTGCGGCTGCAGCAGGGCATCAACGAGGTGTTGCGCACCGGTGATTTGCAGGGCAAGCCGGCGCTGATCGTGCATGGCCGCGCGGATGCGCAGGTGCCCGTGGCCTTTTCATCGCGTCCTTATTTCGGCCGCAACAAGATTGTGGAAGGCGCCAACAGCAAGCTGTCCTACATTGAAGTGACGAATGCCCAGCATTTCGACGCTTTCCTGGCATTCCCGGGCTATGGCGAGCGCTTCGTTCCGGCGCACCGCTATTTCATCCAGGCGATGGACATGATGTACGCCAACCTGAAAACCGGCGCCGCGCTGCCGGCCAGCCAGGTGGTGCGTACCGTGCCGCGCGGGCTGACGGGTGCGGTGGTCAATCCGATCACGCCGGCCAACGTGCCGCCGATCAAAACGGTTCCGGCGGTGGGCGACCAGATCACCTTTGCCAACAACGTGGTGACGGTTGCCGATTAAACCTTCAGGTTAAAAACTCGCTGCCCGGCCCCAATGCGCCGGGGCCTTGCTGAACTGGCCGTGCCGCTGCGAACTCATCAGCGCGTGGAACTGGTCGTGCGACATGCGCAGCAGGCGTTCGTGGTCGCCGCCTTCCATGTACACGGCCTCGCACGCCTCGAGTTCGTCATCGACAATCGTTTCAATACCCCAGGCCATGCCGACGGAGGGCACGGCACCGGGTTCGCAGCCTTTGAACAGCATGGCAACGCGTTCTTCATCGGCCAGCCGCAGTGACCTGCGGCCCAGCATGCGCCCAAGCTCATCCACCATCACGGCCTTGTCGGCAGGGATGACGGCCATCACATAGCCCAGGTCGTCCTCAAGAACGACCGACTTGGCCAGGTGATCGGGTATGACGTTGGCGCTGCGGGCTGTTTCCGCACTGGTGCGGCTGTGCGCGTGCGCAAGAATCTCATAGCGCGCACCGCGCTGGTCGAGGTAGTTGGCTAGAGTCGAGGGAATGGACATGGCAGCCTCCGGGAGTAAATAGACCTTCCTGGGCCTTTCGGGGCCTCACAGCGCAGCGGCCCGTGCAGGTTCCATTCAGTCTAGGCCGAAAAATACCGCGTTGCCAGTGGGGTGTTGCAGGCTGTGTTGCAGGGTACCTGTCACCTGAGACGGCATCTACTCAGGCGCTTCTTTGGGCCAAACAGCCCGATCATGAATCGGGTCGACTTCAGGCTCTTCCCGTTCGTCCCTGTCAGTGGCACACGGTGGTTTCATGCGCCGTGAGGGCTTCGGATTTGGCAATTGCCAAGGGAGCAGATCTATTGCCGTCGTCGCGGCACGGCGGTGCCCACCTTCCGAGAGCACTGAAAAGAGGGACATGGCGTTGCACCGCAATCGGGCGAAAGTTACAACCAAATATGTTGGTTGTGGTTCTTGGTTGAGAAACTGGCCATGCGTGTCGTGAGCCAGGCCATAGGGCTGCCAAGCGACACACGTCGATTTGTACAAATAAATAATAATTAACAAAATCAATGATTTATGCAATTTTTCCAGTGACTTGGAATCCGGTTTGCGGCAACTCGAACAAGTGGTGATGGTTCGTAATAGCTGGTTGGGTTTGTTATTTTCTGTAGCTGGCCTGGTTTATGCGTCGCATGAATGTCAACCAAATGCATCCAAGTTTGCCTGGGTTGACATATTTGGTTGATAGTGGTTGAATTCATGCTTGCTTTGGTTATTTATCTATCTATCTCGATTTGATCTTTAAGGAACACTGATGACAAGCACTGTTGCCGATCCGGGCGCTCAAGCTGGCCGAGACGAAGAGCTCAAGGCCATGTACGAGCAAATCAACGCCAAGAACATGTTTCCGTTCTGGGCCAAGCGCTCTGATGTGGCGCACGATGACATCAAGCAGCTCATGGAAGGCGTGAAGGCCGTACCTTTTCACTGGAGCTACAAGCGCGACCTGGAGCCCCTGATCCAGCAGTCGGCCCGGTTGATCAACCATGCTGATTCCGACCGTCGCTCGCTGGTCCTCGTCAACCCGGGCCTCAAGCCCAAGCGCGCCACCGTCACAACGCTGTATACGGCCTATCGCCTCAATGACCCCAACGAGGTGATGCCACCCCATCGGCACACCGCCAGCGCCATCCGGCTGGGCCTGACGGGCCAGCAGAACTTTACCGGCGTGGAAGGTGAGGACATCGTGTTTGGCCACGGCGACATGGTGCTCACGCCCCGCGACACCTGGCACAACCATGGCAACGTCGGCTCGGAGCCCGCCATCAACCTCTCGGTGCTCGACTACCCGCTGGTTGAAACGCTCAATGCGCTGCAGTTTGAGCATGACTACAAGGAAAACGGGCAGCTCAAGAAAAAGCAGACCGCCCGTTTCACGCCCGACTACTCGGCCCGCATGTACGGCACCGGCGGCATGACGCCACGTTTTGTGGACCACCGCCGCGGTGTGGGCAGCTCGTCGCCGATGTATGTGTACCGCTATGAGGCGATGCGCGAGTACCTGGAGCGCAACCGCGAGTGGGACGGCAACCCTTACGAGGGTCTGCTGGTCGAATACACCGACCCGATCCGCGGCGGCCCGGTCTACAAGACCATGACCTTCTTCATGCAGATGCTGCGGCCCGGCGAGCGCACGCTGCCTTTGAAGCAGACGGCCAGCCTGCTGGTCTCGCCGCTGGAGGGCCACGGCCAATGCATTGTGGACGGCCAGGCGTTTGAGTTCGCGCCCTTCGACACGGTAGCAGTGCCCGGCAATTGCTGGATGGAGCTGGTCAACAACAGTGCGACCGAGCCGGTGATTATTTTCATCGCGAGCGATGAAAACGCGCTGGACGCCTTCGGCCTGCTGCAGCGCTTCGGAAAAACCGCTGGCGGCGAAGTCGTCCGGCTGGTCTGAGGGGATCGCATGGCCCGTGCTTCCAATACCCGTTTGCTCAGCCACATTGACTGCCCAGGTGGCGGTCAGGTCTGGGTAGACCGCAACATCCTGTACGTCTCGCACATGCGACCGCCGGATGGCACGTCCATCTACGATGTGGCTGACCCGCTGAACCCGAAGTTGCTGTTCAGGATGGACGTGCCCATGGGCTGGCACTCGCACAAGGTGCGTGCGCAGGACGGCATCATGATCGTCAACTATGAGAAGTTTCGTGACGGCGCGCCCGATTTTGGCGGCGGTCTGGGTATTTTTGACGTGTCCAAACCCGGCGCGCCCAAGTTCATCAACAAGTGGCGCGCGAGTAGCACCAACGGCGGTGGCGGCGTTCACCGCTTCAGCTTTGATGGGCGCTACGCCTATATATCGCCGACCGCAGACGGCTATGTGGGCAACATCATGAAGATCCTGGATCTGGCGAACCCCGCCAAACCCGAGGAAGTCTCAAGCTGGTGGATTCCGGGTCAGCATATTGCCAGCGGCGAGGAATACCCGTGGGACGACTTTGTGACGCCGCGCTGCCATCACCCGCTGCGCATGGGCGACCGGCTCTATGTGTCGTACTGGCATCACGGATTCTTCATCCTTGATATTTCCGACATGTCGCGGCCCAAGCTGGTGTCGTCCGTTAACAGCGGCCCGGCGCATCCGCATCCCACGCACACGGCCCTGCCGATTCCCTGGCTGCTGAAGGAACGCAACATTCTGCTGGTGGCCGATGAAGACGTCGCCAAGCTGCGTCCCAGCGCGCCTGCCTTCAGCTGGATCTACGACATCACCGACGAACGCCAGCCGATGCCGATTTCCACTTTCCAGGTGGAGGGCATTGACCTTGACGGCAGGCCGCAGGAAGCGATGACGGGTTGCCATCAGCCCTCAGAGAAGTTCTTCAACAACATCATGCCCTTCGCCTGGTTTGCCCAGGGGCTGCGTCTGGTGGACATCTCTGACCCGTTTCGTCCCAAGGAAGTGGGCTTTTACGAGCCCGACGTGCCGGCGGGTTACGAGCGCGTGTCGTCCAACGACGTGACCATGGACGAGCGCGGCATCGTCTACCTGCTCGACCGTCAGCAGGGGCTGGACATCATCGAGTGCTTTCCGAAATAAGCCGACATCACCAAACACAGAGACATCAAGACATCGAGACATCAACAGACAACAGACAAGAGAAAGGACTACACGCATGAACAACACCCAAGTGCAGGTTTACGGCAAGAAAAACCCGAACCTGCCGTTTCATCCGGCGGTACGCGCGGGCGACTTTGTGTTTCTTTCGGGCCAGGTCGCCAAGGACGAAGACGGCAACATGATCAGCGGCACGATCGAGGCCGAAACGCACGCCACCATCAAGGCCTGTCAGCGAATTCTGGAGAGCGCCGGCTGCACGCTGGACGACGTCGTCAAGGCGACCATCTTTCTGGAAGACGCGCGCGATTTTGGCCGCTACAACGGTGTCTTCAAGGAGTATTTCCCCGAGGGGCGCCTGGCGCGCACCACCGTGGAAGCGCGCGCGGCCATCACGACGCGCATCGAGATCGAAATGACCGCCTACAAGCCGCTGGCCCAATAGGCTTGCAAGAAGCATTCAAGCAGCATTCAACAACATTCAAGACATTCACCTCAAAAGGACAACACATGTACCAGCTACTCGGCCGCGCCACCTCCGGCAATGTTCAAAAAGTCATTTTTCTGCTCAAGGAAATCAATGCCGCTTACGAGCGCGTGGACTACGGCCGCCAATTTGAAAACACCACCACGCCGCAATACCTGGCGATGAACCCGACGCAAAAGGTGCCTACGCTGGTGGATGGCGATCTCTCCATCTGGGAGTCACACACCATCCTGCGTTATGTGGCCGCGAAGGAAAAGTCAGCCCTGCTGCCCGCGGACCTGGGTGCGCGCACCCAGGTTGAGCGCTGGATGGACTGGCTGCTGGCCGCGCTGAACTCCGCCTACCTCGGCGGCTTCCGCGATGCGAAGAAGGCCGAGGCCGAGCGCGCGCCCGACACCGTCAAGAACCTCGCGGCGGAGCTGGTCATCCTGGAAAAACAGCTGGCCCAAAATGCCTGGGTGGCAGGCGCTGACTTTAGCCTGGCGGACATCGCGCTGGGCCCCATCGTCAAACGCTGCGTGGCCTTCCCGTTTGACCTGCCCGCAACCCCGCACATCGCGGCATGGCTGGCCAAACTGGCTGAGCGTCCCGCTTTTGTAGCGGCTACCGCGGCCGCTTGATCCTGAAACGAATTCTGTACCCGCAAAAATTGATTTAGCCACTTACATGGAACTCACAGTGAAGCACGCAAAAAAGTTACTTACCCTCGCGATAAGTCTCGGGATGCTCTGCGGCGGCAGTGTTGCATTGGCACAGGCCTATCCCAGCAAGCCCATCAGAATTGTTGTTGGGTTTGCTGCCGGCGCGGGCACTGATCTGATCGCCCGCCGGGTTGCCAAGGATTTGCAGGATGTTCTCGGACAGCCCGTTATCGTCGACAACAAACCGGGTGCAGCCGGAAATCTTGCGACAGAAACGGTGCTCAAGGCGCCTGCCGACGGCTACACGCTGCTGCTCGCCAACAGCACCTTTGCGTCCAATGTGGCGCTATTTCCGAAACTCGGTTTTGACCCGATCAAGGATTTCGCGCCGGTGAGCCTGCTGGGTTCCTCGCCGATGCTGATTGCAGCCAGCAGCGCCAGCGGCATCGATTCGCTCAAGGCGCTGGTCGCGCAGGCCAAGGCCCGGCCGAACGCCCTAAGCTACGCATCCTGTGGCAAGGGTGGCCCTCCACACATCGTCGGCGAACAGTTCATGAAGATGCAAGGCATACAGGTCGCGCACATTCCGTACAAGGGATGCCAACCGGCAACCACCGATGTGGTTGCAAACCACGTCCCGCTCCTGTTCACCAGTTTCGCCGGCGCGGTGCCCTTCCTGGCATCCGGAAAACTGAAGCCATTGGCGGTAACCCTGAAAAAGCGCTCGCCACTGGCGCCCGAAATCCCGACGGTCAGCGAACTTGGGTTGGGTGAGGTGAGCACTGATCTTTGGTTCGGGATCGTTGTCCGCACGGGTGTCCCGGCAGCGATTGTTGAGCGACTCAATCGGGACATTGTGCAGGTGATGTCTCGCCCCGAGGTCAAGGAAAACCTGCGTGCACAAATGGTGGAGCCCCAAACCAGCACGGTCAAGCAGTTCGATGAATATATCAAGTCCGAGATACAGCAATACACCACGCTTATCAGGGAAATCAATATCCAGGCTGACTAGTACGCCGACCCGGAAATATCGAAACATGAGTATTGAGCAGGCCGCCATGTTTGCCCGGTCCATTGCACCAGGGTTAAAGCACAGTGTGCTGGTGACCCATCCGATGTCGGAGGGGGCCATGACCCGGTTGAAAACGTTTTTTGACGTGGAGACGCGCCTTGAAGACCGTGTGCCCTCCAGCGATGAGCTGGTCGGCTGGCTGCGCGGCAAGGCGGGCGTGATCGCTGACACCCGCTTTGTCTTTGATGCGCAGGTGGTTCGCCGCCTGCCGGTACTCAAGGCGATCTGCAACCTCGATGCGGAGCATCACAACCTGGACCTGCAGGCGCTGACGAACGCCGGCATCCGGGCGACCAGCACGCCGGCGCCGGGTTCGGCCCAACTTTCGGTCGAAGCCAGCGCCGACAGGGCCTGGCAGGTGCTGCGTCCGCTGCTTCAGCGCGCCGTGCCGGTGCCCGGTGCACAAGGTCGCTACAGCGGCAAGTGGTCGCGCCAGGTGCAACTGACAGCGCCGGTGCACATGTTGAGTGTGGCCGTCATGGGCGACGGTCTATTTGCGCAGGCGCTGGCCGCGTTGGCAAAAGCAGCGCTGGTTCCGCTTGCCCGGCCTGGTTTTGACGCCGCAAGGCCCGTTTCGGCATCCCTGGGTGTTGATCGGCTGGCCATCTGGCGCACGGCCGATGTGGTGGTGGTTTGCGATCCAGGTGCAGGCTCACCACCGGTCTGCCTCACCGCAGCCGACCTGGCGCTGATGAAACCCTCGGCACGCATCCTTAACCTGGCAGGCCCCGCTGCACTGGGGGCCGATATCCTGCGCAATGCCGCCCTGCTGGCGCGGGTCGAACACAGCGATGTGGTGCTTGCCGATGAAACCGTCCCGCTCGATCAGTTGCTGCTGAACCGAACCCGCGTAGCCGCCGAGGATCTTATTGCATCATTGGGATTTGGGCGCAACAGCTGGCATCCGCCCCATCTTCTGAACACGGACATCCTTTGCGAGTCGTGTTGCTGAGCGGTGCCTGCGGCCTGCCTCGCCCGACACCGTTAGGCAGTGCCCGACGTTAGCGGGAGAAAAGCTACTCGTCTGCCGTCCCCGACGGATTGAGTGAAATACGGTCAAGAATCTGGCATTGCACCATGTACAGGTGGGCGCGCATGGCTTTTTCGGCGCCGTCCGGATCGCGTGCGGCAATCGCCGCCGCGATGAGATGGTGCTCCGAATCCCGTTGGCGTAATCGTGCCGCAGGGCGAGGACGAGCGCTTTGCACGTGGATGCGGGCGTCCGCGCCAATCTGCCGCAGCAAGGAATAGAGGTCGGCGGCCAGCGTATTGCGCGTGGCCGCGGCAATGAGCCGGTGAAACGTCAGATCAGCGGCTGAACTCTCGGTTTCGGCCAGTGTGGTGGCCGCCTTCTCGATGCGTGCGATCTCCAGCGGCGTGGCGCGCAGGGCAGCCAGGCGCGCCAGGATGGGCTCCAGCGCCAGGCGCAACTCGATGACCTCCAGTGGATTGGTGTCGCGCGCCAGCGCCGCACCTCCACGCGTCAGGGCCGCGTGCCGCCGTGGCGTGCTGCTGGCCAACTCGCCCGACGCCCGAAGCTGGAGCAGTGCCTTGCGCAGCGTGTGCCGATTGACGTTGAGCTGCTCGCCAAGCGTGCGCTCGGCTGGCAGCTTTTGCCCGTCGGCAATTCGCTCGCGAAGTGCTTCAACAAGGCGGTCGAGATCGACTTCCTTGCCGGGTAAACGGACCGCAGTGTTCATGGGTCCAAGTATACGGCCGCGCAGGCTGGTTGAGTGTCGTGGTGACGTGCTTGGTCGAGTGTTTTGGTTGCGCCGTGACGCCGGAACGGGTCAGTGATGGTGGCCGTGCTCGCCGTGCACATGGCGGTGCGCAATCTCTTCTTCGGAGGCGGCGCGCACGTCGGTGACCTTCAGCGTGAAGCGCAGGGCCTTGCCGGCCAACGGGTGGTTGCCATCCAGCATGACGACGTTGCCCTTGATTTTCATCACGTGGAACAGTTGCTCCCGGCCGTCGTCGCCGCGGCCTTCCAGTTGTCCGCCGACCTTGACGCCGGGCGGAAATTCAGACTTGGGGATGGTGCGCACCAGGCTTTCGTCGCGCAGGCCGAAGGCGTCCTCCGGCTGCAGGTTCAGCGTGACCTGGTAGCCGGGCAGCTGTCCGTCCAGGGCTTCCTCGATCTTGGGCAGGGTGTTGCCATAGCCACCATGCAGGTAGACCATGGGTCCCGAGCTTTCCTCGACGAGCTTGCCTTGGGCGTCGGCGACTTTGTAGTTCAGGGTGACGGCGGTGTTTTTTTCGATTTTCATGATGAGTGCTTTCGGGGCTTCAGGGCGCCGCATCGGGCTAGTGTGGTGTTGCACGCTATCCGGTACATAAAACCGTGTCTTTTTGCCCATGGCGGCGTTGCAAATCCTCGCAATAGTGGAACTATTGCTGTGGTTTGCGCCTTGCCCTGAACAAAAATCCATCGGTTTTATTTGTACCGTCAAGCATGCAACACCACACTAGATGCTTCATGCGTCAATGGGTAATCTTAGCAATGATGGCTTACCCGCAGGCGCTGGACGCCGGGGCCTGTCGGGTCTGACAATAGCGATTCAATAGCGATTCAACAACAACCCTTTACCGGACGGTCCATGCCATGAATTTACTGGACATCGAAACCATCGAGCTGCTGTCGGCGGCAGCATCGCCCCGGCCGCTGTTTGTGCTGTTGCACGATGAAGGCGGTGTGGCCGCCGACATGCTCGCCATGGGCAACCTGCTGGGCGATGCGTTTGCCGAGGCCGCCGTGTTGATCCCCGAGGGGCTGGTGGGCCCGCTGGGTACGGGCAATGGCCACGGCAGCCTGTCGACCCGGGTGGAGGCCCTGGCCGCCTATTTGCGGAGCCAGCAGCAGCGGTTTGACGTGCTGCAGTCGGACACGGCCCTGGTCGGTTTCGGCGCCGGCGCCACGCTGGCCCTGGCCTTCAGCGACGCCCACGATGGCCTGGCGGGGCGCGTGCTGGCGTTTGGCGGCAGTTATCAGGTCTGGCCGGACAAGGCGCCCGCCCTCACCACGCTGCACCTGCTGCACGGCCAGAACGACCCGGTGGTGCCGGTCAGCATCGCACGGCACGGCTTTGACCTGCTGATGGCCCTGAATGCCGATGCCACGCTGGACGTGGCCGCCTCCGTGGGCCATGAGTTGCATCCGGCGCTGATGGACCAGGCCGTGACGCGGCTGCAGACCTGTGTGCCGCTGCGGCACTGGCGGGCGGTGTAGACGGCCCTGGTGACTCCGGGGCATTTCTTAAGAAAATAATGCCTGCAAGCCGCGCAGAACGCGCGTGACAAGCTCCTAAATCAATAGCAATGGCTTTGCGCCGCGACTAACCATGAGGCTCGTGAGAGCTCTTTAATCAAGCAGGGGCCGCGGGACTGGCTTTGCCAGACCGCAGGCGCAGCGGCCCCCTTGGGGGGCAGCGAACCACACAAAGTGGGGAGCGTGGGGGCCTGTATTTTCAAGCAGGGGCCGCGGGACTGGCTTTGCCAGACCGCAGGCGCAGCGGCCCCCTTGGGGGGCAGCGAACCACACAAAGTGGGGAGCGTGGGGGCCTGTATTTTCAAGCAGGGGCCGCGGGACTGGCTTTGCCAGACCGCAGGCGCAGCGCCCCCTCGGGGGGCAGAGAGCCACACGCAGTGGGCGAACGTGGGGGCTCTTGTTATCTGCAGGCCTGCAACGCCTTGCCCTCGAGCTGGGGCTTCAGGGCCTCCAACTGGGACCGCAGCGCGGCATCGACTGCGACCAGCTTGAGCAACTGGCCTTTCGCTTCCGGTCGTTCCAGCACGACCCGGGCGGTGCGCACGCCGAGGGTGGCGGTCCTGGCCAGTTCGCGTTCGGCCTCGGCCTGCGAGCCGAAGTGGCCCAGCGACAGGCCGGGGGCTAGCGCCGGGTTGAGCAGCGGCTCGAAGGACACGCCACGCTGGCGCAGCTCGCTGCGCTTTTTGGCCAGGGTTTCGTCGCTGCTGTATTTACCCATGTAGATGATCCAGCGGCCGGGCTCGGCGCTGTTTTCGAGCGACCAGCTGCCGGCGGGCAGGCTGGCCTGCAGGCGGGGGCGGAGCGCGCCGGCCTGCTCGTCGCTGAAGAGGCCGGCCTGCAGGCACTCGGCAGTGCTGGAGGGACCGCCGGCGCTTTCAAATTGCCGGGCTTCGCCCGTGCTGAGCAGCTGCATGGCTTCCGGCCGGATCTGCTGCTCCAGGCGCTGGGGCTCAGCCTGGATGGCCGGAGCCCATCCGTAATCGGCCAGCAGGCCCTGGGTAAAGGCAAAGTAGCCGGCGTTGGCCAGCAGCAGCGCCAGCACCAGCAACCTCAGCATGGGCGGCTGCCCTTTGCCGCCGAAACCGGCCGCACGCTGACTTCGGAGCTGGTGATTTCTTTCATGCCAGCCGCAGTATGCACGAGCAGGGCGCCGCTTTCACTGACGCCGTGCGCCGTGCCTTCGGTGCCGTCCGAGAGCCTCACGGCGCGGCCGGCGAGCACATCGCGCGCCGAAAAACGCGCCTGGAAGGGCGCAAAACCGAATTGTTCAAAGGCCTGCACGGCCTGCACCAGCGGGGGCAGCGTGCGCAGCAGCGCTTCGCCGGCATCCACGCCGGGGCGCAGGTCCTGCAGGCAGCCGGGCGGGACGGCCATGGTGGCGGGCGAACCGGGGGCGGGGGCGGAAAGCTGCACCGGCAGGATATTGATACCGACACCGATCACCACATAGCGAATGCCGCCCCAGCTGGCGGTCTCCACCAGAATGCCCCCCAGCTTGCGCTCGCCCTCGCGGGTCTGGCCGGAAAGCCAGAGGTCGTTGGGCCATTTCAGGCCGATGGCCGGTTGGCCTGCGGGCCGCGGGTCCAGACTTTCCGCCAGGCTGATGCCGACGGCCAGCGACAGGCCCGACCAGTCGGCCGGCTGCAAAGGCAGGCCCAGGGAAAAAGTCAGGCTGCCTGAACGCCGGCTTTCCCAGCTGCGGCCGGATCGCCCGCGCCCGGCGGTTTGCTGTTCGGCCACCAGCAGCAGGGGCTCGGGCCGGGGCGGCGCATCGGCGCTGCCGCGAAAGCGTCGCATCAGCTCGCTGTTGGTCGAGTCAATCTCGGGCAGGACCTCCACGGTAAACCCCGGCAAGGAGGGGGCTACAGCCTCCCAGATGGCCTCGGCGGGCCATCGGAGGGGGGAGGCCGGAGCGGCCGTCGGGGAGGAAGTCACGGCGAGGGGTTGAACGTGGAGGATGGGAGGGGTGGAACGGTGAAACGGTGAAATGGGGCGGTGGCGGTGAAGCGGCCCGGTTCAGTCCTTCTTCTTTTTGTTCTTTTTGGCCTGGGATTTCTTGCTGTCGAGCTTGGCTTTGGCTTTGGCCTTGGTCTTGTCGCCAGCCTTGTCGCTGGCCTTGTCTTTTGCTTTCGGCTTGTCCTTGCCTGCGTCTTTGCCGTTGTCCTTGTCCTTGGGGGCGAGCAGCGTGCCACGGCAGGTTTTGGCGCCGCACCAGCAGGGGTATTCGGCCTTCAGCTTTTTGGTGTACTTGGCGTCGATGATCAGGCCGTAGTCGTAAAACAGCTCTTCGCCGGCCTTGATGTTGCGCAGCGCCTTGATGAAGACACGCCCGCCGTCTTCGTCGGCCTCGCAGTTGGGTTTGCAGCTGTGGTTGATCCAGCGCGAGGAATTGCCGCCGTACTTGGCGTCGATCACATGCTTTTCATCGATGTGAAAGTAAAAGGTGTGGTTGGGGTCTTTCGGGTCGTGCGGGTGGCGCCGCAGGGCCTCTTTCCAGGTCACCACCTCGCCCACATACTCGATCAGCGTCTCGCCTTCGGCCAGGTCCTGCAGGGCAAACACGCCCTTGCCGTGTACGCCGGAGCGACGGGTCTGGATGCGGCGGCCGTCGGCGCCGGACGCGCCCTCGGGCGCCAGGGAAGAAAGTGCGGAAGGGCTCGCAGCGGCCTGGTTTTTTGACACGGGGTAATTTTTTGGTATGGTTAATTCATGCATGTGCGCGCACAGGCGTGCGTGCGCACCCGCGCGCGTACCTGCGCGTGAAGTGGTTATTGTAGTGATGCATTCAGGGAGTCTGCTGTGTTGAAGCGCCGAAACGTCATTCAGTCCATTGCCGCGCTGGCCGCGCCGGGCGTGGGCCTGCCGGCGTGGGCCAGGGAGCCGGAAGGCCCGCTGCCGAAGGTGGGCAGCACGCTGCCTTTGCCGTCCCTGACGCTGCTGGATGGTCGCCGCTGGACCCCCGCCGATGCCCAGGGCAAGGTGCTTGTGGTGTACTGGTGGGCCAGCTGGTGCCCTTTTTGTGCGCTGCAGTCGCCTCATATCGAGGCTTTGTGGCGCGCGCAGAAGAACCAGGGGTTGGACGTGCTGGCCTTGTCGATTGATAGGCAGCCCGCTGCGGCGGCCGGCTATCTGAAAGCTAAAGGCTACAGTTTTCCCGCGGGAATGCTGACCCCCGAGGTCGGCAAACTGCTGCCCAAGCCGGCGGGTCTGCCGGTCGTGGTGGTCATGAAGGTGACCGGGCGGAATGGAAAAGTCGTATTTGCGGAAAGCGGAGAGATGTTCTCCGAAGATGTGGAAGGTTTGAAGAAGTACTTATGAAAACTCTGGTGATTGCAGAAAAGCCCTCGGTGGCACAAGACATTGTGCGTGCCATCACGCCCACGGCGGGGAAGTTCGAGAAGCACGACGAGTACTTCGAGAGCGACGAGTGGCTGGTCACCTCGGCCGTGGGCCACCTGGTGGAGATCCAGGCGCCCGAGGAGTTTGACGTGAAGCGCGGCAAGTGGAGCTTTGCCAACCTGCCGGTGATTCCGCCGTACTTTGAGGTCAAGCCCATCGACAAGACCAGGACGCGGCTCAACGCCATCGTCAAGCTGGCCAAGCGCAAGGACGTGGGCGCCATCGTCAATGCCTGCGACGCGGGGCGTGAGGGTGAGCTGATCTTCCGGCTGATCCAGCAGTACGCCAACAGCAAGCACCCGGTCAAGCGTCTCTGGCTGCAGTCCATGACGCCGGCCGCGATCCGCGAGGGCTTTGACAGCCTGCGCACCGAAAAACAGATGCAGGGCCTGGCCGATGCCGCGCGCTCCCGCTCCGAGGCCGACTGGATGGTCGGCATCAACGGCACCCGCGCCATGACCGCCTTCAATTCACGCGACGGCGGGTTCTTCCTGACCACCGTGGGCCGCGTGCAGACGCCGACGCTGTCGGTGGTGGTGGAGCGCGAAGAGAAAATCCGCAAATTTGTCAGCCGCGACTACTGGGAGGTCCACGCATCTTTCCTGGCCGAAGCCGGCGAATACCCGGCCAAGTGGTTCGACCCGAAATGGAAAAAGGCCGCGGCGAATGCCGACAATGCCGAGCCCGACGCCGAGCTGCGGGCCGACCGCGTCTGGTCGGAGCGCGAAGCGCTGGCGATTGCCGAGGCGGTGCGCGGCAAGGCCGCCACGGTCACGGAAGAGTCCAAGCCGACCACACAGGCCGCCGGCCTGCTGTTCGATTTGACTTCGCTGCAGCGCGAAGCCAACGGCAAATTCGGCTTCTCGGCCAAGACCACGCTGTCGATTGCGCAAAGCCTGTACGAGCGCCACAAGGCGCTGACCTATCCGCGTACCGACTCGCGCGCGCTGCCCGAAGACTATTTGCCGGTGGTGAAGCAGACCTTCGAAATGCTGGCTGACAGCGGCATGCGCCACCTGGCGCCGCACGCGGCCACGGCCATCAAAGGCAACTACATCAAGCCCAGCAAGCGGATTTTTGACAACGCCAAGGTGAGCGATCACTTCGCAATTATCCCAACCACGCAGGCGCCCAGTGGCCTGAGCGAGGCCGAGCAAAAGCTGTACGACCTGGTGGTGCGCCGCTTCATGGCGGTGTTCTACCCGAGCGCCGAATACCTGGTCACCACGCGCATTTCCCAAGCGGTGGGCCACAGCTTCAAGACCGAGGGCAAGGTGCTGGTGAAACCCGGCTGGCTGGCGATTTACGGCAAGGAAGCGGCCGATGAAGTGGCCGATGCCAAGGACGGCGACAAGGGCCAGAGCCTGGTGCCGGTCAAGCCCGGCGAGATGGTACGCGCCGAGGTGGTCGAGGCCAAGGGCCTGAAGACCCGGCCGCCGGCCCGCTACAGCGAAGCCACCCTGCTGGGTGCGATGGAAGGCGCCGGCAAGACCATAGACGACGACGAGCTGCGTGAAGCCATGCAGGAAAAAGGCCTGGGCACGCCGGCTACGCGCGCCGCCACCATTGAGGGCCTGATCGCCGAGAAATACATGCTGCGCGAAGGGCGCGAACTGATCCCGACCGCCAAGGCCTTTCAGCTCATGACGCTGCTGCGCGGCCTGGGCGTGGAAGAGCTCTCCAAGGCCGAGCTGACCGGCGAATGGGAGTACAAGCTGGCGCAGATGGAGCACGGCAAGCTGAGCCGCGAAACCTTCATGGCGGAAATTGCCGCCATGACAGAAAACCTGGTCAACAAGGCCAAGGGCTACGACAAGGACACCATTCCGGGCGACTACACCACGCTGCAGACGCCCTGCCCCAACTGTGGCGGCGTGGTGAAGGAGAACTACCGCCGCTACACCTGCACCGGCAAAAACGGCGACGACGGTTGCGGTTTTTCCTTCGGCAAGACGCCGGCGGGCCGCACCTTTGAAACGGCCGAGGTCGAGCAGTTCCTGCGTGACCGCAAGATCGGGCCGCTGGAGGGCTTCCGCTCCAAGGCGGGCTGGCCCTTCACCGCCGAGATGGTGATCAAGTTCGACGAGGAAACGAAGAACTACAAGCTCGAATTCGATTTTGGCGACGACAAGAATGGCGAGACCGGCGAGATCGTGGATTTTGCCGGCCAGCAGTCGCTGGGCCCCTGCCCGCGCTGCGCCGCCCGGGTGTTCGAGCTCGGCAAGAACTACGTCTGCGAAAAGTCTGTGCCCACGCTGGAGCAGCCCACGCCGAGCTGCACCTTCAAGACCGGCCAGGTGATCCTGCAGCAGCCGATCGAGCGCGAGCAAATGCACAAGCTGCTGGAAACCGGCAAGACCGACCTGCTGGACAAGTTTGTCTCGATGCGCACGCGCCGCCCGTTCAAGGCCATGCTGGCCTGGGACAAGGAGGCCGACAAGGTGAACTTCGAGTTCGCGCCGTCCAAGTTCCCACCGCGCAAACCGGCGGCCGCCAAGACCGGGGTCGTGAAGACGCCGTTCGGCAAGACGGTGGCGGCCAAAGGGGCCGCAGGCGATGCGGCGCCGGCCGCGAAGAAAGTTGCGGCCAAAAAGGTCGCCGCCAAAAAGGCGCCGGCCAAGACGGCGGCCCCCAAGGTGGCGCGCAAGGCAGCCACCCCCAAGCCGGGTGCCGGCCTCAAACCCAGTGCATCGCTCGCCGCGGTGATTGGCGCCGAACCGGTGGCCCGCACCCAGGTGATCAAGAAACTGTGGGACTACATCAAGGCCGAGGGCCTGCAGGACGCCACCAACAAGCGCGCCATCAATGCCGACGCCAAGTTGCTGCCGGTGTTTGGCAAGCCGCAGGTGACGATGTTCGAGCTGGCCGGGATTGTGGGCAAGCACCTGAGCTGAGGCGTCCGCCAATGGATGCCCCCGCCGCATCACATGTCCTTTCGAGCACGGTCCGCCACCGCATCCGCACGATCACGGTGCGTGACGACATGGTGGGCTGGGTGGCCTCGGGCAGCAAGCGCCTGGCCACCCCGCAAGGCAGCACCGGTTTTCGCACCGGCGACGTGTTCGTGGTTCCGCGTGCGACGCAATGGGACATGGTGAACGACCCCGCGCCGCAGGGCCGTTACATCGCGCGCGTGTTGACTTTCGCGCCGCCGCTGGTGGAGCTGTTCCATGAGCGCTTTGGCCAGTTCGCTGCCACCCCGGTCGTGCAAGGCTGCGCCAGCCTGCTAGTCGACGAGGCGTTTACCGCCACCTTCGGCCATGCCGCTGCGGCCCTGGAGGACAGCGAAGCGTCGCAGGCCATGCGCCAGCATCGCGCGCTTGAAGTGCTGTTGCTGCTGGCCGAGCGCGGCCTGGTGTTCGCGCCAGCCCGTGAACTCGGCTGGGCCGACCGCGTGCGGCGGCTGGCGGGGCAGCGCCCGCAAGCCGTCTGGACGGTGGACGACGTGGCCCGCGCCTTTCACCTGAGCGCCAGCACCCTGCAGCGCCGGCTGGCGCAAGAGGCCACATCGGTCAGCCAGTGCGTGCGCGAGGTCCGGCTGGAAACGGCCATGAGCCTGCTGCAAACGACCGGGCTGCAGGTGTCTGAAATTGCCGGCCGCTGCGGCTACGAATCACACAGCCGCTTTTCCGCGGCGTTCCGCGAGCGCTTCGGCTTCGCGCCTTCGCACCTGCGTCCTTGAGAACGGGTTGCGGAGGGCTCTGGGCTCTGCCGCACAGCAATTGATGCGGCGCAGCCAGCAAGGTGCGCCGGTTTGCACCATCATCCGGTTCTCATCTTCAGGAGAATTTCATGAAACGCACGCTTCTCATCGCCGCCCTGGCAGGCGCCGCCACGCTGGCGCACGCCGCCGCCTTCACGCTCACCAGCCCGGACATCAGGGCCGGCGGAATGATCCCCAAGAGCTTCGAGTTCAACGGCTTTGGCTGCTCGGGCGACAACAAATCGCCCGCGCTCAAGTGGAGCGGCATGCCCAAGGACACCAAGAGCTTTGCCGTGACGGTCTACGATCCCGACGCGCCCACCGGCTCGGGCTGGTGGCACTGGTCGGTTATCAACATTCCGGCTTCGGTGACGGAGCTGGCGCCCAACGCCGGCGCTGTGGGTGGTGCAAACCTGCCCAAGGGTGCGGTCCCGGTGCGCATCGATTACGGCGTGGCCGGCTGGGGCGGCACCTGCCCGCCGCAAGGCGACAGGCCGCACCGCTACATCTTTACCGTGCATGCGCTCAAGGTCGACAAGCTGGAGGTGCCGGCCGATGCCACGGCGGCGCTTGCCGGCTTCATGATCAACGCCAACACGCTGGGCAAAGCCAGCTTTACCGCCAGATATGGCCGCAAGAAATAAGAACAGCCGCGTGTCCGGGATCGTGTCGGCTTCGGGGGCGTTCAGCTTGTTTGGGGTGCCGCTTCAGCGGGCTGGCCCTGCTCAGCGCAGCTGCAGTGCCGGCCAGCCGCGCTCGCCGCCTATGGCTGCCAGTGTCGCGTCGGCGTTCACCGTCACCGGGTGCTTCACCGCTTCCAGCAGCGGCAGGTCATTGATGGAGTCGCTGTACGCCGTGGTTTTGAAGTCCTTGAAGCGCAGGCCGCGTGCCATCAGCCAGTCATGCAGGCGCGTTACCTTGCCGGCACGCATGTTCAGTGTGCCGGTGGTGCTGCCGGTAAAGCAGTTGTCATGCACTTCGGGCTCGGTGGCAATCAGGTGCTCGATGTTCAGGTAGAAAGCGGTCAGCTCGGTGAGGAAGCGGTTGGTAGCCGTGGTCATGACGACCAGGTCGCCGGCTTCCAGGTGCTTGTCGACCAGCGCCACGGCCTGCGGCGTGATGCGCGGGACGATCCATTCCGAGAAGAACTCCTGCCGCAGGGGCTCCCACTCGCGCACTGTGCGTCCGGCCAGGGTGCCCACATAAAAATCGGCAAACTCCTTCAGGTCGACCGTGCCGGCCTTGTAGCGCGCTTCAATGTCGGCATTGCGGGCGGAAAAATGCGCTTTGTCGAGCACGCCTTTTTCCATCAGGAAATCGCACCACAGCACATCGCTGTCACCGCTGAGCAGGGTGTGGTCGAGATCGAAGAGGGTCAGGCGCATGGTGAATCTCCCGATGGGCCGCCCCCGGCGAGCGGCGTGGTTTGCAAAGCGACAGGCGTGGGGGGCCTATCAAGGTAAGGTGAGGTCCTGACCCAGCAGGGGCCGCGGAACCGGCTTAGCCGGGCCGCAGGCGCAGCGGCCCCCTCGGGGGGCAGCGCAGTACGCGAAGCGACAAGCGTGGGGGCCATATTTCTAGGGTTGGCGCAAGTGCCAGGCCTTGGGACGGGTGAAGGTCTGGATGCCGTAGGTGGACAGCGTCAGGCCGACGCCTGAGTCGCCGTAACCGCTCCAGGGCAGGCGCGGGCTGACGCGGTCGCAGCAGTTCCAGTACACGCTGCCCGCATTCACCTGCGCCAGCAGCGCCTTTGCACGGGTCTCGCTCGGGGTGAACACGCCCGCGGTCAGGCCGTAGCGCGTGTCGTTCATGAGCCTGACGGCTTCCTCGTCGCCGGCGACTTTCTGGATGCCGATGATGGGGCCGAAACTTTCCTCCTGCATCAGCGCCATGCCGTGGTGGACGTTGGCAAACACGGTGGGCGCATACCAGTTGCCCGGGCCCGGCAGGCGGTGGCCGCCGGCCAGCAGCGTGGCGCCTTTGGCTTTGGCGTCCAGCACCTGCGCATCCAGCACCTCCAGCTGGGGTGCGCGCGTGATGGCGCCGATATAGGTGTCCTCGGCCATCGGGTCGCCGACCTTGAAGGTCCTGACCGTGTCGACAAAGGCGGCCACGAATGCGTCGTGAATCTTCTCGTGCACGTAGATGCGCTCGACCGAGCAGCAGCTCTGCCCGGTGTTGTACATCGCGCCGTCGGCGAGCGACTCCGCGGCGGTTTTCGGGTCGGCATCGTCGCAGACGTAGGTCGGGTCCTTGCCGCCCAGCTCCAGCTGCAGCTTGACCATGCGCGGGCCCATGGCGCGGGCAATCCGCGCGCCCGTCGCGTAGGAGCCGGTGAAAAAGAGGCCGTCCACCTTCTGCGCCAGCAGGGCTTCCCCCACGGCCGCGCCGCCGATCAGCGGCACGAACACATCCCGGGGCACGCCGGCGGCGTGCAGCAGGCGGGCCATGGCCAGGCCCGTCATGGCGGCATATTCGGAAGGCTTGTAGAGCACGGCGTTGCCCGTGAGCAGGGCGGGAATGAACACATTGCCGCCGACGAACCAGGGGTAGTTCCAGGCCGAGATGTTGGCCACCACGCCGAGCGGCGCGTGCTCGATCTGCTCGGTCATGCCGCCCTCGCTGAAGACGGTTTGCGTGGCGGTGCTGCTGTCGAGTTCTGCCAGGAAGAAGTCGATGCGCCCCAGCAGGCCGTTCAGTTCGTTGCGCGACATCTTGATGGGCTTGCCGGTTTCGCGCGTCATGGTCGCGGCCAGCGCGTCCAGCTCGGCCACGATGCCGGCGCGAAAACGCGTGATGCAGGCCTTGCGCTCGGCCAGCGGCACCCTGGCCCAGCCGAGCTGGGCGGCACGCGCCTGGTCGGCCTTGCTGGCCACCGTGGCAGCGTCATCGGCCGGCAGGTCCGTGATCAGGGCACCGGTCGCGGGGTTGTGGATGGACAGTTGCGTCATGCCTTGCTTTTTCGGGAATGGTTGTGATGGTTGTGCTTGGCGTCCGCCACGGCCGACAGGAAGTCTTCGAGCATGGCGGCGTCGTCAATCGTGTCGGAGCCGGGCTGGTGGAATTCGGGATGCCACTGCAGCGCGGCGATATAGCTTTTGGAGCGGTCCTTGCGGCGTATGGCTTCCACAATGCCGTCGCCGACGCTGTAGGCCTCGACTTCAAATTCGGGCGACAGCTTCTTGATGGCCTGGTGGTGAATGCTGTTGACGCGCACCCGCTCCACGCCGGGGTACAGCGCCGACAGCCGGGAGCCCTGCACGATGTCCACGCTGTGGAAATTCTGGTCGTAGGCCGCCGCGTCGCGGTGAAGGAAGGAGTCGGGCACCTGGGTCTGGATGTCCTGGTAGAGCGTTCCGCCAAAGGCCACGTTGAGCAGCTGCAGGCCGCGGCACACGCCAAAAATCGGCTTTCCGACGGCTTCGAATGTGGCGACCAGCGCCTTGTCGTATTCGTCGCGTATCCGGTCGCCGGACCATTTGTCTTCCATGGGCGCCTCGCCATAGCTGCCGGGCCAGACGTCGGCGCCGCCATGCAGCACCAGGCCGTCCAGCCACTGGGCGTAATGCTCATAGGTCACATCGCCGCGCCGGGTACTGCCCGTGGGGCAGGGCACCATGACCACCATGGCGCCCGAGGACATCAGCCAGTGTGCGATGGACTGCTCCACGTACTGCAGTGTCTTGCCGGTAAAAAAAGACCGGCTCGGATCGGCGTGCGAAAAGCAGGCCGATAAACCTATTTTGAGACGACTGGCGGCGGTCATGGAGCCCCCACGCTTTTCACTGCGTGTAATGCGCTGCCCCCCGAGGGGGCGCTGCGCCTGCGGCCCGGCAAAGCCGGTTCCGCGGCCCCTGCTGGAAGTGGGAGTGGGGCCTCCATCACGAGAGTTGTCATATCGGCGTTCATAAAGCGGCCTCGAACAGCTTTTGAAAGTCCTCGGCCTTGCAGGGCCGCGGGTTGGTCTGATGGCAAATGTCGGCCGTGGCTATTTCGACCAGCCGCGGCAGGTGTTCACGCTTGACGCCGTGCGCCGACAGCGGACCGGTGATGCCGACACTTTCTTTCAGCTGCTTGAGCCAGGGCACCAGGGCCTTGCCGCCGCCGGCCACGCCGCAAACATGGGCCAGCTCGTCGAATTTGGCCGGGGCGGCTTCGTAGTTCCAGGCCAGCACCGTGTCTATCATCAGCGCGTTGGCCAGGCCATGGTGCAGGTCGCACACCGCGCCCAGCGCATGCGCACACGAGTGCACGGCGCCCAGGTCTTTCTGGAAGGCAATGGCGCCCATCATGGAGGCCATCATCATGTCGCCTCTAGCCTGCAGGTTGCCCGGCTCTTTCACCGCGGTGAGCAGGGCCCGGGCAGCGATGCGCGTGCCTTCCAGCGCAATGCCGTCGCACAGCGGATGGTAGGCGGGCGACAGGTAGCTTTCGATGTTGTGGGTGAGCGCGTCCATGCCGGTGGCGGCAGTCACATGCGGCGGCAGGCCGAGCGTGAGTTCGGGGTCTGCAAACACCACCTTGGCCAGGATTTTTGGGCTGAACACCACGCGCTTGAGGTGCGTTTCGTTTTCGCTGACCACGCTGGAGCGGCCGACTTCGGAGCCGGTGCCGGAGGTGGTGGGCAGGGCCACAAAGTAGGGCAGCTCGCCCGTGATGGCGCGCACCTGCGGATGGTCCCACACATATTCGAGGATGTCGCCCTCATGGGTGGCCGCGACGCCCACCACCTTGGCCACGTCCAGCGCCGCGCCGCCGCCAAAGCCGATCACGCTGTCGGCCTGGTGCGCCTTGTACGCCGCGGCGCCGTCCATCACCTGGCTGCAGGTCGGGTTGCCGAACACACCGGAAAACACCGCCACCTCCAGCCCCGCCAGATGGGTTTTGAACTCGGCCAGCACCGGCAGGGCCGCCAGGGCCTTGTCGGTCACGATGAGCGGGCGCCTGCAGCCGGCCGCCAGCAGGGCTTCGGCCACCTGCTTGCGTGCGCCCGGACCGAATTTGATGGCGGTGGGGAAGGAAAAGCTGGTGATGGCCATGGGGTATGAGGATGGGAGGGAGGGTGGGTGAGCGGTTCAGGAGGACCGGGCGTGTGTGAGCTGACGGTACATATGGGTTTTGCCCAGACTGACGCCATTGACCCGTATCGCGTCGGGCTCCGTGCCGAAGGATGAAAAGCCGGCGCTTTCGTAGAGCGCCACGGCCTGCCGGTTGCTGTCAGTCACAGTGAGGATGACGAGTTCCACGCCCCAGGTTGTTGCCGCTTGCAGCACGGTGTCGACCAGCGCGCGGCCGAGGCCCTGGCCGCTGTATTCCTCCGCCACATACATGCTCACCAGTGAGGCCTTGTGGCGGTTCTTCAGGCGGGTTTCACGGCTGAGCCCCACCATGCCGGCCATGACGGATTTCTCGCCTTCGACAAAAGCGCCCCAGAGTTTTTCGCTGGCGCTGGCGGCCAGCCGTTTTTCGGTGTCGGCCAGGGGGCGCAGGGTTTCTTCCTCAAAGCTCGACGTGAAGGCATCGGGGTGCTCGCGCAGGCCGCGCAGCCGAAAGGCCCGGTAGACCGGTGCATCAGAGATTTCAAGTGGTCGAATTTCCATGCCTGCCATGCCTAGATGATCTCGAAGTAGCGTTTTAATTCCCAGTCGGTCACCCCGTCAAGCCATTGCCGCCATTCCCAGTCACGGGTTGCGGCGAAGTGGTCGACAAAGGTATCGCCCAGCCAGTCGCGGGCAATGCTGGACTGCTGGAAGATGCGGGTGGTTTCGATCAGGGTGCGCGGTGCGCGCGGAATGTGCTCGGCGCCCTGGTTGGTGCCGGTGATGGGCGGCGCCGTGAGCTTGAGGCCTTTTTCAACACCGTCCAGCCCGGCCGCAATCACGGCCGCCATGGCGAGGTAGGGGTTCACGTCGGCGCCCGGGCAGCGGGTCTCCAGCCGTGTGGCCTTGGGGCTGCCGGCAATCACGCGGAAGCTGGCGGTGCGGTTGTCCATGCCCCAGGTGGGTTTCACCGGCGCCCAGAAACCGTCGACCAGGCGCTTGTAGCTGTTGATGGTGGGCCAGATCATCGGGCCGAAATCCATCATGCAGGCGACCTGCCCGGCCACGTAGCTTTCAAACAGCTTGCTCATCTTGCGCGGGTTTTTCGCGTCGTAGAACAGGTTGTTTTTGCCGTCGGACAGGCTCTGGTGGATATGCCCGCTGCAGCCGGGCAGGTGCTGGTTGGGCTTGGCCATGAAGCTGGGCATGATGCCGAAGCGCGCACCGATTTCCCGGGTGCCGGTCTTGAACAGGATGGCACGGTCGGCCTGCGCCAGCGCCTCGCTGAAGCCGATGGCGGCTTCATAGACGCCGGGCCCGGTCTCGGTGTGCAGGCCTTCAATCGGGATGTCAAAGGCCAGCATCTCATCCATGATGGCCTTGAAGAACTCGCGGTTCTGGTTCATGCGCAGCACCGAATAGCCGAACATGCCCGGTGTCAGCTGCTCGGGCCCGACGCCTTTTTTGGCGGCCCAGCTGTGCGGTGTCTCCAGGAAGTTGAACCACTCGAATTCCATGCCGGTCATCACCATGAAACCCATCTTGTCGGCGCGCTTGAGCACGCGCTTGAGCGTCTGGCGCGGGCAGACGGCATGCGGTGTGCCGTCCGCGTTGACGAATTCTCCGAGAAAGAAGGGCACGCCGTCGTCCCAGGGCACATGGCGTGCGGTGTTCAGGTCCAGCCTGGCCAGCGCGTCGGGAAAGCCGTGCTGCCAGCCGGTGACCGTGGTGTTGTCGTAGCAGCTGTCCGTCATGTCCCAGCCCAGCACCACGTCGCAAAAACCAAAGCCGCCCGCCGGGTAGGGCTCGGCGGTGCCCAGAAACTTGTCGCGGTGCAGGTACTTGCCGCGCAGGACGCCGTCGATGTCGCTGACGGCCACCTTGACCTTGGTCGCACCTGATTTTTTGACCGCCTCTACCGCGGGGTGGGTCTTGCCGGATGCTTTGCTGGCCATGCTGACTCCTGGTTTTTTATCGGTGTGCTCAATGCGCGGGTACGGCAGAGGGGACGCCCATGTCCTGCAACGCCCCGGCGATGGCCTGGACCGCCTGCTCCATTTCCCGCGGGCCGATCGCACCAATACAGCCTACACGGAAAGTTTCCACTTGGGTGAGTTTGCCGGGGTATAGGACAAAGCCGCGTTCGCGCGCGGCGGCATAAAACTGCCTGAAGTCATAGCGGCTGTCGGCCGGCGCGTGAAAGGTCACGATGATGGGCGCCTGGATGGCCGGATCCAGAAAGGGTCGGAAGCCGAGCCGGGCCATGCCGTCGACCAGCGTGGTGTAGTTGCGCTGGTAGCGCGCCAGGCGGGCGGGCTGGCCACCTTCCTCCTCGAACTGCGCAATCGCCTCGGCCAGCGCTACCACGACGTGCGTGGGGGGCGTAAAGCGCCATTGCGTGGTCTTCTCCATGTAGATGTACTGGTCGTACAGGTCCATGGCCAGCGACTGGCTGCGGCCGGCGCAGCCGTCCAGAATCGCCTTGCGGATAAAGACAAAGCCCATGCCGGGCACGCCCTCCAGGCATTTGCCGCTGGCCGCCACCAGCGCATCAAAGTGCACCTTGCGCGCGTCGATTTCCAGCGCGCCAAAGGAACTCATGGCGTCCACGATCAGGCCCCTGCCGTGGGCGGCGCACACGTCGGCCACCTCCTGCAGCGGATTGAGCACGCCGGCGCCGGTTTCGCAGTGGATCAGGATCACATGGCTGATGCTGGCATCGGCCTTGAGCTGGTCGGCCAGCGCGGCGGCAGACACCTGCGCCGCTTCGTCAAACGGCAGCACGGTGCAGCGGCGGCCCATCAGTTGGGTGAGGCGCGCGGCGCGTTTGCAATAGGCGCCGTTGTCCAGCACCAGCACATGGCCGTCGCGCGGCACCAGGGTGGCGACAGCGGCTTCGACACTGAACGTGCCGCTGCCCTGCAGCGGCACCACCACATGCGAGTCACGGCCATGAATGATGTCCAGCAGGCTGCGCCGCACGCTGGCCGTCACGGCGTTGAAGTCGGCGTCCCAGGAGCCCCAGTCCTTCAGCATGGCCAGCTTGGTGCGCAGCGTGGTGGTGAGGGGGCCGGGGGTGAGGAGGATTTTGTCTCGATCCATTTTTATCTTTCAGTTCCAGTGCCAGCTTCAGGCAATGAGAGAACGTGGGGGATGGTGGTCTTCACCAGCAGGGGCCGCGGGACTGGCTTCGCCAGACCGCAGGCGCAGCTCCCCCTCGGGGGGCAGGGAGCTACACGCAGTGAGCGAGCGTGGGGGCACTACTTCCTCCATGCCTGGGTCCGGCGGTTGATCCACCAGGCGAGGGCCATGAACAGCAGGGTGGCGATGGTTGATGCAATACCAATCAGCACGGCCATGGCCGCGGCGGCGCCCATTTCGCCGGCTTCGTCCAGGTTCAGGATGGCAATCGACGCCACCTTGGTTTCGGGTGAATACAAAAACACCACGGCTGAAATGGTGGTCATGGCATTGATGAAGAAGTAACGCGCAATGTCCACCAGCGCCGGCGTGCAGATGGGCAGCGTGACGCGCCAGAAAGTCTTGAAAAACGGCACCTTGAGCGAGGCGCTGACCGCCTCGAACTCGCTGTCCAGGCTCTTCAGCGCCGTCACCGCGGTGAGGTGGCCGGTGGTGTAGAAGTGCACGATGGTGCACAGCGTCAGCAGCGTCAGCGTGTGGTACAGGCCGCCCAGGGGGTTGTCCGGCGCATTGAAAAAGAAAATGTAGCCCAGGCCCAGCACCAGGCCGGGCACGGCCATGGGCAGCATGGCCAGCATGCGCACGAAGCCGCGCAGGCTGTCCATGCCCTTGGTTTTTTCCAGCAGGTAGGCGCCGCAAAACACCAGCGCCGTGCCGAAGAACGCGGTGCCGGCCGACATCTTCAGGCTGTTCATGAAACCCACGCCCACTTCCGCATCGACCAGGCCGAGCGTGTAGTGGCGCAGGCTGGGTGTGAGGTTGTAGGGCCAGAAGCTGGCGAACGAGGCAAACACGGCCATCGCCAGCATGGCCAGCACCAGCAAGGCGATCGCGCAGCAATACAGCGTCATGAGGGCGTCGTAGCCGCGCGCGGGCGTGGGGCGGTAGGGCACTGCGCGCGCGGTGAGCATCGCGGTCTGCCGCTTGCTCACGTAGTTGTCGACGGCGAAGGTCAGCACGGCCGGTGCGAGCAGGAGAATCGCCACCACGGCGCCCTTGGCGAAGTCCTGCTGGCCGATCACCAGCTTGAAGACGTCGGTGGCCAGTACATTGAAGCTGCCGCCGATGACCTTGGGAATGCCGAAGTCGGTGATGACCAGGGTGAAGGTGACGAGGGCCGCCGAGATCAGGCCGTACTTGGCGCCCGGCAGCGTGATGGTGAAGAATTTGCGGCGGGCGCTGGTGCCCATGGCATTGGCCGCCTCATACAGCCGCGCATCCGACAGGCTCAGCGCGGTGAGCAGAATCATCAGCGCATGCGGAAACACGGCAAAGCATTCCGCAATCACGATGCCGGGCGCGCCGTAGATTTGCTCGACCCCCAGGCCCTGCATCCAGCCCTTGAGCACGCCCTGGTTGCCGAACCAGTAGATCAGGGAAATGGCCGACAGAAGCGAGGGCGCCAGCAGCGGGATCAGCGTGATGCCGCGAAACAGCGCCTTGTAAGGCATGCACGAGCGCGCCAGCGCGTAGGCAAAGCCGAAAGCCAGCGGCACGGTGACCACGGTGACGGCGACGGACACCCAGATGCTGTTCCACAGGCTTTCCAGCAGGGCCGGGGTTTTTGCGTAGTCAATGAAGTTGTCAAACCAGACGAAATCGCCGGCCTTGTCTTCCACGGCCTGCTGCAGGATGGTGATCAGCGGCGCCGCGAGAAACGCTATCAAAATAGCAGCCACCAGCGCCAGTGCGGCGTAGGCCAGGTGGTCAATCCAGTGCACGCGCTGCCTGACCAGCGGGAGTTTGGCGGCGGCGGTGGACAGGGGCATCAAAACACCTTGATGCGTTCGGGCAGCAGCCGCAGGGGCAGGGTCGAGCCGATCTGCAGCGACTGCTCGGACAGGAAGTTGAGCGAAAGATAAACCGTGAGCCTGTGCTTGTCCAGTGCGGGGGATGTCACATGCACGTGGCAAAAGGACCCGAGAAACTCGATTTTCTCGATAGTGGCGTTGAACACATGGGGGTCGCCCTCGACAATGGGCCGGGCCAGCACGTCTTCGGGCCGCAGGTAGACCTTGACGTCGCGGTCGGCGCCGTCGCAGGGCAGGCAGAGCGCGCCAAACCTCATTTCGCCGCCGCTGACACGGGCCGGCAACACATTCACCTTGCCGACAAAATCGGCCACGAAGGGCGAGGCCGGCTCGCGGTAAATCTCCATCGGCGTGCCCACCTGCTCGATCAGCCCCTCGTTGATCACGACAATGCGGTCGGCCACGCTGAGGGCTTCTTCCTGGTCGTGCGTCACCATGATGGTGGTCACGCCCAGTTTTTGCTGCAGCGCCCGGATTTCCTGACGCAGCCGCACGCGTTCCAGCGCGTCCAGGGCCGACAGAGGCTCGTCCAGCAGCAACAGGCCCGGTGAGGTGGCGAGCGCCCGCGCCAGCGCAATGCGCTGCTGCTGGCCGCCCGACAGCTGGCTGGGGTATTTGGCCTCGCTGCCCGGCAGGCCCACCAGCCTGACCAGCTCGCCCACCCGTCTGGCGGCTTCGGCGCGCGGGGTCTTGCGGTTGACCAGGCCATAGGCCACGTTGTCGGCCACCGTGAGGTTGGGAAACAGCGCGTAGCTCTGGAACACGATGCCGTAGTCGCGCAGCGCGGGCGGCAGGCGGGAAATGTCGCGGCCGCCCTGGTGCACTTCGCCGGCAGTCTGCACTTCCAGCCCGGCAATGATGCGCAGCAAGGTGGTCTTGCCACAGCCGGATGGCCCGAGAAAGCAGACGAACTCGCCCTTGCGGATATCCAGGTTGATGTCCTGGAGCGCAGTAAAACCACCGAACTCTTTCCGAATGTGGCGCAGCGCGAGAAACGTGTCGTGGTTCATTCGTGGGTCATACGTGTGTATTGCCTGGACGGGCGGCGCGCCGATGCAAAAAAGCAAGCAGCCGCGTGGAACCGGCTTTGCCGGGCCACAGCGGCTGTCCCCCTGAGGGGGAGACGGCGGCCAAGGGCCGCCGACAGGGGGCTATTTCTTCTCTGTTTTGCTGTTATAGCGCCGTGTCCATTCGTTCAGGATACGTTCGCGGTTGTCGGCGGCCCAGGTGAAGTCCATCTTCACGAGGCGTGCTTCATAGTCCTTGGGCACGTTGGCCAGCGGCGGCGCCAGGCCAGGCTGCGCCGTGATGGCGAAGTTCTTGCCGTACAGCATCATGGCGTCCTTGCTGGAAGCCCAGTCAGCCAGTTTTTTGGCGGCGTCCAGTTTCTTGGTGCCCTTGTGGATGGCAAACGCCTCGAGGTCCCAGCCCAGGCCCTCTTTCGGGAAGACCAGGTCAATCGGTGCGCCCTTGGCCTTGTTGGCGTTGCCCCGGTACTCGAAGGAGATGCCCATCAGGAACTCACCGGCGGCAGCCATGTTGCAGGGCTTGGAGCCGGAGTGGGTGTACTGCGCAATGTTTTCATGCAGGCCGTCCATGTATTTCCAGCCGCCGCCCTTGCCGTCCTTGTCGCCAAACAGGGTGAGCCAGGCGGTCACGTCGAAGTAGCCCGTGCCGCTGGAGGCGGGGTTGGGCATGACGATCTGGCCCTTGTAGATGGGCTTGGTGAGGTCCTGCCAGGTTTCCGGTTTGGGAATGTTCTTTTTCTGGGCTTCGGTCGTGTTGAAGCAGATGGTGGCACCCCACACGTCCATGCCAAACCAGGCCGGGACTTTTTTCTTGTCGCGGTACTGGCTCATGATGCCGTCCAGGTTGAGCGGCGCATAGGGCTCGAGCATGCCCTGCTTGTCCAGCAGGGCCAGGCTGGACGCCGCCACGCCCATCACCGCGTCGGCCTGCGGATTGGCTTTTTCGGCGAGCAGCTTGGCGGTGATCACGCCGGTCGAGTCGCGCACCCACTTGATGTCGATGTCGGGATGCGCCTTGTTGAAGCCTTCCTGGTAGGCCTTGAGCTGGTCGGTTTCCAGGGCGGTATAGACCAGCAGCTGGGTTTTTTGCGCGGAGGCCGACGCAGCGATGGCCAGCAGGCCTGCTGCGGCGAGTGCCTTGCCGAGGGATTTGAGATGGAGAGCCAGCTGCATACATCGTCCTTTGTGAAAAACCTGCCATGTTGTGACCTGATCGTGTCAGCGGGATGACATGTGATGGCGCAACCTGCGCTCAGGCCATATCGATCCAGCCCGAGTGAATTGGACGCCGCCCCTTTTTACTTGTCAATTGTTTTTTGCAGATTGTTGACATTTTTTTGTTTTGTGCTTCAATGCAGGGCATGAACGCAGTCTTTCACCCCACCATCGCACTCCTCCAAAACAGTTCCCTCACCACGGTAGTGCAGCAGGAAATCGAGCGGGCCATTCTTGTCGGCGAGTACGAGCCCGGCAGCAAGCTGATTGAAGCGGCGCTGGCCGAGAAGATGGGTGTCTCGCGCGGGCCGGTGCGTGAAGCCTTTCGCATGCTGGAGGAAGCGGGGCTGGTGCGCAACGAAAAAAACCGCGGCGTCTTTGTGCGCGACATCCCGATTGACGAGGCGGTGGAGATTTTTGACCTGCGCGCGGCGATGGACGAGCTGGTGGGCCGCCAGCTCGCCAGGAACATCACGCCGGCGCAGCTCAAGGAAATCAAGGGCCTGGTCGACGAGATGGAAAAGGCGGTGAAGGCCGAAGACGCCTACAACTACCACCTGCTGAACCTCAGGTTCCATGACCGGCTGGTCGAGATGGCCGGCAACCGCAAGCTCACGGCGATTTACCGCAAGCTGATCAAGGAGCTGTCGCTGTTTCGCCGCCTCAACCTGGCCGACGGCTGGCTCATGCCCATTTCGGCCAGTGAGCACCGGCAGATCGTCAAGGCCATCGCCTCCGGTGACGCGGATACCGCCGGGCGGGCCATGTTCGACCATGTGATCGAAAGCAAGGAGCGCACGATCGAGAACGATGTGCGGCGCCAGGCCCGGCTGCAGGGCGGCGACGCCGGGACGGGTGCAGGGCAGGGCGCAGCCAGGGCCACGCACCTGAACAACACTTCGGACACCGACAGGGAAAGGCCCAAACGTGGCAACCGATAAGGCACGCGCTGAACTGACGGTGAACGGCCGGTCGTACGCACTACCGACGCAGCCTACGGTGGTGGTGTGCGTCGATGGCTGCGAGCCCGACTACCTGGCCCAGGCCGTCGCCACGGGCCACATGCCCTGGCTGCAGCGCACGCTGGCCCTGGGGTCGGGCCTGACGGCCGACTGCGTGGTGCCCAGCTTCACCAATCCCAACAACCTGTCCATCGTCACCGGCGCGCCGCCCAGCGTGCACGGCATTTGCGGCAACTACCTGTTTGACACCGCGACCGGCACGGAGGTCATGATGAACGACCCCAAGTGGCTGCGCGCGCCCACGCTGCTGGCCGCGCTGGCCGATGCGGGCCGGTCGCTGGTGGTGGTGACGGCCAAGGACAAGCTGCGCAAGCTGCTCGGCCACCAGATGAAGGGCATCTGCTTTTCGTCCGAGAAGGCCGACCAGGTGACGCTGGCGGAAAACGGGATTGAGGACGTGCTGGGGCTGGTGGGGCGGCCGCTGCCCAGCGTGTACAGCGCAGACCTGTCCGAGTTTGTCTTTGCCGCCGGCGTGAAGATCATGCAGAAATACCAACCCGACGTGATGTACCTGTCGACCACCGACTATGTGCAGCACAAGCATGCGCCGGGTACCGACGGCGCCAACGCGTTTTACCGCATGATGGACGGTTACCTGGCCCAGCTGGATGCGCTGGGCTGCGTGATCGCGCTGACCGCCGACCATGGCATGAATGCCAAGGTTGCGCTGGACGGCACGCCCGATGTGATTTACCTGCAGGACTGGTTTGACGCCTGGCTGGGCACGGCGAAAGCGCGCGTGATCCTGCCGATCACCGACCCGTATGTCGTGCACCATGGCGCGCTCGGCTCGTTTGCCACGGTCTACCTGCCGGATGGTGTGGACGTGGCCGCGGCCTGCGAACGCCTGGCGCAGCTCAAGGGCATGGAAGTCGTGCTGACCCGCGAACAGGCCGCCCGGCGCTTTGAGTTGCCGGCCGACCGCATTGGCGACCTCGTGGCCGTCTCGGAGCGCTTCACCGTGATCGGCACGTCGGCGTCGCGCCACGACCTCTCCGCACTGAAGGTGCCGCTGCGCTCGCATGGTGGCCTCAGCGAGCAGCGCGTGCCGCTGATCGTGAACCGCAAGCTGCCGGGGCTGGACCGTGCCCGGCGGTTCCGCAACTTCGATGCCTTTGAACTGGCCCTGAACTATGCGCAAGGCTGAGTCTTATTCCCTCTCCCTCTGGGAGAGGGGGAAATACCCAGGAGTGTTGTGTGACGAGTGATTACATTCAGGACCACCAGCTCAATGCCATGCGCCTGGCCGGCCGCAGGGTCGGCGCCGAGCGGAGCGGCGAGCGCGCGATCCAGGTCTTCAACCCGTTTACAGAAGCGCTGATCGGCACGGTGCCCAAGGCCACGCTCGAAGAGGTGCGTGAGACCTTCGCCATCGCGCATGCCTATCAGCCCACACTGACCCGCCATGAGCGCGCGGCCATTTTGAAGCGCGCCGCGGCCATCATTCAGGCGCGGCTTGACGACATGGCGAATCTCATCACCGCCGAGTCCGGGCTGTGCCTGAAGGACTCGGTGTACGAAGCCGGTCGCGTGAGCGACGTGCTGCTGTTCGGCGCCAGCGAAGCGCTCCGGGACGACGGGCAGATTTTCAGCTGCGACCTGACGCCGCACGGCAGGAAGCGCCGCGTGTACACGCAGCGCTCACCGCTGCTGGGTGTCATCACCGCCATCACGCCCTTCAACCACCCGATGAACCAGGTGGCGCACAAGGTGGTGCCCAGCATCGCGAGCAACAACCGCATGGTGCTGAAACCCTCCGAAAAAGTGCCCTTCTCGGCCATCCTGTTTGCCGACATCCTGTACGAGGCCGGTCTGCCACCCGAGATGCTCAGCGTGGTCACCGGCGACCCGCGCGAAATCGCCGACGAGTTGATCACGAACCCGTTGGTCGACCTGGTGACCTTCACCGGCGGCGTGGCGATCGGCAAATACATCGCGTCCAGGGCCGGCTACCGCCGCGTGGTGCTGGAGCTGGGCGGCAATGACCCGATCATCGTGATGGAAGATGCCGACATCGACGAAGCGTCCACGCTGGCGGTGCAGGGCTCGTACAGGAACTCGGGCCAGCGCTGCACGGCCATCAAACGCCTGCTGGTGCATGAGGCCGTGGCCGGCCAGTTTGTGGAGCAGGTGCTGGCCAAGACCCTGGCCTGGAAATACGGCGACCCCACCGACCGGGCCAACGACATGGGCACGGTGATCGATGAGGCCGCCGCCATGCTGTTCGAGTCGCGCGTCAACGAGGCGGTGGCGCAGGGCGCCAAGCTGCTGGCCGGCAACCAGCGCCGCGGCGCGCTGTATTCGCCCACGCTGCTGGACCATGTCCTGCCGCAGATGACGGTGGCCCGCGAAGAAACCTTCGGCCCGGTGTCGCCGGTGATCCGCTTCAAAAACATCGACGAAGCGATACAGCTCTCCAACGGCACGGCCTACGGCCTGTCGAGCGCGGTCTGCACCAACCGCATGGACTACATCACGCGCTTTGTGAACGAACTGCAGGTGGGCACGGTCAATGTCCGCGAAGTGCCGGGCTACCGGCTCGAACTCACCCCTTTCGGTGGCATCAAGGACTCGGGCCTGGGCTACAAGGAGGGCGTGCAGGAAGCGATCAAGAGTTTTACCAACCTCAAAACTTATTCGCTCCCATGGAGTGGATGATGCTCTCCCCGAAGCGCCTTCGGCGCCTCCCCCAAGGGCGGCCACCTGCAGCCCGGCTAAGCCGGTTCCGCGGCGGCCACTGGCCTTTGCATTTTTCTTTACTTTTCATCCAGTGAGAAATTTTCATGCTGAGCTTTGACGACATTGAACACCTCTTCGCCGAGCGCGGCGGCGAGCAGTACAGCGGCGAACCGGTCACGCAGCTGCAGCATGCGCTGCAGACCGCGGCGCTCGGCGAGGCCGAAGGCGCCAGCGACGAACTGGTGACTGCCGCCCTGCTGCATGACCTGGGGCATTTGCTGCACGACTTGGGCGAGACGCCTTCGCTGCGCGGTGTGGACGACGTGCACCAGTACCGCGCCCTGCCCTTTTTGCGTGGCCTGTTTGCCGACGAGGTGCTGGACGCGATCAAGCTGCATGTGGACGCCAAGCGCTACCTGTGCGCCGCCCGGCGCGGCTACCATTCCAGCCTCTCGGCGGACTCCAAGCGCAGCCTGCTGCTGCAAGGGGGGATTTTCTCGGCCGAAGAAGCGGCGCGCTTCATTGCACAGCCGGGGGCCGAGGGGGCCGTGAAGCTGCGCCTCTGGGACGACCTGGCGAAGGACGCCAGCAGAATTACCCCGCCGTTGACGCATTTCCTCGCGCGCGCGCAGCGCTGTGCCCTGCCCCTGTCAAGGCCTGCGGTTGCCCTCTGACATCCTGGCGCTGACCTGGCCGGTGCTGGGTGCCGTGTTGTTCGGCGCCCTGCTGCACGCCGGCTGGAACGCTTTGGTCAAATCCAGCACGGACAAGGCGCTGGATATGGCGGTGATCCACCTGATCGGCTCCGTGCTGGCCGTGCCGCTGGTCGCGCTGGCGGGGTGGCCGCGCCCGGAAGCCTGGCCTTTCATCGCCGCCTCGGTGGTGATTCATATCGGCTACTACATCGCCACTACGCAGGCCTACCACCATGGCGACCTGGGCCTGACCTATCCGCTGATGCGCGGCGTGGCCCCCTTGCTGGTGGCCCTGTCGGCCACCTTCACGCTGGGTGAGACCCTGTCACCGCTGGCCTGGGCCGGCATCCTCGGCATCTGCTGCGGCGTGCTGGTGCTGGGCTTGAGCCGGCACGCGCTGCATGCGCGCAAGGCCGTCGGGTTTGCGCTTGCCAACGCGGTCATCATTGCCATTTACACGGTGGTCGATGCGCTGGGCGTGCGCGCATCGGGCAATGCCCTGCAGTATGTTGCCACGCTGTTCCTGCTGGACGGCTGGCCATTTGGCCTCCTGATGCTGGCCAGGCGCGGCCGTGCCATGGGGCACTATGCCCTGCAGCGCTGGCCGGTGGCCACCGGTGGCGCGCTGGCCTCGCTGGGCTCGTATGGCATTGCGCTGTGGGCGATGACCCGGGCGCCGGTGGCCACCGTGGCGGCCTTGCGCGAAACCTCGGTGCTGTTCGCCGTGCTACTGGGAACCTGGCTGTTGAAAGAGGCGTTCACGATGCGCCGGCTGCTTGGCACCTGCGTCATTGTGGGTGGCGTGATGGCTGTACGGCTGGCCTGACGGCCGCCATGCGTCTTCGCAGCCGTCGCGGCGTGATGCAGCGTTCAGCGCTGACGCGCTGGCTTCAGCCGACTTCACCCACCATCAGCCGCCATCAGCCGGCGTCGGGCAAGTCCATGCCGACAAAGCGCACGGCCACGCGCGTGCCCGGCGATTGCGGGTGGCCCGCCAGGGCCGCGTCTTCAATGGTGATGGTGGCGCCATGCTGCTTGGCGATCTCCAGCACAATCGCCAGCCCGAGGCCGGAGCCGTCGACGTTGGTGCCGAGCGCGCGGTAAAAGGGCTGGAACACCAGTTCGCGTTCCGACTCCGGGATGCCGGGCCCCGAGTCTTCCACCAGCAGCACCAGCACGCCACTGAAACGGTCGTTCAGCAGCCGCACCGTGACCTGGCCCTTCTCAGGCGTGTAGTTGATGGCGTTGTCCAGCAGGTTGCGCACCAGCTCCTTGAGCAGCGTCGGGTTGCCTTCAAGCTGGCTGGACGGCTCGCCGGCGGGCGGGCCGTCGTAGCCGAGGTCGATCTGCTTGTCGAGCGCGCGCGGCACCGAGTCGGCCATGACTTCCGAGACGATGTGCACCAGGTCCACGTGCTGCTTGGCCAGGCTGCGGCCGGTGGTTTCGGCGCGCGCCAGCGCCAGCAGCTGGTTGACGGTGTGGGTCGCGCGTATGCTGGCGCGGCCGATGTGCTTGAGCGATTTTTTGAGCTCGTCGGTGTCGGTTTCACGCTGCGCCAGGTCAGCCTGCATGCGCAGGCCTGCCAGCGGCGTCTTGAGCTGGTGCGCTGCGTCGGCCAGAAAGCGTTTTTGCGTGGTGAGCGACACTTTGAGCCGGCTCAGCAAATCGTTGATGGATGACACCAGTGGCGCGACTTCTTCAGGCACGAAGGTTTCATCGAGCGGGCTCATGTCGTCGGACTTGCGCGCGCGAATGCGTTTTTCAAGCTGTGCCAGCGGCTTGATGCCGCGCACCAGCGCCAGCCACACCAGCAGCACGGCCAGCGGCAGGGTCACGAACTGCGGCACCATCGTGCCCTTGACGATTTCCGTGGCCAGGGTTTTGCGTTTTTCCAGCGTTTCGGCCACCTGTACCAGCACGGTTTGCTGGTTTGCGGCGTTTGCCGCCTCGCGGGCGGCGCCGCCCGCTGGAGAGGCCGCCCGTCCCTGGGGCGGCGCGGTGGACGGACTGGCTCCCCCGCCCGCTGCTTCGTGTGCGGCGGTTTTCACGTCCACCTTGATCCAGGTGTAGGCCACGCGAACCTCTTCGCCCTGGATGACATCCTCGCGCAGCCGCACCTCGCCGTTGGTGGGCTTGTCCTCGTCGGGCGGCAGGGGCAGGTCGTGCTCGCCGCTGAGGTATTCGCCGTGCGTGCCCACCACCTGGTAGTAAACCAGGTCGGTGTCGTCGGCACGCAAAATTTCGCGCGCCGGTGCGGTCAGGTTGAACTGCACCTGGTTGTTCCTGACCACCACCAGCTTGGCCAGCGCCTGCACGTTGTATTCCAGCGCGCGGTCAAAAGGCTTGCCGGCAATGTTTTGCGCCACCAGCCAGGTCAGCGCCAGGCTGATCGGCCACAGCAGCAGCAGCGGCGTGAGCATCCAGTCGAGGATCTCGCCGAAAAGACTTCGGCGCTCACGCTGGAAGAGTCTTAAAGCCACAGATCAAAAAGCCTGGGAACGTTCGTCCGCCGGGCTTCCTCTTCAAGCCAACAGGGGCCGCGGAACCGGCTTTGCCGGGCCGCAGGCGCAGCGGCCCCCCCGGGGGGCAGAGAGCTACACGAAGTGAGCGAACGTGGGGGCTCCATCAGGGGATTTTTTCCAGGCAGTAGCCCAGGCCGCGCACCGTCGCAATGCGTATCGGCCCTTTTTCAATCTTCTTGCGCAGGCGGTGGATATAGACCTCGATGGCGTTGTTGCTGACTTCCTCGCCCCACTCGCACAGGCGCTCGACCAGCTGGTCCTTGCTCACCAGGCGGCCGGTGCGCTGCAGCAGCACTTCCAGCAAGCCCAGTTCGCGGGCCGACAGCTCCACCATCTGGCCGTCAATGGTGGCGACCCGCCCGGCCTGGTCATAGACCAGCGGGCCGTGCTTGATGGTGCTGCTGGCGCCGCCCATGCCGCGGCGGGTCAGGGCGCGCACGCGCGCTTCGAGTTCCTGCAGTGAAAAGGGCTTGGCCATGTAGTCGTCCGCGCCGTAGTCCAGGCCCTTGACGCGTTCTTCCACGCTGTCGGCGGCGGTGAGTATCAGCACCGGCAGCGCCGAGCCGCGCGCACGCAGCCTCTTCAGCACCTCCAGCCCATGCATGCGCGGCAGGCCCAGGTCGAGAATCAGCAAGTCAAATTCCGTGTTGGTGAGCAATGCGGCATCGGCCTCGGTGCCGCTCGCTACATGGTCCGCCGCTGCACCCGACGCGCGCAGGGTGCGCAGCAGGCCATCGGCCAGAACCTGGTCGTCTTCGGCAATCAGAATACGCATGGCTGTCTCCAGATATCAGCCCGCGGCAGGGCCTGCGGACGGTGGTTTTGGTTCTTCATCAAATTCTAGGCTTTTGCAGTCACGGGTTTGCTTACGAAATAGAGCCCCCACGCTTTTCACTGCGTGTAATGCGCTGCCCCCCGAGGGGGCGCTGCGCCTGCGGCCCCGCTGAGCCGGTTCCGCGGCCCCTGCTGGCCCAGGCGGGGAAGGGCCATCGCTGCTTACCATTCACGCCCCCGCATACGCCTCCAGCCCCAGCGCTACCACCGTCGCCACATCGGCCCCCACCGCCTGCCGGAACTCCTCTTCGGTCTGGCGCACCGCGCGCCGGAAGGCGTCCAGCCAGAGCAGGCCCGATTCGGTGAACACCACGCGGCGTGCGCGTTTGTCATGGGGATCGGGCTGGCGCGTGACCAGCCCCCAGGCCTGGCACTGGTCGACCAGATCGCCCATGGCCTGTTTGCTCATGCCGGCGCTCATCGCCAGGTCCGTCAGGCGCGAGCCGCCCACCGCCAGGTGCCGCGTGATGTGGATATGGGCGGCGCCCACCTGGTTGCGCGCCGCCAGATTGGACAGTGCCAGCGGCACGTCCGCATTGCTGGCCATCAGTGACAGCACGCGTTCGTCAAAGCGGCGCAGGGCGTGGCCGAGCAGGCGCCCCAAGTGGGTGAGGCGCCAGCCGGGTTCGACGACACCGGGTGGGCTGGTCATCGTCTGGGCATCCATGTTGGGCATCCGGGTATGGTAGCCCAAGGTAGTGCAATTGATCAGGAAAACTGACTAAAAATATGGTTTACTTATTTTTATAGCGCCCATAAAGTACTGGTCATGCATCCAGCGCTGTAATTAAAAGCAGAAACGACTGGGGACCCTGCAAAGAGTTTGAATTCTTTTAAGTTATTGATTTTCAAGGAGTTTTTTATGGAACTGACCAGCAAACTGAATCCCGCCCAAAACCCTGCACAAACCGCCGCCCTGAACACCGAAAAAGCCAAGGCCCTGCAGGCCGCACTGGCCCAGATCGAAAAGCAGTTCGGCAAAGGCACCATCATGAAGCTGGGCGCTGGCGAGGTGATCGAGGACATCCAGGTCGTTTCCACCGGCTCGCTGGGCCTGGACATTGCGCTGGGCGTCGGCGGCCTGCCGCGCGGCCGGGTGGTTGAAATCTACGGCCCGGAGTCGTCGGGCAAAACCACGCTGACCTTGCAGGTGATTGCCGAAATGCAAAAACTGGGCGGCACCTGCGCCTTCGTCGACGCCGAGCACGCGCTGGACATCCAGTACGCGCAAAAGCTGGGCGTCAACCTGCAGGAACTGCTGATCAGCCAGCCCGACACTGGCGAGCAGGCCCTGGAAATCGTTGATTCGCTGACCCGCTCAGGCGCGGTGGACCTGATCGTGGTCGACTCGGTGGCGGCGCTCACGCCCAAGGCCGAACTCGAAGGCGAAATGGGCGACTCGCTGCCCGGCCTGCAGGCCCGCCTGATGAGCCAGGCGCTGCGCAAGCTGACCGCCACCATCAAGAAGGCCAACTGCATGGTGATCTTCATCAACCAGATCCGCATGAAGATCGGTGTGATGTTCGGCTCGCCTGAAACCACGACTGGCGGCAATGCGCTGAAGTTCTACGCGTCGGTGCGTCTGGACATCCGCCGCATAGGCTCCATCAAGAAAGGCGAAGAGGTGATCGGCAACGAAACCCGCGTCAAGGTGGTCAAGAACAAGGTGGCGTCGCCCTTCAAGACGGCGGAGTTCGACATCCTGTATGGCGAGGGCATCAGCCGCCTGGGCGAGGTGCTGGACCTGGGTGTGGCCGGCCACATCGTCGAGAAAGCCGGCGCCTGGTATGCCTTCAACGGCGAAAAAATCGGCCAGGGCCGCGACAACTCGCGGGAATTCCTCAAGGAGAACCCGGACCTCGCGATCGAAATCGAAAACAAGGTGCGCGAGTCGCTGGGCGTGCCGCTGATCGCCGTGGCTGCCGCCGAGACGGGCGACAAGCCGGACAAGGCCGCCAAGGCCGAAAAACCCGCCAAAGCCGCCGCCTGATCCGGCTTTTTACAGGGCAAGTCAGGCGTGGACCTTAAGGTGACGGATGTGGAGGGCTATGAAAATAATAGCAACTGCGTGCCGCCACAAGCCTTGTACCCGTGCCCCACGCCTGCCGACCGAGCCATGACCTCCGACAAGCCAGCAGCCCCGGCGGGCTTCAAGCTCTCGCTCAAGGGCCGTGCCCTACGCTTGCTGGCGGCCCGCGAGCATTCGCGGGCCGAGCTGGAACGCAAGCTCGCACCCCACGAAGAAACGCCCGGCCAGCTGGCGCAGGTGCTCGATGACTTGCAGGCCAAAGACTTCATCAGCGAAGCGCGGGTGGTCGAGTCGGTGATCAACCGGCGCGCGGGCCGCTACGGCGCGGCGCGCATACGCCATGAGCTGCTGAACAAGGGGCTGGGCGCGGAGGTGGTGGCCGGGGCGATGGACAGCCTCAAGGCGACCGAACTGGAGCGCGCCCGCGAGGTCTGGCGCAAAAAGTTTGAAGGCCAGTCGCCCGATGCGGCTGGGCGTGCGAAGCAGATGCGCTTTTTGGCGGCGCGCGGTTTTGGCGGTGACGTGATTCGCCGCGTCGTTTCTCAATCAGAAGACGACTAGGAACTAAATGCAGATGGCGGCGCGGGCGCCGTGTTGGCGCCTACCCGGAATCAGCCTCAACGGGCCAGAGCAACTGAATGTGCAGGCCTTTGCCCTCGGGGCCTTCGCCAAGCGATATTTCGATCCGATGGCGATCGCAGATCTCCTTCGCGATCGCCAGCCCGAGGCCGGTGCCTTGCTCGCCGCTGCCGGCGCTGCGGTAGAAGCGCTCGAAGACCTTGAGGCGCTCGTCGATGGGAATGCCCGGGCCGTTGTCGATTACGCACAAGCGGGGCCGCCCATTGTGCCTATCCACCCGAACGGTGACGTGGCCGCCGGGCGGCGTGTAACTGATGGCGTTGTGCACCAGATTTGCGACGAGTTCGCGCAGCAACACAGGTTCGCCGCGCACCAGCACAAGCATGTCGCCTTCGAAACCAAGGTCGATTGATTTCGCCCGCGCCAAAACCAGCATCTCGAAGGTCTGATTGCGTGCCAGTTCGGCAAGATCTATTTCTTCGATGTCGAGTGTGCGACCGGGTTCACTCCGTGCCAGGCTCAGTAGCTGGTTCACAAGTCTCTGGGTCGATTGCGTGGACAGGTGAATGCCGCTGACCACGGTGCGCATGTGGTCAAGGTCGGTCTGTTGCAAGGCGTGATCGACCTGGGCGCGCAGCACGGTCAGTGGCGTCTTCAACTGGTGTGATGCGTTGGCGATGAATCGCACCTGGGCATCACTGAGCTGCCGCTGCCGTTCGGTATGCGCGTTGATCGCATGGATCAGGGGCGCTACTTCGCGCGGGACGCTGCGCGTGTCGATTGGCGTCAGGTCGTTCGCGCCGCGCGCGCGTACCTCGTCGCGTAGCCGTTTCAAGGGGGCCAGGCCGCGCTGCACGCCGAAGGCGATGAGCGCGGCCGCCGCTGTGATCAGCAGCAACTGCATTGCCGCCGCATCGGAGACGATGCGGCGCGTAAGCTGGCGCCGGGCGTCCATCGTTTCGGCCACCTGCACGATCAGGGATCGGGGCGCCATATCGTCCACCACCAACCAGGTCAGCGCCACCACGCGGATGTTCTGCCCCTTATAAACTGCGTCATAGAACAGCGGCTCGGTGTCTGGCTGCGTGGCCGGCGGCGGCAGGTCTTTGTAGCCGGTGATGTGGTGGCCATCGGCAAGGCCGGCGACGCGGTAGAAGATACGGTCCTGCGCGTCGGTACGCAGCATTTCCAGCGCAGCGTAGGGCAGGTCGGCCACAACCTGGCCGTTTTCCACACTCAGGCGCTCACCGATCACGAGCGCCGAACCGAGCAGCGTGCGGTCATAGGCTTCGTGAGCCTGCGCCAGGCTGCGCAGGTAGCCAATCGTTGACGCCAGCATCCACAGCCCCAGCGTCGGGATCAACAGCCAGCGCAGCAGCAGGCTACGCAGGCGCGTCATCGGCAACCTCGAGCACGTAACCGAGTCCGCGCAACGTGTGAATGGCCGCGCCGCTGCCGTCGATCCGGCGGCGCACACGGTGCACATAGAGCTCCAGCGCGTCGTTGCTGAGGACGGCGTCGCTGGTGCACAGGCGCTGGGTCAGCAGCAGCTTGTTGACCGGCCGGCCCGCGTGGACGATCAGGGCTTCCAGCAGGTCGTGCTCGCGTGGCGGCAAGTCCAGGTGCCGCGTGCCGAGCGCGAAGCGGCGCGATACCGTGTTGAATTCCAGCGCCGCCACGCGTAGCACCGCGTCGACCGAGCCGATCGAGCGCCGGTGCAGGGCGCGCAGGCGCGCTTCCAGTTCGGAAAGGTCGAACGGCTTGGGCAGGTAGTCGTCGGCACCGGCGTTCAGGCCCTGAACCCGGTCGTGGGTGTCGCCGTTGGCAGTGAGTACCAGCACTGGCACCTTGTCGCCGCGCTTGCGCAGGCGGCACAGGATTTCGAAACCACCCATGCGCGGCAACGCCAGGTCGAGCACCACGACGTCGAAGCTGCGTTCCTGCAATAGCGTATCGGCCAGCACGCCGTCGGCGCAGGATTCGACCTCGATGCCCAGCACCCCGAGCGATTGCTGCAGCGTCTGCACCAGTTGCAGGTGGTCCTCGATCAACAGGATGTGCATGGCGGGCTGGATGAATCACCGTCGACAGGGCCGGGGGTGCCCCGGGGCTCACGCAGGCGGTGCAAGCGTGCACGGTGATAATACCTCCCAGGAGACTTACGATGCCATTGAACCGCAGGGTGATCGGGGCCGGCTTGCTGGGCCTGGCGGCAAGTTCCATCGCGGCTGCGGCCGTCAGGGGCGGCGCCAGCGCGGCATCGGGCGCCCAGCGTGTGCGGGTTCTTGCGGCGACGGACCGGCACGCCATCGAGCCGCTGATCGCCGATTTCGAGCGCCGGCACGCCGGCCTGCAGGTAGACTACATCGAGCTCGGCAGCATGGCCCTGTACGAGCGCTTCCTGCGCCAGGGCGACGATGCACCCGATCGCGCCGACGTGCTGTGGAGTTCGGCCATGGATCTGCAGATCAAGCTGGTCAACGACGGCCACGCGCAGCGCTACGAAAGCCCGCACGCGCCAAACTTGCCCAAGTGGGCGGTCTGGAAGCACGAAGCCTATGGCACCACCCATGAACCGGTCGGGATGGCCGTGAACCGCCAGCTGCTGGCGGCCGGCGAAGTGCCGCGCACGCGTGCGGCCCTGGCCGCGTTGCTGCTGGCCGATACGCCGCGCTGGCGCGGCCGGGCCGCCACGTTCGACATCGCGCGGGCCGGTATCGGGTTCCTGGCCGCGGCGCAGGACGCGCTGGCCTCGCCGCGCTACTGGGAACTGGTGCGCGCCCTGGGCCAATGCCAGGCACGCCTGCATACCGGCACGCAGGGCATGCTCGAAAGCGTGGCGGCAGGCGAAGCGATGCTCGCCTACAACGTGCTGGGGAGCTATGCGCAGGCGTTCGCGCGCAGCCAGCCGGAGATCGGTGTCACCTATTTCCAGGACTACACGCTGGTGGTCTCGCGAGTGGCCTTCATCGCCCGCACCGCGCCCAATCCGCAAGGCGCCCGCCTGTGGCTCGACCACCTGCTGTCGGCGCCCGGCCAGGACCTGCTGGCTGCCGGCGGCTTGCCCGCCGTGCGGACGGGCGCCATGCAAAGCCCGCCGCAGGGCATCGCCTTCAGGCCGGTCGCGCTCGGCCCCGGCCTGCTCGCGCACCTGGACCGCAGCAAGCACGACGCGCTGCTCAAGCGCTGGCAGCGCGAGTTCGATCCTCAGCGCTGACCGACGCGGCGGTGCGGCCGAGGTCTGAAGCCCTGACGACCAGCACCGGGACCGATGAATGTTCCAGGGTACCGGTGGCCACCGATCCGATCAGGCCCGCCGTGTGCGAGCCCAGGCCGCGCGAACCCATGACGATCAGGTCGCAGCCCACGGCGGCCGCCACCCCGGCGATGGTGGCGCCGGGGTCCCCGACGCGCCGATGCTCCTGGAAGGCCAGGCCTTCGGCGCGCAGCCGGTCGCGCGCCGGCGCCAGCGCCTGCTCGCCGCGCTCGCGGTGGTAGTCTTCGAGCGTCTGCACCGCGACAAACGAGGCCACGTCGCCCGACAAGGGCCGCTGCACGTTGACCAGGTGCAGTTCGACGCCCTCGGGATCGCTTAGGTTCTGGCGCAGCACCAGCAGCTGATCGAGCGCGCGGGCCGCGCCCGGTGAGCCGTCGGTCGCCAGCAGGATGCGGCGCAGCAGCCCGGACACCCTGGGCACGACGGCAGGCGCGCTGGCGAGCCGTGTGGCGGCGGCGCGGCCGGCAATGGCCTTGCCGATCAGCATGACGCTGACGGCCCCCGTCAGCGGCGCCGCGTAGTGCAGCCACGCCGCCTGCGCGTCGATCCAGGCCTTGACCAGCGGGTCGCCGATCGCCATCTCGCCCGCGACCCAGCCCAGCAGCGCGGCGCCGATGGTGATGATGGACGGGAACCGTTCCATCAAGGTCAGCAGCAGCCGGCTGGCGAAGACCACCAGCGGGATCGAAATGGCCAGGCCGACGACCAGCAGCAGCGTGCTGCCCTTGGCCGCCGCCGCGACGGCGATCACGTTGTCCAGGCTCATCACCAGGTCGGCCAGCAGGATGGTCCGCACGGCCGCCGCCATGCTGGTGTTCGCGCCGCCGTGGCCTTCGCCTTCCTCTTCCGGCACCAGCAGCTTGACGGCGATCCAGAACAGCAGCACCGCGCCCACCAGCTTCAGGAAGGGCAGGCGCAGGAGTTCGACCGCCACGATGGTCAGCACGATGCGCATCACCACCGCCGCGCCGCTGCCCCAGGCCACGGCGCTCTTTTGCTGGGCGGGCGGCAGTCCGCGCGAGGCCAGCGCGATCACCACCGCGTTGTCGCCCGACAGCACGATATTGATGCCGATGATCTGCATCAGCGCGATCCAGAAAGCAGTTGCTCCGAAGTCCATGGTGTAGTTCCCTCCTGGTCAGACAGTTGCTGCGAGCTGCCGCCGCCTGGCCATGGCCGTCGTCACGCGGGGCAGCACCAGCACGCAGGCGATGATGATCAGCATGGCAATCGACATCGGCCGCTGCAGGAAGACCGTGAAGCTGCCCTCGCCGATGGACACCGCGTTGCGCAGCTGCGCCTCGGCCAGCGGCCCCAGGATCATCCCCACCACCACCGGCGCGGTCGGGAAGTCGTAGCGCCGCATCACGATGCCCACCAGGCCGATGCCGTACAACAGCACCAGATCGAAGGCGCTCTGGCGCATGCCGTAGGCGCCGACGGTGGCGAAGATCAGGATGCCCGCGTACAGCTGCGGCTTGGGGATCTTCAGCAGCTTGACCCACAGCTTGACCAGCGGCAGGTTCAGGATCAGCAGCATCACGTTGCCGATATACAGCGAGGCGATCAGCGCCCACACCAGCGCGGCCGATGTGGTGAACAGCTGCGGCCCCGGCTGGATGCCGTAGTTCTGGAACGCGCCCAGCAGGATGGCCGTGGTGTTGGAGGTGGGGATGCCCAGCGTCAGCAGGGGAATCAGCGCCGTAGTCACCGTGGCGTTGTTGGCGGCCTCCGGCCCGGCCACCCCCTCGATGGCGCCCTTGGTGCCGAACTCGGCGCGGTCTTCTCCCTTGGCCAGCTTCTTCTCGGTCGCATAGCTCAGGAAGGTGGGGATCTCGGTGCCGCCGGCCGGGATGCAGCCGAAGGGCGCGCCGATGGCCGTGCCGCGCAGCCAGGCCGGAATCGAACGCTTCCAGTCGCGGCCCGTCATGTAGACCTTGGTCAGCTTGTTCTGCGTGTCGACCACCCGGCCTTCGTACATGGCCGCATACAGCACCTCGGCCACCGCGAACAGGCCGACCGCCACGAGCACGATCTCGATGCCGTCCAGCAGTTCGGGCACGCCCATGGTGTAGCGGGCCTGGCCCGAGATCTGGTCCAGCCCCACCAGGCCTACCGCCAGCCCGATGAACAGTGCCGTCATGCCGCGCAGCGCGCTGGAGCCGAGCACGGCGCTGACTGTGGTGAATGCCAGCACCATCAGCAGGAAGTATTCCGGCGGGCCGAGCTTGACCGCGAACTCGGCGACGAAGGGCGCGAACAGCGTGACGACCACTGTGGCGATGGTGCCGGCCACGAAGGAACCGATGGCCGCCGTGGCCAGCGCCGCACCCGCCCGCCCGCTCTTGGCCATCTTGTTGCCCTCCATCGCCGTGACCATGCTGGCGGTTTCGCCTGGCGTGTTCAGCAGGATGGAGGTGGTCGAGCCGCCGTACATGGCGCCGTAGTAGATGCCCGCGAAGAAGATCATCGAAGCGGTGACTTCGACCTTGGCCGTGATCGGCAGCAGCATCGCCACGGCCACGGCGGGGCCGATGCCCGGAAGCACGCCCACCGCCGTGCCCAGCGCACAGCCGACCAGGGCCCAGAGCAGGTTGGCCGGCGAAATCGCCGTGGCAAAGCCTTGCAAAAGCGCGTTCAGGATGTCCATGTCAGTTGCTCCACCGCGCTGCGCGCGACCCGTGACTCAGGTAACGGATGTCATTGCGGGCTCGACCCGCAATCCACGGCAGCGCGCCTGGACGCCACGATGGATACCGGGTCGAGCCCGGGATGACAAGGCTTGATGGGGTCGGTTTCATTTCGGCTTTCATATCCAACCCGTTGTGGTGAGGCCCGGCAGGTTGATCGCCAGGAATTGGGTGAAGGTCCAGAACACCGGCGCTGAAATGGCCAGGCCCGTCGCCACGTCTGTCGCCACGGTCTGCGGCTTGCCGGCCGGCTGGCCGGCTGCGCGGCGCAGCCCCTGCACCGCGAGCACGTAGCACATCGTGCAGCTGAGGATGAAGCCCAGGGTGGTGATCAATGCCGCGTTGGCCAGCAAGCCGGCGGAGACCCACGCAAAACCGGGCCGATAGCCCTGCTCGGCGCCCGAGGGCTCTCCCATATTGCGATAGCCGCCCATGCGCGCCTCGCGGACGATCAGCACGCTGCACAGCGTGAGCACGCCGGCCACCAGCCACGGCAGGAAATTGGGCCCGATGCCGGAGTAGCCGGCGGCCGAGGGGATGGACACCGCGCCTGCGGCCAGCGCCACCCCGATCAGCCCGATGGCTGCGCCGACCAACGTCTGCGGCAGCGAATTGCCGGATGCCTGTTGTCGTGTCATTGTCTTTCCTCCTTTGCGCGTCAGACCATGCCCGACTTGACCATGGTCACGCGCATGCTGGCGAACTCGTCGTCGACGAACTTGTCGAAGGCCGGGCCGCTCAGCACGGCCGGCGTCCAGTTGTTCTTCTCCAGGGCCTCGGCCCAGAATTTGGTCTTGAGCGCGGCCAGCACCATGTCGGTCAGCGCGTTGCGCTGCGCGGGGCTGATGCCCGGCCCGCCGTACAGGCCGCGCCAATTGCCGATCTCCACGTTGATGCCCTGTTCCTTGAGCGTGGGCACGTTGATGCCCTTCAGGCGCTCGCCCGATGTCACCGCAATCGCCCGCATCTTGCCGCTGGTGATGTACTCGGCCAGCTCGCTGTAGCCGCCGCCGCCGACCGTCACGTTGCTCCCCAAAATGGCCGCCGTGGCTTCACCGCCCCCGCGGAAGGCCACATAGTTGATCTTGGCCGGGTCCACGCCGGCCTCGCGCGCGATCATGGCCGCCGCGATGTGCTCGGTGGAGCCGCGCGAGCCGCCGCCCCACTTCACGCTGCCGGGGTCCTTCTTGAGCTGGGCGACCACGTCGGCCATGGTCTTCAAGGGCGAGCTGGCCGGCAGGGCGAACACGTTGTACTCGCTGGTCAGGCGCGCGATCGGCGTCGCCTGCGACAGGCTCACCGGCGGCTTGCCGGTGATGATGCCGCCCAGCATCACGGCGCCCATCACCATGAGGCTGTTTGCGTCGCCCTTGCTGCTGTTGATGAACTGCGCCAGGCCCAGCGCGCCCGCGGCCCCGCCCTTGTTGTCGTAGCTCACGCTGTCGGCAGCCTTGGCTTCCTGTATTGCCTTGCCCAGAGCGCGACCCGTGGTGTCCCAGCCACCGCCGGGGTTGGCCGGAATCATCATCTTGAGGTTGACGCCGGCCCGCGCTGCGAGCGGCCATGCGCCGGCTCCCGCCAGCGCCAGTAAAGATTTCATGAATTCATCGCGACGCATGCTTGTCTCCTTGAAAGGTGCGGCCGATCTTGCTGCCGGCCCGCAGCGCCAAGCTTTCGGTGCGCTTTCAAATTGCGCGCGGCGAACTCGGTGGTTTCCCCAATCGGGTAATCGATAGGGTGCGATGAAAGGGTTTCGAAAGCGGCCCGGCGCGGCCGCCTCCTAGCATTCGCTACACATTCGAGCCACTCACAACGAAGGACAGCAATGAACGTCACCGGCATGCTGCACGGCGCCCGTCTCCTCAAGTTGGCGGGCTTTCCGACCCCGGAAATCCTGGGCCCCGACGCGAGCGAGTCGGCCATCAAGGCGCTGATCGCCAAACACGGACAAGTCTTTATCAAGCCGGTCTTCAAGGGCGGCGTCGGCAAGAAGGGCAAAGCCGGCCTGGTGGGCCGCGCCACCGACCTGAAAACCGCGCTGGCGGAGAAGGAGCGGCTGTACTTTTGCGAACACCGCCACGGCCATCAGTTCGCCAAGTCCAACGGCGTCACCTTCGAGGCTGGCGTACCCGCCGAGCACGAGGTGTATTTCTCGCTCACCGACAACACCCGCTATCGCGCGCCGACGATGACGCTGACGCACCACGGCGGCGTGGACATCGAGGAGCTGGACAAAACGCAGATCGTCAGCGTGCCGTTCAATCCGCTGACCGGCCTGAAGGCCTTTGTCGTGGCCAACGCGTTGTCCGAGCTGAAGGCACCCAGGCAGATCATCTCGCCGCTGGTGCAGCACCTGCCCAACCTCTGGGATCTGTTCCACGACTACGGCATGACCACGCTGGAGCTCAACCCGATCCGCCTGCGGCCCGACGCCAAGGGCCGGCTCACGCCGGTGGCCTGCGACTTCAAGTGCGGGTTCGACCGCGATGACCCGCGCTGGCAGCGGCTGGACCTGCCGGCCGACCTGTTCGCCGCCGACTATTCCGACTTCGAGCAGGAGATCAACCAGCTGCGCACCTACCAGGGCCAGAGCGACGTCTACATCATCAACGACAAGGGCACGATCCTCGCGCCCACCTTCGGCGGCGGCGCCAACTCGCTGGTCACGCAGATGCTGGGAGACGACGCCATCATTTCGTCGGACTTCGGCGGCAACCCGCCGTACGAGAAGATGAAATCGGTGGCGCGCATCTGCTTCAAGCACTGGCTCAAGCAGTCCAACGTGCTCTTCATCATTGGCGGCAAGAGCAACAACACTGACATCTTCGAAACCTTCCGCGCCATGGCCGATGCGCTGCGCGAGCACTTCGGCAAATACGGTCCGCAGCCGTTGTACCTGGTGGTCGGGCGAGGCGGGCCGAACCTGGTACGCGGCATGGGCGTGCTGCGCGACACCTGTGACGCGCTTGGCATTCCCTACCGCATCTTCGGTTTCGATTCGGCGATGAGCGAGGTGGTCGACTACGCGCGCCGGGTAGACGCCTGGATGAAGGCCGGCGGGCGCCAGCAGCTGGCGACCGCGATGAACCTCGCCGCCTGACCGCACTCCTGCGGCCGCACTTCAGTGAGCTCAAGGATGAACCCAATGTCCCTCTTTCGACGCGCCACGCTCCTGTTCGCCGCGTTGGCGCTGGCGTCTTGCAGCGGCCTGCCTGCCAAGCCTGAGGCGAAGACCCTCCATGTGATGACTTCCGGCGGCTTCACCGCGGCCTACAACGAACTCGTACCACGGTTCGAGCGCGACACCGGGCACAAGGTGAACACCGCCTATGGCGCGTCGATGGGCGCGGCGGCGGATTCGATCCCGAGCCGGCTCGGGCGCGGCGAGCCGGCCGACCTCGTGATCCTCGCCCGGCCCGCGCTCGACGCCCTAGTGGCGCAAGGCCACGTGGTGGCGGGCAGCCAGGTCGATCTGGTGCGCTCCCTGATCGGCTTCGCGGTGCGCACCGGAGCGCCGAAGCCCGATATCAGTACCATCGAAGCGCTCAAGCGCGCACTGCTCGATGCGCCGTCGGTCGCCTATTCGGCGAGCGCGAGCGGCGTGTACTACGAGACCGAGCTTTTGAAGCGGCTGGGCATCGAGGAGCGGGTGTTACCCAAGAGCAGGCGCATTCTGAGCGAGCGCGTCGGCACCGTGGTAGCGCGGGGCGACGCGGCGCTCGGGCTGCAGCAGGTCAGCGAACTGCTGCCCATCGAAGGCATCCAGTTCATCGGCGTGCTGCCGCCCGAGGTGCAACGAGTAACCGTGTTCTCCGTCGGCATTACCGTGAAGGCGCGTGAGCCCGAAGCGGCGCGGCAATTGATCGCCTTTTTCAGAGCGCCGACGGCGGTACCGCCGATCGTCAAGAGCGGGCTGGAGCCGGCGCCTCAATGACCGCGAAAGCGGACCCGAAAGCGAACGAAAGCGAGAGCGACATGACTCAATTCAGAAAAAACGTGGGCGGTTTCAAGTACTTCACCGGTATCGAGTCGCTGGCCCAGATCGCGACCCGCGAGGACCGTGTGTGCGTGCTCAACATCCTGGGCGGGGAATCCAGCGAGGTCACGCCGGTCGGCCACGCCTGGAGCGGCGGCAACGTGGTGTTCGGTACCTCGCCTGGCAGAGGCGGCCAGGTGCTGGAGACGCCTCACGGCAGCATCCCGGTCTACAACAACGTTCGCGAAGGCCTGGAAGCCGGCCACAGCTTCAATTGCGGCGTGGTCTACCTGCCGCCGAGCGCTGCAGACGACGGCGTGGTCGAGCTGATCCGCGTCAATCCCGAGCTCACCAAGATCTTTATTCCCACCGAGAAGATGAGCGTGCACGACGCGCGCGAGATCCGCGCGATGGCGCAGGCGCGCGGCATCGATATCTTCGGCGGCAACAGCCTGGGTGTGGCGGATTCGTGGAACCAGGTTCGCATCGGCGGCGCGCTCGGGGGCGACAGCCCGGGCGATACGTTGAAGAAGGGCTCGGTAGCCATCCTGTCCAACTCGGGCGGCTTCACCACCACCATCGCGCAGTACCTGCGCATGGGCGGCTGGGGCACCACCACGCTGGTGTCCTCGGGCAAGGACGTCTACATCCACTATGCCGCGCCCGAGTTCGCCTTCGCGCTGGGCAACGACGACCGCAGCAAGGCAGCGGTGCTGTACTGCGAGCCCGGGGGCTACTACGAGCTCGACGCCGAGTTCACCAAGCCCGTGGTGGCCTGCGTGGTGGGGCGCTGGAAGAGCAAGCTCACACGCGCCGTCGGCCATGCCGGCGCGATGTCGGGCGGCGGCGACGACGCGGCCTCGAAAGAACGCTGGTTCATGGAGAAGTTCGGAGTGGACGCGCTGTATACGCCCGAGCGGCCGGTTTGCTCGGCCAAGGGCGCGGTGGTGACCAACATCGCCGACATCCCCGCGGCGCTGAGTGCGGTGATGGCCGCCAACGGCGTGAAGCCCGACTTCGCGCCGGAAGGCACGATGGAGCTGAAGGCCTGGTTCGGCTCGAACGCGGGCGCGAAGCTTCCATCCGAGCTGGACCTGCCCACGGTGCGCGCGGTGGCGCCTTACGACGTGCAGGTCAAGTCGCTGGAGTTGCAGGTCGGGGCCACGTTCGCACGCGAGGCCTTGAAGGACGCCTCGGGCGTCTCGCAGATGGACGCCAAGACGCAGGTCACGCGCCTGAACGGCGTGTCGGTGCTTGACGCGGCGCAGTACACGCTGGAGGGCAACGTCGGCCTGGCCCTGCTCAAGGAGCCCGGTGGCGAGAACGACCGCAAGCTGGTGAGCGTGGCGGTGGGCGCCTGGCTCAACCTGCATGGCGATGCGACGCTGGCGGCGGCGCAGGCCGCGCGGGAGGCTGGCAATGCGCCCAACGCCGTGCTGGCCGCGGCTCTCGCCATCGTGGGGCCGCGGCGCACCGAGCCGGCCCGTGCGATCGCGCACGAGCTGATCGCGCGCTTCTCGGCGGCGGGCCTGAAGGACGCGCTCGACGAAAGCTTCACCTTTGGCGGGCTGTTGGAGAGCCCAGCGGCGGGTATGGTGAGAACCACACCCGACCCGCGCGCCCAGGCGATGCTCGACGGACTGCGCGCCCGTGGTGCGCGCTCGGTGTTCGTGCGCTTTCTCGAGCGTCTGGGGGGCTACCCCACCGCCGATGCCGTGCTGGCCGCCATCACCACCACGCTGGGCTGGGGCCCCCTGATGCGCAAGCGCGTGTCGCGCCTGACAGTGGAATGCCTGCCTGCGTGGATGCAGCTGTTCGGCACGTCGATCGGCGCCTCGGTCGAGGCGTCACGGCACGAGCCGACGCGCTTTTGCGGCATCTCCGAGGCCGATCTGCTGGGTGCCCGCTCGCTCACCGAAGTCGCCTGCGTCGCGCTCCTGCATGCCCAGCCGCGCCCGGGGGACCTGTTCGCCTTCCAGACGCTGGTGGGCCTCTTGCTGTCGAACGGCCCGGGCACGATCTCCGCCCAAGGTGCCAAAGGGGCGGTGTCGTCCGACGGGCCGGAGCAGCCTGAACGCGTGCAGCTCAACAAGGGGATGATCGGTTTTCTCACCCATTGCGGCTACGCGCACGGGGGCAACGGCTACGAAGGCGTGGCCTTCCTGCTGGAGCAGTTCAAGGACAGCGGCCTGACCGATCCGGGCAGCCCGTCGCACGGCGCGGACGTAGGCGCGCTGGCGGCGCGCTATGTCGAGTCCTATGCACGCTACAAGGCCGACAAGAAGACCAGCGGCAACCTCGACATCCAGAAAATCCCCGGCGTGAACCATCCCGTGTTCAAGGACAAGCCGGTCAATCACGATCCGCGCGAAGTCTTCATCGCCGAGCTGATGGCCAGCCGCGGCGAGCACAACGTCTTTCACGAGTTTTATCGCGCGCTGGTTCAAAAGCTCTATGACGAGGGCGTGTCGCGCAACGTGTATTGCGTGAACATCGACGCGGTGATCGCCGCCTTGCTGCTCAAGACCGTGTGGCCGGCGTACCGCGCCGGCACGATCAAGGCCGATGCGCTGGAGACGGCGGCGTTCACGATCTTCCTGTACGCCCGCATGCTGGGCTGCGCGGCCGAGATCGACGATCACCTCAACCGCGGCCGCAACATGGACACGCGCTCCGCCGCGTCGGCGTGCCGCTTTCTGGCCTGACCCACGGAGACTGCGATGAGTGACACACTGAAGCGCGACGCCCTCGACTACCACCGCTATCCCACGCCGGGCAAGATCTCGGTGACCCCCACCAAGGCCATGGCGACCCAGCGCGACTTGGGCCTGGCCTATTCCCCGGGCGTGGCCGAAGCCTGCCTGGCGATTGTGGAGGACCCGCGCGAGGCGGGCAACCTGACGGCGCGCAACAACCTGGTGGCCGTGATCACCAACGGCACGGCCGTGCTGGGGCTGGGCAACATCGGCGCGCTGGCGGGCAAGCCGGTGATGGAGGGCAAGGGCTGCCTGTTCAAGAAGTTCGCCGGCATCGACGTCTTCGACATCGAGCTCGACGAACTCGACCCCGACAAGCTGATCGACACCATCGCGCGGATGGAGCCCACCTTCGGCGGTATCAACCTCGAAGACATCAAGGCGCCCGAGTGCTTCTACATCGAGAAAAAGCTGCGCGAGCGCATGAAGATTCCGGTGTTCCATGACGACCAGCACGGCACGGCCATTGTCGCCGCCGCGGCCATCCTGAACGCGCTGCGGCTGGTGAAAAAAGACATTGCCGAAGTCAAGCTGGTGTGCTCCGGCGCCGGCGCGGCGGCGCTGGCTTGCCTGGACCTGATCATCAGCCTGGGCCTGAAGCGGGCCAATGTTCTTGTCATCGACAGCAAGGGCGTGCTGTTCGCCGGCCGCGAAGGGCTTGACGACAGCAAGGCGCGCTACGCGCAGGAAACCCGCGCGCGGACCCTGGCCCATGCCTGCGAGGGCGCCGACGTGTTCCTGGGCCTGTCTTCCGCCGGTGTGCTCAAGCCCGAGATGGTCAAGACCATGGCGCGCGACCCCATCATCCTGGCGCTGGCCAACCCGGACCCGGAGATCAGTCCGGAAGAGGCGCTGGCCGCGCGTCCCGACGCGATTCTGGGAACGGGGCGTTCGGACTATCCGAACCAGATCAACAACGTGCTGTGCTTTCCCTTTATCTTCCGCGGCGCGCTGGACGTCGGCGCCACCACCATCAATGAGGAGATGAAGCTGGCCACGGTGCGCGCCATCGCCGAGCTGGCCCATGCCGAGATCCCGGAATCCGTGGCCAAGGCCTACGGCGCCGCCGGCCTTCGCTTCGGCCGCGACTACCTGATCCCCAAGCCCTTTGATCCTCGCCTGATCGAAATGGTGGCGCCCGCCGTGGCGCGAGCCGCCATGGATTCGGGCGTCGCCACCCGCCCCATCGCCGACATCGAGGCCTACCGTGGCGGTCTCGCGCGCTTCGTCTACCGCTCCGGCTCGGTCATGCAGCCGGTGTTCGCCGCGGCGCAGAAGGCACCCAGGCGTGTGGTCTATGCCGAAGGCGAAGACGAGCGCGTGCTGCGCGCCGTGCAGATCGTGGTCGACGAGGGGCTCGCCTGGCCGATCCTGGTGGGCCGTCCGTTGGTGGTGGAGCAGCGCATCCAGGACTACGGGCTGCGCCTGGCGCCGGGCCGCGACTTCGAACTCGTCGATCCGGATACCGACGCACGCCTGCCGCAGGCCGCCCAGGCCTACTACCAGCTCACGCGGCTCAAGGGTGTCACGCCGCTCGCGGCCGAGTCCGCCTTGCGTCGCAACCCCACGGCACTGGCCGCGATGCTGGTGCACCGCGGTGAGGCCGATGCCTTGCTGTGTGGCATGTGGGGCGGCTTTCGCAGCCACCTCGACGTCGTCGCCGCCGTCATCGGCTTGCGCCCAGGCGTCGAGACACTGGGGGCGATGAACATGCTGATGCTGCCCGAGCGCACGCTGTTCATCTGCGACACCCACGTCAACTACGATCCGAGCCCCCAGCAGCTCGCCGAGATCGCCGTGCTGGCGGCCGACGAGGTTCGCCGCTTCGGCGTGGTGCCGCACGCGGCCCTGCTGTCGCACTCGAGCTTCGGCAGCGAGGACACGCCCAGTGCGCGCAAGATGCGCCGCGCGCTTGAGCTGATCCGCTCGCTCAAGCCGCGCTTCGAGGTCGAGGGGGAGATGCACGGCGATGCCGCCTTGTCCAAGGAACTGCTGGACCAGGTGCATCCTGGTTCGGCGTTGACGCGTGACGCCAACCTGCTGGTGATGCCCACACTCGATGCGGCCAACATCACCTTCAATGTGCTCAAGGCCACGGCGGGCCATGGCATCACCGTGGGGCCCATCCTGCTAGGCCTGGCCCAGCCGGCTCACATCCTCACCCCCACGGCCACCGTCAGGCGCATCGTCAACATGTCGGCGCTGGCTTCAGTGGACTGCGCGTCGGAATGGTCCAGCCGCACCGCCAGCTCGGTGCTCTCGCAGATCCGCGCCGGTACTGATGAGCTGGCGTAGTGCCGAGCGCCGTAGTAACCCGCATTCGCACGCGCGGCCAGTGCAGGTTGTCCCATATCGGCATCATCAGAGTAGCGCACGAAATAGCGAACAAACTCGAGGCTACGGCTGCTGCAGTCGCAGCAGCAAGTCTAAATCAGGATACCCATCTGCAGGCAATCCGATGCTGCGTTGGTAGCTCCGGATGCCGTCCCGCGTAACCGGCCCCATTATGCCGTCGGGTGTGCCGCTGGCAAAGCCACGCTGGTTCAAGGCTGTTTGCAGCGCCTGCAACTGGCTGCGCGTCAGCGCCTGCAGATCGCGCGGCCAGGGCGCTTGCACGGCGGGGCCGTCGGACAGGCGCTGCGCCAGCAGGCTGACTCCCAGCGCATAGCTGGTGGAATTGTTGTAGCGCAGGATGGCGCGGAAGCTGGGGCCGCCCAGGAAGGCGGGGCCGCGCGCCCCGGCGGGCAGCAGCAGGTCTGCGTCGGCCAGGGCCGGCAGCGGCGCGCCGTCCATGCTGCGCACGCCTTCGGCAGCCCACTGGGCCGAAGTTTGCCGCAGCCCGGCATCGGCGCGGCCAACATCGAAGCCCGGCGGCAGCTGGACCTCGGTGCCCCAGGGTTGGTCGGCCTGCCATCCAGAGCGCGCCAGGAAATTCGCGGTCGAGGCCATGACGTCGGCCATGCTGCCCCAGATGTCGCGCCGGCCGTCGCCGTCGGCATCCACGGCATAGGCCAGGAAGTTCGACGGCAGGAACTGGGTCTGGCCCATGGCGCCGGCCCAGGAGCCAACCATGTGCACGCGGTCGATGTCGCCGTTCTGCAGGATCTTCAGGGCCGCGAGCAACTGGCCGCGCGCCCAGTCCTCGCGCCGGCCCTCGAAGCCCAGCGACGCCAGTGCGTCGATGGTGGGGATATCGCCGTAGTTGCTGCCGTAGTTGCTCTCCATGCCCCAGATGGCGACCAGGATACTGACGGGCACGCCGTAGCGCGCGGCGGCAGCGTCGGCCTCAGCGCGCACCTGCCGCAGCTTGTCCTGGCCGCGCGCCACGCGCTGGGGCGACACCGCGCTGTCCAGGTAGTCCCAGACCGTACGGGTGAATTCGGGCTGCGCACGGTCCTGTTCGACCACGCGCGGCAGGTAATGGGCGCCGTCGAGCGCGGCCTGCAGCGTTGCCTCGCCAATGCCTGCGGCGCGCGCGGTGGCGCGCAAGCCATCGACCCAGCGCGCGAAACGCTGCTGGAGCGCGGCTTCATCGGTCGCGGCCTCCGCTGGTGGGCCATTGGTGGCAGCGGCCGGCGGCTGGGGCGCCTTCGAAGGCCCGGCGGCGCAGCCCGCCAGGGCCACGGCCAGCACTAGGGGGCTCAGCCAGGAGCAGCGCAGCGGCGGAAATGTGGGTTCGTGCATGCCTGCAATTTTCGCCTACGCGCACCACCTCGCCGAAAACCCTGCACGCAACGCAGAACCGGCTCAGTCGAGGTCGCGGCGGCCCAGCAGCCATCCGAGCAGGACACCGGTAGCCAGTGCGCCGGCGGCGATCTTCCAGGGCTGGTCGTGGGCATAGTCGTTGGTCGCGCCGGCGATCTCCTTGGCTCTGCTGGCGGCGATGCGGGCCTTTTCGGCGGCGATTTCGCGGGCCACGGCCATCTTGGTTTCCACGCGCTGGCGCAGTGCTTTGAGCTGGGGCAGAGATTCGACTTCCTTGCCGGAGAGCACGCTGTGCACGTCGCTGGCGAGTTCTTCCACCAGGTTATTGGCGGTGGCTTCAAGGGTTTTAAATTGGCTCATACGAAACATACTTTCTGTTGGCTAAAGGGAGATTTCACAGGCACGTGCATGCCTGCGAAATTGGCTGTGATGGCGCGGCTTTCACTTACTCGCTGCGCACCGTCAAGGTCTCGATGATGGTTTCCAGTTGCGGGCTCATGGGCAAGTTGATGCTGGTGCCGGACTGTGGCAGTTTCTGCAGGAACCAGCGCTTGTATTGGCGCTCGATCTCGCCGTCGATGGCCAGGGCCTGGAAGCTGTCGTTCACCAGTTTGCTCAGCTGCGGGTCGCCTTTGCGGTACATGATGCCGTAAGGGTCGTAGGAGAGAAACTCGCTCACCACCTGGTAGTCGCCGGGACCCTTGCCCTTGTTCTGGGCGATCAGGCCGTAGAGCAGAACATCGTCGGTCGCAAAGGCTTCGGCGCGGCCGCTCGTCACCTGCGCAAACGACTCCGCATGGTCGCCCAGCACCAGCAGATTCAGGTTGAGCTTGAACTTCTCCGACAGCTCGCGCATCGTCTTCTCGTTGGTGGTGCCACGCGTCACGGCCACAGTCTTGCCCGCCAGGTCACGAAACCCCTTGATCGGCGAGCCTTTCTTGACCAGCAGCTTGGTACCTGAGACGAAGATCGTGGGCGAGAAACTCACCCGCTTCTGGCGCTCCAGGTTGTTGGTGGTCGAGCCGCACTCCAGATCGACCTGACCATTGGCCACGGCGTCGATGCGCGACTCGGCCGTGACCGGCGCCCACTTGATCTCCAGGCTCTTGTGCACGGCCTCTTCCATCGAGGCGACCAGGGCCCGGCACAGCTCGATCGAATAGCCGATAGGCTCGCCACGTGCCGACAGGTAGGAGAACGGCACCGACGATACACGGTAGCCGATGGTAACGGCGCCGGTCTCGCGCACCTTGGCCAGCGTGCCGCTGAGCGCGACCGGCGAGCTTGGCGAAGTCGGCTCGGTCTGTGCCAGCGCCACGGACGCCAGCCCGAGCAGCAGTACCGCAGTCAGCGGTGTCTTCCAGAGGAATTGCATGGCTGGGGCCTCAGGTGTGCACCGGCTGCGCCAGGGTAGCCGCACTCTCTGCGTCCAGCGTCTTGGCGTTCTCCGCGGCGGCGTTCTCGGGCAGCAAGGCGCCTTCCCACTTGGCGACCACCGCCGTGGCGATCGAGTTGCCGACCGCGTTGGTTGCCGAGCGTCCCATGTCCAGGAAGGTGTCCACGCCAAGAATGAGCAGCAGGCCCGCCTCGGGGATGTTGAACTGGTTCAGCGTGGCGGCGATCACCACCAGCGAGGCCCGCGGCACACCGGCCATGCCCTTGGAGGTGAGCATCAGGATCAGCAGCATGGTGATCTGCGTGCTGATCGGTAGCGCGATGCCGTATGCCTGAGCGATGAACAGCACTGCGAAGGTACAGTACATCATCGAGCCGTCGAGGTTGAACGAGTAGCCCATGGGCATCACGAAGCTGGAAATCTTGCGCTTGACGCCGAAACGGTCGAGTGCATCGAGGATCTTCGGATAGGCTGCCTCCGAACTGGCCGTGGCAAAGGACAGAAGGAAAGCCTCTTTGATGAGCACCAGCAGCTTGAATACGCGCGGGCCCAGGAAGGTGAAGCCCGCCAGAATCAGCACGGTCCACAGCACGAACAGGCCCAGGTAGAAGTCGCCCATGAAGACCGCGAACTTGAGCAGGATCTCGAGCCCGTTCACCGCCACGGTGGCCGCCATCGCGGCCATCACGGCGAGCGGGGCCAGCTTCATCACGTAGCCGGTGATTTTGAGCATCGCGTGGGCTAGTTCGTCGATGGCTGCCACGAGGGTCTTGCCCTTTTCGCCCAAGGCCGCTAGCGCGACGCCGAAAAACATCGAGAAGACCACGATCTGCAGGATCTCGTTGTTGGCCATGGCCTCGGCGAAGGACTTGGGCACCAGGTGGCTGACGAAGTCTTTCAGCGTGAACTTCGAGGTCGCCAGGTTGGCGGAGGCACCGATGTCGGGCAACGGCAGGCCGAGGTTCAGGCCCGGCTGCAGCCAGTTGGCCATCACCAGTCCGAGCACCAGCGAGATCAGCGAGGCGGTGACGAACCAGCCCAGCGCCTTGCCGAACACCCGCCCGACGGAGGACGCATCGCCCATGTGCGCGATCCCCACAACCAGGGTGGAGAACACCAGTGGCCCGATCAGCATCTTGATCAGCCGCAGGAACACGTCCGACACGATCGAGATGTAACCCGCGATCTGGGTTGCGGCTTTCTTGTCGGGGAACTCAATAAAAACAAAATAGCCGATGATGATCCCGAGCACCATCGCTATCAAAATCCAGGCAGCTGGCGGAAGTTTTCTTTTCATGTCGGAGTCTCCATGTGTGTTGTGGGTCAAAGTTTTCGGTGAAATAGCCCGCACCGCGGCGCGGGCTGGCAAAAAAGGCAAATGGTCAGCTGGGTGGGAAGGCCGGATAGACGACGTCTCGTTGTCCCTCCTTGAAAGTGGCGATGGACTGGACCCAGCTGTCACCGGGCCATAGCAGTTCGGCCTGCCCGCTCAGGGGGCGGTAGACCGCGCTGTACAAGGTGCCGTAGCCGCGCAGCCACGACGACTGGTACAGGGGCGTACGCAGCAGGGCATCCGCCAGCGCCTGTATGGGAGCCAGCTGGTCGATCTGCTGCTGCAGCGCGGCCAGCCGCTGCGGCGAACGCGTAGCCCGCGCATGCTCGGGCCACTCGATGTCATGCTGGAAATTGGTCACCGCCTTGCGCCGCGTGACTTCGGTCGGACGATCGGGTGCGACAAACACGGTGGCCCAGTCGGCGCTGCGGTCCAGCAGGGTCACGCTGTAGCTCATATGCACCGGAACGCGCTGGAGAATGGCGATGGCCTCGGCCGTGCTGTGCGCTGCCTCCAGCACATAGCGCAGCACCAGCGGGATACCAAAGCCCGCGCCGGTCACCGTGCGGCCACCGAAGGACAGGGACGCGCTCAGCCCGGCCTGGTTCACGCCGTCCAGTGCGCCCCACAGGCAGTCGCTCATCGCCAGCACCCGATTCCGCTGGTCGGTCCAGCGTGTGGCCAGCCAGTCGCCTTCCAGCAGCGCGGGCGCGAAATCGTAGTTGCGCAGCAGCACGGGCTCCTGCGCGCCAGCGGGATCGATCCAGACGGCCTGGGCACAGCCGGCGATGTACGGCGGCGGGCACCACAGCGACAGGAAGCGCGCCTCCACGTCGCCGCCGCCGGCCAGCCCGACCAGGCGCTCCCAGGTCGGCACCAGCTCGGGCATGTGCTCTCTGATGGCCCGCCGACTTTCGAGGTAGCTGGGCCGCCCGACCGCGCCGCTGCGCAGAAACCAGGCGCGGTAGCCAGGCCAGGAGCGATTGAAAATGGCCTGCCATTTCTCGCCCGGCTGGTCTTCGCTCACCGCGCGGAAGCTCACATTGATCGACATTGCGTGCGCCGGCTCAGAGAATCTTGAACGAACCCGGTGCTGGCGCCACCGCGTGCTGCGTCGTCACGATAGGCTTGCCGTCGTAGTGGTTCTTGATGCCGCGGATCCAGTCGCGCGCCCGGACGTTGAGCTTGAAGTTGTCGTCCATCGAACGCCCCCGCGTGATCAGGATGCCCAGGTCCGCGCCCTCGTAGCGGTAGTCGCCCGGGCCGGTAATGCGCAGAAAGAAAGCCTCGCGCTCGCTGTCGATCGCGCGGCGCTCGTGGTCGTAGCGCTGGTAGCCCATGGTGCCGTCTTCGCTCAGGCGGTAGATGCCGGTGGCGGGTGCGCGCGTCACCTGGTCGACCTTGTCCTCGGTGTACTTGATGACCACCTGCGACCAGGAGTCGATGAAGTGCGGCTGCGCCCAGCGCTCGTTGATCTCGCGCACATTGAGGTCGAAGGGCACGCCCGAGAATTCGAGCAGGTGGAACAGGAACAGCGGCGCATCCGCGTAGGCGAAAGCCGCGTGGTTGGTCATCGGGCTGGCGCCGCAGATGCGCGGGTTGAGTTCGCCCAGGTAGACCTCGCCATTGTCCTGGTCGATCAGGAAGTCGAGGTCGAAGTAGCCGCGGTAGCCCTCTTCCAGCAACTGGTTGCCGAAGCGCTCTGCCATGTCGCGGGCCTTCTGCCGCACACCTTCGGAGAATGCGCCGGGAAACACCTCGTTGCCGCACCAGCCGCCCTTGTAGGGAGTCAGTTCCTTGGCGCCCACCACCTCGGTGAGCAGCGGCCCGACCAGCGTGCCGGACTGCGTGGCGCACGCCTCCAGCGTGGCGCCGCGGCAGTTGATGCGCTTCATGATCTTGACCTCGGGGTCGTTGACGATTTCGTCCTTGTGCTTGTTGAAGTCGTCCTCGTTGGCGATGAAAAAGGTGGTGTGGCCAGAATCACCAAAGGCCGACTGCACCACCAGGTCGCGGCCGAGCTTGTTGCGTTCCGCGATCTGCATCAGGTGCTGGTAGCTGTCGACTTTTTCCAGGGCGTTGGGCACCGAGAAGACGCCGGCCTTGTTGCCGATGCGCACGGTTTCCATCTTGTTGTCGCAGCGCTGGCGCAGCTTGGCGGGTGGGAACCACACGTCCATGCCCAGCTCGCCGGCCAGCGCCTCGGTCTTCTCGTCGAACATCAGGAAGGTGGCGACGGGCTTGCCGCCGCGACGCTCGATCAGGTCGATGACTTCCTTGTGCTGCAACAAGTAATTGCTGATGTCCTCGATCGACTCGAACTCCGCGTGCGGGCTTTCACTGGGCACGAAAACGTTCGGGTGGCGCCCGTCGAAGCAATCGATGTAGTTGATGTAGCGAAAGCGGTTGACCCAGCGGTCGACGCCCAGCAGATTGAAGTTGGTTGCGCCGATGAAATAGATGGGCCGCTCGTTGCGGTGAAACATCAGCAACAGATCGGAAATGCTCTTGACTTTATTGCTCACTTGTTGCTCCTCTTGGTGGACTTGGCTGGGGTGGTTTCTGCAACAGCGGTGGTGACCGCCTCGTTTTGGGGATCTTGTTCCTGCGGCAGCGCCGCTCTGCCGGCGACGGCCAGCGCGGCGCGGGCCGCCGTGGCCTGGGCGGCGCGGGCCAGCGCAACTTCATTGAAGATGCGAAAGCCCAGCTCGGGCCGGAAGCCATGAATTTCGCGCACGTCGAGCGCGGCCATGAACTGCAGGATTTCGGCGCTGATCACCTGTCCCGGCACCAGGATCGGGAAGCCCGGTGGATAGGGAATCACAAACAGCGCCGAGACCAGCTCGCGGCCCGCGCGGATCTCTTTCGCGGCCTCCTCCATGCCGATGTATTCGCAGTTGATGTCGTCGTAGGACAGGAAAAAGGCGCTGCGGATATCGCCGTCGCGCGTCTCGGCGCGGCCCTCCACGCTGCGCCCGCGGAACGCGAAATGGAAGCTCGAGAAATCGGGCAGCGGCGGCTGTTCCAGCGTCAGCGAGCGCACCCGCTTCTCGTGGATGCGCCGCTCGATGGCGCTCATGTCGGTCACGCGGTCATCGACGTCGCGCGCGATCTTCACCAGCACCTCGAGCAGATAGGCGATCGCCGAACGGGTGCTGCCGATGTTGGTCATGAACAGCACGGTGTTGCGCGAGGTCTTGTTGATCTGGATGCCGTACTTGTCCATCAACTCCTTGTTCTTGAAGGTGTCGCCGTCCATGCCGGTGGCGCCGATGGTCAGGGTGGCGCGCGTCGGGTCGAGTGCGAACTCGTCGGTGCGCCAGGCCGCTTCCAGATTGTTCCAGCCGTTCTCGTCGTTGTAGTAGGACTCGACCCCCGATTCGCGGTATGGCAGAGGCACCACATCGCTGACGCGCAGGAAGCGGAAATAGCGTTTCAGCAGCGGGTGGATGCGTACCTGTTCGCGCAGACTCATCGCCAGCTCGAGCTGGCGCTGGATCAGCTCGTAGCCCTCGAGTTCGACCTGGCGCCGACCGACGTCGAGCGAGGCCAGGATCTGGTAGTTCGGCGAGGTCGAGGTGTGCGTCATATAGGCCTCGTGGAAAGCCTCCTCGGCCTTGTCCTTGAAGTCCTGGTCCCACACATGGATCATCGAGCCCTGGCGCAAGGCCGTAAGCGTCTTGTGGGTGGAGTGGGTGGCATACACGCGCACCCGCGCCTTGGCCGGGTCGGGCAGCAGCCGCTGGTCCAGCAAGGCCTGGTCGTCATCCCAGTCCAGGCCGGCACGGAATTCGGCATAGCGCTGCGCGTACTGCGGGTCTTTCAGCGTCTCGGCCAGCTTGGCCGCCGCCGCCATGCCGGTACGCTGGCGGTAGATCGGGTGGCAGCGCGCGAAGGCGAACCAGGCTTCGTCCCACAGGAACACCAGGTCCGGCTTGATCGCCAGACATTCCATCATCACGCGCTCGACGTCGTAGACGATGCCATCGAAGGTGCAGTTGGTCAGCAGCACCATGCGCACGCGCTCCAGCGTGCCGGCGCGCCGAAAGCCCAGCAGCGTCTCCTTGATATGGCGGATCGGCACCGCGCCATACATCGAGTACTGATCGAGCGGATAGGAGTCGAGATAGGCCACCTGGGCCCCCGCCAGCACCAGGCCATAGTGGTGCGACTTGTGGCAGTTGCGGTCGACCAGCACGATGTCTTCGGGACGCACCATCGCCTGCACCACGATCTTGTTGCAGGTGGAGGTGCCGTTGGTTGCGAAATAGGTGCGCCGGGCCCCGAAGGCGCGCGCCGCGTACTCCTGTGCCACCTTGAGCGGGCCGACCGGATCGAGCAGCGAATCGAGCCCGCCCGAGGTAGCCGAAGTCTCGGCCATGAACAGGTTCATGCCGTAGAACTGTGCCAGGTCGCCGATCCAGTTGGAGTTCATGATCGATTTGCCGCGCGCCAGCGGCAGCGCATGGAACACGCCGGTCGGCTGCTTCGCATATTCGCGCAGCGCATTGAAGAAGGGCGTGCGATGCCGCTCGCCCACGCCCTTCATGATCGAGCTGTAGAGCTCTATATGGTCTTCCTCGCCGAAGAAGATGCGCTTGAAAACTTCGCCCACGCGCGCCGCAATGTCCTCGACATTGACGTCGGTCACCAGGTACAGGTCGAGCTCGGGGCGGATCTTGGCGATTCGGCGCCCCAGCAGGGGGCCGCGCTCGAACTCGGGCATCATCTCGATGCCCTCGTCGAGCCCATCGAGAAAGCGCCGCAGCATATCGTTGTGGTTGACCGAGCGGAACGGGAAGCCGTGCCGGATCACCACGGCCTGCAGATTGAAATTGACCAGCGTGGCCATCAGCGCATCTTCGAAGCTGGGGACCACCACGATGTCAAAGATGAAGTCGTCGTCGGCGCTGCGCTTGCGCTGGACGCGGCGGCGCAACGCGTCTTCCTCGCTGGCCGACATCTCGTCAACGATCAGCACTTCGAAGTAGGGACGCGACAGCTGCGCCTGGCGTTCGCTGTCGGTCTCGATCTGCGACGGCAGCTCCGAGTCGCCGTCCAGCGCGTTGGACTCATGGCGGTAGGTCCGCGCCGCCAGCACTCGATGGATGCGGCGTGCGGCCGAATGCGCCCGCGCCAATTCCCCGCGCTCGATCCAGTTGCATAGCTCGTTGAAAACCCTGCCGCCCGGGAAGGCCCAGTAGCTCTCGATGGGCGCGAGTTCGTTGCTCAGATCCGTGACTTTTTTCAGCCGCCGCGCGTACTCGGCGTGGTCGCTGGGCAGGATGTTCAATTGGCTCAGATGGTCGACCAGACCGATCCAGCTGTCCGCACGCATCTCCCACACGCTGCGATGGCGGCTCAGTGAGGGCTGCCCTTTTTTGCTAGGCGTTCCAGCATTCATGTTTGTCTCCTGGGGACACTGCGGAGTGCTTGTGTGTCCCGAATTTTTGTTGATGGCGAATCTGGGATGCTTGGGGGTCAGTCGGGTTTTTTCAGCGCCCCCAATGTGTTCAGATAGGGATAGGCCGGGTTGTTCTCCCGGTAGACGTCAAACACGCATTCGCGGTCGCGAAAGCTCTTCAGCGGTTGCCCCAGATTGCTGCGCAAGCCGCGCTCGCGCTCGCGCCGGACACGCGCGAAATCGACGTCGATGGCCATGATCTCGGCGCCGCCGTCGGCCTGGTGCAATACATAGCCCGACGGGTCGCAGATGATGGAGCGGCCCACGCCGCCGTCGCCCACGCCGTTGACGTCAAAGAAGTACACCTGGTTGGTCACCGCGGATGCACGGGCGATCGACAGTTCCACATCGCGGTCGATGGTGTCCGTCATGGTGGGGTGCAGAATCACTTCGGCCCCCATCGCCGCCAGCGTGCGCGTGGTCTCGGGAAACCACATGTCGTAGCAGATCGAGACCCCGAAGCGGCCCGCGCCGGGCACGTCGAAAACGCAGAACTCCGAACCGCCCGCAACGTCGCGCTCGTAGGGTCGGAAAGGGAACAGCTTGCGGAATCGCGCAATCACTTCGCCTTGCGGATTGATCACCGGCGTGGTGTTGTAAATGACCGGGCCGGTGGGCCCCTCGGCCCGCTCGAACAGCGAGCCGGGTATGAACCACAAGCCGGTCTCGCGGGCCAGTTCGCACAGGCGGGCCTCGGTGGGACCGGGCAGCGGCTCGGCCTTGTTGCGCCCGGGGCCGTGCGCCGAGAGCTCGGAGAAAAGCACCATCTTCACCCACGGAAAACGCGCACGGATATGGCGCAGATAGCCGCCCATGCGTTCCACGTTGCTATCGAATGCAGAAACATTCATCTGTACGCCCGCCACACCAAAAGTGCTGGCCGCGTCGTGCTGCATATGTGCACCGTTCATTGATCCAAATCTCCTATCGTGATTGATTGATGTACTTGCTAAGAACCCATCGCGTTCGTGGCGCGGCCTGGTGCAGCGGAGCACGCCCGAAACGCGTCAACGCTTTTCATTTCCGCAGACCCAGGACCACATGGCATCGATCACCGGCTTGGAACTCTGGGACGCGCGGTAGAGCCGAACTTCCAGGTTGGTCGTCCATTCGTCCGATCCGGCGACCGCCACCTTCCCGTCCTCGAGTTCGGTGACCACACAGCTCTCCGGCAGCCAGCCTATGCCGTGGCCGGCAACCACCATGGCCTTGAGGGCCTCGGACATATGGGTCTCGAAATTGCGCCGCAGATTGCACGGCGTGCGGGCGTTCAGCAGGGTCATCTCGACGACGTTGCCCAGAAAAGCCCCCGACGAATAGGCCATGAACGGCAGCGGATCTTCGCTGGACCCGGGCAGGCTAAACAGGGGCTTGCCGCTGGCGTCCATCGCGGAGAACGGCAGGATTCTCTCGACGCCCAGCAGCAGATAGGGAAACAGATTGGGGTCCAGCAGGATCGGCAGCTGCGGATGGTGGTAGGCCAGCAGGAGGTCGCAGTTGCCCTCCACCAGTTGCTGCACGCCCGCGGGCACATTCACCGCATGGACGCGGGCCACCAGCGGACCGAAGCTCTGGTGCAGCTTCTTGAGCCAGACCGGAAAGAAAGTGAGCGCCAGCGTGTGGGCCACGGAGAACTGGACCACCTTCTCCGGCTCGGCCAGGGGCTGATATCCCCCCAGCAAGGTGCGCGCCGCATAGGCGTCATGCAGCAGGTCCGCCGCTATGCGGCGAAACAGCCAGCCCGCCGAGGTCAGGGTCGCCGGATGGACGCTGCGGTCCACCAGATCCACGCCCAGCCACTCTTCCAGGGCCATGATGCGCCGGCTGAACGCGGACTGGGTGATGTGCCGGTCTGTCGCAGCGCGCGAGAAGCTGCGCGACTCGGCCAGGCTCAAAAAGTCCTCAAGCCATTTAACTTCCATTTGGTAACCCCAATGCGGCAAAAAGACGTGTCATCGAATGCTGCTATAGCGTAGTCCCATATCCCCGGGCGTGCCACTGTTATGTGCCACTTGTGCTATGCAAAATTCGCCGCGCTTTATTCTGAATTCGAATTTTCATTGCCTCGCCCGCCGGGCTCCTACATAGTCGCCCCTGCAAAACCTCGGCAACCCGCACGAACACTAGAGAGTGACTTTTTTCGCAGCCGCATTGACGCCATGCTCAACCTGAGCGACCCCTTGGCGGTGCTGGCAACGCGCTTTCCGTGGGATCAGATCGAAGCGACGCTGGCGCAGAAGTTCGAGCACCAGCACGCACCGGCCAAATTCTCGAAGGCCAGGACATGTTTGGCAACGACCCTGGTGGGCGCAGGTCGCAGCAATGCCGGACACCCCAAGCTCCCCGTTCGCCTGATGGCCAGCCTGCTGTACCTCAAGCACAGCTTCAACCTCAGCGACGAAGAGCTGGTGGTGCGCTGGAGTGAGAACATCCTGTGGCGGTTCTTCAGCGGCGTGGACTACTTTGAGCACCGGTTGCCCTCAGCGCTCAGGACGCCCGCGCCAGTACGACACCAACGCCGAGGCGCGCGTGATCGCCTTGGCCTGCTCAGCCCCGCCCAAGGAACGCCAGCGCTGGACCATGGTCGAGCTCGAACGCGCCGCCTGCCAGGAGCCTGGCATGCAATCCGTGAGCCGGGAAACCGTGCGCCGCATGCTAAAAAAAACGATCTCAAGCCCTGGCGCCGGGTAATGTGGTGCATTGGGGCTCTGACCGAGGAGTACCGTGCCCGGATGTATGCCCTGCTCGAACTGTACGCGCGGCCAATATCCAAAGCCGAGCCGGTCATTTGCATCGACGAGAAAAGCCTGCAACTTATCAATCACAGCCGAGCGCCGTTGGCCATGGCAACGAATAGCCCAAGCAAGCAGGACTACGAGTATGTGCGCAATGGCACCACCAATCTGTTCGTTGCGGTCGAGCTCAAGGCGGGGCGGCGCATCGTCTCGGTCACCGAGCGTCGAGGAAAGTTCACTTCGTCGCCTTCATCAAAGAACTGCTCACTGGCGCATATGCCAAGGCACACCGAATTCACAGGCACCGCATCGTGTGGCCTATCAGGTAGGCGAGATGGTCACGGCGCGGCAGCTGGTCGCCACGACAAGGTATGCACCGGCTGTGCCGTGTCATGACAAATTCGCATCCAGTTCGTATGAAATGAAGTTGCTCTATACGCTCGCACTCCTGTCTTGTCTTAAAACTTTGTGCGAGGAATATTTCGATGACCACTGGACGCTATAGAACCGAACACGATCTTCTGGGTGATCGCGAAGTCCCCGCCGATGTCTACTACGGTGTGCATACGCTGCGCGCGTTGGAGAATTTTCCCATTACCGGTATTCCCATATCGGCTTATCCCGAGCTGATTAATGCGCTTGCCTACATCAAACAGGCGGCGGCGCTCTCCAACCATGAACTAGGCCTGCTCGACGAAGTCCGCTGCAATGCCATCGTCAAAGCGTGCGCCGAGTTGCTCGCGGGAAAGCTGCATGAGCAGTTTGTGGTGGACGTGATCCAAGGTGGCGCGGGCACCTCGACCAATATGAATGCCAACGAGGTCATTGCCAACCGTGCACTCGAATTGTTGGGCCACACAAAAGGCGAATACCAATATTTGCATCCCAATGAACAGGTCAATATCGGGCAAAGCACTAACGATGTATATCCGTCAGCACTCAAGATCGCCACGTGGTTTGGAATTTTGGGACTGGTTGATGCCATGGCCGTGTTACGGCATGCTTTCGAAGCCAAGGCGGAAGAATTCAAGGATGTCCTGAAAATGGGCCGCACCCAGATGCAGGACGCGGTTCCGATGACGCTGGGGCAGGAATTCAGCACCTACGCCGTGATGCTCGGCGAAGACGAAGCGAGGTTGCGAGAAGCTGCACTGCTGATATGCGAGATCAACATGGGGGGTACCGCCATCGGTACCGGCATCACGGCGCACCCCGACTATGCGCCACGGATCGTGAAGCATCTTATCGAGACCACCGGCATCCCCCTCATCACCGCTCCCAACTTGATCGAGGCAACACAAGACTGCGGAGCCTTCGTCCAATTGTCCGGCGTTCTCAAGCGGGTGGCTATCAAACTCTCGAAAACCTGCAACGACCTGAGATTGCTTTCCAGTGGCCCGCGTGCTGGCTTGGGCGAGATCAATCTGCCGGCCATGCAGGCCGGTTCAAGCATCATGCCCGGCAAGGTGAATCCGGTCATCCCGGAGGTGGTGAACCAGATCGCCTTCGAGGTCATCGGAAATGACATCACCGTCAGCTTCGCGGCCGAGGCTGGACAGCTGCAGCTCAATGCCTTTGAACCCATCATCGCGCACAGCATATTCAAGAGTGTGAGTCATCTGCGAAACGGTTGCCTGACCCTGGCCGAGCGTTGCGTCAAAGGCATTACGGCCAACAAAGAGCACCTGCGTTCCTTGGTGGAAAACTCGATCGGCATCGTCACGGCCTTGAACCCCTACATCGGCTACGCCAACGCCACGCAGGTGGCGCAAGAGGCGCATGCCTCGGGGGGCAGCGTCTACGAAATCGTGCTAAGCAAGGGCTTGCTCTCCAAGCAACAACTTGACGAGATCCTGAGGCCCGAGGTACTGACCCGCCCCACGGCGCTGTATCTAAATATCTAAAGTGATTTCCGGCGACATCACATCATGAAGTCAAGCAAACTCACCACGTGGATCTTTCGACGCGGCGTTTGCCAGCACGCTGGAGCGGGGTTTTCGCCGGCTGGCGGCGAGCCGCAAGATCGTCTGGATATACGAGAAATGGTTTTTCAAGCGATTGCCCTCGGGTCTGCGCAGCCGGCGAGGGAGGCGGCCGCGCGCGCCGGCTCTCGAAACTCTCTCATTGCCTCCTATCGATTTCCCTTTGCGGGTAAGTGCCGAGCTCAAGACGCGTCATTTGAAAGTTCGCCGAAAGCTTGCCCGCGCCACCGGCCAGCAAAATTCATTCGCCCCGAAATCAATTTGATGGAGACATACCGATGAAGATCCCCCATGCGCCGGCGTCGAAGATCGCTGCGGCGTTGACGCGCAGGGCAGCCGCTACCCCGTACTAACCCGCAGTCGGGCGGACGGCAAGCCGGGCGAAAGCCGCGCCGGCATTCCGGCATTCCGGCCTGCGGCGCCGGGCCAGCGCCCCGGGTTACGGAAAAACTCTTTCTAAATCAATAACTTGACGTCCATCACCGATCACTGGGCGGTTTGGCACGCCGATTGCGATACCCAGTCAAGCGCATGTCGCCCCGACCCCGCGGCATGAAGTAACAACAGGAGACAAGATGAATGTGAATGACGACCTCGATCCGATCGAAACCATTGAATGGGTCGACGCACTGCGCGCGGTGGCGCAGCATCGCGGCCCGCAACGCACCAACCACATCGTCAACCGCCTGGTGGACCTGGCGCGCAACGACGGCGTGTACGTGCCCCGCTCGCTGAACACGGCCTACAAGAACACGATTGAGCCGCAAGACCAGGCGAAGTCGCCCGGCGATCGCGAGATCGAGCACCGGCTGCGCTCCATCATCCGCTGGAACGCGATGGCGATCATCCTGCGCGCCAACAAGGAGTCGTCCGAGCTGGGCGGCCACATCGCCAGCTTCCAGTCGGCGGCGACGCTGTACGACATCGGCTTCGGCCATTTCTGGCATGCGCCCACCGAGCAGCACGGCGGCGACCTCATCTATATCCAGGGCCACTGCTCGCCCGGCATCTACGCCCGCGCCTTCGTCGAGGGGCGCCTCACTGAGCAACAGCTGCTGGGCTACCGGCAGGAGACCGAGGGCAAGGGCATTCCCTCCTATCCGCATCCCTGGCTGATGCCCGACTTCTGGCAGTTCCCCACCGTCTCCATGGGCCTGGGCCCGTTGATGGCGATCTACCAGGCGCGTTTTTTGAAGTACCTGCAGGGCCGCAGCCTGGCCGATACCGCGCCGCGCAAGGTCTGGGCCTTCATGGGCGACGGCGAAATGGACGAGCCCGAGTCGCTGGGCGCGATCTCGCTGGCCGGGCGCGAAGGCCTGGACAACCTGATCTTCGTCATCAACTGCAACCTGCAGCGCCTGGACGGCCCGGTGCGCGGCAACGGCAAGATCGTGCAGGAGCTGGAGTCGGTGTTCCGCGGCGCCGGCTGGAACGTCATCAAGGTGCTGTGGGGCACCGGCTGGGACAAGCTGCTGGCCAAGGACAAGAGCGGCCTCTTGCTCAAGCGCATGGAAGAGTGCGTGGACGGCGAATACCAGGACTTCAAGAGCAAGAGCGGCGCCTATGTGCGCGAGCATTTCTTCGGCAAGTACGAAGAGCTGAAGGCGCTGGTCGCCGACATGAGCGACGACGAGATCTGGGGCCTGACGCGTGGTGGTCACGACCCCGAGAAGGTGTTCGCGGCCTACGCGGCCGCCGTCAAGCACACCGGCCAGCCCACCTTGATCCTGCCCAAGACCGTGAAGGGCTACGGCATGGGCGAATCGGGCGAGGGCCAGATGATCGCCCACCAGGCCAAGAAGATGACGCAGGATGCGCTGCGGGGCTTTCGCGACCGCTTCCAGATCCCGGTGTCCGACGAGGATCTGCCGAACATCCCCTTCATCAAGCTGCCCGAGGACAGCGTCGAGATGAAGTACCTGCGCGCGCGCCGCGAGGCCCTGGGCGGCTACCTGCCGCAGCGCCGACAGAAGTCCAACGCGCTGACCATCCCGCCGCTCGATGCCTTCCAGCGTTTGCTGGCCAGCTCCGGTGAGCGCGAAATCTCCACCACCATGGCCTTCGTGCAGATGCTGGGCACGCTGGTGCGCGACAAGAACATCGGCAAGCACATCGTCCCCATCGTGCCCGACGAGTCGCGCACCTTCGGCATGGAGGGCATGTTCCGCCAACTGGGCATCTATTCATCGCTGGGCCAGCTGTACAAGCCGCAGGACGCCGACCAGCTGATGTACTACCGCGAATCCAAGGACGGGCAGGTGCTGCAGGAGGGCATCAACGAAGGCGGGGCCATGTCCAGCTGGATCGTTGCCGCCACCTCGTACAGCGTGAGCAACGTGCCGATGATCCCGTTCTACATCTACTACTCGATGTTCGGGCTGCAGCGGGTGGGCGACCTGGCCTGGCTGGCCGGCGACATCCGGGCTCGCGGCTTCCTGCTGGGCGGCACCGCCGGTCGCACCACGCTCAACGGCGAGGGGCTGCAGCATGAGGACGGCCACAGCCACCTGCTGGCCGCGACGATCCCGAACTGCGTGTCCTACGACCCGACCTTCGCCTACGAGATGGTGGTCATCGTGCGCGAGGGCATGCGCAGGATGTACGAGCAGCAGGAGGACGTCTTCTACTACCTCACGCTGATGAACGAGAACTACACGCACCCGGGCCTGGCCGATGCCGGGGCGGGCGCCGAGGCCGGGATCCTGAAAGGGCTGTACAAGCTCCAGGATGGCGGCAAGACGGCCAGGAAGGGTCTGCGTGTGCAGCTGATGGGCAGCGGCACCATCCTGCGCGAAGTGATCGCCGCGGCGGCGCTGCTCAAGGCCGACTTCAATGTCACCGCCGACATCTGGAGCGCGACCAGCTTCAACGAGCTGCGCCGCGACGGCATGGCAGCCCAGCGGTGGAACCTGCTGCACCCGACCGAGGCGCCGCGCCAGAGCTGGGTCGAGAGCTGCCTGGACGGCAGCGAGGGCCCGGTGATCGCATCCACCGACTACATGCGCAGCTACGCCGACCAGGTGCGTGAATACGTACAGGCCGCCGGCCGGCGCTTTGTGGTGCTGGGCACCGACGGCTTCGGACGCAGCGACTACCGCGTCAAGCTGCGCAAGTTCTTCGAGGTGGATCGCCACTATGTGGCCGTGGCCGCACTGAAGGCGCTGGCCGATGAAGGCGCCATCAAGCCGCAGGTGGTGGCCGATGCCATCGCCAAATACGGCCTGGACACCGAGCGCGCCGCGCCCTGGACCGTTTGATAGGAACGACACAACATGAGCCACGTAACAGACATTCCGGTGCCCGACATCGGTGACTTCAAGGACGTACCCGTGATCGAGATCTTCGTCAAGGTCGGCGACACGGTGAAGGCGGAGGATCCGCTGATCTCGCTGGAATCGGACAAGGCGACGATGGACGTGCCCGCGCCCCATGGCGGCGTGGTCAAGGCCATCAGCGTCAAGGTCGGCGACAAGGTCAGCGAAGGCAGCGTGGTGATGCAGTTCAACGGCGCGGCCGGTGCTGCTGTGGCGGCCGCCGAGCCCACCAAGCCCAGCGTCAGTGCGCCGCCCGCGGCCGTCAGCGCGCCGGCCGGGCTGGCCGAGGTGCGCGTGCCCGACATTGGCGACTTCAAGGATGTGCCGGTGATCGAGATCTTCGTCAAGGCCGGTGACACGGTGAAAGCCGAGGACCCGCTGATGTCGCTGGAATCCGACAAGGCGACCATGGATGTGCCCGCGCCTTTGGGTGGCGTAGTGCAGGAGATCCGCGTCAAGCTGGGGGACAAGGTCTCGGAAGGCAGCGTCATCATGATGCTGGCGACGGGGGCGGCTACTGCCAGCGCGCCCGTGAGCCAGGTGCAGCAGACACCCTCACCCCAACCCTCTCCCGCAGCTGCGGAAGAGGGGGCAAAGGCGGGTATCGACGAGGCGACGTTCGCCCTGGCCTACGCCGGGCCGGCGGTGCGCAAGCTGGCGCGCGAACTCTCGGTGGACCTGGGCCGCGTCAAGGGCAGTGGCGCCCACGGCCGCATCGTGCGCGACGACGTCGAAGCATTCGCCAAGGGCGGAGCTGCAGCGGCTGGCGCAGCGCCGTCGGCCGCCAAGGCTGCCGCCGCGCCGGCCGGTGGTGGCGCTGGGCTGGACCTGCTGCCCTGGCCCAAGGTCGACTTCGCCAAGTTCGGGCCGATCGAGCGCAAGGAACAGAGCCGCATCAAGAAGATCTCGGCCGCCAACCTGCATCGCAATTGGGTGGTGATTCCGCATGTCACCACGCACGATGAGGCCGACATCACCGACCTGGAGCAGTTCCGCGTCCAGATGAACAAGGAGCTGGAGAAGTCGGGTGTCAAGATCAGCATGCTGCCCTTCATGATCAAGGCGGCGGTGGCGACCCTCAAGAAGTTCCCCGAGTTCAACGCCAGCCTGGACGGCGACGCTCTCGTGCTGAAGAACTACTGGCACATCGGCTTTGCCGCCGACACGCCCAACGGGTTGATGGTTCCGGTGATCCGCGACGCCGACAAGAAGAGCGTCCCCGAGATCGCCAAGGAAATGGGCGAGCTGGCCAAGCTGGCGCGCGACGGCAAGCTCAAGCCCGACCAGATGCAGGGCGGCACCTTCACCATTTCATCGCTGGGCGGCATCGGCGGCATGTACTTCACGCCCATCATCAATGCGCCCGAGGTGGCCATCATGGGCGTGTGCAAGAGCTACTGGAAGCAGCACTCCGGCGACGGCAAGAACTGGGCCTCGCGCCTGACCTTGCCGCTCTCGCTTTCCTGGGACCACCGCGTGATCGACGGCGCCGCCGCCGCACGCTTCAACGTCCATTTCGCCAACCTGCTCGCCGACATGCGGCGCGTGATGTTCTAAGGGCACTCTCCAAATGGCACAACTCGTGGAAGTCAAAGTCCCCGACATCGGCGACTTCAAGGATGTCGCGGTGATCGAAGTGATGGTGAAGGTCGGCGAGACCATCGCCGTCGATACCGGCCTGGTCATGGTCGAGTCCGACAAGGCATCGATGGAGATTCCCTCGACCCATGCCGGGGTCGTGAAGGAGATCAAGGTCAAGGTGAATGACAAGGTCAGCGAGGGATCGGTGTTGCTGACGCTGGAGGCTGCGGGCGCGGCCAGCCCCTCACCCCAACCCTCTCCCCAAAGGGGCGAGGGAGCAATACCGGTATCGGCCCCCTCTCCCGCGCCGCGGGAGWGGGCGGGGGGTGAGGGTGCTCCGGCGCCTGCCGCCTCCAGCTATTCGGGCAAAGTGGATGTGGAGTGCGAGATGCTGGTCCTCGGCGCCGGCCCCGGCGGCTATTCGGCCGCCTTCCGCAGCGCCGACCTCGGCATGAAGACGGTGCTGGTCGAACGCTATGCCACGCTGGGCGGCGTCTGCCTGAATGTCGGCTGCATCCCGTCCAAGGCGCTGCTGCACACCGCCTCGGTGATGGACGAAGTCGCGACCCTGCCCGACCATGGCATCAAGTACGGCCCGCCCGAGATTGACATCGACAAGCTGCGTGCTTTCAAGGACGGCGTGATCAAGAAACTCACCGGCGGCCTGGCCGGCATGGCCAAGGCGCGCAAGGTGGAAGTGCTCACCGGCGTCGGCAGCTTCCTCGATCCGCACCACCTGGAAGTTTCTTGGGCCGGCGGTGACAAGAAGATGGTGGTGAAGTTCGCCAAGGCCATCATCGCGGCCGGCAGCCAGGCGGTGCAGCTGCCTTTCATGCCCAAGGACGATCGTGTCGTCGATTCGACCGGGGCCCTGCTGCTCAAGTCCATCCCCAAGCGCATGCTGGTGGTGGGCGGCGGCATCATCGGGCTGGAGATGGCCACGGTGTATTCGACGCTGGGCACACGCATCGACGTGGTCGAAATGCTCGACGGATTGATGCCGGGCGCTGACCGCGACCTCGTCAAGGTCTGGGAGAAGATGAATGCGCCGCGCTTCGGCCACGTGATGCTCAAGACAAAAACCGTCGGGGCCAAGGCGACGAAGGCCGGCATCGAAGTGAGCTTCGAAGGCGAGAAGGCACCCAAGGAGGTGCAGCTCTATGACCTGGTGCTGGTGGCGGTGGGCCGCAGCCCCAATGGCCAGAAGATCGGCGCCGAGAAGGCCGGCGTGGTCGTGACCGACCGGGGCTTCATAAACGTCGACCGGGAGATGCGCACCAACGTGCCGCACATCTTCGCCATCGGCGACATCGTCGGGCAGCCGATGCTGGCGCACAAGGCGGTTCATGAGGCCCACGTGGCGGCCGAGGTCGCCCACGGCGAGCCGTCCTCGTTCGACGCCCGCCAGATTCCATCGGTGGCATACACCGACCCCGAGATCGCCTGGGCCGGCAAGACCGAAGAGCAGTGCAAGGCCGAGGGCATCAAGATTGGCAAGGCGGTATTCCCCTGGGCGGCGTCGGGCCGTGCCATCGCCAACGGGCGCGACGAGGGCTTCACCAAGCTGATTTTCGACGAGGCCACGCACCGCGTGATCGGCGGCGGCATCGTCGGCACCCATGCGGGTGACCTGATCAGCGAGGTCTGTCTGGCGATCGAGATGGGCTGCGAGCCGGCCGACATCGGCAAGACCATTCACCCGCACCCGACGCTGGGCGAATCGATCGGCATGGCCGCCGAACTATTCGAAGGCGTGTGCACCGACCTGCCGCCGCAGAAGAAGAAATAGGACGCACACCGCCGTGTCCATTAAATTGGCTTTCGAGGTGGTGGGCAACGGTCCGCCCGTGGTCATCCTGCACGGTTTGTTCGGGGCTGGGCGCAACTGGGCCCAGATCGCCCAGGCCCTGGGCCACTCGTACCGGTTCTACCTTCCCGACGCGCGCAACCATGGCGCATCCCCCTGGGCCGAGGCCATGTCCTACCCCGACATGGCGCTCGATGTGCTGGCTCTGATCGAGCGCGAGCAATTGCAGCAGCCGATTCTGATCGGCCACAGCATGGGCGGCAAGACCGCCATGGCCCTGGCCCTGGAACACCCGCAGGCGATCGCCGGCCTGGCCGTGATTGACATAGCACCCGAACGCTACGGCGATCAATTCTCGCTCTACATGAAGGCCATGCGTCGCCTGGACGTTGCGGTCGCAGCCGGTCGCAAGGAAGTACGGCAGGCGCTCGCGCACAGCCTGGGGGGCGGCGCCCCGGGTGACTTCCTGATGCAGAACCTCAGGCGTCATGACGAGCGCTTCGACTGGCGCATCAACCTGATGGCGACAGCCATGTGCATGCCTGACCTGTGCCGCTTTCCGCAGCCGCTGATGCGCAAGCACTACGCCGGGCCGGCCCTGTTCGTCGCCGGGGTGGACTCCGACTATGTGCGCACCGAATCGCATGCGGATATCGAGCGTCTGTTTCCCCGTGCGCGCCTGGCGCATATCGACGATGCGGCGCACTGGGTCCATGCCGACCAGCCCGAGGCGCTGGTGCACGCCTTGCACAGCTGGCTGCGCGAGCTGGTCGAACCGCGCGCAGGGCACTCCTTGCCGGCGCTGGCGACACACTGATTCGAATTCCAACCCCTACGACGGAGACCCCCATGTCAGACAATTTACGCGAAGCCGCCCTCGACTACCACCGCTATCCCACGCCGGGCAAGATCTCGGTGACCCCGACCAAGGCCATGGCAACGCAGCGCGACCTCGGGCTGGCCTACTCGCCCGGCGTGGCCGAAGCCTGCCTGGCGATTGTGGAGGACCCGCGCGAGGCCGGCAACCTGACGGCGCGCAACAACCTGGTGGCCGTGATCACCAACGGCACGGCCGTGCTGGGCCTGGGCAACATCGGCGCGCTGGCGGGCAAGCCGGTGATGGAGGGCAAGGGCTGCCTGTTCAAGAAATTCGCCGGCATCGACGTGTTTGACATCGAGCTCGATGAGCTCGACCCCGACAAGCTGATCGACACCATCGCACGCATGGAGCCCACCTTTGGCGGCATCAACCTCGAAGACATCAAGGCGCCCGAGTGTTTCTACATCGAGAAAAAGCTGCGCGAGCGCATGAAGATTCCGGTGTTCCATGACGACCAGCACGGCACCGCCATCGTCGCCGCCGCGGCCATTCTCAACGCACTCAAACACGTCGACAAGGACATCAAGGAGGTCAAGCTGGTGGCCTCGGGCGCCGGCGCCGCCGCGCTGGCCTGCCTGGACCTGATCGTCAGCCTCGGGCTGCCGATGCGCAACGTGTTCGTGTCCGACAGCGCCGGCGTGGTCTATGCGGGCCGCAAGGAGCAGATGGACCCGAACAAGGCCCGTTACGCGCAGGAGACCTCGGCTCGCAAGCTGGCCGACATCATCGGCGGGGCCGACATCTTCCTGGGCCTGTCGGCCGGCGGCGTGCTCAAGCCCGAGATGGTCAAGACGATGGCGCGCGACCCCATCATTCTGGCGATGGCGAACCCGACGCCTGAGATCGAGCCGGCAGAGGCGCTGGCGGTTCGTCCCGACACGATCATGGGGACGGGTCGTTCGGACTACCCGAACCAGGTCAACAACGTGCTGTGCTTCCCGTTCATCTTCCGCGGCGCGCTGGACGTCGGCGCCACCACGATCAACGAGGAGATGAAGCTGGCGGCGGTCAGAGCCATCGCCGAGCTCGCCCATGCCGAGATTCCCGAGGTGGTGGCCCAGGCCTACGGGACCGTGGGCCTGCGTTTCGGTGCCGAGTACCTCATTCCCAAGCCGTTCGATCCGCGCTTGATCGAGGTCGTCGCCCCGGCAGTCGCCCAGGCGGCGATGGACAGCGGCGTGGCCACGCGCCCGATCGGTGACATGGACGCCTACCGCCAGCGGCTGAGCCAGTTCGTTTATCAGTCGGGTGGCGCGATGCAGCCGGTGTTCGCGGCAGCCAAGCGCGCGCCCAAGCGCGTGGTCTATGCCGAAGGCGAAGACGAGCGCGTGCTGCGCGCCGCCCAGGTGGTGGTCGATGAAGGGCTGGCGCGTCCGCTGCTGGCGGGCCGGCCCGAGGTCATTGCCCAGCGCATCGAGCAGTTTGGCCTGCGCCTTCAGCCCGGCGTGGATTGCGAGTGCGTGAACCTGCTGGATCCGGACGTCTACGGCCCTGCGGCGGACGCCTATTACCGGCTGGCCCGCCGCCGGGGCGTGTCGCGCGCCACCGCCCGTGCCGAGATGCGCAGCCGCAGCACGCTTCTCGGCGCGATGCTGGTGCGTGAAGGTTCGGCGGACGCCATGCTGTGCGGCACCCTGGGCAGCTACGCCGATCATCTGGGCTATGTGAGCGACGTGATCGGCCTGCGCGGCGGCACCCGCACCTTCGCGGCCATGCAGATGCTGATGCTGCCCGGCCGCCAGCTCTTCATCTGCGACACCCATGTCAACAGCGACCCGACGGCCGAGCAGGTCGCCGAGATCGCGCTGCTGGCGGCCGAAGAGGTGCGCCGGTTCGGCATCGTCCCCAGCGTGGCGCTGCTGTCGCACTCCAGCTTCGGCAGTTCGAACGCGCCGGCGGCGCTGAAGATGCGCGAGGCGCTGGCACTGGTGAAGGCGCGCGACCCCAGCCTCGCGGTCGACGGCGAGATGCGCGGCGACGCGGCTTTGTCCAAGGAGATTCTCGATCGCGAGTTCCCGGATTCTGGCCTGGCGGGCGAGGCGAACGTGCTGGTCATGCCCAACGTCGATGCGGCCAACATTTCCTACAACCTGCTGCGCATCGCGGCTGGCGGCGGCATCACGGTGGGTGGCATCCTGCTGGGCGCGGCGCTTCCGGTCCATATCCTGACGCCGTCGTCGACGGTGCGCCGCATCGTCAACATGACGGCGCTCGCTACGGTCGATGCGGCCGCACAGCGAGCCCAGACATGGGTCGCCGACTGAGCACGTCATGGATGCATCTACCCTCTCTCCGGGCCAGCGCGGCGGCGCCAAGACCGCGCGCATTCCGATCAAGGTGGTGGCGGCACCCGCGCTGCCCAAGCCCGACTGGATCCGCGTGCGCCTGTCGCACAGCGAAACCTTCCGGGGCGTCAAGCAGGTGCTGCGCGAGCAGGGCCTGCACACGGTCTGCGAAGAGGCCGCGTGTCCCAACATCGGCGAGTGCTTCGGCAAAGGCACGGCCACCTTCATGGTCCTGGGCGACCTGTGCACGCGGCGCTGCCCCTTCTGCGACGTGGCGCATGGCCGGCCGCTGGCGCCGGATCCGCAGGAACCGCTGAAGCTCGCCGACACGGTGGCCCGGCTGCGCCTGAACTATGTGGTCATCACCAGCGTGGATCGCGACGATCTGCGCGATGGCGGGGCGGCGCATTTTGCGGCCTGCATCCGGGCGGTGCGCCGGCAATCGCCGCGCACGCGCATCGAGATCCTGACGCCGGATTTCCGGGGGCGGCTGGAGACAGCCCTGGACGTGCTGGCGGTGGATCCGCCGGACGTGATGAACCACAACCTGGAAACCGTGCCGCGCCTGTACCGCGAAGCCCGTCCTGGCGCCGATTACGCCCATTCCCTGGAACTGCTGCGCGCGTTCAAGCAGCATCGCCCCGAGGTGCTCACGAAGTCGGGCCTGATGCTGGGCCTGGGCGAAACCGACGACGAAGTGCTCGCCGTGATGCGCGACCTGCGCGCCCACGGCGTGGACATGCTGACGGTGGGCCAGTACCTGCAGCCGCGCCCCGGCAACCTGCCCGTGCGCCGCTACGTTGCGCCGCAAGCTTTCGAGGCCCTGGCCGGGCAGGCGCGGCAGATGGGATTCACACATGCCGCCTGCGGGCCGCTGGTGCGCTCCAGCTACCACGCAGACGTGCAGGCCGAAGCGGCGGGCGCCCAGCGCCAGCCAATGATCACCCATAACTGAAGGAGATATTCATGGACAAAGACCCGACCCCCAAGCCTCTTTACCAGTCGCTCTATTTCCAGGTCATCACGGCCATCGTGATCGGCGTGCTGCTGGGCCACTTCTATCCGGAAACGGGCGCCGCCATGAAGCCGCTGGGTGACGGCTTCATCAAGCTGATCAAGATGATCATCGCGCCCATCATCTTCTGCACCGTGGTGGTGGGCATCGCCGGCATGGAAGACATGAAGAAGGTCGGCAAGACCGGCGGGCTGGCGCTGCTGTATTTCGAGGTCGTCAGCAGCCTGGCGCTGGTGATCGGGCTGGTCATCATCAACCTGGTCGGGCCAGGCGTGGGTATGAATGTCGACCCGTCCGCGCTCGACACCAAGAGCATCGCCGCCTATACCGGCCCCGGCAAGATGCAGGGCACGGTGGACTTCCTGCTCAACGTGATCCCGAGCACCGTGGTGGACGCGTTCGCCAAGGGCGAAATCCTGCAGGTGCTGCTGTTCTCGGTGATGTTCGGCTTCGCGCTGCACAAGTTCGGCGGCCGCGGCACGCTGGTGTTCGACCTGATCGAAAAAGGTTCGCACGTGCTGTTTTCCATCGTCGGGATCATCATGAAGGTCGCCCCGATTGGTGCCTTCGGCGCCATGGCCTTCACCATCGGCAAGTACGGTGTCGGCTCGCTGCTCTCGCTGGGCAAGCTGATGGGCACGTTCTACGCGACCTGCTTCTTTTTCATCTTCGTGGTCTTGGGGCTCATCGCCAGGCTGCATGGCTTCTCCATCTGGAAGTTCATCAAGTACATCAAGGAGGAGCTGCTGATCGTGCTGGGCACCTCGTCGTCCGAGTCGGTGCTGCCGCGCATGATGGCCAAGATGGAGAACCTGGGCGCGCGCAAGTCCGTGGTCGGCCTGGTGATTCCCACCGGTTACTCCTTCAATCTCGATGGCACCTCGATCTACCTGACCATGGCCGCGGTATTCATCGCGCAGGCCACCAACACCCCGATGACGCTGACGCAGCAGCTGACGCTGCTGGGCGTGCTGCTGCTCACCTCCAAGGGTGCTGCCGGCATCACCGGCAGCGGCTTCATCGTGCTGGCCGCGACCCTGTCCGCCGTGGGCGGGGTGCCTGTGGCCGGCCTGGCACTGATCCTGGGCATCGACCGCTTCATGTCGGAAGCCCGGGCGCTCACCAACCTGATCGGCAACGGCGTCGCCACCGTGGTCGTGGCGCGCTGGACGGGTGATCTGGACATGAAACGCATGCACAACCAGCTGAACAACGAGACCGCGGCTGAAGCCGAGGAGCCGGAAGCCGTGCTGGACCAGGTCGAGCACCACATGCCGGCGCCGACGGCGGCCCAGGCCGGGCGCACCGACCAGGGCGCGCCGAACATGCCGCTGCCCGCAGCGCGCTGATGGATCTCCCGGAACTTCGATCATGAGCGCAGCCACTCTTCGCGCCGGCACGCCGCACCGCATCGTCATCGTTGGCGGCGGCGCGGGCGGGCTGGAACTCGCCACCCGGCTGGGCGATACGCTGGGCCGCCGTGGCAAGGCGGAGGTGACGCTGATCGAGAAGACGCGCACCCATGTCTGGAAGCCCAAGCTGCACGAGATCGCCTCCGGCAGCATGGACATGAGCGCGCACGAGGTCGGCTACCTGGCGCAGTCGCACTGGCATCACTTCCGCTACCGCGTCGGCGAAATGGTGGGGCTGGACCGCGAGCGGCGCGAGGTGCTGGTGGCGCCCCACGTCGACGACGAGGGCCAGCAGGTCACGCCGCGGCGCGTGTTCGGCTACGACACGCTGGTGATGGCCGTGGGCAGCCAGAGCAACGACTTCGGAACGCCCGGCGTGCGCGAGCACGCCATGCGGCTGGAGTGCGCGGCCGATGCGCTGCGCTTCCATTCCCGCATGGTCAATGCCTGCATCCGTGCCCATGCCCAGGCCACGCCGCTGCGGCCCGAGCAATTGCACGTCGCCATCATCGGAGCCGGCGCGACCGGGGTCGAACTGGCCGCCGAGTTGCACCGCACCACGCGGCAAGTCGTGGCTTTCGGCCTGGACCGCGTCGATGCCGACAAGGACATCAAGGTGACGCTCATCGAGGCAGCCCCGCGCGTGCTGCCGGCGCTGCCACCGCGCCTGTCGCAAACCACCTCAGACCTGCTGCGCAAGCTGGGCGTGGAGGTGCACACCGACGCCAAGGTCGCTGAAGTCCACGCGGGCGGTGTCCGCCTGGCCGATGGGCGCGTGCTGCCGGCCGAACTGGTGGTGTGGGCCGCCGGCGTGAAGGCGCCGGACTTTCTGAAGGACATCGCGGGCCTGGAAACCAACCGGATCAACCAGCTGGTGGTGCATTCCACTCTGCAATCCACGCGGGACGAGAACATCTTCGCCATGGGCGACTGCGCGGCGTGCGAATGGCCGCAGGCCAACCAGGGCCAGGGCGGGTTTGTTCCGCCCCGGGCCCAGGCCGCGCACCAGCAGGCCTCGCACATCGCCGGGCAGATCAGGCGCCGGCTGGCCGGCAAGCCTTTGCGTGAATACCGCTATCGCGACTTCGGCTCGCTCGTCTCGCTCGGTGAATTCAGCACCGTGGGCAACATGATGGGCGGCTTGATGGTCGAGGGCCTGTTCGCGCGGCTGATGTATGTCTCGCTTTACAAGATGCATGAATTGGCCTTGCACGGCTTCCCCAAGGTCGCGCTCGACACGCTGGCACGCCTGATTGTGCGGCGCACCGAGCCGCATGTGAAGCTGCATTGAACGTCACCTGTCCTGACAGCACAACGTCGAGAAACAACCATCATGACTACACCATCCCGCGACCCCGGCGCCTGGATCCAAGATCTATTAAGCGCTCAGCAGGCCACGCTGCGTACCCTGGGTGCACAGGCGAGTGCATTCTGGCTTGATGCCGCACCGGCCGACGCGCAGACCAAGGCGCAGTGGCAGTTTGCCCTGCGTCAGGTGCAGGACGCTCTCAGTCCCGCCAACTTCCTGGCCACGAATCCCGAGGCGCTGCAGCTCGCGGTGGATTCCGGCGGCGCAAGCCTGGTAGAGGGCATGAGGCTGTTCCTGCAGGATCTGGCCAAGGGCCGCATCTCGATGACTGACGACCAGGCGTTCGAGGTTGGCCGCAACGTGGCTACCACGCCAGGCAGCGTCGTGTTCGAGAACGAACTGATGCAGCTCATCCAGTACGCCCCCGTCACCCCCAAGGTTTACGCGCAGCCGCTGTTGATCGTGCCGCCATGCATCAACAAGTACTACATCCTTGATCTGCAGCCGGAGAACTCGCTGGTCGCACATGCCGTGGCGCAAGGGCATACCGTGTTCCTGATCTCCTGGCGCAACGTGTCGGCCGCCCAAGGACACCTGGGATGGGACGACTACCTCGAACTGGGGGTGATCTCCGCCATCGACACGGCGCAGGCGATCAGCGGCGCCGATCGCGTCAATACCTTGGGTTTCTGCGTCGGCGGTACCTTGCTGGCCTGCGCGCTGGCGGTGCTGGCCGCACGCGGCCAGCAGAAGGCGTGCAGCATGACGCTGCTGACGACGATGCTGGACTTCTCGGACACCGGCGAGATCGGCCAGCTCGTGGACGAGCGCGGCGTCGCGATGCGTGAAACCACCATCGGCCACGGCGGCTTGCTGCAAGGGCGTGAGCTGGCCCAGGTGTTCGCGTCGCTGCGCGCCAACGACCTGATCTGGCCGTATGTAGTCAACGGGTATCTGAAGGGCAAGGCGCCGCCCGCCTTCGACCTGCTGTTCTGGAATGGCGATGACACCAATCTGCCGGGTCCGATGTTCTGCTGGTATCTGCGCAACGCCTACCTCGAGAACAAGCTGGGGGTCCCGGGTGCCACGGTGCAGTGTGGCGAGGCGGTGGACTTCGCGCGCATCGACGTACCCGTCTTCCTCTACGCCTCGCGCGACGATCACATCGTGCCCTGGCGCACCGCCTATGCCAGCACGCGGCTGCTGGGCGGCGACACCACTTTCGTGTTGGGTGCCAGCGGCCACATCGCCGGCGTGATCAACCCGCCGGCCAAGAACAAGCGCAACCATTGGGTGGGCGACATAGACATCGAGCCGCAACGCTGGTTGGACGCTGCGCAATCGGTCCCCGGCAGCTGGTGGCCGGCCTGGACCGACTGGCTGGCTGGCCATGTCGGGGCGCAGGTCAAGGCGCCCAAGCAGGCCGGCACGCGCAAGTTTCCCGTGATCGAGCCCGCACCGGGCCGATACGTCAAGGAAAAGGCGGCATGACGCCGCCGGTTCATTTTTTCACCGTTATCCACCCCTGAAGGAGCTTTTATGTCCGATATCGTCATCGTTGCCGCTGCCCGCACTGCTGTGGGCAAGTTCGGCGGTACCCTGGCCAAAACCGCTGCGCCCGATTTGGGCGCCCATGTCGTGCGCGGGCTGCTGGCCCAGGCCGGTGTGCCCGGCGACGCGGTCAGCGAAGTGATACTGGGTCAGGTACTCACGGCCGGCGCCGGCCAGAACCCGGCGCGACAAACCGTCATCAAGGCCGGGCTGCCGCAGGGCGTGCCGGGCATGACGATCAACAAGGTTTGTGGCTCGGGGCTGAAGGCGGTGATGCTGGCGGCCCAGGCCATCAAGTGTGGCGACGCCGAGATCGTCGTCGCGGGCGGGCAGGAGAACATGAGCGCTGCGCCGCACGTGCTGCCGGGCTCGCGCGACGGCCAGCGCATGGGCGACTGGAAGCTGATCGACACCATGATCACCGACGGCCTCTGGGACGTGTACAACCAGTACCACATGGGCACCACGGCTGAAAATGTGGCCAAAAAGTACGGCATCACACGCGAAATGCAGGATGCGCTGGCGCTGGCCTCGCAGCAAAAGGCGGCCGCGGCACAGGATGCAGGCAAATTCACGGATGAAATCCTGCCCTTCACCATTGCGCAGAAAAAGGGCGACCCTATCGTGTTTTCCGCCGACGAGTTCGTCAATCGCAAGACCAGCGCCGACGTCCTGGCCGGCCTGCGCCCGGCCTTCGACAAGGCAGGTTCGGTGACCGCCGGCAATGCGTCGGGCCTCAACGACGGCGCTGCCGCCGTGCTGGTGATGAGCGCCAAGCGCGCCGCGGCGCTGGGCCTGAAGCCGCTGGCCGTGATCCGCGCCTACGCCAGCGCCGGCCTGGACCCCACCATCATGGGCATGGGTCCGGTACCTGCCTCGCAGCTGTGCCTGAAAAAGGCCGGTTGGTCGGCGCAGGATCTGGACCTGATGGAGATCAACGAGGCCTTTGCCGCGCAGGCCTGCGCGGTCAACCAGGCGATGGAGTGGGACACCAGCAAGATCAACGTCAACGGCGGCGCCATTGCCATCGGCCACCCGATCGGCGCCTCGGGCTGCCGCATCCTGGTCACGCTGCTGCATGAGATGAAGCGCCGCGGCGCCAACAAGGGCCTGGCCTCGCTGTGCATCGGCGGCGGCATGGGTGTGGCACTGGCCGTAGAAATGTGACTCCCCCCCGAAGCGCCTTCGGCGCCTCCCCCTCAGGGGGCGCCACCAGCGGCCCGGCAGAGCCGGTTCCGCGGTGGCCCTGGCTGGAGAACTGAGATGACATCCAACAGAGTTTCAACAAGGAGAAATGAAATGACACAAGCAACACGCGTGGTTCTGGTCACGGGCGGCATGGGCGGCCTGGGCGAGACGATTTCCACCAAGATGGTCGATGCCGGCTACAAAGTCGCGGTGACCTACTCGCCCGGCAACGCCAAACACGCCGAGTGGGTGGCCCAGATGAAGGCCAACGGTTATGACATCCTGGCCGTACCCTGCGACGTGGCCGACATCGATTCCTGCCACGCCGCGGTGGCGCAGGTGCAGGAAAAGCTGGGCGCGGTCGACGTGCTGGTCAATAACGCGGGCATCACGCGCGACATGACCTTCAAGAAGATGGACAAGGTCAACTGGGACGCGGTGCTGCGTACCAATCTCGACAGCCTGTTCAACATGAGCAAGCAGGTCGCCGACAGCATGGTCGAGCGCAACTGGGGCCGCATCATCAATGTGTCCTCGGTGAACGGTTCCAAGGGCGCTTTCGGCCAGACCAACTACTCGGCCGCCAAGGCCGGCGTGCACGGCTTCACCAAGGCGCTGGCACTGGAGGTTGCGAAAAAAGGTGTCACCGTCAACACCATCTCGCCAGGCTACATCGGCACCAAGATGGTGACGGCTATTCCGAAAGAGGTGCTGGACTCCAAGATCCTGCCGAACATCCCGGTCGGGCGCTTGGGCAAACCCGAAGAAGTGGCGGGTTTGATCATCTACCTGGCCTCTGAAGAAGCCGCCTTCGTGACCGGGGCCAATATCGCCATCAACGGCGGTCAACACATGCAATGAGGACAAGACCATGATCAAGTCAGGAATCGACCAGGACGCACTGGTCAATATGTTTTCGCAGGCCACGGCCAAGCAGGGCGAAACCTTGCGCAAGACCGTGAGCGAGGTCACGCTGAAAGCCTTGCAGGGGCGCGAGCTGACGCTGGACAACATCCGCAAGGTGCTGAAGACGGTGACGCAGGCGGCCTCCACCGGCGCCGCGCAGAACCCGGCCAACGCGGTTGATGTCGAAGCCATGCTAGGCAAGGCCTTTGCGGGCATGGATGGCGCGTTGCTGCAGGCCGTCGAGGCCCACCGCAAGGCCTTGCAGCAGTTCATCGACCAGGGCCTGGACCTGAAGGACCGGCAGATGAAGGGCGCAATGGCCCATCTGGAGAAGATGGAGGACGTCTTTTTCACCACCGTCTCCAAGGCCACACAGGGCGCCGGCAGTTCTCTGCAAGCGCCGTGGCAGCAGGTGCTCCAAACCATGAAGGGCAAGGGCACCGACACGGGTGACCAGGCGAGCGCCGCCGTGGAACAGTTGGTGGAGCAGGCCCGCACAGCAATGCGAGCAGGCCGCGCCACCAGCATGAGCGCCACGCAGGCCATGATGGACAGCTACGCGTCGCTGGTCAGCGGCGTGCTGATCGGGATGTCCGAGGGATTGCAGCCGCAGGCCAAGGCGGCCGCCGGCCGCGCCCGTCGCGGTTGAGCGTCGCGCGCCAGGTTGCGGGGTGACCTTAAGAAAAGGAAAAGTCTCATGGACCCCATTCTCCTGGCGCGCATGCAGTTCGCGGCCAATATCAGCTTTCACATCCTGTTTCCGACCATCAGCATCGCGCTGGGCTGGATGCTGCTGTTCTTTCGCTGGCGCTGGCTGACCACGCACGTCGGCGCCTGGCTCATCGCCTATCGCTTCTGGACGAAGGTGTTCGCGCTGACGTTCGCGCTGGGCGTGGTCTCGGGCATCACCATGAGCTTCCAGTTCGGCACCAATTGGCCGGGCTACATGGAGCAGGTGGGCAATGTCGCCGGGCCGCTGCTCGCCTTCGAGGTGCTCACGGCATTCTTCCTGGAGGCAGGTTTCCTGGGCATCATGCTATTCGGCCACGGCCGTGTCAGCGAGCGCGTCCACCTGCTGTCGACCTTCTTCGTGGCCTTCGGCACCACGCTCAGCGCCTTCTGGATACTGGCGCTGAACTCGTGGATGCAGACACCGGCGGGGCATGAAGTGATCGCCGGCCAGTTCCACGTGAAGAGCTGGTTCGACGTGGTATTCAACCCCTCGTTTCCGTACCGCCTCACCCATATGCTGCTGGCCTCGGCACTTACCGTGGCCTTCCTGCTGACCGGCATCAGCGCCTGGCAGGTGCTGCGAGGCTGCGCCAATGCGTCGACTCCGAAGGTGCTGCGGGTTGGCCTGACGCTCGCGGCCTTGCTGATCCCGGTGCAGATCTTCGTCGGCGACCTGCACGGCCTGAACACGCTCAAGCACCAGCCGCAGAAGATCGCGGCCATGGAGGGCGTGTGGCAGACCGCGCGCGGCGCACCGCTGTTGCTGTTCGCCCTGCCGGATGGCGAGGCGCGCAAGAACCACTTCGAGATCGCGATCCCGAAGCTGGCCAGCCTGATCCTCACCCACGAGGCCGATGGCGAGATCAAGGGCCTGGACGAATTCCGCGACCGCCACCCACCGGCGCTGCCCATGTTCCTCGCTTTTCGCGCGATGGTCGGCATGGGTGTGTTGATGCTGCTGGTGAGCTGGGCCGGCTGGTGGCTGTACCGCCGCTGCGGTTGGCAGGCGCACTGGCTGCCGCGATGGCTGCTGTGGGGCCTGGCCGGCATGACCTTTTCGGGCTGGGTGGCGACCCTGGCCGGCTGGTACGTGACCGAGATCGGGCGCCAGCCCTACATCGTGTTCGGCCTGCTGCGCACCGCCGATGTGGCGTCCGCCGTGCCGGCGCCGATGATCGCGCTGACGCTGGCGATGTACGTGGCGCTCTACCTCGCGCTGATCCTCGCCTACGTGGCGGTCATCAAATACATGGCCGAGAAGCCTGGGCACGTCCTGGACCCCGATACCGACATGCCGGCTGCGGTTGTCGCTGGGAGCCAGGTATGAGCCGCCGGGCCGCTCCCAAGGCTCATGGCACCGCAGCCCGCAGGGCGGAGGTTATGCAATGACTTTCGACGAGTTCCTGCCGGTGATCTTCATGGCGCTGATGGGCGTGGCCATGCTGATCTACGTGATCAGCGACGGCTACGACCTGGGCGTGGGCATGCTGTTGCCGCGCGCCAACGATGCCGAGAAGGACGTGCTGATCGCGTCGATCGGGCCGTTCTGGGACGCCAACGAAACCTGGCTGGTGCTGGGCATCGGTATCTTGCTGGTCGCCTTCCCGAAGGCGCATGGCCTGGTGCTCAGCGAGCTCTACCTGCCCGTGGCGCTGATGCTGGTGGGCCTCACGCTACGCGGTGTGGCGTTCGATTTTCGCGTCAAGGCCAAGGCCGACCACAAGCCGATGTGGGACCGGATGTTTTTTGCCGGTTCCACCCTCGCCGCCGTGGCGCAGGGCTGGATGCTCGGCCGCTACGTCAGTGGGTTCGGCGAGGGCTGGAACTACCCCCTCTTTGCCGCCGCGATCGCCGCGGCACTGCCGATGGCGTACGTGCTGCTCGGTGCCGCGTGGCTGATCATGAAGACGGAGGGCGCCCTGCAGCAAAAGGCAATCGACTGGGCCAAGATCGCCTGGGGTCCGATGGTCGTCGGCCTGGCGCTGATCTCGCTGGCCACGCCATGGATCAGCGCCACCGTGCGCGAGCGCTGGTTCACGCTGCCGGCAGTGATCGCCCTCATGGCCATTCCATTGGTCACTGTCGCGGCGCTGCTGACCGTGCGCCGCCTGCTCGACACCCGTATCGTGCGCGGGCCCTTGTGCTGGCTGCCGTTCGTGCTGCTGATCGGGGTGTTCGTGCTGGGCTTTCTGGGGCTGGCTTACAGCCTCTATCCGTATGTGGTGATCGACCGCCTGACCATCTGGCAGGCCGCCAGCAGTCCGGCGGCGCTAAAAGTCATCCTGTTCGGCGTATGCATCTCGGTGCCGGCGATCGCGGCCTACACGGTGTTCTCGTACCGCGTGTTCCGCGGCAAGGCGACCGAGCTCAAGTACGCATGACCGCGCATGCCTGTCTAGATGAGCGCGGACTGCTTCGTGGCACACTTGAGCCGTTCTTGCAAGGAGCCGCGATCATCACCCCGAATGGCGTGCGCCGGATAGAGACCGGCGTGAAAAAACCCTGGCCCATCCGCGCGCTGGGCTGGATCGTATCGCTCGCGATCATCGCGGCCGCCGCGCTGGCGACTCATGATGCGGCCATGCGGTCCGGGCTCAATCGCCTGCGCGATGCGGCCGAGCACCGGCTCGACATGGTGGGTGTGGGGCTGGAGAGCGATCTGGCGCGTTACGAGTACCTGCCTTCGCTGCTGGAGATGACGCCCGGCGTCTTCGCCCTGCTGGCCACTCCCGGCAACCCGGTTTTGCGCGACGAGGTCAACCGTTACCTGCAGGGCGTCAATGCCACGGCGGGCGCGTCCAATCTGTATGTGCTGGACCGTGCGGGCGTCGCCCTCGCCGCGTCCGACTGGAGCGATCCGGGTACGCCGGTCGGCACGGACCTCTCGTTTCGGCCCTACGTGAAGGAAGCGCTGGCGCACGGCCGGGGCCGCTTCTACGGCGTCGGCATCACCAGCAAGCGCGCGGGCTACTACCTGTCCTACGCCTTGCCGCGCCAAGGGCCGCAGCGTGGCGTGGCGACTGTCAAAGTCAACCTTGAAGAGGCGGAAGCCGCCTGGAAAAAACTCCCCGGCACGGTGTTGCTGGTTGATGAACGCGGCGTGGTCATTTTGTCCTCGCGCGAAGAATGGAAGTTCCGGCCGCTGAGCGCGCTGGCGCCGCAGGTGCTGGCCGATATCGCCAGCACGCGGCCCTACGGTGAGGCCACGCTGGCACCGCTGGACTGGCGGGAGGCACAAGGCCAGCCCGGCGATCCGGTCCTGGCCAGCGTGGACGGCGTCGGCTACCTGAGCTCGGCGCGGCCTGTGCGCCAGTCCGGCTGGCGCCTGGTGGTGCTCGACGAGATGGCGCCGGTACGCGCCGGTGCCCGCTATTCCGCCATCACCGCCGCGCTGGGCACGTCGGTGTTGCTGCTGTTGGCGATGGTGCTGTGGCAGCGCCAGCGCGCCATCCATCACAAGCTCGCCAGCCGAACCGCACTGCAGGCCGCACACGACAGCCTCGAAGCCAAGGTGACGGTGCGCACGGCCGAACTGCGGCGCACCGTGGCCTTGCTGGGCGAGGAGGTCGAGGCGCGCAAGGCGATCGAGGCCGATTTGCGGGCCACGCAAAGCGATCTGGTGCACGCCGGGAAAATGGCCGCGCTGGGCCAGATGTCGGCCGGTGTGGTGCATGAACTCAACCAGCCGCTGGGCGCCCTGCGCACGCTGTCGGACAACGCTTGCGTGCTGCTGGAGCAGGATCGGCTGGGCGACGTGCGCGGCAATCTGCTGCGCATTGCGCACCTCGTGGATCGCCTCGGCCGCCTGACCTACCAGCTCAAGGCGTTTGCCCACAAAGCCAGCCCGTTGCGCGTGCCGGTGGCCTTGCAGCAGGTCATCGCCAACGCGCAGTTCCTGGTCTCGCAACGCCTGCGCGATAACGGCGTGGAACTGGTGGTGCAGGTGCAGCCCGCCGCCCTGGCCGTCCTGGCCGACGAGGCGCGGCTGGAGCAGGTGCTGGTCAATCTGCTGGGCAATGCCATCGATGCCATGGCGGCGTCCCCGCTGCGGCGCCTGCAGGTGCAAGCCGGCGTGGTCGACCTGGCGCCGGACCGCTGCCTCATCCGGGTCAGCGACACCGGTCCCGGCATTCGCGCCGACATCCTCGCGCACCTGTTCGAGCCTTTCATCACCAGCAAGCCGGCCGGCACCGGCCTGGGCTTGGGCCTGATGATCTCGGCGCACATCGTGCGCGAGTTCGGCGGCAGCCTGCGGGCCCACAACCTGGATGGCGCAGGCGCCTGCTTTGAAATCGAATTGCCATTGGCTAATCCACAGGAGACGGAAACCCATGAGTGACGCACAGCCCATCCGGGTGATCTTCGTCGAGGACGACGCCGATGTACGCCTGGGAAGCACCCAGGCGCTGGAGCTGGCCGGGCTGGCCGTCGACAGCTTTGCCTCGGTCGAGGATGCGCGCGCACGCATTCGGGCCGGCGTGCCGGCCGTGGTGCTGAGCGATGTCAAGCTGCCCGGCATGAGCGGCACCGACTGGCAAAACGAGATTCGCGCCATCGACGCCGATCTGCCGGTGATCCTGGTCACCGGCCACGGCGACATCGCGATGGCCGTGCAGGCGATGCGCCAGGGGGCCTATGACTTCATCGAGAAGCCTTTTTCATCGGAGCACCTGGTCGCGGTGGTGCGCCGCGCCGCCGAAAAGCGGTATCTCACGCTGCAGGTGCAGGCGCTGCGCGACCAACTGGAGAACTGGCATGGCATCCAGGCCGTGCTGCTGGGGCGCTCGGCCCAGATGCAGCAGGTGCGCCGCACCGTGCTGACCCTGGCGGCCACGTCGGCCGACGTGGTGATCTACGGCGAGACCGGCACCGGTAAGGACCTGGTGGCGCGCTGCCTGCACGAGCACAGTGACCGGCGCCGCGCCAACTATGTGCCGCTGAACTGCGGTGGCATGTCCGAGGCGCTGGCCGAGAGCGAACTGTTCGGCCACGAAGTGGGCTCCTTCACCGGCGCCACGCGCGTGCGCATCGGCAAGTTCGAGCATGCCCAGGGCGGCACCTTGTTCCTGGACGAAATCGAGAGCATGCCGATGGCCGTGCAGATCAAGTTCTTGCGCGCCTTGCAGGAACGCAGCATCGAGCGCATCGGCTCGAACAAGGCGATTCCCGTCGATTGCCGCGTGATCGCCGCGTCGAAGGACGATTTGAAAAGCCTGAGCGACAGGCACAAATTCCGTGCCGACCTGTACTACCGCATCGGCGTGGCCTTCATCGAACTGCCGCCACTGCGCGAGCGGCGCGAGGACATCCCGCTGCTATTCGAACACTTCACGCTGCTGGCGGCGAGCCGCTACCAACGGGTCGCGCCCCTGCTCAGCAGTTCGCAGCTGGCCGAGTTGATAGCCTATGCCTGGCCCGGCAATGTGCGCGAGTTGCACAATGTGGCGGACCGCTTCGTGCTGGGTTTGCTGGGGGATCGCCTGAATCTGACAACAGCGACTCACGCATTGTCCAGCAGCCTGCCGGAGCAAGTCGAGCACTTTGAGCGCGCCATGATCACCGAAGAGCTGAGGCGCCATCACGGCGATGTGGCTCACACCACCAAAGCGCTCGGGCTGCCCAAGCAGACTCTGTATGACAAGCTTCGTCGCCTGCAAATTTCCATAGATGCGTTCAGACAGGAGGATTGAGTCAGCGATGGCAAGCGGTCAACTGCTTTTTCTTTCGATGAATCGGTTGCGCAGTGTGTTACTAATTTAATAGCAAAATGGCGAAATTACAGGTCCAGCATCAATTTCAGGTTTTGCACGGCCGCACCCGATGCGCCCTTGCCCAGGTTGTCCAGCCGTGCAATCAGTACCGCATGGCGGTAGGTTTCGTTGCCGAACACGCGCAACTCCATCTTGTTGGTGTCATTGAGCGCCAAGGCATCCAGCTTGCCGGAGTCGGGCGCGGCTTCCACCGTTACCCATTCACTGCCTGCGTAATGCCGGGCCAGCACGTCGTGCAGCTGCGCGGCCGTGGGTTTGCCAGGCAGCAGATCCAGGTGCAGCGGCAGCTGCACCAGCATGCCCTGCTTGAAGTTGCCAACCGACGGAATGAACACCGGGCGGCGCGTCAGGCCGGTGTATTTCATGATTTCGGGCAGGTGTTTGTGCTCCAGGCCGAGGCCGTATACCTCGAACAGGGGCGCAGTGCCGGCCTCATAAGCCTCAATCATCTGGCGTCCGCCACCGGAGTAACCGCTCACGGAGGGAAGGCTCAGGGGGAAGTCGGCCGCAATCAGGCCGGCATCCACCAGCGGCCGGATCAGTGCAATTGCGCCGGTCGCATAGCAGCCCGGATTGCCGACGCGATCCGCCGCCACCACGGCGGCGCGTTGCGTGGCGGTGAGCTCCGGAAAGCCATAAACCCAGCCCGGCGTGGTGCGGTGGGCGGTGGAGGCGTCGATGATCTTGGGTTTTTTGCCCCCGTCGCCTGGCAGTGCGTCTATCATGGCGACTGATTCGCGTGCCGCGTCGTCGTGCAGGCACAGAATCACCAGGTCCACCTGTGCCATCAGGTCGCGCTTGGCCGCCGCATCCTTGCGCAGCTCGGGTGCGATGCTGACCAGCTCGATGTGAGGCATGGCTTGCAGCCGTTCACGGATTTGCAGGCCGGTGGTGCCGGCTTCTCCATCAATAAAAATTTTGGGCATAAGAACTTTCAGGGGGACGGACGGGTTACCGGTGACTGCCCGGGAGCGCCTGTCTGGGGCTAAATTGCTAAGTAAGAACCGCACAATAATTGTGCATCGCAGCATGATACAGTTCCATCTTGCTGCCTGCAGTGACCGTTAACATGGTGTTTTGGGGCCTGTTTCGTATTTTCAACAGTCTCTTTCCAAATTCCTGTTGCACTCCTCTTTTACTGAATTCTGAAGGTTTTTCATGAAAATTCACGAGTACCAAGGCAAGGAAATCTTGCGCAATTTTGGTGTGCCAGTGCCGCGGGGAATTCCTGCGTTCACCGTGCAGGAAGCGGTCGAAGCCGCACAGAAGCTGGGCGGCCCTGTCTGGGTGGTCAAGGCGCAGATCCATGCGGGCGGCCGCGGCAAGGGTGGCGGCGTCAAGCTGGCCCGCAGCATTGATGAAGTGAAAAAGCTCGCCGGCGAAATACTCGGCATGCAGTTGATCACGCACCAGACCGGCCCTGAAGGCCAGAAGGTCCGCCGCCTCCTGATTGAAGACGGCGCCGACATCAAGAAAGAATACTACGTGTCCGCCGTGACCGACCGCGCCACCCAGAAAGTGGCGTTCATGGCTTCCTCCGAAGGCGGCATGGACATCGAGGAAGTGGCCCACGCCACGCCCGAGAAAATCATCAAGGTGTTTATCGATCCGGCCACCGGCCTGACCGATGCACAGGCCAAGGAACTGGCCGACGGCATGACCGTGCCGCCGGGCTCCACCGCCCAGGCCGTGGATGTGCTCAAAAAGCTCTACAAGTGCTACATGGAAACCGACTGCAGCCTGGCCGAGATCAACCCGCTGATCCTCGAAGGCAACGGCAACATCAAGGCACTCGACGCGAAGTTCAACTTCGACCCCAACGCGCTGTTCCGCCACCCTGAAATCGTGGCCTTCCGCGATCTGGACGAAGAAGATCCTGCCGAAGTCGAAGCCAGCAAGTTCGACCTGGCCTACATCAGCCTGGACGGCAACATCGGCTGCCTGGTCAACGGCGCCGGTCTGGCCATGGCGACCATGGACACCATCAAGCTGTTCGGCGGCGAGCCGGCCAACTTCCTGGACGTGGGCGGCGGCGCCACTGCCGAGAAAGTCACCGAAGCCTTCAAGATCATGCTGAAGAACCCCGATGTCAAGGGCATCCTGGTCAACATCTTCGGCGGCATCATGAAGTGCGACACCATCGCCGACGGCGTCATCACCGCCTGCAAGGCCGTGAACCTGTCGGTTCCACTGGTCGTGCGCATGAAGGGCACCAACGAAGACCTGGGCAAGAAAATGCTGGCGGACTCCGGTCTGCCGATCATTGCCGCAGACACCATGGCCGAAGCCGCGACCAAAATCGTCGCTGCCGTGAAGTAAGCCATCAAGCCCAGGAGAAACAAGCATGTCGATCTACATCAACAAACACACCAAAGTCATCACGCAAGGCATCACCGGCAAGACCGGGCAGTTCCACACCCGCATGTGCCGCGACTACGCCAACGGCAAAGAGTGCTTCGTCGCTGGCGTGAACCCGAAGAAAGCCGGCGAAGATTTCGAAGGCATCCCGATTTATGCCAACGTCACCGAAGCCGCCAAGGCCACCGGTGCGACGGTGTCGGTGATTTATGTGCCGCCAGCCGGCGCGGCAGCCGCCATCTGGGAAGCCGTGGAAGCCAACCTCGATCTGGCGATCTGCATCACCGAAGGCATTCCCGTGCGGGACATGCTGGAAGTGCGCAACCGCATGAAGGCCAAGGAAGCTGCTGGCGGCAAGAAAACCCTGCTGCTGGGACCCAACTGCCCAGGTCTCATCACGCCCGAAGAAATCAAGATCGGCATCATGCCCGGTCACATCCACCGCAAGGGCCGCATTGGCGTGGTCAGCCGCTCCGGCACGCTGACCTATGAAGCCGTGGCACAGCTGACCGAAATCGGCCTGGGCCAGTCCAGCGCCGTGGGCATTGGTGGTGACCCGATCAATGGCCTGAAGCACATCGACGTGATGAAAGCCTTCAACGACGACCCTGACACCGATGCCGTCATCATGATTGGCGAGATCGGCGGCCCCGATGAGGCCGAGGCGGCCCAATGGTGCAAAGCCAACATGAAAAAACCGATCGTCGGTTTTATCGCAGGCGTGACTGCACCGGCCGGCAAACGCATGGGCCACGCAGGTGCGCTGATTTCCGGCGGTGCCGACACGGCTGACGCCAAGCTGGCCATCATGGAAGAGTGCGGCTTCACGGTGACGCGCAATCCGTCTGAAATGGCCAAGCTGCTCAAGGCTTTGCTGTAAGACGCGCAAGACGTCGAGTGAAAACTCGATTCAGGAAACTTGATCGCGGTCAAGTGCGTAAGCAGTAATACCAATCGTGGCGAGCCCCAATGGGGCTTAGACTCATCAAAAACAAAAAAGCGCTTTCCGGCGCTTTTTTAATTCATAACAGGAGATACCATGTTTTTTGGTCTGGACTTGATGTCCCCCCTTTTCTGGAGCGCCTTTGGCTCCATTTTGCTGGCCAACATCGTCCTGTCGGGTGATAACGCCGTGGTGATTGCCATGGCTGCCAGGACGCTGGAGCCGCATCAGCGGAACAAGGCGATTTTCTGGGGTAGTGCCGCAGCCATCGTCATGCGGATCGTCCTGACCATCGTGGCGATCCAGCTGTTGACCTTGCCCTACCTGAAGATCATCGGCGCCATTTTGCTCGTTTATATTGGCGTGGACCTGCTCAAGGGCGAAGAAGAAGAAGATGGTGAAGGTCATCATATCAACGGCATGATGGCCGCCATCCGCACCATCCTGATTGCTGACCTGGTCATGAGTCTGGACAACGTGCTGGCCGTGGCCGCAGCCGCGAAGGGTAATTTGCCCCTGCTGGTGCTGGGTCTGCTGGTGAGCATTCCGCTGATTATTTTCGGCGCAACGCTGCTCACCAAGGTCATGGAGCGCTTCCCGATCATCATCACCATTGGTGCTGCCCTGCTTGGATTCCTGGCGGGTGAAATGCTGCTGACCGATCCGGCCGTCACGACCCAATTTGGCGTTGTCGGTGAGCAAACGGTTACGTTCGGCGGCATCCTGGGGGCTGTCCTGGTCGTGGCGCTGGGGACTTACCTCACAAAACTTCAGCGAAAGAAACAATCGGCCACCTGAGTTTCAGGGGATGACCTGACTCGTTTGCTTTCCAGCCGACGGGTCGGGGGCTGTTAACAAGCCTCAAACGGCGGGCCTGGCGGATCTCCCGCTCCAGGCGCCGCGTATGGCCGCGCTGTCGCGCCTTGCCAAAAAACACCAATTTGCAACAGTAAGTGCGCCAGGCGTGTAAAAGTGCCTTGTCCGGTCGCAGCCCCTCTGTTAATGTCAGAGACAGGGCGACTTGTAACCTGAGGGATACAGTTTGACGGGATCTGCAGGTGCGCAAAACAACTGAAAAAAGCGGCGATGGCTATGGACGGCATCAGGACATGGAACGGGAGGGGGCTCAATTTTCTGGCAAATGGTGTCAGTTTTGGCATGCTGGATGATGGCTGGGCCTGGCGCGCGCCGGCGGTTTTTTCCTGGAATGGCTTTGCCTGCCCGGCCTGCGTCAGCCGCAGTGGGTGTTCCTCTGAAACGAGCGACAGTGGCCCCATTCGATACGTCCCTGGCTCACTCTTGGCTGAGCGGCGCCTCGGGCATGTTCGGCAAGGGCCTATGATGCAAGTGAAGCCGTGATGATCCTGGCCCGCGCAGGGATTGAACTACCCCTTGCCCCGACCCCCGCTGACGACCGAAATTCCAAGCGATAACACGAAAAAGATGATTTACGAGATTTGCACTCAAACAGACCCAGGTTTGACGCGGGACAACAATGAAGATGCCGTGGCAGTGGATGCCCAGACGGGGCTTTGTATCCTGGCCGACGGGATGGGTGGCTATAACGCCGGTGAAATTGCCAGCGGCATGGCTGCAGCCTTCATCAAGTCGGAGATGGGGCGCTGGCTGTCCCAGGCCGGCCGGTACGCCAATGCCAAGGAAGTGCGTCGGGCCATGGAGATTTGCGTGGAAAATGCGAACCACTCGATCTTTAACGCTGCCAACTCCAATCCGCAATACACAGGGATGGGCACGACGCTGGTGGTGGGTGTTTTTCAGGACAACCGCCTGATGCTGGGGCATATTGGAGATTCGCGCTGTTATCGCGTGCGTGGCCGGGAGTTCCGGCAACTCACCAAGGATCACTCATTGCTGCAGGAGCAGCTTGACGCCGGCCTGATCACCCCGGAGCAGGCCCTTACTTCGGTGAACAAGAATCTGGTGACACGCGCTCTCGGCGTGGAAGACACGGTGTTGGTTGAAGTCAACGAGTACCGTGTGGAGGCCGACGACGTCTACCTGATGTGTTCGGATGGCCTGTCAGACATGGTGATTGATGAAGCCATCAGTGCCATCCTCCTCGGCGACGGAACGCTGGAGTACAAGGCCAGGCAACTGGTTGTCGCAGCCAATGAAGGCGGGGGGCGCGATAATATTTCAGTGGTGCTGGCGCACGCGAAAGAAGACTCGGCCAAGCGCGGCCTTCTGTCCAGAATACTGGGAAAATGAAGCGGTGACTGAAATACTACACAGGAGTCGGCCATGCCGAAAATGATCGTCTCTATTGATGGCGTTGTGATCAAGGAGGTCCAGTTGACGAAAGACCGGACATCTTTGGGGCGCAGGCCCTACAACGATATCGTCATTGACAACCTGGCTGTCAGCGGTGAGCACGCCGTTCTGCAAATGACCGGCAACGAGGTCTATCTCGAAGACCTCAACAGCACCAACGGCACGTATGTCAACGGCAAGGCGATCAAGAAGCGGCTGCTGCAAAACAGTGATCTGGTCGAAATTGGCAAGTACAAAATCAAGTATGTGAACGAAGCGGCTGGGCCTGACTACGAGAAAACGATGGTCATCAAGCCGGCATCCGCCGCGCTGGCGGCTCTGGCTGCCGCTGGTGCCGCTCCGGCAGCACCCGTGACGGCGGACGCGGCGGGCGGGGCCCTGCAGGGGGCGATCAAGGTCATGTCCGGCGCGGCCGCCGGCCGGGAAGTGGCACTGGTCAAAGTCGTGACCACCATCGGCAAGCCCGGCGTGGCGGTGGCGGCCATTACCAAAAGACCTCAGGGTTTTGTGGTGGCCCATGTGGAGGGCGCCGGCAAGCCCACGCTCAACGGCGTTCCCATTGGCGCCGAACCTGTCAGTTTGAAAAATGGCGATATGCTGGAACTGGCCGGGACGCAGATGCAGTTCGTGCAGCACTGACCGACGTTCTTGCCCGCCGCCAGCGGGAGATCCGGACCACGGGCGTCTCCATCCCAAAATTTCGATGAAACGCGTGCCCGGGCATGGGACTGGCATTTGCGACATGCTGATAGCGCGGATGTCTGCCCGGCCGCCGATCAGCGGCCAGCCCTGCCGTCGTCTGCATTGGCGCTGGCGTGACAATATTGACAATCCGCCAAAAAGTTCCTTTACCGCACCCATGTGAAGCGTGTAGTCTCCATGGGCTGGCTGTCTTTTGGCCCAAAGCGGGATGACGCATCCAGTTTCGAAACCATGTAACCTCAAGGCAGGGTGGAAACCTCATGAAAGTACGTGTATTGGGCTGTTCGGGAGCCATCGCCAGGGACTGCCGCACCACGTCTTTTTTGCTGGACCATGACCTGCTGGTCGATGCCGGCACGGGTGTCGGGGATCTCACCCTCGATGAAATGCGCGGCATTGACCATGTCCTTCTGACACATTCGCATCTCGACCATGTGGCCGCGCTGCCGCTGATGGTGGATGCAATTGCCGGCCAGAAAACCACGCCGATACAGATTCACGCCTTGCAAGGCACGATTGACGCGTTGAAGGCCCACATTTTCAACAACACGATCTGGCCTGATTTCTCAAGAATTCCAGACCCGGCAACGCCTTTCATCAGCTTTCATCCGCTGGAACTCGGTCAAACCCTTGAGTTGGCCGGCAAGCATATCGAGGTGCTGCCCGCTGTGCACACGGTGCCGGCCGTCGGGTATGCAGTGAGCGCCGGCAAGGGTTGCTGGGTATTTACCGGCGACACCGAGCGCAATCCCGCGTTGTGGGCCCGTATTAATCAGCTGGATGTCGCGATGCTGGTCATCGAGACCGCCTTCAGCAATCGCGAGCGTGACCTGGCCAAACGCAGCCTGCATCTGGCGCCCCATGTGCTTGCCGGCGAACTCGACTGCATTGCGAGCGGCAAAAAATACCCCATCTACATCACCCACACCAAGCCCGCCGAGACAGAACTCATCATGGCCGAGATACAGCGCTTTGACCAGACACGCAACCTGGCGCACCATGTTTTGCACGACATCCGGTGGCTGCGGGCGGGTCAGGAGTTTGAACTGTGATAGTCCTCGTGCAGGGGGATCGCTAAGGATGCGAAAGATGCGGCAAGATGGGCTACAAGGGCCGCATTGGTTTGCACGAATTGATGATTGCCGACGACCCAGCCAAAAACTCATCCAGGAGCGGGCGCGGGTGCCGAGCTGTTTTCTTCAGCCGTCAGTAGCGGCATACGCACACTGAAAACGGACGGCATGGAAAAAGTCCTGGTGGGCGTCACGGACCTCAAGCAGGTGCGGTCAGTCTGTATCAAGTGACAAAAATGTCGCCCGGAGTGGCGCAGTCTGCCAAAAAAGAGCAGTCGCGCGGACTGGGAATTGCCAAAAAAGCAGGAGAAAGTTCTCGAATTAAAGGTTTTGGCGGGTTGGCCCGAAACCTGCTGTACTCCATTGCTTTTTCAACCAAGGAGTTTTCATGAAGCGTTCCATGCAACAGGGTTTCACCCTGATCGAGTTGATGATCGTTGTGGCGATTATCGGTATTCTGGCTGCCGTGGCTTTGCCTGCTTACCAGGACTACACGAAGCGCGCCAAGATGTCTGAGGTGATTTTGGCGGCTTCTTCCTGCCGCACGAGTGTCACGGAAACTTATCAATCCACCAATGCTGCTTCGCTGCCTGTGGGTGGCAAATGGGGCTGTGAGTCCTCGGTAGCCACTTCTAAATATGTTTCATTGATTGAGACTAATCAATATGGCGCAATCAGGGTGACTGCGGCCAATATTGCCACCGATGCAAACGGTACGGTTTACTTGACCCCGGTACCTGTGACTGCTAGCCAAACCATTAGCGCTTGGTTGTGTGGTCCCGGTACTGTTAATCCTAAATTTTTGCCCGGCTCTTGCCGCGACGCTACTGCTGCTACGGTCACTGAAGGTGGCGGCACCTTCGCGTCTAACTAATCTGCCGACTGCTGCTTAGTTCACTTGCAGCAATTGATTCAGGTTTAAAAACGCCCTTCGGGGCGTTTTTCTTTTTTGATCATATGAAATATTTGTCAGCAAGTCTTCTGTTGCTCGGTTGGTTAATGCCCTTGCACTTTCCACCTTGGGTAAGCTGGCATAGTGAAATACTGTATTTTTTTTCCGCATTGCTGCTGGCTTGGTATGGCCTGTTGACTGAGGTGAAGAAGGATCGTTCATACCTTTTACCCTTCCCCGCCGCCGTCTTGCCCTTGATTGCCTTGGCATTTATTGCGGTCATTCAAGGTGCTGGGGGCCAGATCACTTTTTGGGGTGACGTTTTCGTTTTTGAGCTCTATGTGGCTTTGTGCATCCTCTGCCTCACGCTGGGATTTGCCTCTAACTCGCAAGCTCCGTCCCTGCGAGCTGGGGCGCATGATGGAAGCCGTCAAAACCTGGCGCTGACGTTTCTGGCTGTTACATTGACCTTTGGGGCTTTTGTTTCGGCCGTGGTGGCATTTGTTCAGGTCTTTGATCTGTGGGAGCACGCCACGTGGATTAACCGGATGCCTCAACTCCGTCGTCCCGGCGGAAATTTGGGGCAACCTAATCATTTGGCAACCCTGTTCTTGATGGGCATGGCTAGCCTGTTGTTCCTGTATGAATCGGGCAAGCTCAAGGCTTTGCCCTCAGTCTTGGTTTTTCTGGTGTTGTGCACAGCCCTGGCTGCCACCGAGTCCCGGACCGGCGTAGTGAGCTTTTTGGTGCTGTCGGGCTGGTGGTTTCTCAAAAATCAGCGTGTGGGTTTCCATGTGTCCCCGTGGGCCGTCGCGCTGTCGGTTGTCGGATTCCTGGCGCTCTACTGGGTGTGGCCGTCGATTTTTGCTTTCGTTCAGCTCAACTCGGGCTTTGGCGTGGAAGTCAACACCGCTGCCGGGTCACGCCTGCTGGTGTGGCCGCAGCTGGTGGAAGCGGTGGCGCAGCGGCCATGGTGGGGCTGGGGCATCCGCGAGGTTTCCGAAGCGCACAACGCTGTGGCGCATGCCTATGCCGTGAGCGAACCCTTTTCATACAGCCACAATATTCTGCTTGATCTGGCGGTAGGGGTGGGCGTGCCGCTCACCGCAGTGCTGGTACTGGTCACGGGCGTGTGGCTGTGGCGGCGTGTCAGGCTGGCCAATCAGTTGCTGCCCTGGTATTGTCTGGCGGTGGTCGTGCCAGTAGCGGTGCATTCGATGCTGGAATTTCCGTTTGCTTATGCCTACTTTCTCGTTCCGGTCATGTTTTCGTTGGGCGCGCTGGAGCGCATGGCAGGCGCCAAGCCTGTGCTGCGCGTCGGGGTGCGTTCTGCCGCGGCGCTTTTGCTTGGGGTGAGCTTGGTGGCGGTCTGGTCATTGATTGAGTATGTTGACGTTGAAGAGGATTTCAGGGTCGCGCGTTTTGAGGCCCTGCGCTTGGGACAGACCCCCGGCGACTATCAAAGACCGGACGTTGTTCTATTGACGCAATTGGGAGCTTTGCTGGAGGGCGCCCGTATTTCGCCCAAGCCGGGCATGAAGGTCGAGGAGCTGGAACTCGCCAAAAAAGTTGCGCTTCGCTACCCCTGGACAGCCACGCAGAACCGTTACGCTCTATCGTTGGCGCTGAACGGAAACCCCGATGAAGCCTTGCGACAACTCCGCGTTATGCGGGCCATGCATGGCGAAAAAACCTACACGGAGATCAAGGCGAATTGGACCACCCTGGCTCAAGAGAAATATCCCCTATTGCGCGACCTGAAACTGCCTTGACGGGCTGGCGTGTGCCCCTGAACTCTATTCTCGCGCTGGTCGCGGGGCTGGCGCTGACTGTGCCTTGGCTATTGCCGCCGCAAGGTGGTCCCAGTCCTTCAGTGGTTCCGTGGCTGTTCAGTCTGGCCTGTGCCGGGGTTCTGTTGGGGGTTCTGCCGCTATCGCGCAAGCGTTGGTTGTGGTCCTGCTGGCTGGCTGCCGGGTGTCTGGGGGCGGTGTTTGTCCTCAAGGGTCATGCCACGGATACACTCGTCGCCGTTTTCTCCTTGGGGCTGGCCGGAACTTGCGCAGCTCTCGCCGCGAGCGTCAGCACTAACAGCCGTTCGGTATTCCGGCTGGCAACAGCATGGCTGATCGCTGGCCTGATCAGCGTTGTTATTGGTCTTTGCCAGTATTTTGGCGTGGAGCAGTACTTTCTGCCCTGGATGAGCCAGTCGGGCGTTGGCGAAGCCTTTGCCAACTTGCGTCAGCGCAACCAGTTTGCAACCTTGACCAACATGGGGCTGCTGGCTGTGCTGTGGCATGCAGCGCCGACCAGCAGCGGTCAACCCAAGCCATGGCGCTGGTGGGGCCTGATGGCGGCTGCCGTCTTGCTGTCAGTTGGCAATGCGGCGTCTTCATCGCGCACGGGGCTGGTTCAGCTGGGTTTCCTCGGAGGCATGGCCTGGCTGTGGGGCTGGCGGCGTCAATTAGCCATGCGGATTTTGATAATTGCCGTGCTGACCTATGGCGTTGCGGCGCTGGCCCTGCCTATGCTCGCAGGGCTGGACCCGGCGAGCACCGGCATTTTGGCGCGTTTGCACAATGGTGGACCAGCTTGCGCCAGCCGTTTGACCTTGTGGAGCAACGTACTGCACCTGATCGGACAACGGCCCTGGCTTGGCTGGGGTTGGGGCGAACTGGATTACGCCCACTACATGACGTTCTATGACGGGCCGCGCTTTTGCGAAATCCTGGACAACGCGCACAACCTGCCGCTGCATCTTGCGGTGGAACTGGGCATTCCGGTGGCGTTGGCGGTATGTGGAGGCTTCGTCTGGTGGGTCATCCGGCAACGGCCCTGGCGCGAGACGGACCCCACCCGCCAGATGGCGTGGGGTGTGCTGGCCGTCATTCTTTTGCACAGCATGCTGGAATACCCGCTATGGTACGGCCCGTTTCAAATGGCGTTTGGCCTGTCCCTGGGCCTGCTCTGGGGAAGCCGCAGGGTGCGGGCGAGCCCGCTGGAATCTCAACCGGAGCAGTCACGCATGTCTATTTCTCAAGCCTTGGCTGCTACTATTCTGATAGCTATCGTGGGTTACGCCGGTTGGGACTATCACCGTATCAGCCAGATTTACCTGGCACCCGAAGTCCGCGATGCGGCGTACCGTGACGACACGCTGCCCAAAATTCGCGACTCCTGGCTGTTTCGCAACCAGGTGCGCTTTGCTGAACTGACCATCACGCCGCTCACGCGGGACAATGCGCAATGGACACTCGACACGGCGAGGGCGCTGCTGCATTACTCACCGGAGCCTCGCATCATCGAAAAGGTGATTGAGAGTGCTGTCATGCTCGGCCGTGACGACGAGGCGTTAATGCATTTGGCGCGCTACCGGGCCGCCTTCCCAGAGGACCATGCGCGCTGGGCGCAAGAGGCTGCAGCGGCACCGGAGCGTCTTCAGCGCCTGAAGTGACGCGGCTCAGGGGTTGACAAAGCTTCCTGACTTGCCGCCATGCTTTTCAAGCACGCGCACATCGGTCATGATCATCGCCCGGTCCGCCGCCTTGCACATGTCGTAAATCGTCAGCAAGGCCACTTGCACCGCGGTCAATGCTTCCATTTCCACACCGGTCGGGCCGACGGTTTCCACGGTGGCCTCGCAGGTGACGCTGGCACTTGCGGTGTCGACCTTGAATTCAAGGGCCACGCGAGTGAGCGCCAGCGGATGGCACAGGGGGATCAGCTCGCTGGTTTTTTTTGCAGCCATGATGCCCGCTATCCTGGCCACACCCAGTACATCGCCTTTTTTTGCCGTGCCGGCGATGATGAGTGCCAGTGTGGCAGGATTCATGGTGATGCGACCCTGGGCAATAGCAACACGGTGCGTTGCGGCCTTGCCGGCCACGTCGACCATATGGGCTTGGCCTTGTGCGTCGAAGTGAGTCAGCGGAGAAGTCGTTGTCATCCTGTTACGAAACCTTTACAACCATCCCTCATCATACGAGCATGTTTTCAAAGTCATCTTCCTGGGGCCATCGCCTCTATGCCTCGGGCATTCATTTGGGCATCAGCCTGCTGGTGGCCGGTTTGGCGGCGCTGCTGGTGTTTGCCGTCTGGTACCCCTATCCCTACCGCGAAATTTCCGGTGGGCGCAGCCTGTTTTTTCTGGTAATTACCGTCGATGTGATCATGGGCCCGTTGCTGACGTTTGCCATTTTCAACCGCAGCAAGCCGCTCAACGAGTTGCGCCTCGACCTGGCTGTCATTGGCTTGCTGCAGCTGGCCGCGCTGGCCTACGGTCTGTGGACCGTCGCGGTGGCCCGGCCGGTGCATCTGGTGTTTGAAATCGACCGGTTTCGGGTGGTGCATGCGATTGATGTGCCGCCGGATCTACTGGATCAGGCTCCTGCAGGGTTGCGGCCCTTGCCGCTGGCGGGGCCCACGCTGCTTTCGGTGCGCGAGTTCAATAATGCGCAGGAAAACTTTGAGGCCACCATGGCGGCGATTCAAGGCGTGGCACTCGGCGCCCGGCCGGACTTGTGGCAGGGCTATGAACAGGCGAAAGCGCAGATCAAGGCGCGCGCGCGTCCTGTGGGCGAGCTGAAAAATCGCTTTCCTGCCCATGCCGCCGAAATTGACCAGGCCCTGAAGTCTGCGTCTTCCGCGGTCCGGGCCATGACCTCGGTGGGCTATGTCCCCCTGGCGAGTCGAAGCACCTTCTGGACCGTCCTCATCGATACCAACACCACGGAGGTGATTGCTTTTGTTCCCATTGATTCGTTCTAGGGCCTACCCGTTGCAGCAGAGGGTTTTTGCCTGCAAGGTGCTGACAGCTGTGGTGTTGATGGCCACCACTGCCAATTTGTCGCTGGCGCAAGCGCCGGGCGCGGCGTCGGGCAGCCTGCCGTCGCTGGGGGATAACTCCGAGCTGGCGGCCGCTGCGGAGCGCCGCATAGGGGACCGCATCGCCGTCAGCATTTTCCGTGATCCGGACTACCTCGATGACCCGGTGCTCGGGGATTACCTGCAAAGCATCTGGCAGCCCCTGATGACTGCCGCGCGGGCGCGTGGTGAGCTCAATGCCGAACTGGATGAGCGTTTTGCCTGGGACGTCTTTCTGGTCCGTGACCGAAGCGTCAATGCCTTTGCCTTGCCCGGGGGCTACTTTGGCGTGCACCTGGGTTTGATTGCCGCGGTGAGTAATGCGGACGAACTCGCCGCGGTTCTGGGCCATGAGCTCAGCCATGTCACGCAGCGGCATATTTCCCGGTTGATGACGCAACAGAACCGGCAAGCTCCCTGGGTGATTGCAGCCATGGTTCTGGGTGCCCTCGCCGCCAGTAAAAATCCCAATGCTGCCAGTGCCGCCATCGTCGGTGGGCAGGCAGTCGCGGTGCAGAACCAGCTCAACTTTTCCCGCGACATGGAGCGTGAAGCCGACCGGGTCGGGTTTGGCGTCATGACCGATGCCGGCTTTGCAAGTCGCGGCGTGGCGACCATGTTTGAAAAACTGCAGCAGGCCTCGCAGCTCAATGACAACGGATCGTTCCCCTATTTGCGCTCGCACCCGCTGACCACCGAGCGAATCGCCGAAGCGCAGTCGCGTCTGCAGCTGGATGCAAAGGCTGCCACCAAGCCCACCCCGGAGGGCGAGGCCCGTGCCGCCAAGGCGCGCGTGTTGCATGCCATGATGGCCGCGCGTGCGCGAGTGCTGGCCAGCCCCGGGGTCGATGCGTTGCGTGCGATGGTGGCTGAAGCGCAGCGGCGGCCGGCCTCGTTGCAAATGCAGGAGTCCCCCGCCACGGCGGCGCACATCCGCGACGCGGGAATCCTGTATGCGGGAGCCTTGGCGGCGGCCCAGCTGCGTGATTTTGCCGGCGCGCGAAGCTTTCAGGCCAAGCTCAGGCCCCTCACCGTCGAAATTCAGCCTGCCAGTCATGCGCTGGACTTGTTGTCCATCGAGATTGATCTGATGGCGGGGACCGTGCCGCCTTCGGCGTCATCCTTCGACATGGCCAAGGCTGTCTCGCGGGCCGATGTGCTGACCCAGGCCCGGTCGTTGATGGCTGCCCAGCGGGCGCGAGAGGTCTCGGGCAGACTGCAAACCTGGGTGGCTGGCCACCCCAAAGATGCGGCGGCCTGGCAATTGCTCGCTGCGGCATACGGCAACCAGAACCAGACAGTCCGTGCGATTCGCGCTGATGCGGAAAGCCGGGCGGCCCACCTGGACTACGCGGCGGCGCTGGATCGCCTCAAGGCTGCGCAGGCGTTGATGCGCAGCAACCCCGCCAGCGCTGATTACGTGGAAGGCTCGATCATCGACACACGGACCCGCCAGATCGAGCTAGTCCTTAAAGAGCAGGCGCTCCAGGACAAAGTCGATCGCTAGTTGCAGTGCCGAGTAAATCAGGGAGCCTATGAGTGCGGCGCCAAAACCCTTGACGTTCAAGCCGCTGACCAGGCTGGCCGCCGCCCAGAACATGAGCGCGTTCACGATGAACAGAAAGAGGCCGAGCGTCACCACGGTCACGGGCAGCGTCAACAACACGAGAACAGGACGCACCACCATGTTCAGGGCGCCAAGTACCGCCGCCGCAATCAGGGCTGCGGTGAAGCTGGTCACCACCACGCCTGAATAGAGATAAGCCACCGCCAGCAAGGCGACCGCGCTGCAAAGCCAGTTGATGAGGAGTTTCATCGCCAGAGAATACCATCTGGGATGCGGCCTCTCCCATCCCGTCCCGCTGGGACGCCGTGTCGGTAATTTGACTTGATTGCTGACCTGCAGCGTTCCGGATTTTCCGCCGGGCCGCCGCAAGGAAAATGAACCCCCTCGGGGGGCAGCGCCTTACGCGAAGCGAATAGCGTGGGGGCTATTCAATCGGTCGCAACCAGCAGGCCCGCGCTTGCCAGCGCGGCGGCATAGCCCAACACACCGTGGTGCTCCTGGGCCTGCTCGGTCGTGACGGGTTGCAGATCCTGGCCGAATTTGGGTCGACGGGCATCCAGCACACGTGCAACGCCATGCTCCTTGATCAGGGATTCCGTCTGGGTGCTCAGCGTGGTCTGCGCCATTTGCGTCACCACGGTATCGCCCTCTTTTTGCAGGAGGGGCACCACTTGCGCAAATACTTTCGCCGCCCATTTGCCGCGCCAACTCTCCCGCGCACTGTGGGTTACCCATTTGCTGGCATGGTGCGTCACGCGTGGTGCACAGGCCACCAGAATCCAGCGGGTCGGACTGCGCGAGTTGCCCTCTGGCAGCATGGGTTGCAGCATATGCAGGGCATAGCCGGCATCGTCAATGTAAACAATGATGTTGTCCATAAAGTTCTCCTTCAGTTGTCATGTTTATAGAAGCTTCACTGGTTGAAACAAAAGGCCTTGGACCTCCCGCTGGCCTTCGGTGTTGCCTTTCACTTTCAATGTGGAATCAGTTCCTTGTCGCTTGCAAAGTGTTCCGACTTGTGGCGCCGGGTGGCCCACCAGCCCGCACCCAGTACACCCGCCACGGCCAATGCATAAGTAGCCCATTGAGCCGCGGTGTGCAGGGTTTCGGCAGAGGGCAACGCGCTCGGACCGCCGTAAATCGGGTCAAGCAGTTGTTCGCCGATGATCATGTTGGCGGCGGTGAATGCCAGAACGGCCGCCCCCAGGTTGATGATGATGGGGAAACGCGACACCAGTTTGAGCACCATCGTGCTGCCAAAAACCACGATAGGCACGCTCACCAGCAGGCCGATGATGACCAGGTCGAAGGCCCCGTGCGCGGCGCCGGCTACACCCAGAACGTTGTCGATGCCCATCAGGGCGTCGGCCACGACGATGGTTTTCATGGCGCCCCAGAATGTGGTGGCAACCGGGCCATGGTGTTCTCCGCCGCCCTCGTCAGCCAGCAGCTTGTAGGCGATCCAGAGCAGTCCCAAACCGCCCACCAGCATCAGGCCGGGGATCTTGAGCAGCCACACCACACCCACCGTCATGGCAGAGCGCACCACGATGGCGCCAACCGTACCCCAGACAATGGCTCTTTTCTGAAGGGTGGGAGGCAGATTGCGCGCGGCCAGTGCAATCACGATGGCGTTGTCGCCGGCAAGCACGAGATCAATGAGGATGATCGCCAGCAGGGCCGACCACCAGGGGGCTGTAAATAGTTCCAATTTCACACTCCATATCAAGTTCAGACGTGGAAACCCAACGGATGGATTTCCGGCTTCGTTCAAACCGGACAGGTATGTGAGTGGTGCGGGTAGGGTTATGCCGCAAACGCCTCGATCAAACCTGTACAGGTTTCAATCGAAGGTCTGGCTCAATATGCAGTGTCGCTGCATACCCAGCAAGCCGGAAGTGTGAACTTCGGAATGACGACTTGCTGTTAGCGATTTTGCTGTGTTGTCTGTTATCGAATATGTCAGCAAAACGAGGGAGTTACTCCCCTTCGTAAAGTGATTGGACAACAAAAAAAGATTTTTGGCAAGCCCCGCACGCGGTGGAGGTGTTTTGTCTGGCTGATAATGAACAGCCCGGCTTTGCTGTTCGCCCACCAGGCGGGAGCGGTCCATCGTTTTTTTCTTTTTTCTCCATGCCCGGCATCCACATCACTGACATCGAAGCGGCCATCAACTACTGGCGCGACAAGAAGCCATCACCCGATGGCGTCACACTCGCGCCGGAGTTGCGTGCGCTGGCCGAGGTTTACGCCCTGATGGTTTTCTACCATGAGGACGAGGCCGATGAGGGGAGCTTTCCGCCCAAAGCGCTGGCAGCCTGGCGCACCTGGTACGACACCACGGCAGACACGCCCTGCATCGCCATCTGCTCGACCAGCCAGGGCGATTCGCTGTGCAAGGGTTGCGGCCGCACCTTCAATGAAGTGCAGCGCTGGCCCGAGATGACGCCAGCCGAAAAACGCGGCACCTGGCGACGCATCACGCTGGAGGCCACGGCCTGGCGCTTTGGCCGTTATGCGGACCGGGCGCTTGAAAAAGGTGTGGTTTCGACACTGTAAAAGAGCTGAAACGGCAGGCGGTTTCTGTCTCTTTTCATTGTGAAACAAGCTGAGGCAGCTATCAAGTTCATAGCAACCAGTGGTGAAAAAGGATAGACTGGCGCATGCTTCGACTGACGCGCGCTCCCAATATTGCAATTGCCGCGCTGTGGGCCGGCGCCTTACAGCATGCAGGGTTGGCGGCCAGCGTGCAGCGTTACTACCTGGGCGGTGTCGCCGGTGAACTGCCGCCTGACCAATGCTTGCCCGAAGTGTGGCTCACCCATGATGAGGATGAACCCCGGGCGCGCGAGTTGCTGCACACCCTGCAAAATCTGCCGCAGCGGCGCTGGCTGTGCGCCTGCGGGGAGACCGTCGAAGGCGGGTTTGAGCAGTGCTGGCACTGCGGTGCGGACATGCCGGACATGCCGGTTTAGCGCCGCCGCAGCGGCAACCAGCAAGGGCGTTAAACCCGCCTGGCCAGCGTGGCGGCCAGGCCGACATAGCTGGCCGGCGTCATGGCCAGCAGGCGCTGCTTCTCCGCCTCGGGAATTTGCAGGGACCGGATCAGGGCATGCAGGTCTTCGGCCCGGACGGTTTTGCCGCGCGTTACTTCCTTGAGCTTTTCGTAGGCGCCCTGCACGCCGTAGCGGCGCATGACGGTCTGTATCGGTTCAGCCAGCACCTCCCACGAGCTGTCCAGGTCCTCCTGCAGCGCTTCCCGGTTGAGTTCCAGCTTGCCCAGCCCCACGCCCAGTGAGTTGTAGGCCAGCACGGCGTAACCCAGCGCCACGCCCATGTTGCGCAGCACGGTCGAGTCGGTCAGGTCGCGCTGCCAGCGGGAAACCGGCAGCTTTTCGCTCAGGTGCCTGAGCAGTGCATTGGCCAGGCCCAGGTTGCCTTCGGCGTTTTCAAAGTCGATCGGGTTCACCTTGTGCGGCATGGTGGAGGAGCCGATTTCGCCCTCCTTGAGGCGCTGCTTGAAATAGCCCACGCTCACATAACCCCAGACGTCCCGCGCGAAGTCGATCAGGATGGTGTTGGTGCGGGCCACGGCGTCAAACAGCTCGGCCATGTAGTCATGCGGCTCGATCTGAATGCTGTAGGGCTGGAAGGTCAGGCCCAGGCCCAGCGGCTCGGGTGTTTCAATCACGTTGCGGCTGAAGGCTTCCCAGTCAAAGTCGGGCCAGGCCGACAGGTGGGCGTTGTAGTTGCCGACAGCGCCGTTCATCTTGGCCATGAGCCTGATGCCGGCGATCTTCTCGCGCGCAGCTTGCAGGCGCACCACCACGTTGGCTATTTCCTTGCCTACCGTGGTCGGGCTGGCGGTCTGGCCGTGGGTGCGGCTGAGCATGGGCTCTGCCGCGTAGGTGTGCGCCATCTCGCGCATCTGCGCAATCACCTTGTCAAGGGCCGGCAGCAATACCAGTTCGCGACTGCTTTTGAGCTGCAGCGCATGGCTGGTGTTGTTGATGTCTTCGCTGGTGCAGGCGAAGTGCACGAATTCACCGGCAGCCTGCAACTCCGGCCGGGCTTCGAATTTCGACTTGATCCAGTACTCCACGGCCTTGACGTCGTGGTTGGTGGTTTTTTCAATCTCCTTGATGGCCACCGCATCGTTTTCCGAGAAATTCTTGACGAGGCCCAGCAGGTAAGTGCGTGCCCCGGGGCTCAACGGCTTGAATTCGGCAAACTTCGCGTCCGAAAGGGCAATGAACCAGGCTACTTCCACCTGGACCCGGCGGTGCATATAGCCTTGCTCGGACATCAGGGGACGTAATTGGCTGAGTTTGCCGGCGTAGCGGCCGTCCAGCGGAGACAAGGCGTTGATGGTAGAAAAGCTCATACCGCAATTGTAGGCTGGTCGCCCGGGGAATGGCCCGGTCGCGCGGTGGCTGCGGGGGTGCCTAAAACCTGGCAGATTTGCTCACCTTCGGGCGGTGTCGGCCGGAGCGGGTGCTTACTCGATAGAATGGCTTTTCCCGCACCACGATTTACACACGCTATGAAACTCATTGGATCCGCCACCAGCCCCTACGTACGCAAGGTACGTATCGTGATGGCTGAGAAAAAGCTCGACTACCAGATGGTGCTGGAAGACGTCTGGGCGGCCAATACCACCATCGCCGCCTCGAACCCGCTGGGCAAGGTGCCCTGCCTGGTCATGGAGGGCGGCGAGGCCGTATTTGATTCGCGCGTGATCGTCGAATACCTGGACACCCTTTCACCCGTGGGCAAGCTCATTCCGACCCAGGGCCGCGAACGCGCCGAGGTCAAGACCTGGGAAGCCCTGGCCGACGGTCTGGTGGATGCGGCCATCCTGGCCCGGCTGGAAGCCACCTGGTCTGGCCGCAATGCCCATGAGCGCAGCGACGCCTGGATACAGCGGCAGATGGGCAAAATCGAGGCCTGCCTCAAGGCCATGAGCACAGGTCTGGGCGAGAAGGCTTTTTGCAGTGGCATCCATTTCAGCCTGTCGGATGTCGCGGTGGGTTGCGCCTTGGGCTATCTGGACCTGCGGTTTGCCCAGGTGAACTGGCGTGAGAGCTACCCCAACCTGGCCAAATTGCAGGAAAAACTGGTTCAGCGCCCCAGCTTCGCGGAAACCCAGTCGGGCTGAAATTCCGCTTGAATCTGACAGAAGCCCGGCCTCCCGGGCTTTTTTTTCGCCTCGTGTAACACGGCTCCCGGGGGGAAATCCGGCGACGGTCACCCGCGCTCACTGCCGGGCGCGTTGCTTCAGCCAGCGCATCAGGCCGCCGATCCAGGGCAGCTTTTCATAAAGCTTCTGGGCGGCATCCCAATAGTCCCGGTGAAAATCAATCAGGCCGCTGGCCGTGAACTTCAGGTGCGAACCGCCGCAAACAGGTTGATGAGGTTGGGGTAGGTGTGCTCGTTAAACACCAGAAAACCGGTGTCCACCCCATGGCTCGCAGGACCGGGGGCGCTGCTCATGCGGGCGCCCGGAAGATAAAAATGCTGCGAAGCGCCCCGGCGCGAACGAGGGAGGGAGGGAGGAGGAGGAGCGCACCGGGATTGCAGCCGAACCAAAGTGATCCGGAAGGCTTCGCAACAGTGAAACTGTCTTATTGCTGGCGCTGCTGGGGGTTCCAGTCTGCGCCTGCCTTTATATGAGGACGCCGGTGCGCTGGTAGTTCCCGACGAAGGGCTGTTCTGGCTGGTAAATTTTTGTTAACGAAATGGCTCCTGGCAAGACGCCGCGGCCAGCGCAAACTGGGCAGGGAAAATTCCGCGCTGCAGGCAAAACATCTTCGTAGGCGTCTTGGAGCGGTGGCGGGGATCGAAAACCTGAGGCTCAGGGACCGGCCAGCTGTTTTTCGATCTCTTTGACGAACTGGCGGCTTTCCGGGGCGGTCAGGGAATTGAAGCTGACCGCACTGACGCCGTCCCGCGCAATCACATACTTGTAAAAGTTCCAACGTGGTGTGGTGCCGGTTTTGGCGGCGAGCTGCCTGAAGAGGGGGTTGGCGTCCTTGCCGCTGACGCTGGTTTTGGTAAACATCGGGAATTTCACGCCAAAGGTGTTTTCGCAAAAGTCGGCAATCTCCTTGTTGCTACCGGTTTCCTGCGAAAAGTCGTTGGAGGGAAAGCCCAGGACCACCAGACCCCGGTCCTTGTATTTCGCATAGAGCGCTTCCAGGCCCTCGTACTGGGGCGTAAAGCCGCAAAAGCTCGCGGTATTGACCACCACCACGACCTTGCCCTGGTACTGGCAAAGCGATTGCGGCTTTTCATCCTGCAATCGCAGGAAGCTGTGCTGCAAAAGGCCGGAGCAGGCCGACGTGTCCGCGGCGGCGGGCCCGGCTACTGGGGCGGACGGGGCCGGGACTGCCGACCTCGTGGCGGCTGCCGAGAGTGCGAGTCCGGCCAGCAGGGCAATCCGCAGCAGCGGTCTGGAGGGGGATTGCTGATGGTGCATGGCCCGAAATTCCTTGTGAATCAAATAATTATGGTGCTATTGGCGTTTGGGCGTGCGCAGTAGCCATCCCGGGAGAGGGGCGAGCGTGGCGCATGCCATCAGGCGCCGCGCTGGTCCGCCAGACTCAGGGGGTTATGAAAGGTCTTCCTGACAGCAAATAGCCCGGCATCCTGCCGGAAATCATCCCGATTTGCTGCCAAGTGGCCTGTAAATGGCCTGTAAGTCACCAGTTGTCACATTAGCCGCCTAAAATCGGCCAGTACCGGGATGTAACAGACATCCGGGGCAGATTTCTCTGCGTATTCGCTTGGCAAGGAGTTCACATGCTTTATCCTGAACTGTTCAAACAACTCGAATCCGTCCGTTGGGATATGGACAAAGACATTCCCTGGGCCAGTTTTGACGCATCCAAGTTGTCTGACGAGCAGGCCCAGACCATCAAAATGAATGCCATCACCGAATGGTCGGCCTTGCCCGCCACGGAGATGTTCCTGCGGGACAACAAGGACGACAGTGATTTTTCCGCTTTCATGTCCATCTGGTTTTTCGAAGAGCAAAAGCACTCGCTGGTGCTCATGGAATACCTGAAGCGATTCCGGCCCGACCTGGCCCCCACCGAAGAGGAACTGCACGAAGTGCGTTTCGAGTTCGAGCCGGCGCCCGCGCTGGAAACCCTGATGCTGCATTTTTGCGGCGAGATTCGCCTGAACCACTGGTACCGCCGGGCCAGCGAGTGGCACACCGAGCCGGTTATCAAGCAGATTTACACCCAGCTCAGCCAGGATGAAGCGCGCCACGGTGGTGCTTACCTGCGCTACATGAAGCGGGCCATCAACAATTTTGGCAACGAAGCCAAGGCCGCCTTTACCAAGGTAGGCGTGCTGATGGCCAGTGCCCGCCGGACGGCGCAGGCCCTGCACCCGACCAACCTGCACGTCAACAAAAGCCTGTTTCCGCGCGACACCATCCAGAGCCGCCTGCCCAACCCCGAATGGCTGGAGCACTGGCTCGACACGCAGATCAAGTTTGACGCGGTGTGGGAGGGCAAGGTGGTCGAGCGCATCCTGCACAACCTGAGCCTGTTGATGAACCAGAGCTTCAAGAGTGTCCAGGAGCTGAACCGCTACCGCAAGGAACTCGGCAGGGATCTGGCCGCCGTCATCGCGCCTGACGGCAAGCCGCAAATCGCGTGAGCCTGCCTGCTGGCGTGAGCAAACCCGCCTTTCTGGACAAGATCGTTTCGCGCCAGGATGCAGCGGCCCGGGTTGCTGCGCTGCCCCGGCCGGTGGTGTTCACCAATGGCGTGTTCGACGTGCTGCACCGGGGCCATGCCACTTACCTGGCGCGCGCCCGCGAACTGGGTGCCAGCCTGGTCGTTGCGCTCAACACGGACGTGTCCGCCAAGCGCCTGGGCAAAGGCCCGGATCGCCCCTTGAACAACGAAGAAGACCGCGCCGTCATGATGGCGGCACTGGAGTCGGTCAGCTTGGTGACCTGGTTTGACGAAGACACGCCGCTGGAGCTGATCACCGAACTCAAGCCCGACCTGCTGGTCAAGGGCGGCGACTACGACATGGACACGCTGGCCGAAACCGCCGTGGTGAAGGCTTACGGCGGCAAGGCCCTGGCGATTCCTTTTGTGGATGGCTACTCCACGACGGCCCTGGTCAAGAAAATCCGCCGCACGTCACCGTGAATTTGCTATTTGATTTGCTATTAATTGATAGCTTTGTGTGCCAGTCGATATCGGGCTGCAGGCCAATAATCCATATGGTTTGAATTGGACCGGACCCTCCATTCACGGAGTCTTTGACGGTGACGCAGGCGCAGGCGCTTGCGGCGCCTTGCGGCGCAACTTGCCGGCCATGCGCCTGATCCATTGCTCCAGGTCGTCCATGTAGGTAAATACCGCCGGCACCACCAGCAGGCTCAGCACGGTCGAGGTGATCAGGCCGCCAATCACCGCCACCGACATCGGCGAGCGAAAACTCGGGTCGGCCACGCCAAAACCGATGGCGATCGGTAGCATGCCGGCGCCCATGGCCAGCGTGGTCATGATGATGGGCCGGGCGCGCTTGTGGCAGGCGTCGAGCAGCGCGTCGAGGCGGCTCATGTGGTGGTCGCGCCGGGCCACGATGGCGTACTCGACCAGCAAGATCGAGTTCTTGGTGGCAATGCCCATCAGCATGATGAGGCCGATCAGCGAGGGCATGGAAAAGCTCTTTTGCGCAATCAACAGGCCGACAAACGCGCCGCCCAGCGACAAGGGTAAAGCGGCAAGAATGGTCACCGGGTGCAAAAAGTCCTTGAACAGCAGCACCAGCACGATGTAGATGCACAGCACACCGGTGAGCATGGCCAGGCCAAAGCTGGCAAACAGCTCGCCCATGACCTCGGCGTCGCCGATTTCGACGACTTTCACCCCCGGCGGCAGGTTCTTCACGGCGGGCAGCTCCTGCACCGCTTTGGTCACCTCGCCCAGCGGCAGGCCCGACAGCTCGATCTCGAAGTTGACGTTGCGCGAGCGGTCGTAGCGGTCAATGATGGCCGGGCCGCTGGCGATCTCGAGCGTGGCGACCTGGCCCAGCATGACCGGCCCCGCGCCCGGCTTGATGCTGGGCACACTCAGGCGTTCCAGCACGCTGAGGTCTTTGCGCGCGGCATCGGCGAGCTTCACCACAATCGGCACCTGGCGCTCCGACAGATTGAGTTTGGGCAGCGACTCGTCGTAGTCGCCAAGGGTCGCGATGCGCAGGGTTTCTCCGATGGCGGCACTCGTCACGCCCAGGTCGGCGGCGCGCGCGAAGTCGGGCCGCACGGCGATTTCGGGGCGGATCAGGCTGGCGCTGGAGGCCACGCTGCCCAGGCCGGGGACGGTGCGCAGATCTTTTTCAACCGCCCGCGCGGCGGCCTGCAAGGCCAGCGGGTCTTCACTGGTCAGCACCAGCACGTATTTTTCGCCCGAACCGCCCAGCCCAACCTTGCTGCGCACGCCGGGCAGCGGCTCCAGCGCCGTGCGCATCTTGTTTTCTATGCCCTGCTTGCGCGGCCGCTCGCCGCGCTCGGCCATCAGCACCGTGAGCGTGGCCTTGCGGGTTTCGGCCGCACCTGACATGGCGAACGGGTCGGTGCCCGCACTGCCGCCGCCTATGGTGGTGTAGACGCTGCGCACATGCTCGACCTTGCCGATCAACAGCCGGGCCTGCTCGGCGGCCGCTTCGGTTTGCGCCAGGCTGCTGCCGGGCTGCAGCTCCAGGTAGACCTGGGTTTGCGAGTTGTCGTCGGGCGGAATAAAGCCGGTGGGCAGCAGCGGAATCAGCATGATGGAGCCGACAAAAAAGAGCGTGGCCGCCACCATGGTGATGGCGCGATGGCGCAGGCACCAGGCGGCCGCGCGCATGTAGCGCTTGAGCCAGCCGGGCTCTTTGTGGTTGTCCACGATCGGTTTCAGGATATAGGCCGCCATCATGGGGGTGAGCACCCGTGCCACCATCAGCGAGGCCAGCACCGCCAGCGCGGCGGTCCAGCCGAACTGCTTGAAAAACTTGCCGGCAATGCCGCTCATGAAGGCGGTGGGCAAAAACACTGCCACCAGCGTGAACGTGGTGGCGATCACCGCCAGGCCAATTTCGTCGGCGGCTTCCATCGCCGCCTGGTAGGGCGTTTTGCCCATGCGCAGGTGGCGCACGATGTTTTCCACCTCGACGATGGCGTCGTCCACCAGAATGCCGATGACCAGCGACAAGGCCAGCAAGGTCACGACGTTGATCGAAAACCCCAACAGGTACATGCCGATGAAGGCCGGAATCACCGACAGCGGCAGCGCCACCGCCGAGACAAAGGTGGCGCGCCAGTCACGCAAAAACAGCCACACCACCAGCACCGCCAGGATCGCGCCTTCATACAGCAGGTGCAGCGAGCCGTCGTACTCTTCTTCCACCGGGGTGACGAAGTTGAAGGCCTCGGTCAACACCAGGTCGGGGTGCTGGGCCTTCAGCTCGGCGAGCGCCACCTGCACCGCCGCACCCACGGCCACTTCGCTCTCGCCGCGGCTGCGCGCCACTTCAAAACCGACCACCGGCTTGCCGTCGAGCAGCGCCGCCGAGCGCGGCTCGGCCGTGGTGTCGCTGACGGTGGCGACTTCATCCAGGCGGATGCGCCGGCCATCGCCGAGCGCCAGTTCCAGCCGGCCCAGTTCTTCGGCCGACTTGACGGTGGCCAGCGTGCGCACCGGCTGCTCGCTGCCACCCAGGTCGGTGCGGCCGCCGGCGCTTTCGTTTTGCACCTGCCGCAGCTGGCGCGAGATGTCGGCCGCCGACGCGCCCAGCGCCTGCAAACGCGAGGGGTCAAGCGCCACTCGCACCTCGCGCGTGACACCGCCGACGCGGTTGACTGCGCCCACGCCGCGCACCGCCAGCAGCTTGCGCGCAATCTCGTTGTCCACAAACCAGGACAGCGCCTCGGCATCCATGCGGGCCGACGCGATGGTGAAGGCCAGGATTGGTTGCCCGGCCAGATCGACCTTGCTGACCACCGGGTCGCGCACATCGCCCGGCAGGTCGGCGCGCACGCGTTGAACCGCCGAGCGCACGTCGTCGACAGCTTCCTGCACCGGCTTTTCAAGCCGAAATTCGGCGGTCAGGGTCACGCCGCCGTCCTGCACCTTGGTGCTGATGTGCTTCAGGCCCTGCACGGTGGCAATCGAGTTTTCGAGCTTGCGGGCCACCTCGGTTTCCAGCTGGGCCGGTGCGGCGCCGGGCAGCGAGGCCGAGACGCTGACCGTCGGCAAATCAATGTCGGGAAAGTTCTGCACCTTCATGGCCTTGAAGGACAGCAGGCCGCCAAAGCTGAGCAGCACAAACAGCATCACTGCCGGAATCGGGTTCTTGATAGACCAGGATGAGACGTTCATCATCTTGAGCTGCTCCTTATTTGACAGCTTTTGATGATGCTGCTGACGGTGACGGTGACGGTGATGTCGGCGCTGCGGCCTGGCTTGATGCGGCTTCTTCGCTGACCCGCACCAGGTCACCGTCGTTCAGGAAGCCCGCGCCGTTGACCACAATGCGCGCATCGGCGGGCAAGCCCGAAACGACCTCGACGCGCTCGCCGGCCAGCCGCCCGGTTTGCACCTTGAGCTGGCTGACGCGGTTGTCGATCCCGAGGCGAAACACATAGTTAAAACCGTCGCGCACCACCAGCGCGCGTTGCGGCACTGTCAGTGCGTTGGATGCGCCGAGGTCAAATTCCCCGCGCGCAAACATGCCGGCCTTGGCCGGCGAGCCCTTGCCCGCCGATGAGGGCAAATCCACATACACCAGGGCAGAGCGCGTTTGCGGATCGACGCTGGGCGCAATCATGCGCACGCGGCCGTTCAGCTCGCCGCCGCTGGCGGGGCGCACGATGGCCGTCGTGCCGGCAGTGATGCGGCCCAGCTCGGCTGACGTGACTTCCGCGCGCCACTCCAGCCGGCCCTGGCGAATCATGCGAAACAGCTCAACGCCATTGCCCACCACAGCGCCCACCGTGGCGGTGCGCGCCGAGATCACGCCGCTGTCGGGCGCCAGCACCTGCGTCTGGCGGCCGCGCAGCTGCTGCGCGGCCAGCACCGCCTGGGCCGCTTCAGCGCGCGCCTTGGCGGTTTGCTCGGTGGTGAGGTACTGGTTGATCTGCTGGGTGCTGAGGGCGCCCGAGTTTTGCAGCGTGCGCGCCCGTTCGGCGTTGGCCGCCGCATCGGCCGCGTTGGCCTGGGCTTCCAGCAGGCTGGCCCGGGCCTGCGCCACGTCGGCCTGCACACTGTCGGTGGCAAACGTCGCCAGCACCTGGCCGGCTTTCACCACGTCGCCGACATTGACGCGCACTTCGGTCAGGCGCAGCCCGCTGGACTCCGAACCGATGATGGCCTCCTGCCAGGCCGTGATGCTGCCATTGGCGGCCAGCCTGATGGGCAGGCGGGTGGGCTCGGGCTGGGCGGCGGTGACGGTGAGCGCCGGTTTGGCGGTGGGCTTGGTGCCGGCTGCAGCGGCATCGGGCTTGCCGGAAGAAAAGACAAAGAAAGCGCCGGCGGCAACGGCGATCACCACGAGGGCGATCAGGGCGGCCGGCTTGAGTTTGAGTTTTTTCATGGTGTTGGGAGGTCAGGCGATGGCAGTACAGGCAATGGGCAGTGCGAGGTGCAGTGGTGAAGGGTTTTAGCCGCCGGCGGTCCTGGCAGTGGCGCTCGTGGTGGTGGTGGCCGGCGTCCAGCCGCCGCCCATGGCGCGGTACAGCGCCACCCAGGCCGCCATGCGTTCGCGTTGCAGGGAAGTCAGCGTGATGTGGGCGGCCAGCAAGGTGCGGCGCGCGTCCTCGAGCTCGACCAGGCTGGCCAGGCCGCTCTGGTAACGCGCTTCGGTGCCGGTGAACGAAGCCCGGTAGCCCGCGACCGCGGTTTGCAGGTCGCCCTCGCGCGCGGCGGTGCTTTGCAGGTTGACCAGCGCTTCCTCGACTTCACGCACGGCCTGCCGCACGCGGGCGCGGTACAGCGCGGCCGCTTCCTCGTAACGTGCCTGGGCCGCATCGACATTGGCGGCGCGCTGGCCGCCGTCAAACAGGGGCAGCGTTAGCGCCAGTGGACCGATAGACCAGGTAGTCAGGTCGGTCGTCACGCCGCCGGCGCGAAAACTCGAGCGGCCGATCGAGCCGTTCAGGCTCAGGCGCGGGTAGCGCTGGGCTTGCGCGCTGCCAATGTCGGCGCTGGCGGCGGTCACTTCACGCTCGGCGTTGAACACGTCGGGGCGCTGGGCGAGTGCGTCGGCCGGCACGCTCGCGATTGACATCATGGCTGCTTGTGTCCGTACTTCGGGGGCCAGAGCCACTTTTTGCCTTAGATCCGGCTCTGCCAGGCCGGTCAGGGCGACCAGTGCCTTGAGGTCCAGCTCGCACTGGGCGCGCTGCTGCGTGGCGCGGCCGCTGGCTTCCGCCGCGCTGGCGCGCGCCAAGGCCGCGGTGGCGGGCGCGGTAAAACCGGCCTGCATGCTGCGGTCCGACAGCTGCGCGGTTTGCTGGCGCGAGGCCGCGTCGGCGCGTGTCACCGCCTCCAGCTGGCCGCAGGTGCGCAGGCTGTAGTACTGATTGGCCACCTCGGCGGCGACCGACACGCGGGCGTCGTGCCACTGCGCTTGGGCACCGGCCAGGCGCTCGGTGGCCGCATCGCGGCCGGCGCGGTTGCCGCCAAACACGTCGATTTCCCAGGCCGCCTGCAGGCCGGCCTGGGTGGTGGTGGTGATCGGCGCCGCGCCAGCGCCGGTCGGCGGCTGCGAACGGCCGCGGCTGGCGCTGGCCGACGCATCCAGCGAGGGCAGCAAGGCCGCACCAGCCGCCACCCGCGTGGCGCGTGACTGCTCGATGCGCGAGCGCGCCGTGGCAATCGAGGGGCTGACCGCCTGGGCGGCGGCAATCAGCTCGACCAGCAGCGGGTCACCCTGCTGTTGCCACCATTGCGTGAGGTCGGTGAGGGTGCCGTTGTGCGGCAGCGGCGCAAACCATTGCGAAGGCAGCGCTGCCGACACCGTGCTGGGTGCCGGGTGCGTGGCGCAGGCGGCCAGCGCCAAAGGCAGCAGGCTGCAGATGATGAGCGAACGGGTGAACGAGGGTGGTTTCATGTTTTTTTTCTCGTGCCAGTTGCTGCGGTGGCTGTTGATTGCGCCGCGGTCTGGCGCAGTGCCGCTTCAATGCCCACCATGGCTTCTGCATAAGCCACCAGATGGCCGGCCCAGGTGTCAATCGCCTGCGGCTGGTCCAGCAGCTGCGGCCGGATGGCTTGCACCACGTCCCGCGTGATGAACAGCTGCAAGGCCAGGCCGGTGATGCTGAAGGCCAGCCGGTGCAGGTCGTCATCGGGCTGGTCAATCCCCAAATGCCGGCCCAGCACGGCCACCAGCGCCGCATGCGCGGGCTTGATGCCGTTGTCGATTTCCTCGGCCCACACCCCCGTGGGTTCCAGCATCTCGCGAAAGTGCAGACGGGTGCACTGCTGCACCAGTTCCCCCTGTTTCATCGGGGCCAAAAAACTGGTGACGAACCCTTGCAAGGACTGCTGCAAGGTTAAATCGGGCTGGTCGTACTGCCCGATTTCATTGTCGGCACAGCCCATCGGCTCGGTGAACGCCGCACGGTAGAGTCCGGCCTTGTCGCCAAAGTAATAGCTGATCGAGGCGATGTTGGCGCCCGCGGCCAGCGCAATTTCGCGGGTGGAGGTTTTGTTAAAGCCTTTTTCGGCAAACAGCCGGAGCGCGGTATGCAGCAGTTGCTGCCGGGCTTCGGCGCCGTCCGAGCGCTGTTTTTTGCGCAGCTCGCTGGCGGGGAGTGATGCCACTGCGCTGCCGGGGACGGCGCGGCGCGGGCGTGAAACTGGCGTGGTGGAGGGCGTGCGGGCGCTGGAAGTCATGCGCCGTATTAAAGCACATAGATCAATCGATTGATTTAATTAAATCGGCTGATCTGCTGTTGCACCACAACCGCGTGGAGCGCGGCACTCCTTCACTGCTTGAACGTCGCCGTCCAGAGCGCCTGGATGGCATCGCGTTCGGCCTGCAGCGCCGGCGGGCTGACCTGGGTTGGCTCTTCATTCAGGCGGGCCTTGTGCTGCACCCGACGCAGTTCGCGGTAGGCACTGGCAGCGCCTTGGCCCACCCCAACGGGCAGCAGGCCGGCGGCCTCGGCGCGCTGCAGCAGGGCGATGTTGCCGACATTGCCGACCAGCTCCGGATGCTGCGCAGACTCGGACAGCACCAGAAACTGCACCGCAAATTCGGCGTCGACCATGCCGCCATCGCTGTGCTTGATGTCGAACCTGTCGGACTTGACCGGATGCGCGGCGCGCACTTTTTCGCGCATGGCCACGATTTCATGGCGCAAGGCGTGGGCGTCACGCGGTGCGGTGATCACCGCTTCGCGCACCTGGTCGAAGCGCTGGCGCAGCGACTCGTCACCCAGGACAAAGCGCGCACGTGTCATGGCCTGGTGCTCCCAGGTCCAGGCGGTGTTGCTGCCGCGCTGCTGCTGGTACCTGGCATAGGCTTCAAAGCTGGTGACCAGCAGCCCTGAATTGCCATTGGGGCGCAGGGCGGTGTCGATCTCGAACAGGTCGCCCTCCGCGGTCTTGATGGTCAGCCAGTTGATCAGTTTGCGCACAAAAGCCGCATAGACCTCGGGCGCCTGCTCGGCCTCGTCTTCATAGACGAACACAATGTCCAGGTCGCTGCCGTAGCCCAGCTCCTTGCCGCCCAGCTTGCCGTAGGCAATGATGGCAAACTGCGGCATCTCGCGGTGCCGGTTCTTGAGGCGCTGCCAGCACCAGCCGGCGGTGACGTCCAGCACCGCTTCCGCCAGCGCGCTTAAATCGTCGGCCACCTGCTCGACCGTGAGCACCCCTTCCACATCGCGTGCCAGCGTACGGAAAACCTCGGCATGGTGGGCGCGGCGCAGCAGGTTCAGGCAGGTTTCCTCATCGTCCTCGCCGGTGCGCCTGAGCGCGGCCAGCCGCTGCTGCAACTCCCGGATGAAGGCGGCGCTGTCAAAACGCTCGCGCAACAGCTCATCGCTGGCCAGCTCGTCAATGACGCCGGGATGCTGGAACAGGTAGCGGGCCGGCCATTTGGCGGCACCCAGCAGCCGCAGCAGGCGCTCATGCACCGCCGGGCGCTCCAGCAGCAGCGCCAGATAGCTTTCCCGCCTGAGCAGCGGCTCTATCCAGTCGATGATGCGGACGGCGGCTTCTTCGGTCACGCTGCCTTCGCGCAGCCACAACGCGGTACGCTGCACCAGGCGCACCAGGCGCGCGCGCGACTCCTCGCGCAGGGCCAGCACCCGGGGATGCTGGCGCCACAGCGCCAGACGGGCGCGAAACTGCTCCGGCCATTGCTCGGACAGCTGCTCGAGCAATTCGTCGAGTTGCTGCGGCGCCGACCCGTTGGTTCCGGCCGCCTTGCCGCAACCCTTGCAGTCGGTTTTGCCGCCCAGCAATTTGTCAAACTCCCCGGCAACCAGCTCGCGGTGGGCGTCCAGTTCGCTGAGAAACGGGCAGCAGCTGCTGTAACCCAGGGTGTGCGCAATCCAGGCCAGATCGTCGTCGCGGGTCGGCAGGACGTGGGTTTGCTGGTCATCCAGATACTGGATGCGGTGCTCGACACGGCGCAGGAAGTCGTAAGCGCGCGTCAGCGCATCGGCCGTTTCCTGGGGCATCAACCCGGCACGTGCGACGCGCTGCAACGCATCGACGGTGGGACGGGTGCGCAGCTCGGGGAATTGCCCGCCCCGCACGACCTGCAGCAACTGCACGGTAAATTCAATTTCGCGGATGCCGCCGCGCGATATCTTCACATCGTTGGCGCGCTCGGGGTGGCCGGCGCAGCGCTTGGCTGCATGCTCGCGAATTTGCCGGTGCAGGATGCGCAGGGCATCAAACACGTTGTAGTCCAGGTAGCGCCGGAAGACAAAAGGCAGTACGGAGCCGCGCAGGGCCTGAGCCGAGCCGCTCTGGATGCATTCCAGGGGCGCGACCACCCGGCTCTTGAGCCAGGCAAAGCGTTCCCATTCGCGCCCCTGGGCCTGGAAATATTCTTCCAGCGCGCTGAGCGAGACGGCTGCCGGTCCGGAATTGCCATTGGGCCGCAGTGCGAGATCCACCCGGAACACAAAGCCGTGCTCGGTGGCGTCGCCGATCAGCCCGAATACGGTCTTGACCTGGCGTGCAAAATATTCGTGGTTCGATATCTGGCCGCGGCCGTCGCTGCGGCCGGTGGTTTCGCCGTCGTGGTCATACACGTAAATCAGGTCGATGTCGCTGGAGACATTGAGCTCACGCGCCCCCAGCTTGCCCATGCCCACCACCCACATGCGGGCGCGGCCGCCCTCGGGGGCCTGCGGAGCACCATGCAAGGCGTCCAGCATTCCGGCGGAGTCCCGCATGGCCACATCGAGCGCCAGTTCTGCCAGTTCGGTCATGGCCCGGGTCACGACGTGCAGCGCAACGCCGGGGGTACTCGCGGTGGCAACGGCCGCCAGCGCCGGGCCGCCCCAAGCAAGGCCAGCCCCTGTCTTTGGTGCAAGGGGCAGCGAATCGCCGGAGGCACACACAGTGGGGAGCGTGGGGGCCATCTGACCGTCGCAGTCGAGCACCACCAGCCGTTCCATCACCAGTTGCCGCAGCACCCGCAGTGCCGCGCCGGTCTCCAGGCCGCTGGCCAGCAGCGCATCCAGCGCGACCTGCATGGTGGAATGCACAGGCGCTCCAGCCGGCAGCAGGTGCATCTGCTCTGCGTAGCGGCGGCGAATGCGTTGGACAAATCGGGAATAAGCCGAGGCTGGCGACCCTGGGTCGGCGGGAGTTTCGGGGCGGGCGGTTGAGGCGACGGTCATCACACTAGTTCACAAAACTTCATGGTTTTCCACCGCGCGGCCGGGCGAAGCATGGCACCGGCGGTCATAATTCTCATGTCAATGGAGCCCACCATACCCAGCCCGTCCGCCCCGCCAGTCTTGCCGTCCCGACGCCTGCGATGGATCGCTTTGTTCACGCGCTTCTCGCTGTGGCTGGTCGCGATGGTCTGGCTGCTCTTTGGCCTGAGCTGGTTGGTGTTGCATGGCTGGATTGTGCCGCGAATCGGGGAATTCCGTCCGCGGCTGGAACTAGAGGCCAGCAAGGCGCTGGGGGTGCCCGTCCGGATTGGCCAGATCACCGCCCACTCGCAGGGGATGATTCCCTCGTTTGAGCTGCAAGGCGTGGCGCTGCTGGATGCGCAGGGGCGCGAGGCGCTGCGCCTGCCGCGCCTGCTGGGCACCCTGTCGCCCTCTTCGCTGCTGGGGCTGGGCTTTGAGCAGCTTTACATCGACAAGCCCGAGCTGGAGATCCGCCGCACCGCCGACGGCAAGATTTACGTGGGCGGGCTGGATGTCTCCCGGGACCAGGCCGCCGGCCAGCGCGCCATGGCCGACTGGTTTTTTTCCCAGACCGAGTTCGTCATACGAGGTGGCACCGTGCGCTGGACCGACGAATTGCGCCAGGCGCCGCCGCTGGCATTGACGCAGGTCGACTGGGTCATGAAAAATGCCCGGCACCGGCATCTGATGCGCCTGGATGCCACGCCGCCTGCCGGGTGGGGTGACCGCTTCACCCTGAGGGGCATTTTCCGGCAGTCGTTGTTGTCGCGCGATGCGGGTGATTTCCGCGGCTGGGCGGGACAGCTGTATGCCGAATCCGGCCGGGTCGATCTGTCGCGCCTCAAGCAATATGCCAGCCTGGAATCGCTGGGCCTGGATTTGACGCGGGGTCACGGCGCCTTGCGTGCCTGGGCCGATGTCAGCAAGGGGCAGGTCACCGGCGGAACGGCCGATGTGGCCCTGCAGGACGTGGATGCCAGGCTGGGGCGCAAGCTTGAGCCCCTGGCATTCGACTCGGTGGCCGGGCGCTTTGGCGGCAGGCAGCGTGCCAACGGGTTTGATTTCAACACCGAGGGCCTGCGGTTTCGCACCCGTGACGGTCTGCAGTGGCCCGGCGGCAATATGGCGCTGGTGCATACCAGCGCCGAAGCGGGGGCGCAGCCGCGCAGCGAACTCAAGGCCGACAAGCTGGACCTTGCGGCACTGGCCCAGATCGCCAATCGCCTGCCGCTGGACAGCCCAACGCATGCGCTCATCTCCTCTTTTGTGCCGCAGGGACTGGTCGAAGCGGTGGAAGCCCGCTGGCAGGGGCCGCTCGACGCGCCCGTCACCTTTGCCGCAAAAGGCCGCGTGACAGGGCTGAGCCTTGATGCCTTGCCGGTATCCGGCGTATCTGCAGCGGGTGCGATGTTGCAGAAGCCCGGCCGGCCGGGCATCAGCGGTGCGGCCGTTGACTTTGACCTGACGCACGAGGGCGGACAGGCGAAGGTGAAAATACTTCATGGCGCGCTGGACCTGCCCGGCGTATTTGAGGAATCGCGGCTGCCGCTGGATCAGCTGTCGGTGGACTCCCAGTGGAAATTCTCGGGCCGCAAAATCGAGGTGCAATTGCGCAACCTGCAGTTCGCCAATGCCGATGCGCAGGGTGAGGCGCAAGTCCATTGGCGCACCGAGGATGCGGCGCCGGGCGCGGCACCCGCCGGCACGGCGGCAGATCACCGGTTTCCGGGCGTGCTGGATCTGCAGGGCAGTTTGAGCCGCGGCGATGGCTCGCGGGTGCACCGTTATTTGCCGCTGGTGCTGCCCGCGCCGGTGCGCCACTATGTGCGGGATGCCGTGGTGCAGGGCCAGGTCAGCGATGTGAAATTCAAGGTCAAAGGGCCGGTCAATCACCTGCCGTTTGCCAACCCGGCCCTGGGGGATTTCCGGGTGTCCGCCAAAGTGCGTAACGGGCACTTTGCCTATGTGCCGAAATCCCTGCAGGGGCCGAATGCGCCCGCCTGGCCGGCCCTCACCGAGCTCAACGGAGAACTTGTTTTCAACCGTGCCGCGCTGGAAGTGAACGGCGCCACCGGCAAAGTAGCCGGCCTGCCGGGCCTGCAATTGGTCAAGGGCTCTGCGCGCATTCCTGACCTGATGAAGGACGCCACGGTCGAGGTGGCCATCGATCTCAAGGGGGCCCTGTCCGACGCGCTGGGCTTTGTCAACACCTCACCCGTGGGTGGCATGACGGACCAGGCGCTGGCCAAGGCCACGGCAACCGGCGTGGGCGACTACCGCTTCCGCCTGAGTCTGCCCATCCATTCGATCGACAAATCGCGGGTAGAGGGCAGCATCGTCCTGCCCGGCAACGACGTGCAGTTCTCGCCGGCTACGCCCCTGCTGGCGAAACTCAGGGGCACGGTGGCCATCAGCGAACGCGGTTTCACGGTGACGGGCGCGCAGGCGCGCGCGCTGGGCGGTGACGTCCGCTTCGATGGCGGCACCCGGGGCGGCGCGCGTCCCGCCCCGGGGAGTGCCGAGGTCGAAAGCAGCGTGGCTTTCAAGGCGCAGGGCACGCTCTCGGCCGAGGGCTTGCGGCAGGCGCATGAACTGGGTTTTATCGCGCGCATGGCGGAAAACGCCAGTGGCGCAACGGCTTATTCCGCCTCACTGGGTTTCCGGCGAGGCGTGGCCGAGGTCGCGGTCTCCAGCAACCTGCAGGGCCTGGCCCTGAATTTGCCGGCACCTCTGGGTAAAGCGGCCGATGCCGAGTTGCCGCTGCGTTTTGAAAATGTCCTGCTGCGCGACTCGCTGAATCCGGGGCAAAAGCAGCAGGACCAGCTGTCGGTCACTGTCGGGCGGGTTGCGTCCATCATCTACGTGCGTGACCTGAGCGGCGCTGAGCCTCGCGTGATGCGTGGCGCCATCGGCGTGGGGCTGGAGGCCGGTGAAACCGCCCCCCTGCAGGACGTCGGCGTGCTTGCCAATATCAGCCTGGCCCGGGTCGATCTCGATGCCTGGCAGAAAATCCTCGCCAGCTCAGCCGGTGGCAGCGAGGCCTCGACCACACCCGCACCCGCCGCCGCCACGCCAGCGACCGGGAGTGCCGGCCTGAGCTACCTGCCCACCGTGATGGCGATACGGGCCAGGGAGTTGCTGGTGGAAGGCCGCAAGCTGAACAACGTGGTGGTCGGCGGCTCGCGCGAAGGCCTGACCTGGCGCGCCAATATCGATGCGTCCGAGCTCAACGGCTATGTCGAATTCCGCCAGGCTGGCGGTGCTGGTGCGGGCCGGGTGTATGCGCGCCTGTCGCGGTTGAGCCTGGCGCCAGGCACGGCCAGCGACGTGGAGGCCATCCTGAATGAGCAGCCCGCCAGTATCCCGGCCCTGGACATCGTGGTGGAGGATCTGGAGCTGCGCGGCAAGAAGCTTGGACGGGTTGAAATTGATGCGGTCAACCGGGGGGCTTCCGCCGCAGTCCGCGACAGCACCCGCGAGTGGCGTTTGAACAAGTTCAATGTGATCATGCCCGAAGCCGTGCTCACGGCGACAGGCAACTGGGCAGCGGTGAGCACGCAGGCCGGCACCGCGCCGACTGCGGGTGGCGCACCGCGCGCCGCGCGGGCCAGCGCGGAGCGTCGCCGCACCGTGATGAACTTCCGGCTGGACATTGCCGATTCGGGTGAATTGCTCAAGCGCTTTGGCATGGGTGAAGTGATCCGCCGCGGCAAGGGCAAGCTGGAAGGCCAGGTGGCCTGGATCGGCTCTCCGCTGAGCTTCGACTACCCGAGCATGAGCGGGCAGTTCAACGTGAACGTCGAATCGGGGCAGTTTGTCAAGGCGGATCCGGGCATTGCCAAGCTGCTGGGCGTGCTGAGCCTGCAGGCCCTGCCCCGGCGCCTGACGCTGGATTTCCGCGATGTCTTCTCCGAAGGTTTTGCCTTTGACTTCGTCCGCGGCGATGTGAATATCAACCAGGGTCTGGCCCACACCAACAACCTGCAGATGAGCGGCGTGAATGCTGCCGTGCTGATGGAGGGCAGCGCCGACATCGCCCGCGAGACACAGGACATCAAGGTGGTCGTTGTGCCTGAAATCAACGCCGGCACGGCCTCGCTGATTGCCACGGCCATCAATCCGGCCATTGGCCTGGGCAGCTTCCTGGCGCAGATGTTCCTGCGCCGTCCCCTGATTCAGGCGGCCACCCAGGAATTCCACATTGACGGCACCTGGTCCGATCCCAAAATCACCAAGATTGAACGCAGGGCGGCATCGGAGGGCAAGGCCGGCGATACTTCCACGGAGACCCGCTGATCATGAAAGTCGCTGCGATCCAGATGGTGTCAGGCGTCCAGCTGCAGGACAACCTGGACACAGCCGCCCAGTTGCTGGCCCAGGCCGCCGCGCAGGGCGCGGAGCTGGCGGTGCTGCCCGAGTATTTTTGCATCATGGGCCTGAAGGACACAGACAAACTTCAGGTGCAGGAGACGGCAGGCCAAGGGATCATCCAGTCGTTCCTGAGCCGTTCGGCGCGCGAACTCGGCATCTGGATCGTCGGCGGCACGCTTCCCATGGCGACCGCCGATCCCCGTCGTGCCCGCAACTGCTCGCTGGCTTACGCTCCTTCGGGCCAATGCGTGGCGCGCTACGACAAGATCCACCTGTTCCGTTTTGCGCAGGGAAAAGAAGACTACGACGAAACCCGCGTGCTGGAACCGGGCACCGAGCCGGTCCGCTTTGAGCTGGCCTCGCAGGACGGCCATGTCTACACCATTGGCATGAGCGTTTGCTACGACCTGCGTTTCCCCGAGCTGTACCGCGCGCTGAAAGCGGATGTGCTGCTGGTGCCCAGTGCGTTCACCTACATCACCGGGCAGGCGCATTGGGAGGTGCTGCTGCGCGCACGCGCGATTGAGAACCAGGCCTATGTGGTGGCGGCGGCCCAGGGCGGTCTGCATGACAATGGCCGCCGCACCTGGGGCCACACCATGGTGGTCGAGCCCTGGGGCCAGATTCTGGCGCAGCATGCGGAAGGCGCGGCCGTGGTGATGGGTGAGGTTCTGCACGCCGGCCTGGAGGGCGTGCGCAGCCGTTTGCCCGCCTTGCGGCATGGCGTGCTGTGAAGGTAGCCGGCGTGAATTTTCCGCTGCTGAACGGTGTCAGCTGGGCCAGCCGGCGCTGGTCGCTCTGGGCCCTGCTGCTGGCGCTGGTGGTGACGCTGCTGGCGATTCTCGTCTGGCTGTCCGGGCGCTACGAGTCCAGCATGGTGCAAAGCCGGCTGGAGCACGATGCGGGAGAGACCGTCACGGACATCCGTTCGGGGCTGACCCGCAACATCCAGGCTTTCCAGGCTTTGCAGTCCACCGAGCGCACGCCCGCCGCCTGGCATGCACCCGCCGCCGAGCTGCTGCGCGAGCACCGCGAGATCATGCGGCTGGAGTGGCGCGGCGAGACGCTGGAGGTTCTGGGGTTTGTCGAGACGCCCTACCGCGCCTCGGTTTTTGAGCGCCTGGGCCGTCAGGGCATGGAGGCCGATGTCAACCTGACCTGCACCACGGCTCGCCGCCTGAGCGGGTCGGCCTATTCCACCAGTTATTTCATGCCGCAAAACGATGGCCTGGGCCTGGAAGTCCTGGACATGTGCCTGCCAATCGTGGTGGCGGGCCGCCTGACGGGCTATGTGGTGGCCACCTACTCCCTGCAGGACATCCTGGGTGAACTGGTGGGCAAGCAGCTGGCCCGCGGTGTGGGCCTCTCGTTCACGGAGGCCGATGGCACGCGCCTGGCTTTGCATGGCGTGCTTTCGCGCGGCAGCCGGGTTTACATCGCCCAGCAATTGCTCGACCTGCCGGGCAACACACTGGTGGTGAGGATGGAAAGCCGGCTCGGCACTCCCGCGCTGTTTCCCAATGTGCTGACGGCGCTGGTCACGGCGATGTCGGTGGCCTTGCTGCTCGTGCTGTTCCTGCTGGCCCGTGACATGCGGCGGCGCCTGAAGGTGGAGCATGACCTGGGCGAGGCCCTGGCCTTTCGCAAAGCCATGGAGGACTCGGTCCTGACGGGCCTGCGCGCGCGGGATCTGCAGGGGCGCATCACCTATGTCAATCCGGCGTTCTGCAAGATGGTGGGCGTGGACGCCAAGGACCTGCTCAACCAGAGCTTCCCCTCGCCATACTGGCCTCCCGAACTGGCGGGCGTGTACCAGCAGCGCCAGGAAATTCGCCTGTCCGGCAGCAACCTGCCACGCGAGGGCCACGAATCGGTGTTCATGCGGCGGGATGGCACACGCTTTCCGGTGCTCATCATGGAGGCGCCGCTCATCAACGCCGTCGGCAAGCACACCGGCTGGATGAGCGCCATTCTGGATGTCAGCGAGCAGCGCCGCATTGAAGAGCTCTCGCGCGCCAGCCAGGATCGCCTGCAGGCCACGGCGAGGCTGGCCATGGTGGGTGAGATGGCCTCGCTGCTCAGCCACGAGCTCAACCAGCCCCTGGCGGCCATTTCCAGCTACGCCACCGGTTCGCTCAATCTTCTGCAGGGCGAGATGGCGCCGGCGGTGAATGCTTCCCCGGGCCGGCCGGATGCGGGCCCGACGGCACCACCTCTGTCCGAAGATCTGCAACTGGCCATGCGGCGTATTGCGGAGCAGGCCGAACGCGCCGGCAAGGTGATCAAAAGTGTGCACGATTTTGTACGGCGGCGCGACCAGGTGCGCGAAGCGGTGGAGCCGCGTGCCCTGCTCGATGCGATCATGCCGCTGGTGAGCCTGCAGGCGCGCAAACTGGGCGTGCGCGTGGTGATCGAGGTGGACGCGGCCTGCGAGCCGGTCCTGTGCGACCGCACCATGGTCGAGCAGGTGCTGCTCAACCTGTCGCGCAACGGCATGCAGGCCATGCAGGGCGTGGACGAGACGCAAGCGCCAGACCAGCGCGAAAGGGTGCTGACGCTGCGTATCCGGCCGGCGGCCTCCAATGCGCACAGCCGCTGGGTTGAATTTGCGGTGATTGACCGCGGCGAGGGCATTTCCCGTGAAGTCGCCGAGCAGCTGTTCACGCCTTTCTTCACGACCAAGGAGGAAGGCATGGGCCTGGGCCTGAGCCTGTGCCGCACGGTGATAGAGCAGCACGGCGGGTTCCTGGGGTTTGAAGCCGCGCAGCCGCGCGGTACGATTTTCAGCTTTACCCTGCCGGTGGCACTGGCGCAGGATGGCCATGACCATATCCACGCTCCTGATGGCGCCGGCGCCAGTGCCGTGGCCGATATGACCTAGAGTACGCACCATGGAACCCATACAAAATGCCACGGTTTATATCGTCGACGATGACGCCAGCGTGCGCGATGCGCTGGCCTGGCTGCTGCGTTCGCGCCGCTTGCCCAGCGAGACCTTTGACAGCGCCGAGGCCTTTGATGCGCGGGTGTCGCAGCGGTTTGAGGTGAAGTCGCCGTCCTGTGTGCTGCTTGATGTGCGCATGGCGGGGCTGAGCGGCCTGGCCATGTTTGAAAAACTGATTGCCTACGGCTTGCTGCCGACCCTGCCCGTGATTTTCCTGACGGGCCATGCGGATGTGCCGACGGCCGTCGATGCCGTCAAGCGCGGCGCTTTTGATTTCTGTGAAAAGCCGTTTTCAGACAATGCGCTCGTCGACCGCATCGAACAGGCGCTCAGGTATTCTGCGGCGGCACTGGCCCAGCACAGCGAATCCACCGGCCTGCAGGCGCGGCTGGACGGGCTGACCGACCGCGAGCGGGACGTGATGCGGCTGGTGGTGGGCGGCCTGCCCAACAAGTTGGTGGCCGACCAGCTGGACATCAGTGTGCGGACGGTGGAAGTTCACCGTGCCCGCGTTTTTGACAAAATGGGGGTCAAATCGGCTGTGGAGCTGGCCAATCTGCTGCGAAATTTGTAGCGGGACCGGCTTATTTCTTATCGGCGCCAGGGTCTGCGGCGGGGGGCGCCGAATCGCCTTTCAGTTCGCCATTTTTACGGCCTGAAAACATGGTCCACCACACAATGAACACCAGCAGCAGCAACGCCCCCAGGGCTTCGAGCAAAAGTAGGGCCATGACATTTCCTTGGATTGCAAATAGGGTTTCGCGGGGATCGGTGCGATTCACCCCGATTATCGCCATGGCCATGCTGCTGGCGTCCTGTGCCAGTCCGCCTTCCTATCCGCCGTCGTCTCCGTTGCCTTCATCGCCTTCATCGCCACCACCGGTTGCGGCGCCCGCTGTATCCGGCACGTTGCCGGAGCCCCTGGTACAGGGAAAAAGCCGCTGGGTGCCCGTTCGCTGGACCGAGTTGCCGGGATTTGAAGAGGACCAGCTGTTCGAGGCCTGGAACGCCTGGCTCAAAAGCTGCGAACGGCCCGGCCCGGCTTTTGCGCCCTTGTGCGGTGAAGTCCGGCGCTTGAGCATCGCTTCGGCCGAAGAGCAGCGCAGCTGGATGGTGAGCCGCCTGCAGCCCTACCGGGTTGAAAGCCTGCAGGGCGCGGCCGATGGGCTGCTGACCAGCTATTACGAACCCGTTCTCAAGGCGAGTCGTCAGCCTGGCGCGGGCTATGAGGTGCCGCTGTACCGCCCGCCTGTATCGCTGGGAAGCCGCAAACCATGGTTTTCGCGGCAGGAAATCGATACCCTGGCCGAGGCCAAGTCTGCACTGAGGGGGCGCGAGATTGCCTGGCTGGCAGACCCGGTCGAGGCGATGTCGCTGCACATCCAGGGCTCAGGCAGGCTGAACCTCACCGAGCCCGACGGGTCGCAGCGCGTTGTGCGGGTGGCTTATGCCGGCTCCAACGAGCAGCCGTTTCGCAGCGTCACCCAGTGGCTTCAAGACCAGGGCGAAGGCCGAATGGTGGTGCCCTGGGTGGAGTCCACCAAGGCATGGGCCGCGAAAAATCCGCAGCGCGTGCAGCAGATGCTCTGGAGCAACCCGCGCTACACCTTCTTCCAGGAGCAGCCCCTGAGCGATCTTGACGCGGCATTTGGTCCCAAAGGGGCGCAGGGCGTGGCGCTCACGCCGGGGCGCTCCATTGCGGTCGACCCGGGCAGCATTCCCTACGGCACCCCGGTGTGGCTGGCGTCCCGCGGTGGGGCGGCTAATTTGCAGAAGCTGGTCCTGGCGCAAGACACGGGCAGCGCCATTGTGGGCGCCGTGCGGGCGGACTATTTCGCCGGGACCGGGCCGGAGGCCGGCCTGCTGGCGGCGCGTATGAACCAGCCGCTGCGGCTGTGGGTGCTCTGGCCAAAATAGGCTGCGAGGCTGCCGGATCGGACAGACACAAAGACAGAGAGCACAGGATGCGCATCATGAACAGGCCTGCAGGCAAACGGATCGGCGGACTGATGGCCCTGGCGGGACTGGCCATGCTGGCCGCGTGTGCGGGCCGAGGCTGGCAGTCGCCGGGGCCGCTTTACCGCTGTGAGCAAGGCATTGAGTTCACGGCCCGGTTCATCGATGACACCGCGGTGCTGGACGGCACGCGCGGCTATGACGTGCTGTACCGCGACGCCGGCGGCCAGGGGCCGCAGCAGACGGTGTACGGCAATCCGCGCATGCGGGCCGAATTTGGGCTGGGCGCCAGTGGCCGAGAGGCCGTGCTGCACTATCCGCTGTTGCCGCTGGCGGCGCGCTGCGTGCGGGACTGAGCCCCAAGCACCTGGCGTGTGGCTTGCCTGGCGCCTAACGTACAGAAATCCGCACCTCGACTTTCAATGTCTCCCGGCCCGAAGTCTGCCCCGCGCCGGCCAGGCTGCTGCTGGCCACTGCCACATCATCCGATTGCGCCACAGTGACCCATTCACCCAGCGGCAGGGCCAGCGAGGTGCTCGCGGATGACGAAGACGGCAGCGCTCCCACCGAGCCGGGGCGCGATTGCACGGCGGCCAGTTCAAGCTCCGCGCTGTTGCCGCCGCGCCAGACGGGCCGTGCTGAAAAGCCGCTGCTGGTGTCGATCAGCACGGTGCTTGCCGTGTAGCGCAACACGCCGTTTTGCACAAAGGCCTGCAACAGTCTCAACGGTGTGGTGTTGCCCAGGTTGATGGCGACAGGCCGGCCATTGAGCACCAGCACCCGCTGCACCAGGTCGCGTGTGTCGCTGCGCTGGCTGTTTTGCGCGGTGATGTGGGTCGTGGCGCCGGAATGGCCGGGTTGCAGCAGCACGCCGCCTTGGGCGTCCAGCGCCTGCTGGCCCCGGTCGCTGCCCCGCAGTTGCCGCACCTCAATTTGCAGGTTGCGCATCGGCAGGGGATCCGGGTTTGCGATGGAATGAGTAGCGGGCTGTGCCTGCAGGCCGGGGGCCAGCAGCGTGAAAAGCAGGAGGAAAAATTGTCTGGGGAATCGAAGGAGGTGGGCCATGTTGCGTTCCATTGCTGCAGCTTGTCCGAAAGGGATTCGGGCTGAAAGTTGTTGCTGTTGCTGTTGAATTGGTAGCCGGGGGGTGGCGAGATAGAGGGGCCGCAGTGGATTCTTATGATTCAGATGCCGTGCGCGCCAGATGCCCCAGCGGCAGCGCACTGCTGGCCTTGACCTCTCCCAGCGAGAAACTGGTGTGCAGGTCTTTCACATTGGGCAGGTTGATCAGGTTTTGCAACGCAAACTTGCTGAAGGCCTCGAGGTCCTGGGCCACCACCTGCAGCTCGAAGGTTCCCGTGCCGCTGATGTAGTGGCAGGCGATGATTTCAGGCAGTTTTTTGATGGCCTCTTCCAGTTGCCGCGTGGCGTCCCCGCTGTTGCGGTCCGCATCCAGCCGGACAAAGGCCAGCACCCCCAAGCCTATCTTGTGGCGGTTGATTTCGGCCCGGTAGCCGGTGATGAAGCCGGCCTCTTCCAGCGCCCGCACGCGCCGCCAGCAGGGCGCGGCCGACAGGCCGACGCGCGACGCGAGTTCGGTGTTGGTCAGGCGCGCCTCGCTCTGCAACTCATTCAGGATGGCTATGTCAAACTTATCTAAATGTCCCATTTTTCCTATTTTCCAGCAAGATCCTTTCTTTGTACACCCTAAAACAGGCAAAGAAAGCAAAGACATATCTCGCCGTCCGTCCTACACTTTGCATTCAGTTAGAGGCTTGGTTCTATCCCGGCCTTGCCTTATCCAGACCTGCCCATGAGGCGGCATTACCCATCAGGAGACCCGAACATGAACGCCCCCCTGCCCGAGCACATTCGCAAGGCCCTGGAGACCGTCACGCTGGACGACAAATACAGCCTGGATCATGGCCGCGCCTTCATGAGCGGCGTGCAGGCGCTGGTTCGCCTGCCCATGCTGCAGCGCACCCGCGACGCCATCGCCGGCCTGAACACCGGCGGCTTTATCAGCGGCTACCGCGGCTCGCCGCTGGGCGGCTATGACCAGGCGCTGTGGGCGGCCAAAAAGCATCTGGCCGCGCAAAACATCGTGTTCCAGCCCGGCGTCAACGAAGAACTGGGCGCTACCGCGGTCTGGGGCACGCAGCAACTGGACCTGTACCCCCAAAGCAAAAAATTCGATGGTGTGTTTGGAATCTGGTATGGCAAAGGCCCGGGTGTGGACCGCTGCTCCGATGTGTTCAAGCATGCCAACATGGCCGGCACCGCGAAACACGGCGGCGTGATCGCCATTGCAGGCGACGACCATGTCTCCAAGAGCTCGACGGCGGCGCACCAGAGTGACCACATCTTCAAGGCCTGCGGCCTGCCGGTCTTCTTCCCGTCCAGCGTGCAGGACATCCTCGACATGGGGCTGCATGCTTTTGCCATGAGTCGTTTTTCAGGCGTCTGGTCGGGCATGAAGACCATCCAGGAGGTGGTGGAGTCGTCCAGCTCGGTGCTGGTCGATCCGGACCGCGTGAAGATCGTCATCCCCGAAGATTTCCAAATGCCGCCGGGTGGTTTGCACATCCGCTGGCCGGACCCGCCGCTGGAGCAGGAAGCGCGCCTGATGGACTTCAAGTGGTATGCCGCGCTCGCCTACATCCGCGCCAACAAGCTCAACTACAACGTCATTGCCGGGCCGAAAGACCGTTTCGGGGTGATCGCCAGCGGCAAGGCCTTCAACGACACGCGCCAAGCGCTGGTCGACCTGGGGCTGGACGAAGAGACCTGCCACCAGCTCGGCATTCGCCTGCACAAGGTCAATGTGGTGTGGCCGCTGGAGGCCACCATCACGCGCGACTTTGCCGAAGGCCTGCAGGAGATCCTGGTGGTCGAGGAAAAGCGCCAGGTCATTGAATACCAGATCAAGGAAGAGCTTTACAACTGGCGCGCCGACGTGCGCCCGAATGTGTTGGGCAAGTTTGACGAGCCTGAAGGCGACGCCTCGGGCGGCGAATGGAGCCGCTCCAACCCGAGCGACAACTGGCTGCTGCGCGCCAAGGCCGACCTGACGCCGGCCATCATCGCCAAGGCGATTGCCAAACGCCTGAAAAAACTGGGTGTGCCCGCGGACATTGTGGCGCGTATGGATGCGCGCCTGGCCGTGATCGAAGCGCGGGAACGTGCGCTCGCCGACGTCACGGTCGACACCGGCGAGCGGGCCCCCTGGTTTTGCAGCGGCTGCCCGCACAACACCAGCACGCGTGTGCCTGAAGGCTCACGCGCCGTGGCCGGCATTGGCTGCCACTACATGGCGACCTGGATGGATCGCTCCACCTCCACCTTCACCCAGATGGGCGGTGAAGGCGTCACCTGGGTGGGCCAGGCGGCATTCACGACCGACCAGCATGTGTTTGCCAACCTGGGCGACGGCACCTACTTTCACAGCGGCCTGCTGGCGATCCGCCAGGCCATTGCTTCCGGCGTGAATATCACCTACAAGGTCCTCTACAACGATGCGGTGGCCATGACCGGCGGCCAGCAGGTGGGCGAGCGGCCCGAGGGCCACTCGGTATTGCAGATCATGCAGAGCCTGCTCGCCGAAGGGGTGGCCAAACTGGTGATCGTCACCGACGAGCCGCAAAAGTACCAGGGCGCCAGGTTGCTGGAGGGCGTGACGGTGCATCACCGCGACGAACTCGACCGCATCCAGCGCGAGTTCCGCGAGCTCAAGGGCACGACCGCCATCATTTACGACCAGACCTGCGCCACCGAAAAGCGCCGGCGCCGCAAGCGCGGCACCCTGGCGGATCCGGAAAAGCGCGTGGTCATCAACGAACTGGTCTGCGAAGGCTGCGGCGACTGCTCGGTGCAGTCCAACTGCCTGTCGGTGGAACCGTTGGAAACCGAATTCGGCCGCAAGCGCCGCATCAACCAGAACACCTGCAACAAGGACTACTCCTGCGTCAAGGGTTTTTGCCCCAGCTTTGTCACGGTGGAAGGCGGCCAGCTGAAGAAGCCGAAGAAGGACAAAAAGGGTGGACTGTCCAGCCTGCCCGCGATTCCCGAACCCGTGCTGCCCGTGGCTGAAAACGCCTGGGGCATCGTGGTGGGCGGCGTTGGCGGCACCGGTGTCATCACGATTGGCCAGTTGCTGGGCATGGCTGCCCACCTCGAGGGCAAAGGGGTGGTCACTCAGGATGCCGGCGGGCTGGCGCAAAAGGGCGGCGCCACCTGGAGTCATATCCAGATCGCCAACCGGCCCGAGGCCATTTACACCACCAAGGTCGATACCGCCAAGGCCGACCTGGTGATCGGCTGCGATCCGATCGTGGCTGCCAGCAAGTACACACTCACCGTCATGCAGCCGGGCCGCACCTACGTGGCGATGAACTCGCACGGTACGCCGACGGCGGCCTTTGTGACGAACCCGGGCTGGCAATTCCCGGGTGGCAATTGCGAAAGTGCCGTGACGGCCGCAGTGGGCGCTGACTTGCTGGGCAGCTTTGACGCCGAGCAGGTGGCAGTCCAGATGATTGGCGACTCGATTTACACCAACCCCCTGATGCTGGGCTTTGCCTGGCAAAAAGGCCGGGTGCCGCTGTCCCATGCCTCGCTGATGCGGGCCATTGAACTCAACGGCGTGCAGGTCGAGAACAACCGGGCGGCCTTTGAATGGGGCCGTCGCTGCGCGCATGACCTGGCCGCGGTACAGGCCCTGTTCAAGGCGGCGCAGGTGATCGAGTTTGTGAAAAAGCCTTCCCTGGCCGAGATGCTGGGCAAGCGGGTGGATTTCCTGACGGCCTACCAGAACGTCGCCTATGCCCGGAGCTACCAGGCGTTTGTGGACAAGGTGCGGCTGGCGGAAGCGCCCCTCGGCAAGACCACGCTGACCGAGGCCGTGGCCCGGTACCTGTTCAAACTCATGGCCTACAAGGACGAGTATGAAGTGGCGCGGCTGCACACCGATGCGGGATTTCTCGGCAAGGTCAATGCCATGTTTGAGGGCGACTTCAAGCTCAACTACCACCTGGCGCCCCCGCTGATCGCATCCAAAAATGACAAGGGCGAACTGCAAAAGCAGCAGTTCGGACCCTGGATGCTGACAGGCTTCAAGGTGCTGGCCCGGCTCAAGGGCTTGCGCGGCACGCCGCTGGATGTGTTCGGCCGCACCGAAGAGCGGAAGATGGAACGCGCGTTGATTGATGAGTACCGGGCCAGCCTGGAGGAGGTGCTGGCCGGCCTGACCGCTCAAAACCATTCACTGGCCGTGGAAATTGCGCGGATTCCCGAGCTGATCAAGGGGTATGGCCACGTCAAGGCGCGCCACCTGCAAACCGCGCGGCCGCAATGGGCGGCGCTGAGGCAGGCCTTTCGCCAGCCGGCATCCCCCGCGCAGCAGGCCGCCTAGGCGCGCCGTGCCGGACGGGGGCGCGGCAGAGCCCCCGGGCCGTTGCCGCGGGGAGGCGCAGCAGCCTCCCGGCGGGCAGCTTCTGCGTGCCGACATGGCCTGAAAATGAAATGCCCGGCAAGGTGCCGGGTGCATTTTCCTGTCGGCCGCTCGCCGCATACAATCATGGACTGTGCGCTCTGGCCCGTCGGCCGGGGCGCCTGCCAGTGTTTCCTTCAATCGTTGTGGAGTTTGCCGTGTTCATTTCTTCTGCCTTTGCCCAAACCGCTCCCGCCGCCGCCGCGGGAGGCGATATGTTGTCGTCGCTGACAGGCATGCTTCCCCTGGTGCTGATGTTTGTGGTGCTGTATTTCGTGATGATCCGCCCACAGATGAAAAAGCAAAAAGAGCATCGCTCCATGATCGACGCGCTGGCCAAAGGCGATGAAGTCGCTACCGCAGGCGGTTTGCTTGGCAAAGTGACCAAGCTCGGTGATGTGTACCTGTCCCTGGAGCTGGCCCCCGGCGTTGAAGTGCAGCTGCAGCGCAGCGCCATCGTCCAGGTGCTGCCCAAGGGCGCCCTGAGCGCCGCGAAGTAAGGTCTTGCTGACCCCCTGAGGCCCGCCGGGCCTCAATTTGTTCATCCGTTCACCAGGAACAGCCCCCTCATGAATCGTTATCCGGCCTGGAAGTACGCCATTATTGTGGTTGCGCTATTGATCGCAGCCCTGTACACCCTGCCCAACTTTTTTGGCGAAGCGCCGGCAGTGCAGATTTCCAGCGGCAAGTCCACGGTCAAGATTGACACGACGACCATGGCGAAGGTGGAACAGGCGCTGAAGGATGTGGGCATCACGGCGGATGTCATCGCCCTCGATGGCAATTCGGTCAAGGCGCGCTTCGGCGATACCGATACCCAGCTCAAGGCGAAGGACGCCGTTCAAAAGGCGCTCTCGCCCGATCCCGCGAATCCTGCCTACGTGGTCGCGCTCAACCTGCTGTCGCGCTCGCCCGCCTGGCTGACCTCGCTGCATGCTTTTCCCATGTACCTGGGGCTGGACCTGCGTGGTGGCGTGCATTTCATGCTGCAGGTGGACATGCAGGCGGCGCTGACCAAACGGGCCGAGTCACTGTCGGGCGACATCCGGCTGTCGCTGCGCGAAAAGAATATCCGCCACGGTGGCATCAGCCGCAATGGCCAGGTCATTGACATCAAGGTGCGCGACAGCGAGACCCTGAACGCTGCCAAGGCGCTGATCCAGGACCAGTTTCCGGACCTGCAGACCGTCGATGTCCCGGAGGGCACGGAATACAAGCTGACGGCCAGCATCAAGCCCGAGGCGGCACGCCGGATCCAGGATCAGGCCCTCAAGCAGAACATGGTGACGCTGCACAACCGGATCAACGAACTGGGCGTGGCCGAGCCGGTGATCCAGCAGCAGGGCCTGGACCGTATCGTGGTGCAATTGCCGGGTGTTCAGGACACGGCCAAGGCCAAGGACATCCTCGGGCGTACGGCGACGCTGGAGATGCGTCTCGTGGAAGACAGCGCCGAGGCGCGCGCCGCGGAAAACAACACCGGCGCCGTGCCGTTTGGTACCGAGCGCTTCTTCGAGCGCAACGGGCAGGCGGTGATTGTCAAGAAACAGGTGATCCTGACCGGCGAGAACCTCACGGATGCCCAGCCCGGCTTTGACTCGCAGAACCAGCAGCCCAAAGTGGATTTGACGGTTGATGCCAAAGGCGGCCGCATCATGCGCGATACCAGCCGCGAGAACCTCAAGAAGCGCATGGCCATCCTGCTGTTTGAAAAAGGCAAGGGCGAGGTCCTGACCGCGCCGGTCATCCAGAGCGAACTCGGCAACCGGTTCCAGATTTCCGGCTCCATGAGCGTGACGGAAGCCAATGACCTGGCGTTGCTGCTGCGCGCGGGCTCCCTTGCCGCGCCCATGGAGATCATTGAAGAGCGCACCATCGGCCCGACGCTGGGGGCCGACAATATTTCCAAGGGCTTTCACAGCGTGTCCTGGGGCTTTGTGGTGATTGTGGCCTTCATGGCGGCGTACTACATGCTGTTCGGCCTGTTCTCCGGTCTGGCGCTGGCCGTCAACCTGCTGCTGCTGGTCGCGGTGCTTTCCATGCTGCAGGCGACCCTGACCTTGCCAGGCATGGCGGCCATGGCGCTGGCACTGGGCATGGCCATCGACTCCAACGTGCTGATCAATGAGCGCGTGCGCGAGGAACTGCGCAATGGCGCTTCTGCGCAGGCCGCCATTCATGCGGGGTATGAGCGGGCCTGGGCCACCATTCTGGATTCCAATACCTCGACCCTGATTGTGGGCCTGGCCCTGCTGGCCTTTGGGTCGGGTCCGGTCCGCGGTTTTGCCGTGGTGCACTGCATCGGCATTTTGACCAGCATGTTCTCCGCGGTATTTTTCTCGCGTGGCCTGGTCAACCTCTGGTATGGCCGGCAGAAAAAGCTCAAGACGGTGTCCATCGGCACAGTGTGGCGGCCCGCCACATCCGGCGCCGTGGCGAAATGATCCCGGCATCTTTTTCCTGAGCTTCTCAAGGACCCTCGATGGAATTTTTCAAAATCCGGCGTGACATCCCGTTCATGCGGCACGCCCTGATCTTCAATATCATCAGCTTCGCGACGTTTGCGCTGGCTGTGTTTTTCCTGTTCTCCCGGGGCCTGCACCTGTCGGTGGAGTTCACCGGCGGCACCCTGATGGAGGTGAACTACACGCAGGCGGCGGATGTCGGGAAAATCCGGGCGACCGTGGCTGGTTTGGGGTTGACCGATGTGCAGGTGCAAAACTTCGGAACCTCGCGCGATGTGATGATCCGTTTGCCGGCCCAAAAGGGTGTGAGCACCGCCCAGCAAAGTGAAAAAGTGCTGGCGGCGCTGAAAGCGGCCAGCAGCGATGTGACGCTGCGCCGCACGGAATTCGTGGGCCCCCAGGTGGGCGAAGAACTGGCCCATGATGGCCTGAAGGCCCTGGCCATGGTGGTGTTCGGCATCATGGTCTACCTCGCCTTCCGTTTTGAGTGGAAGTATGCGGTGGCGGCCATCATTGCCAACCTGCATGACGTCGTCATCATTCTCGGTTTTTTCGCGTTCTTCCAGTGGGAGTTTTCCCTCGCGGTGCTGGCTGCCGTGCTGGCGGTGCTGGGCTATTCCGTCAATGAATCCGTGGTGATTTTTGACCGGATCCGCGAGAATTTCCGCCGCTACCGGAAGATGAACACGATGCAGATCATCGACAACGCGATCACCTCGACCATCAGCCGCACCATCATTACCCACGGCTCGACCCAGATCATGGTGCTGTCCATGCTGCTGTTCGGTGGGCCGACCCTGTTTTACTTCGCCCTGGCCCTGACCATCGGCATTTTGTTCGGCATTTATTCCTCGGTGTTCGTGGCTGCCGCCATCGCCATGTGGCTGGGCATCCGGCGCGAAGATCTGGTCAAGGGGCCGGCAAAAAAAGAAGAAGATCCCAACGATCCCAATGCAGGTGCCACGGTGTAAGCTATAGGCTAATTATTCAGGGCGGTCGTGGCTCCAAGTAACAAAAAGAACACTCTTCTGGTCGAGCAGGCACGTGCTTTGTTCACGGAGCGTGCCGCAAGAATATTGCCCGAGCTGGCCAAAGCCATTGAGAGCCGGCTGGCGGCGATGAGGGACGAGCCGGGTGGCTCCCGCGAAATGCAGGACCGGCGCGAAGCCTGGCAGGCCTTCGAGAAAAGCGGTTCAGCCTGGGTCCGCGGCACCACGCGCGCGTGGACCGAAGCGCAATCCGTCCCACTGGCGGGTGCCCAGACAAAATTCACGAACAGCAGCATCAAATTTGAGCTCATGGGCAACGAGGTGATGGAGGACAAGATTCTTGCCTCTCGCCTGGCCCTGCGCTTGCTGGATGTTGCGAGCTGGGAGCTCAACGACCTTCGCTTGCGGGTGCAGAACCTCGAAGGTATTGACGAGCTGCACAAACAGGACGTCCTGCGCCCCGAGGTGCTGGCACAGCATCTGGTTGAACAGTGGAGCCAGGCCCTTCTGCCGCGCGATGTGTGGCTGACGGTTCAGGACCTCATCCAGAAAAACCTGGCTGCGCATCTGCTCGAAACTTATCATGCCACCAACGAGTTTCTGATCCAGCAGGGGGTGATGGCAGAAATCGATCTGCGGGGACTCGTCAAACGCACACCTTCCGCCCCGGGGACGAATGCGCCCTCAAAACCTGCTGCCGAGCAGGCCAGGGGTCAGGATAAATCTGGCGGCGGTACAGATACAGGTACAGGTACAGGTACAGGTACAGGTACAGGAACAGGAACAGGAACAGGAACAGGAAGTGGAAGCGGAAGCGGAAGCGGAAGCGGGCCCGGCGGCAAGGGTGGTGCAGCGCAGGGGGCGGAGAACTCGACTTCGGGCCACCCTATCCATGAAGAAACACGGATGCAGACCGCCACCACGCCACTGGCCAGGGCGCGCATGCGGGCTCAGGGCGTGATGGGGCACCTCAAACGCCTGCTGTCCGATCAGGTGGCAGGTTTTGATGACACGCGGTCGCAGCAGGCGTCCCCGCGGCTGGTCCAGGCAATGGCCACGGTGCAACGGGCGGAAGAAACCAGCCATGAACGCACCTTGCTGCTGGATGGGCCAGGCCAGGTGTATGACCAGACGCATGTCGACCGTGCCGCTGGCGCGCTGCGGGAGCGCACCAGTGCCCTCAAACAGGCGGCATCCACCTCATCGGAAAAGGCAACGATTGAGATCGTGGCCTTGATGTTCCAGAGCATCCTGGCCGAGGACCGGATTCCACCGGCAATACGCGTCTGGTTTGCACGGCTTCAAATGCCTGTGCTGCGGGTTGCGATTTCCGAGCCGGAGTTTTTTGGATCCCTGCAGCACCCCACCCGCCGGCTGATTGACCGCATGGGCTCCTGCGTCCTGGGGTTCGATGTCACGGTGTCAGGCGGCGCCATGGAGGCGGAGATCCGGCGGGTCGTGCAGGTGATCGAGCAGTATCCGGAAACCGGGCGGCGGGTGTTTCAGCTTGTCTACGACGAGTTCGAGAAGTTTTTGTCCAAATTCCTCTCGGAACAGGGAAGCGCCGCGCGCGTGGTGAGCGTGGCCCAGCAGGTCGAGCAAAAAGAGACCATGGTCATCCAGTACACCATTGAGATGCGCAGCATGCTCAATGATATGCCGGTGCGCGCTGAAATCCGTGAGTTCCTGTTCAAGGTCTGGGCCGAAGTCCTGGCCATTGCCGCGATGAAAAACGGCCCGCAGCACACCGAAACGATCACGCTCAAGCAGGCGGCGGCCGACCTCGTCTGGGCCGCCAGCGCCAAGCCGAACCGCAACGACCGTGCCCGTGTCATTGCCGACTTGCCCAAGCTGCTGCAACTCCTGCGCCTGGGCATGTCCATGCTCGGCTTGGCCCCCTCCGATCAGGACCATCACCTGAAAGTCATCAGCGACACGCTGGCAGACGCCTTCATGTCGAAAACCGACGCCATTTCGATGGAACGCATTGATGCCATGGCCCGGCGGCTGGCCAACCTGGAGGACTATTTGTCCGACGAGGATGTGGGCGATTTGCCACTCGATACGGACAGCCTGGTCACCATGATCGGCATTGATGCCGCCGATATCGAGGTGATTACCGATGGCGGCAGCCAGCCTACGGAAGCAATGCGCGCCTGGGTCCAGGAACTGCAGCTGGGAAGCTGGTTCAGCCTGGACCACAGCGGCAAAATCAGCCACGTGCAGTTTGCCTGGTGCAGTGATCGCAAGCAGCTGCATTTGTTTGCGGCGTCCGATGGCCGCAACTTCCTGATTCAGGCGCGTCGCCTGGCCGCCTACCTGCAAGCGGGTTTGCTGGTGCCGACGGAAGAAGAAGCGCTCACAGTGCGCGCTACACGCGACGCCCTGGCCAAGCTGGACGCCAATCCGGAGCGCCTGCTCAGCTAAAACGCCCGGGCATTCTTTTCGGATCCTCAGGATGAACCGATGGCAGGGGTGAGGGCCTCAGGCCGAACGCCGCAAAGGGCCGCCCCAACAAGCATGTTCGGCCCCCGAGGAGCTGGAGCTTGCGGATCCAGGCCTGCTTGAGCGGGTTTGGACAGGCGACAGAGGCGAAGCGTCCCGCGAGCCGCAGCCTGCAAGGCATCGGGAGCTACACAGTGAGCGAGCATGGGTGCTCTCCAACCCAGCAGGGGCCGCGGGACTGGCTTCGCCAGACCGCAGGCGCAGCGGCCCCTCGGGGGGCAGGGAGCTACACGCAGTGAGCAACCGTGGGGGCCTCAGCCACTCAGTGCGCCAGCCGAAATTCCGTGTCGTCGCACAATTCGTCGAGGATCAACGCATCGGGCTCCTCGCCGAAACTCCAGTACACCATGAGGACGATGATTTTCAGGTCATCCAGCGTGACAGGGTCTCCGGGGGCGGCCATTGCGCGGTCAATGACGATCTCCCGCATGTGCGGAGGCAATACGCCTGACGATTCCAGGAAATTGACGAATCCCAGACTTTGCGCGCCCAGATGCGTCTGCTCGGCCACGGAATAAATCCGGAGGCTGTTGGCGGACTGAGGTTGAATGAGCGCAGGCGCCGCGACAGGGTCGGCCAGGCCGGAGGATGGCTTGGCGGCGAGGCTGATCTGCGTACCCTGGGCCGCAGTATTCAGGCCCTCAAGCCATACCAGGGCCGCCTGGATTTCTTCGGCGTCAAATCCTGCCGCGGTGAGTTTGCGCCCCAGTCTTTGAAGTTCAGGGCAGGCGTCACCTTGCCAGTAATTCTCGTAAACGTACACCAGTACTTCAAACATATGCCTCAATATAACGCAGATACGAGCGCCGGTGTCAAGCCCGTGTCAATCATCGTTGATGACGCTGGATATTGCCGTATCAGCCGGCCGCCACGCGCTGGAACAGACCCCCAGGCAGGCGCGCGACCTGCCCGCGCAGCTCAAGCTCCAGCAGGTCCGCCTGAAGCCGGGCGGTATCCAGGCCGGTCCTCGCCTGCAGGGCATCCAGGCTGACGGCATCAAAGCCCAGCGCTGCAATGAGCGGATCCCCGGCATCGGGCACCGGCAGACCGGAGGCGCTGTTCGGGCTGTCGGTCAAGCCGGTGCGCGGCAGATTCAATTCTTCGAGGACGTCCTGCGCTACCTCCACCAGCTTGGCGCCCTGCTTGATCAGCGCATGGCAACCGCGGGACTGCGGTGAATGAATCGAACCGGGAATGGCAAAGACCTCCTTGCCCTGCTCGGCAGCCAGCCGCGCTGTGATCAGCGAGCCCGATTGCAGTGCCGCTTCCACCACCAGCGTGCCCCGGGACAGCCCGGAAATGATGCGGTTGCGTTTCGGGAAATTACCTGTCAGCGGGGGTGTGCCCAGCGGGAATTCGCTGATGAGCAGCCCTTGCTGGGTAATGCGGTGTGCCAGGGCCAGGTGTCGCTTCGGATAAACCCGGTCCAGCCCGGTACCCACCACCGCGATCGTCTGCCCGCCTCCGAGCAGGGCCCCGTCATGGGCAGCGCCGTCTATGCCCAGCGCCAGACCGGACACGATGCACAAGCCCGCGCCGCTCAGTGCTTTTGCAAACTGCCGGGCATTGGCCTCGCCCTGTGGGGTGGGGTTGCGACTACCGACGATGGCGAGGTTGTTGGCCATGGCCGGGCCGGCTGCCGGTGACGATTTGACCAGACTGCCCATCATGTAGAGCATCAAAGGGGGGTCTTCGATGTTGAGCAGGGCCGGCGGATAGGCGGCATCCCCCAGGGTGGCTATACGACGGTCGTCCGCCTGTTGCAGCCAGTCCAGTGTGGTCTGCAGCAGGCTGCCCAGTTGCGCAGGTTCCGTCTGGATGGCATGGGCTAGCCGCTCGGAGCCCAGCGCCCGCAAGGTGGCCGTCGTCTGCCCGAAAACCGCCTGGGCTGATCCGAAAGTGGCCAGCAACTGGCGCGCGGTCTCGTTGCCGACACCGGGCGTCAGGGTCAGGCGCAACCAGGCGCCGAGTTCTTGTGTGTCCAAGGAAAGTTAAACCCGTCCGGCCTGCGAAGAGGCGCCAACGGCCGCTCGGGCCGCTGGGCGCTGCAGCATTGGCTGCAGGCGTTGGATCGGGACTGGTGGTCAGTTGGGGTTGATGAAGCGGTCGCCCACCTTGACGCCGTCAACGATTTGCAGCACCAGCGCGTAGGACAGCTTGTCGAAGGTCTTGAAAACCATCAGCAGGCCGTTGCGCTCATTGGGCAGCTTGATCTGGGGCTTGGCTTGATCGGTGCGATCAGTCAGGCGCTCGCCATTCTTGAGGATGGCCATCACATTGCCGCGCTCCAGCCCGTCCTGAAGGCCCCGGTTGATGACCACCACCTGGTTTTCCGCGGCGTACTGGACCGCGCTGCCATAGACAGAGACGATCTGGCCCTCCATCGGCAGGATGGGCGCATGGGGCACATAACTGAGCAACTCACGCGGTGGCTCGGCAATCAGGCGGTCGCCTATCCGCATTTCTTCCTTGGTCACCACAATGTCTATGGTGGCCGGCACGATTTCAGACGGTGTCTTGTCGTCGCCACCGCGGCTGGATTCGCCGCGAACCAACTCGGCTTTGCCGACAAACTGGGCTTCGTAGCCCAGGATTTCCTTGGTGATGGGGTCCTTGAGCGGCGTGGCGTTGCGAAACACGCGGTAGTCCAGCGGTTCGCCTTTGGCGTCGCTCAGGGTCTTGCCGGTCACGCCGTCACTGTAAGCGCCGCGTGCGTAGGCGCGGTCGCCCCGGCTCAGCAGGACGCGGCCTTCCTGGGCGGCCACAATGCGCGGGGCCGTGGCAAAGGTGGCCGCATCCACAATCAGGGGTTCGGCCAGGAAGGGCTCAATCACGTTGGCCGGCAAGGTCGGGATCGCCGCGTCAGCCAGCGCTTCGGAGCGCGTCCGGGGTGAGACACGGATGGTATCGGTGGGCGGGCCGTCTGCCGCCTGGCGTGTGCGCAGCGTGGCACGTCCGCCGGTCTTGTCGAGGTAAAGCTGCTGGCCGGGGTAAATACGGTGCGGATTCCGGATGTCCTGCAGGTTCATGCCCCACAGTTCGGGCCAGCGCCACGGGCTTTTAAGGAACAGGCCCGAAATGGCCCACAGCGTATCGCCCCGTTTGACGGTGTACTCGTCAGGCGCATTGGGCGCCAGCTCGCTCAGGGGAACACCGGCCTCGGCAACCTGGGTGGCCGTGGCCTTCTGGTTGGGGGTAATGGGGAAATTTTGCGCATGAAGGCCGGGGGTGACACCCCAGAGGGCCGTGCCAACCATGGAGGCGGCTATTGAAATATGACTGAAACGACCAAAAATAGTTTGCATCTTGAAGGCCTTAAGCGCTAAAACCAGCCTGGCACGGTTCTCCCTGGATGAAAAAAGCCGTGTTCTTATCTTGATAAATTACTAACGATTTTGTACCTAAGCCCTTGATTAAGCAACGATTACGCGATTCTGGGAATATCGGAATGCGCAAAAACAAGGAAAAGTGGCGAAAATAGCGACACCTGACCATTTGCATCCATGACTCAATTGACCATCCTCCGTTATCCCGACCCGCGTTTACACATGGTTGCCAAGCCCGTGGGCGCCGTAGATGCCCGCCTGCGCCAACTGGCCAGCGACATGTTTGACACCATGTATGAAGCGGCAGGCATTGGCCTGGCGGCCACGCAGGTCGATGTGCACGAGCGCCTCATCGTGATTGACGTGAGCGAAAACCGCGACCAACCCCTGGTGCTGATCAACCCCGAGATCCTGTGGGCCAGCCCCGAAACCCGGGTGGGCGACGAGGGCTGCCTGTCGGTGCCCGGCATTTATGACGGCGTCGAGCGCTCGATCGCGGTCAAGGTGCAGGCACTGGATCTGGACGGCAAGCTGCAGGTTCATGCCGCCGAGGGCATGCTGGCGGTGTGTATCCAGCATGAAATGGACCACCTGATGGGCAAGGTGTTCGTGGAATACCTGTCCCCCTTGAAGCGCAACCGCATCAAGACCAAGATGATCAAGCAGAAAAAAGACGAGGAGCGGGAGTCCGCCCGCTGAAGCGCCACTGCGGCACAGGCAGGCTGCCTTCCGCTGCGGGTTTCCGCTCCCGGCCAGGATTTTCCGGGGGATCCCATTTCCGGGGCTTTGCAGGCGTCCACCCGGGTTTCCCCCAGTGAGTCTTTAGAATCCTGCCCCATGCGCGTCATTTTTGCCGGTACCCCTGAGTTTGCCCGCGTGGCACTGGCAAGTCTGCAGGCCGCCGGCTTTGACATCCCACTTGTGCTGACGCAGCCCGACCGTCCCGCCGGGCGCGGCCTGAAGCTGCAGGCGTCGGCCGTGAAGCAGTGGGCACAGAGCCAGCAGATCCCGGTGGCGCAGCCCCGCAGCCTGCGGCTGGACGGCAAATATCCCGATGACGCGGCGGCCGCCAGGGCCGCCATTGATGCGGCGCAGGCCGACGTGATGGTGGTGGCGGCCTACGGACTGATCCTGCCGCAGTGGGTTCTGGATGCGCCGAAGCTGGGCTGCCTGAATATTCACGCGTCGCTGCTGCCGCGCTGGCGCGGCGCCGCACCGATTCACCGGGCCATCGAAGCCGGTGACGCACAGACCGGCGTCACCATCATGCAGATGGACGCCGGCCTCGACACGGGCGACATGCTGCTGCTGGAGAAGCTGCCCATCGGCCCGGAGGACACGACGGCGTCGCTGCACGACAGGCTGGCCGGGCTGGGTGGGCGACTGATCGTGAACGCCCTGGAGCTGGCCGCAGGCGGCGCGCTCCAGCCCCTTGCCCAGCCCTCCGAGGGCGTCACATACGCCCACAAGATCGAGAAAAACGAGGCGCTGCTGGACTGGACCCGTAGCGCGGCCACGCTCGAGCGCCGCATTCGCGCTTTCAATCCTTTCCCCGGCGCCGCCGGTGTCCTGGGCGGCGAAACCATCAAATTCTGGCGCGCAGCGGTGCCGGCCGGTGCGGTCAGGCCGGTGGGCGCGCAACCCGGCCAGGTGATTGCCGTTGGCCCCGAGGGCATCGACATCTGCGCCGCCGATGCCCTGGTGCGCGTGACCCGCCTGCAAAAAGCGGGCGGCAAGGCGCTGGATGCGGCCGATTTTTTGCGCGGGTTCGAGATCCGTCCCGGCATGGTTTTCAATCCCACTCAGACGGAATGAGGTTTTTGTGAGTTCATTGTTCAAGCACCCGGAGTTTCGGGTGGGTGTGCGCGACCTGGCTTCGGTCGCGCCCGGTATTGCCGCCTGGGGCCTGATGACCGGGGTGGCGATGATCAAGTCGGGCCTGAGCCTGACCGAAGCCCTGCTCATGGGGGTACTGGTTTTTGCCGGGAGTTCGCAGCTGGCGGCCGTTCCCCTGATTACCGCCGGTGCGCCCATGTGGGTCATCCTGGCCACCGCGTTTTGCGTCAACCTGCGTTTCGTGGTGTTCAGCGCGCACCTGCGCCCCTATGTGATGCACCAGAACATCTGGCGCCGCATGCTCAGCGGCTACCTGACGGCCGATCTCAGCTATGTGCTGTTCACCAAGCGCTTTCCGCATCCCACGACAGATCCGGTCGCCCGGCGTGCGCAGGAGGCGTACTTGGCCGGTAACTCGGCCATCAACTGGGCCAGCTGGGTGGGCGCCAGCCTGCTCGGCATTGCGTTGGCCAATGCCATCCCGCTGTCGTGGGGGCTGGGCTTTGCCGGCATCCTGGCGCTGCTCGGCATCATGTGCTCGCTGGCCACCACGCGGCTGCGCGTCGTGTCCGCCGGGGTGGCCGGTGCGGCTGCCGTGGCGGCTTTTGCCTTGCCGCTCAAGCTCAACATCCTGGTGGCCATCGCGGCTGCGGTGGCGGTCTGCCTGATGCTGGAAAAGCCGATGCGGGCGCAGGCCGCCTCGCCAAAGCCTGTCAAAACCGGTGAAACGGGTGAAACAGGAGGGGCCTTGTGAGCAAGACCGATCTCTGGACCGTGGCCACCATCATCGGCATGGCGCTGGTGACCGTCGTCACCCGTTCCTTTTTCTTCCTCTCCAGCAAACCCTGGACGCTGCCCGCCTGGGCGCAGCGCGGGCTGCACTATGCGCCGATCGCGGCGCTGGCGGCGGTGATCGTGCCGGAAATGGTCATGACGCAGGGCCACCTGATCGCCACCTGGCAAGACGCCAGACTGTTTGCCGTGGTGGCCGGCACCGCCTGGTACTACTGGCGCCACGGCGTGCTGGGCACCATCCTCGCCGGCATGGCGGTTTACCTGCCGCTGCACATGGGGCTGGGCTGGTGAGCTAGAGCCCCCACGGTCGCTCACTGCGTGTAGCTCCCTGCCCCCCGAGGGGGCCGCCCGCCCTCCGGCCCGGCAAAGCCGGTTCCGGGGCTCATGCTTGGTTGAAGAGTCCCTAACTTCAGCCGTCGCCCGATTTCACGCCAGCAGGGGCCGCGGGACTGGCTTTGCCAGACCGCAGGCGCCGCCCCCTGAGGGGGGAACAGGCTACACGAAGTGAGACTGGACGGGGGGGGCCTATACACCGACCTACAATTTAAGGCCTTGGCCGCGTTGGCCAGCTTTTTCACTTGCGAGCGATTCATGAATTTCATCCGTTTTTCCGACCTGTGTGCCAGCGGCAAGGCCGCCGGCCAGCGCGTTTTCATCCGTGCCGACCTGAATGTGCCGCAGGATGACAGCGGCGCCATCACCGAAGACACGCGCATACGCGCCTCCATTCCCTGCCTGCAAATGGCGCTGGATGCCGGCGCGGCCGTGATGGTGACCTCCCACCTCGGGCGTCCGGTCGAGGGCGAATTCAAGCCGGCCGACTCGCTCGCCCCTGTGGCCAAACGCCTGGGTGAACTGATGAAGCGCGAGATCCCGCTGATCACCCAATGGGTGGACGGCGTGGACGTCCAGCCCGGTCAGCTGGTGCTGCTGGAGAACTGCCGCCTCAACCCCGGCGAGAAGAAAAACAGTGAAGCGCTGGCCCGCAAGATGGCCGCCCTGTGCGACATCTTTGTGCACGACGCGTTTGGCACCGCCCACCGCGCCGAAGCCTCGACCTATGGCATCGCGCAATATGCCAAAGTGGCGAGCGCCGGGCCGCTGCTGGCCGCCGAGATGGATGCGATTTCAACGGCGCTTTCCAACCCGCGCAGGCCGCTGGTCGCGATCGTCGCGGGCAGCAAGGTCTCGACCAAGCTGACCATCCTCAAGTCTCTGGCCCGCAATGTCGACCAGCTGATCGTGGGCGGAGGCATTGCCAATACCTTTATGCTGGCCGCAGGGCTGAAGATTGGCAAAAGCCTGGCGGAGGCCGACCTGCTGCCCGAGGCCCGCGCCGTGATCGAGGCCATGAAAGCGCGCGGCGCCGCCGTGCCCATCCCCACCGACGTGGTCACGGCCAAGACCTTCTCCGCCGATGCGCCGGCCACCGTCAAGGCTGCCACCGACGTGGCCGACGATGACCTGATCCTGGATATCGGTCCGGAGACCACGGCCCGGCTGGCGGCGCAGCTCAAGGCGGCCGGCACCATTGTCTGGAATGGCCCGGTGGGCGTGTTCGAATTTGACGCCTTCTCGCGCGGTACCGAAGGCATTGCCCGCGCGATCGCCGAAAGCAGCGCCTTTTCGATTGCCGGTGGTGGCGACACGCTGGCCGCCATCGCCAAATACGGCATTGAGAAACAGGTGGGCTACATCTCCACGGGTGGCGGCGCATTCCTGGAGGTGCTGGAGGGCAAGACGCTGCCGGCCTTCGAGATCCTGCAGAAGCGGGCCGCCGGCTAACGCCGTTGCGCTCCTGATTTGGTAGCGTGAAGCCTCGGCTTCATGGGTGCTATCGATCTGTTTGTCTCAAAAAAGGGTGCTGCGGCGCCCTTTTTTTTGAGCCGCACGGCTGACCTGCACCGACGTGCCGGAAGGGGCCGCCATCCCGCCGGCCCGCGTGTGCGCTGCAGTTGGTACCGGTTTGGTAACTTTTTCGTGTGAAAATCGGGAACTAAATTACAGGAGACATTCATGCCAAGTCGCGCTACCAAGATCGTTGTCACCCTCGGGCCTGCTTCCAGCGACCCCGTTTTGCTGGAAAAAATGATTCGCGCAGGGGTCAATGTAGTGCGCCTGAACTTCAGCCACGGCACGGCGCAGGACCACGTCGACCGGGCAAAGCTGGTGCGCGAAGCCGCCCAGCGCGCCGGCCGTGAAGTCGCCATCATGGCCGACCTGCAGGGTCCGAAAATCCGCGTCGGCAAGTTTGCCGAAGGCAAGGTGCGGCTCGAGCCCGGCGAGAAATTCATCCTCGATGCCTCCCGCACCGAACCCGGCGACGTCAAGGGCGTGGGACTGGATTACAAGGAACTGCCGCGGGATGTGAAAGCGGGCGACGTGCTGCTGCTCAACGATGGCCTGATTGTGCTGACGGTGGAGGCTGTGCGCGGCGAGGAAGTGCACACCATCGTCAAGCTCGGCGGCGACCTGTCCAACAACAAGGGCATCAACAAGCAGGGCGGCGGCCTGACGGCGCCCGCGCTGACGGCCAAGGACATGGAAGACATCAAGACCGCGATGAGCTTTCGGGCCGACTATGTGGCCGTAAGCTTTCCAAAAAATGCCACCGACATGGAAATGGCGCGCCAGCTGTGCGATGTGGCCGCTGCGCCCTACAAGCACAAGCCCGGCCTGATCGCCAAGATCGAGCGGGCCGAAGCCATTCCCAAGCTTGAAGAAATCTTGCGCGTCAGCGACGCCATCATGGTGGCCCGCGGCGACTTGGCGATTGAAGTGGGCAATGCGGCGGTGCCGGCCCTGCAAAAACGCATGATCAAGCTGGCCCGGTCGTACGACAAGGTCGTCATCACCGCCACGCAGATGATGGAGAGCATGATCGTCAACCCGGTGCCCACGCGCGCCGAGGTCAGCGACGTGGCCAATGCGGTGCTCGACGGCACCGACGCGGTGATGCTCAGCGCGGAAACGGCCGCCGGCAAATATCCGCTCGAGACGGTGGAGGAAATGGCCAAGATCTGCGTGGAAGCCGAGAAAGCCGAGTACAAGGAACTGGAAGCGGACTTCACCGGCAAGACCTTCACCCGCATCGACCAGTCGATTGCCATGGGCACCCTGTTCACGGCCCACCACCTGGGGGCCAAGGCGATTGTGGCGCTGACGGACAGCGGCTCCACGCCTCTCTGGATGAGCCGCCATGACATCCGTGTGCCCATTTATGCCCTGACCCCGCACCTGGCCACGCAGCGCAGGATGGCGCTGTACCGCAATGTGCGCCCCCTGCTCATGGACACCAGCGCCGATCGCGACACCGCTCTGGCACAGGCCGAAGGCCACCTGCTGCGCCGCAACATCGTGCAGAGTGGCGACGTCTATGCCATCACCTGCGGTGAGCCCATGGGTGCGCCCGGCGGTACCAACATGCTCAAGATCTGCCGAGTAGCTTAGAACCTATTTACGGTCTAAACGGGGCCGCGCAAGCACCTTCTCGGGATGAGATGCAAGGCGCGGTGCGCCGCCCATAGCTTGGGCTATGGGCAAGCGCCGCAACGCCGCAGACCGCCCGAGAAGGCGCTTGCCCTTTGGGTTGGGGTGAAATCGGGCGATTGAGCCACCCGGGCCCTTGCATGGGCATTAGCCCATGCGGCGGACCTGGGCGCCCCACTCATCCCGATTGCACCCCAACGCGGCCTCGTTTAGATCGTAAACAGGTTCTTAGCCCCACGCTCCCCCACTTCGTGTGGGTCGCTGCCCCCCGAGGGGGCCGCTGCGCCTGCGGTCTGGCGAAGCCAGTCCCGCGGCCCCTGCTGGTATCTATGGCTTCAATGTTGCGAGCGTGGGCGCCTGTGCCCGAGCCGGTGACGGCCTTTGTGAAAGCATCTGGCTGACGATGTTCTCCACCAGGGCCGCCGTGGCCCAGCAAAGCCACGCGGTCCAGAGGGTGTGGCTCATGTAGTGGGCGCCGCGCACCTGCTGTGCAAGGCCCAGCGTAAAACCTGCCAGCATCGCGCCGGCCAGCCAGCGGCGCGCTGTGGTGGGCAGGGCATGCCGAAAGGCAAAAAAGCCGCCCAGAAAGGCAAAGCCTGCCGAGGCATGCCCCGCTGGAAAGCAGTGTCCACCGCCGCCATCCGAAACGCCCCAGGCCCAGTGCGACACATGCGTGGCCACGCCGCCAAATTGCTGCAGGTCCCAGGGGCAGCTGGTGTGGCTGTGCAGCTTGATGCTGGAAATCGCCAGCAATGCAAGCAGCGTGGTCAGGGCCAGCTGAGCCCGCCGTTCGGGCGCCAGTTGCCTGAGGGCGCCAACCGGCCAGACAATGCCTGCCAGCAAGCCCAGCTCGAGCAGCCACGGCAGGGGACGGATGCCGTCATGCAGCAGTCCCCGCCACAACCAGTGGTCTTGCAGGGGAAATCCCCGGGCCGACCCAAACCAGTGCGCCAGCCACAGGTCCAGTCCCGAATAATCCCAGAGCATCAGCAACAGGAGGCTGCACACGGACCAGAGGAAAAGACGGGGCGCAGCGGGGCGGCCGGGAGGTGAGGCGGGGGGTGAGGGGGTCATGCAGGGGTTGAGTGCCAGGCGGAGACCGCACGATAGCCGGGGCGCCTTAACCAATCCTTAAGCTGGACAAGCCAATATGAGCTCAACATGAGCTACTTGAAGCAACCAAAGCACCCAAGCACGCGGACGGCCGGCAATGCGCCGGAGCGTCGACAATAGGAATATGCGAATTCTCGTGGTCGAAGACGATGCCGGTATTGCCGCGGGCCTGCGGACCAATCTGCAGCAACGGGGATATGCGGTCGATGTGTGCGACACGGTAGCGTCCGCCTGGATGGTGCTGTGCAGCGAGCCTTTCGACCTGGTCCTGCTCGACCTTGGCCTGTCGGACGGGGACGGCGGCGATCTGTTGCAGCGTATCCGGCAGGTCAAAAGCGCCGATGGCCGGCTGCCGGATCCGCTGACACCGGTGCTCATCATGACGGCGCGTGACCAGGTGGCCGACCGTATCTCGGGGCTGAACCTGGGCGCCGATGATTACCTCGTCAAACCCTTTGACCTGGATGAACTGGAAGCCCGCATGCGCGCGCTGCTGCGCCGCGCCGCAGGCCGCGCCCATCCCTTGCTGGTCCATGGCGAGCTGGTGATTGACCCCGCTGCCCGCACCGTGCTGCGCGCCGGCCAGGGGGTCGAGCTGGCGCCGCGTGAATTCACCTTGCTGCTGTTGCTGCTGGAATCGCGCGGCCGGGTCCTGTCGCGCCAGCAGCTGGAAGCGCGCCTGTACAACTGGCAGGACGCCGTGGGCAGCAATGCGGTGGAGGTGCATGTCCACCATTTGCGCCGCAAGCTGGGCGAGGGGCTGATCCAGACCCTGCGCGGCGTGGGTTATTTCATACCGCAGGATGACCGGGCATGAAGCGGTCGGCGAACCGGCAGGCCTCGCTGACCCGCCGCCTGCTGCTGTGGGTGCTGGCAGCACTGTTCCTGGTCTGGGGCAGCTTCATCGTGGTCGGCTACCGCACCGGTATCCATGAAGCGGCCGAGCTGACCGACGGGAACCTCGTCGGCACGGCCGCCCTGATGATCAACCTGAACCTTCCGCAGTTCATCGAGACTGCGCACGAAACGGACCGGACGGCCAGTCCCGCACTGAAAAGCCACGACTACCAGCCCTCGCTGAGTGTTGTCGCCTGGGACGCCAGCGGGCGATTGCTGAGCCGCTCCGGGGAAGCGCCGCTGCCGCGCTTTGCCAGGCGTGATGGTTTTGCGGATCTGCAGCTGGGCACGCCGGCTGTGGCCTGGCGAAGCTTTTCGCAATGGGACAGCACCGGCAGCCGGCAGGTGATGGTGCTGGTGAAGGCCGAGGAGCGAGACGAGCTGGCCGCTGACCTGGCGGGCCAGGTCGCCGAACCCGGCCTGTGGCTGCTGCCGGTGGTGGCGCTGGCGCTGGGCGCCGCCATCTGGCGCGGGCTGCGCCCGCTGCAGGCCCTGTCCCGCGACGTGGCCGAACTGGAGGTCGACAAGGCCGGGCGCCTGCAGGCCCGCCATCCCTACCGTGAATTCAATTCGGTGGTCCTGTCCATCAACCGGCTGGTGGGCCAGCAGCAGGCGGCACTGGAACGGGAGCGGCAACTTGCCAGTGAGATCGCCCATGAATTGCGTACCCCGCTGTCCTCCATTGCCCTGCAGGCCGCTTCGCTGCGAAATTCCCTGCCCGAGCAGGCCCGCGAGGAAGCGCTGCTGCAAATCAGCGCCGACGCGATGCGGGCCGGCCATGTCATCACCCAACTGCTCGCGTTGGCGCGTGCCAGCCGGGCCGATCTGCAGCAGCAGATGAGCCTGCTGGACCTGGGCGCATGGGCCCGGCAGGTGGTGGCTGCTTATGCGCAGGCAGCATGGAAAAGCGGGCACCAGTTGAGCGTGCACGGCGACGAAGGGCTGCAGGTGCTTGCGCACCCGCTGTTGCTGGAGCTGGCGCTGCGCAACCTGATCGACAACGCCCTGCAGCACACCCCGGGTGGCACCGCCGTGTCCGTCCAGTGGGGCGCCGGCGCCGGGCGGGCATGGCTGGAGGTGTGTGATGACGGCGCCGGCAGCAGCAACGGCCAGAGTGCCCGGCCACGCTCCACCGAGCGGCTGGGGCTGGGGCATAAAATTGTGGGCCGCGTCATGGATATCCATGGCGGCAGCTTTGCGCTGGCGCCCGCCGCCACTTCCGCAGCTTCCACTGCTTCTGCGACCGGCGGACGCTGCTACCGCCTGACTTTTGTCGTCCCTGACCTACACAAGCCGCCCTCCGGCAAACGGTAGAATCGAGCCTTTGGTTACTTCGCGGTTACAGCCCCTGAATGCAGCGCCTGCGCTGTCTGGCCATCCGCAGGACCCACCGTTTTTTACAGCGTTTTAACTTTCTGGGGATTCGAACATGGCACTCGTTTCGATGCGCGAGCTGCTGGACCATGCGGCAGTCAACACGTATGGCATTCCGGCTTTCAACGTCAACAACCTTGAGCAGGTCACCGCCATCATGCAGGCGGCTGACGAAGTCAACGCCCCGGTGATCATGCAGGCCAGCGCCGGTGCGCGCAAATACGCCGGCGAGGGTTTTCTGAAACACCTGATCCAGGCCGCCGTCGAGAGCTTTCCGCACATCCCCGTGGTGATGCACCAGGACCATGGCCAGAGCCCCGACGTGTGCCTGGGCGCCATCAAGCTGGGCTTCAGTTCGGTCATGATGGACGGCTCGCTGATGGCCGACGGCAAGACCATTGCCGACTACGACTACAACATTGACGTCACCCGCAAGGTGGTTGAAATGGCCCATGCCACCGGCGTCTCGGTCGAGGGCGAACTCGGCTGCCTGGGCAGCCTGGAAACCATGCAGGGCGACAAGGAAGACGGCCACGGCACCGATGCCGTCATGACGCACGACCAGCTGCTGACCGACCCTGAGCAGGCCGCCGATTTCGTCAAGCGCACCCAGCTGGACGCGCTGGCCATTGCCATCGGCACCAGCCACGGCGCCTACAAGTTCACGCGCAAGCCCACCGGTGACATCCTGGCCATCGAGCGCATCAAGGAAATCCACCGCCGCATCCCCAACACCCACCTGGTGATGCATGGCTCGTCCAGCGTGCCGCAGGACCTGCTGGCCATCATCCGCAACTACGGCGGCGACATGAAAGAAACCTACGGCGTGCCCGTGGAAGAAATCCAGAAGGCCATCAAGTTTGGCGTGCGCAAGATCAACATCGACACCGACATCCGCCTGGCGATGACGGCTGCCACGCGCAAATTCATGGCCGAAAACCCCAGCAAATTCGACCCGCGTGAATGGCTCAAGCCGGCCACGGCCGCCGCCAAGGCCATCTGCAAGCAGCGCTACATCGAGTTCGGCTGCGAGGGCCAGGCCAGCAAGATCAAGGGCGAGAGCCTGTCGGTCGTGGCAGCCAAATACGCCAAGGGCGAACTGGCCCAGGTCGTGCACTAAGCCAGCTTCGCCCTTTCCCGCCCTTTCCCGCTTCTTCCGGATTGGCGATAATCCAAAGCCCGTGCATGCCTTGAGCCGCGCGGGCTTTTTCACTTTTCCACCCACCAAGACCTTCAAGCGATGACTGCTGCGCTCCATACCTCCGCCCTGACTTCCCTGCCCCTGCTCGCCCGCGGCAAGGTGCGCGACAACTATGCCGTGGGCAAGGACCGTCTGCTGATGGTGGCCAGCGACCGCTTGAGCGCGTTCGACGTCATCCTGGGCGAGCCGATTCCCGGCAAGGGCGCGCTGCTCACCCAGATGGCGCTGTTCTGGTTTGCCAAGCTGGGCCACATCTGCCCCAACCACCTCACGGGCGAGGCGCCTGAAAGCGTGGTCACGGCCGCGGAGCTGCCCCAGGTCACCGGCCGGTCCATGCTGGTCAAGCGCCTGAAACCCCTTCCGGTGGAAGCCGTGGTGCGCGGCTACCTGGCCGGCAGCGGCTGGAAGGAATACCAGGACAGCCAGTCCGTCTGCGGCGTGCCCTTGCCGGCCGGCCTGAAAAACGCCGGCCAATTGCCGGAACCCATCTTCACGCCGGCCGCCAAGGCCGAGGTCGGCGAGCATGACGAGAACATCAGCTACGAGCAGGTGGAGAAGGTGGTGGGTCCCGAGCTCGCCGCCCAGATCAAAAAGATCAGCATCGAAATCTACAAGACTGCGGCGGCCTTTGCGCTGACCAAGGGCATCATCATCGCGGACACCAAGTTCGAGTTCGGCCTCGATGAAAACGGCACGCTGACCCTGATGGACGAGGTGCTGACGCCCGACTCGTCACGCTACTGGCCCATCGAGGGCTACGAAGCCGCCTACGCCGCCGGGCTAAACCCGCCGAGCTATGACAAGCAGTTCGTGCGCGACTGGCTGGAGGCCGTGCGCATCAACGGCAAGCCCTGGGACAAGACCCCGCCCTCGCCGCACCTGCCGCCCGACGTGATTGCCAAAACCGCGGCCAAATATCAGGAGGCTTTAACCCGCTTGGCGGGTTAAAGAGCCCCCCCTGTCTCGGCTCACTTCGTGTAGCCGGAACCCCCAAGGGGGGCGGCGCCTGCGGCCGGGCAAAGCCCGTTCCGCGGCCCCTGCTTAACAAGACATCAAACCCAGTGGGGGCAAGGGTCCGGCTTTGCCGGCCCTGGGCGACCGCCCCCTGCAAGGGGGGAGGAGGCCGAAGGCCTCCACGGGGGTTAACTCAACACTATGCTGCTCAGGCGGCGCCGGTAGGTGGCCACCGTCGGGTCCTCGGGCGGAATCTGCCCGTCGGCCACCTTGGGTTTGGGCGCTTCCATGATGTCGAGCACGGCGATGTAGGTTTTGCGCGCCAGGTCCTCGTTCCAGCTTTTGTCACGCATCAGGATCTCCAGCAGCTCGTCCAGCGCCCCGGTCCAGTGCTGTTGGGCCATCAGCCAGCGGGCCTTGTCAAAGCGGGCTTCAAAGTCCCGCTTGTTGGTGGCGATTTTTGCATCAAATCCGGCGGATGCGCTTTCTCCGAGTGCATTAATCGCTACAAAATCAATAGCATCCATCCAGCGTTTGAGCGAGTCAAAGCGCCGCACCACCGACGTTTGGCTAATCACCGGTGCAAAAGCCACCTTGGCGTCGTCTTCGTGTCCCAGGGTCAGCAGCAGCTTGACGTAGTCAAAGCGGGCGTTATGGTCGGCGGGGTCGGTCGCCACGGCATGCTGCAGTTTTTCGAGGATGGCGGCGGGGTCTGTGCTTTCTTCTTCGAGTTGAAGCTCCTGCTCTTCAGGCTGTTCCTCCGCCGGCGGCAAATGCTTGTCCAGAAACTCCTTGACCTTGCCTTCGGGCAGGGCGCCGGCAAAGCCGTCCACCGGCTGGCCGTTCATCATCAGGATGCAGGTGGGAATGCTGCGGATGCCGAAGGCGGCACCGAGTTGCTGCTCCTGGTCGGAATCGATCTTCACCAGCTTGAAGCGCCCGGCGTAGGCCTGCTCGACCTTTTCCAGGATAGGCCCGAGCGACTTGCAGGGGCCGCACCAGGGCGCCCAGAAGTCAATCAGCACGGGGGTGGTCATGGAAGCGGCAACGACTTCCGCTTCAAAGTTGGCAAGGGTGACGTCAATCATGATTCGGCAAAAAAAGGGGGATTAAAAGGATGTTTTCAGCCGGCGGGCGGCTTGTCAAATGCTTTGTTGCGCGCACCCGGTCGGGGGCCATCGACAGCAGGCCAGACGATAGCACGCGTCGGGGCATGGGCCCGAGCCCTTAAAATCATGGGTTCCGGGCACGCAGCCGCCCGCAGACTCTTGGCTTGAAGGTCCACTATGACAACGCACAATCCGGTCCGCCCCCTCGTGGGTGTGGTGATGGGCTCCAGCAGCGACTGGACCACCATGCAGCATGCCGTGCAAATCCTCCAGCAGTTCGGCGTGGCGCACGAGGCCCGCGTGGTGTCGGCCCACCGCATGCCCGATGAGCTGTTTGCCTATGCCGAACAGGCCGCCGGGCGCGGCCTTCAGGCCATCATTGCCGGTGCCGGCGGTGCGGCCCACCTGCCCGGCATGCTGGCCGCCAAAACCGCGGTGCCCATCCTGGGCGTGCCCGTGGCCAGCAACCACCTGCAGGGTGTTGATTCGCTGCACAGCATTGTGCAGATGCCCAAGGGGGTACCGGTGGCGACGTTTGCCATCGGCAATGCCGGTGCGGCCAACGCAGCGCTGTTTGCGGTGGCCATGCTGGCAACGCACGACAAAACCCTCGCCGACAAGCTGCAGGCTTTCCGCGCAGAGCAGACGGCCGCTGCGCGCGCCATGACGCTGCCTCCCGCATGAGCCCGGCACCGATGTTGCCTGTGCTTCCCGGTACGGTGTCGGCCGACGGCCACCCGGCCACGCTCGGCGTCATGGGCGGCGGCCAGCTGGGCCGCATGTTTGTGCATGCCGCCCAGCGGCTGGGCTACTTCACCACCGTACTGGATCCGGACCCGCACAGCCCGGCTGGCTATGTGAGCCACCACTTCATCCAGACCGCCTACGACGATGCCGACGGGCTGGCGCAGCTGGCCGCGCAGTGCGATGCCATCACCACCGAATTCGAGAACGTGCCCGCCCAGGCCCTGACCGCGCTGGCCGCGACGCGCCCGGTGGCGCCGGGCGCCGCCGCCGTGGCGATTGCCCAGGACCGCATCGCCGAAAAAGACCACTTCGTGGCCTGCGCCGGCATCTCGGGCGTGAGCTGCGCGCCCTTCGCCGTGATCGACAGCGCGGCCGCGGTCGAGGCGGTGCCCGATGCCCTGCTGCCCGGCATTTTGAAAACCGCCCGCCTGGGCTACGACGGCAAGGGCCAGATGCGCATCAGGACCCGCGAGGAGCTGCTGGCCGCCTGGACCGCGCTCAAGCAGGTGCCCTGCGTGCTCGAACAGTTGCTGCCGCTCAAGGCCGAATGCTCGGTGCTGGTGGCACGGGGCTGGGACGGCAGCATCGTCAGCTTCCCGCCGCAGCGCAACGTGCATGTCGACGGCATTCTGGCCGTGACCCATGCTTATGCGTCAAACATGCCTTCGTCCCTTGCCGTACAGGCGCTTGCAGCGACTAAATCCATAGTGGATCATGTGGGTTATGTCGGTATTTTGTGCGTCGAGTTTTTCGTGATTGACGACGGCAGCGAGCACGGCGCGCTGGTGGTCAATGAAATGGCGCCGCGCCCGCACAACAGCGGCCATTACACGCTGGACGCCTGCGATGTTTCGCAGTTTGACCTGCAGGTGCATGCGATGGCCGGCCTGCCCCTGCCGCAGCCGCGCCAGCATTCGCCCGCCATCATGCTCAATCTGCTGGGCGACCTGTGGTTCGATGCCCAGGGCAAGGAGCACACACCCGACTGGCAGGCCGTGCTGGCGCTGCCCGGTGCCCATCTGCACCTGTACGGCAAGCTGCACGCGCGTGCGGGCCGCAAGATGGGCCACCTCAACATCACGGGTGCCGATGTCGCGGGCGTGCAGGCCACGGCGCGCAAGGCGGCCGCCATCCTCGGCTTGCCGGGCCTCGAAGACCACTGATGATCCTGCCCGGCGCCGACCCGCAGTCCGTTCTTGAAGCCGCCCGCCGCATCCAGGCCGGCGGGCTGGTGGGTTTTCCGACCGAAACGGTGTATGGCCTGGGCGCCGATGCCTCAAGCGACCAGGCGGTGGCGGGCATTTTTGCCGCCAAGGGCCGTCCCGCAAACCATCCGCTGATCGTGCATGTGGCCGATGCGCGGCAGGTGGCCGATTACGCCAGCAGCGTGCCGCCGTTTGCGGCCCGCCTGATACAGGCCTTCTGGCCCGGGCCGCTCACTGTGATATTGCCGCGCCGGGAAGGTGTGGCCGCAGCCGCTGCCGGTGGCCAGGGCTCGATCGGGCTGCGCTGCCCCTCGCATCCGGTGGCGCTGGCTTTTTTGCAGGCGTGCACCACCGGGGTGGCCGGGCCGAGCGCCAACCGTTTTGGCCGCGTCAGCCCCACCACGGCGCAGCATGTGCAGCAGGAGTTTGGCGACAGTCTGCTGGTGCTCGACGGCGGACCGTGCGAGGTCGGCATCGAGTCAAGCATTGTCGATTGCACGCGCGGCCGCCCGGTGCTGCTGCGCCCCGGGGTGCTCACGCGCGCGCAGCTCGAGGCCGCGTGCGGCGAGCCGGTGCTGGACAAGGACGAACTGGCGCGGGAAGCGGCCGGCCTGGGTGATGCGCCGCGCGCCTCCGGCACGCTGGAAGCACACTACGCGCCCCATGCCAAGGTGCGCCTGATGGACGCCGGCGCGATACAGACCGCGCTGGATTTGCTGGGCGCAGACGCCGCCCACATCGCGATCTATGCCCGCAGCATCGTGCGCATCAAGTCCGATCAGGTGCTGTACCGGCGCATGCCGGACGACGCAGCGGCAACCGCGCAGCAGCTGTTTGCCGTGCTGCGCGACTTTGACGCCAAGGGCGTGAAACTGATCTGGATTGAACACCTGCCCGCCACGGCAGCGTGGGACGGTGTGCGCGACCGGCTGGCACGCGCTGCTGCCAGCTGAAGGAGCACGGGCCTAATCCTGTGTACCCGCGTCCACCCATTGCAGGTAGTCAGCGGAGCCGGCGGTGATGGGAACCTGCACGATCTCGGGTGTCTCGTAGGCATGGTGCGTGCGAATAAATTGCGCCAGTGCCTCAAACCTGTCCTGGCGCGTCTTGATGGACAGGCTGTATTCGGGCGAGCGGCACAACTCACCTTTCCACACATAGAAACTCTCGATCGGCTGCATCTGGACACAGGCGCCCAGTCGCGCCTCGACGATCTGGCGCGCCAGGGTTTCGGCCTGCGCCAGATCGGCCGTCGCGGTCAGCACGATGCAGTAGGGCGTGGCGCCCTGCGTTCCGGTTTGCTTCGCAAGCGCCATGCTGGCCTCCCGAGGTGTGCGGTTGACTGTCCGGCAAACAGATCCGCCGGGTGCCCGAAATTCAGGCAACGCACCGGCGACCCGCGCCAAATGGCATTGTGACCTGCTTGTGCGCCGGTCATCAACAGGCTTGTCCACACCAGGCTGGAATAACTTCAAGGGTTCCGGCGGTACCTTAATTTCATGCCGAGGATGGCCAGCGCCAGGGCCAGCGTCACCGCATTGGCGATCACGATCGGCCAGGCGCGCAGCAGCAGGCCGTAGGCCAGCCACAGCGCCACCCCGATCGCAAAAAAGCTGTACATGCCCAGTGAGACGCCCCGGACATCGCGCGTTTTGAAGGTCAGCCAGGCTTGCGGCAAAAAGCTCAGGGTGGTCAGGCAGGCGGCCAGGGCGCCGACCAGATCGGTCACATTGATCGACGGGGTCATTTGCTGCCTTCCTTCACCGCCCAGTTCACCAGCGCTTCCAGGGCGGGCCGTGCGGCCGGCGCATTCGGATGGTTGACGATGGCCACCACCACCAGGCGCCGGCCGCTCGGCGTGTGCACATAGCCGGCCAGCGCATTGGCGTCGCGCAGCGAGCCGGATTTCAGGTGGGCCCAACCCTGCGACACGCGCGATTTGCTGCGCCTGAGCGTGCCGTCCACGCCGCTGATCGGCAGCGAGGCCATCAGCTCGGGCATGGCGCCCGAGACATAGGCGGTCTGCAGCAGCCGCGCCAGCCCCTGCGGCGTTGCACGCTCCAGCCGCGACAGGCCTGAGCCGTTGTCCAGCACCGGCATGTCCTGCTCGCCAAAGCGCTCGCGCCACCAGCTGCGCAGCACCTCGCGCGAGGCCTCGTTGCTGGCCACATAGTCCTGGCCGCCCGCGCGTGGCTGGCCTGGTACGCCCTGCACACCCTGTACCAGGCTGAGTGTCAGGAACAGCTGCTGCGCCATCACGTTGTTGCTGTATTTGTTGATGTCGCGAATCACCTCGGCCAGCGTCGGCGACACCACCTCGAAGGCCGGTTTCACGCCCAGGGGCGCGCGGCCCTCGCGGACCCGGCCGCCCAGGCGCCCGCCCATGTCCTGCCACAGGCCCGCCACGGCCCGCTCCGCGTAGCTCGCCGGGTCGATGTAGGCCACGGGCCAGACCTTTTCGCCGCAGCCTGCCGGGTAGCTGCCGCTGAAGGTGATGCGAAACGGGTCGCTGAAGTCGGCCTTCAGCCGTCCCCGGTAGTCGCCGCATTCCAGCAGCGAAGCGCCTGCACCCTGGCCCGCCGACAGCGGCACGCTGGCCTGCATCTGCACATTGGCCAGGGGCGGCTCAAAGCTCACGCTGGCGATGCCGCTACCGGGATGGGGCGCAAAGGTCATCACCACCGATTTGTAGTTGATCAGCAGCGCGTCGGGCGCGGCGTTGTAGGGCCGCAGCGGTTCGCCGTCAAAGTCGCCCGGGTTCTGCGCGGTGAGGGCAAACGCGCTGCGGTCGAGCAGGATGTCGCCGGTGATGCTCTTGATGCCCAGGCCCTGCACCCGGCGCAGCAGCAGCCACAGCCGCTCCAGCACCAGCTTGGGGTCGCCCCTGCCCTGAATGATGAGGTTGCCCTGCAGCACACCGTCCGCGACGGTGCCGTCGACATACACCGGTGTGTTCCAGGTGAATGACGGGCCCAGCAGTTCCAGGGCGGCGTAAGTGGTCACCAGCTTCATGACCGAGGCCGGGTTCATGGCAGCGTTGGCGCGCCAGCTCAGCAAGGGGGCGGACTGGCCGGTCTGGCCATTCAGGGCCGGTGCGGCATCCACCACCACGGCGGCCAGTGCGTCGCGCGGCACCTTGGCCTGCGCCAGCAGGGCAGCCACTTCGGGGGGCAGGGCCTGGGCCGTTGTCTGGGCGGCGGTGGGGATGCTTGTCAGGCTGGCCAGCCCGGCCAGCAGGCCGGCAGCCAGGTGCGCCGTCAGGCGGGCGCGGGATGGGTTGAAAAGCATCAGGCGATTATCTGCGTTGGCCCGCGCCGTCACCAACCCTGCAAAACCCCCGCCAAAGCGCCAGGCCGGATAATCAGGGAATGCGTGTTCGTCGCCGGCAGCCTGCCAACCCGGCTGGCAGGTGCCAGGGCCGAACAGGCGCAACGATATTAACTATGATTTTGATAGCTACTTCTGCCCCCAATATTTGGGACTGGGCCTTGTTTGATGTCTGAAGTTCGGAAATTCCTGGCGTTTGACACCAGCACCGATCGCATGTCGATTGCGCTGACGGATGGCGTGCGCGTCTGGCAGCACAGCGGCGCGGGTGGCGCACAAGCCTCGGCCACGCTGATTCCCGCGATCCTGGCGCTGCTGGCCGACGCGGGCCTGGCGCTGGGCCAGCTGGATGCGATTGCCTTTGGCCGCGGCCCCGGCTCCTTCACCGGCTTGCGCACGGCCTGCGCGGTGGCGCAAGGCCTGGCGTTCGGCGCCAACGGCGGGGCCGGCATGCCGGTCTTGCCCATCGACACGCTGATGGCCGTGGCCGAAGAGGCCCGTTTCCAGCAGCATCAGGCGGCCGGCAACCCTTCCGGCGCGTCCTCCGTCCTGCGGGTGACGGCGCTGCTCGATGCGCGCATGGATGAAATGTATGTGCGGAGCTATGAATTCCACGGGGATGCCTGCGCGCCGCTGGGTGAGTGCGAGCTGATACGGCCGGAAAACCTGGTGCCGGAGCCGGCCACCGGCTTGTGGGCCGGGAATGTGTTCGGCGTGTATGCCGACCGTCTGCCCGCGGGGCTCGCGTCGCTCACCCGGCTGGAGGCCCTGCCCACCGCCGCGGCCATGCTGCGGCTGGCCCCGGCCTTGGCCGCCGCCGGGCATTGCGTGGATGCCGCGTTGGCCCTGCCGCTGTACGTTCGCGATAAAGTAGCGCTTACCACCGACGAGCGGGCCGAGGTCAAGGCCCGGGCGGCGCTGTCGGCCCTGTCGGCCGCCAGCCTGGCCCACCCTGCCTGAAACCCGCTTGCAGTCCTTCATGAACGCTGTTTTCAAACCCCTCGAAGCCCAGTTCGAAGCCATGACGCCCGCGTGGCTGGAGGCGGTCGTGCGGGTGGAAAAAAGCGCTTACGACCACCCGTGGACGCAGGGCAATTTCACCGATTCGATCAATGCAGGCTACCAGGCGCAGCTGCTCACGGCTGGCGAACACGTCGTGCTATCTGCCGCGGGCGCGCCGCAAAACGAGTTGCTGGGCTATTTTGTGGCCATGAAGGGTGTGGACGAGGTGCACCTGCTCAACATCACCGTGGCCCCTGCCCATCAACGTCAGGGCTGGGCGCGGGTGATGCTGGACGCGCTGGCCCTGTGGTCGCGGGGGCAGGGCGCCCAGTGGCTGTGGCTGGAAGTGCGCGTGAGCAACGTGCGCGCCCAGGCCGTTTATGAGCGCTATGGTTTTCGCCATGTGGGCACGCGCCGCAACTACTACCCGGCCGCAGCGTCGCGGCGCGAGGACGCCATTGTCATGAGTCTGGCCCTGTGAGTTCCATCGCGAGGACCCTCCGATGAGCCTGAGCCTCGACAAGCGCCAGCGCGCCATGTTGCGCGAAATGGGCGTGCGGGTCTGGCTGCCCCAGGCGCCGGTCCAGCCACCTGTGGAGGTCGACGTCGAGCCTGCCATGGCTGCGGTGCTTCCTCGTGCCGAGCTGGCGGGGGCTGCGGGCCATCTCCCTGCCGACAAGCCGAACAGGCCGGCGGTGGTGCGAGACGGTTTCGTGCCCGCGCAAGCGCCCCAAGTTCCCCAAGCCCCGGCATCCCAAACATCCCCGGCACCCCGCACCGAGGCGCAGCCCGGCAGCGGGCCGGCGGGCTGGCGCCTGGGGGCCCCGCAGGCGCTGTATGCCGAGGGAGCCCAGGCGCAAGGTGCGCGCTGGCTGGTGCTTGCCGAAACGCCGGCCGCGGCCTTGCAGGCCGAGCCCTTCTCCCCCTTCCTCGGCGATGCCGGAAAGCTGCTCGACAACATGCTGCGTGCGGCCGGCCTGAACCAGGCCGGCGTCGTGCTGCTGGCGCCGCTGGTCCGGCTGGCGGCTTCCGGCACGGCGGCTACCGGCCTGCAGGCGGCGCTGGCGGATTTGGCGGCCCATGCGCTGCCCGATGTGGTGCTGGTGATGGGCCGCCTGGCGGCGCAGGCGGTGTTGCAGTCCACCGAACCCCTGGGCAGGCTCCGGGGCCAAGTGCACCGCGTGCAGGGCGCGAACACCATCGTGACCTATGACGCCACCTACCTGCTGCGCAACCCCGCCGACAAGGCCAAGGCCTGGGAAGACCTGTGCCTGGCCATGCGCCTGGCCGGTGGCGCTACAACCTCCCGACCCGGCTGATTTTCAGCCTGTCTTTCCGGGTTCGGGCGAGCGGCCGGGCATCAGCACCGACGCGATGGCCGCCACCATCAGCACCACGGCGGTCCAGTCCTGCCAGTGCAGCACTTCGCCCAGGCCCAGCGCGCCCGAGAAAACCCCCAGGACGGGAATCATCATCACGCTCAGGCTGGACGCGACCGGCGGCAGGGCGCGCGCCAGCGTGAACCAGGCGGCATGGGCAAAACCGAAAATCAGCACGGCGTTGTAGGCAATCGCGGCCCAGGTCTGCGGCGACGGCGCCCGCCACTGGGCCTGTTCGAACGCCAGGCCCAGGGCTGTCATCACCACGGCCGTCATCACGGTCATCCAGAAAGAAAGGGTCAGGGTCGCGGCAGCGATCGTCGTGTTGCGCAGCCTCTGCGTGCCGAAGGCCCACACCGCGGCGGCCACCAGCGCGCACAACACACCCAGCGGCCGGCCCGACAGGTGGATCAGCTCGGTCCAGAGCAGCAGGGCCACGCCGAGAGCGGCCGCCGCCACACCCAGCCAGTGGCGCGGCTTCAGGCGTGTGCCAAAAAAACAGGCGCCGAGCAGCGCTGAAAAAATCGGCATGGTGTAGCCCAGGATCGCGGCGCGTCCGCTGCTCAGGTTTTTCACCGCCAGGATGATCAGCGCATGCCAGACAAACATGTTGGCAAACGCCAGCCAGAACAGTTCGCGGTAGTTGCCTTTCGGCACATGAAAAGGGACTCTCAGGAGCACCATGGCCAGGCCCAGCACCGGAATGCCGAGCCAGATTGACATGGCGCGGAACGTCAGCGGCGGAAAGCCGGTCACGCCCGCTTTCATCACGGGCCAGTTCAGGCCCCAGGCGAGCGTCAGGAGGGCAAGGAGCAGGAGCTGCTGGCGATTGAGTTGCATGCGGATGCGTCGATGTACTGGAGGGCCGGCGCTGATGAACGTCGGATGGGTGGGTGGGTGTGGATTGTCCCGGTTTTTCCAGCCCAGCAGGGGCCGCGGGACTGGCTTTGCCAGACCGCAGGCGCAGCGGCCCCCTCGGGGGGCAGGGAGCTACACGCAGTGAGCGACCGTGGGGGCCACACTTCTTACAATAGGCCCATGACCTTCCTCGACATGCTGGGCGCCGCAGAACGCCAGAACAACTCCATGCTGTGCGTGGGCCTGGACCCGGAGCCCACCAGATTCCCCGGCAGGCTCCAGGGCGACGCCAACAAGATCTACGACTTTTGTGCCGCCATCGTCGATGCCACCGCCGACCTGGTGATCGCCTTCAAGCCGCAGATCGCCTACTTTGCCGCGCACCGGGCCGAGGGCCAGCTCGAACGCCTCATGGAGCACATGCGCCGCGTGGCGCCGCAGGTGCCCATCATCCTTGATGCCAAGCGCGGCGACATTGGCAGCACGGCCGAGCAGTACGCCAAGGAAGCGTTCGAGCGCTACGGCGCCGACGCGGTGACGCTGTCACCGTTCATGGGTTTCGATTCGGTGCAGCCCTACCTGAAATACCAGGGCAAAGGCGCCTTCCTGCTGTGCCGCACCTCGAATCCCGGCGGTGACGACCTGCAGAACCAGCGTCTGGCCAGCATCGACGGCCAGCCCTTGCTCTATGAACACGTCGCCCGCCTGGCCCAAGGTCCGTGGAACCTCAACGGCCAGCTCGGTCTCGTGGTTGGCGCCACCTATCCGGCGGAGATCGAGCGCGTGCGCAGCGTGGCGCCGACGCTGCCGCTGCTCATCCCCGGAGTGGGCGCGCAGGGCGGCGATGCGGTGGCAACGGTCAAGGCGGGTTGGCGTGCAGGTGCGTCCATCATCGTGAACTCTTCCAGGGCGATCCTGTATGCGTCGTCGGGAGAGGATTTTGCGGAGGCTGCGCGGCGGGAAGCGGTGAGGACGCGCGATATGCTGGAGGCGGCGCGCCTGGAGGTGTAAAGGGTGTAAGGCTTATACGTTTCCGGCCCATGAATAGAGGTTAAGGCCAGAGGTGCAGATGAGGCACAGATCGCTATCGGATTAGTAGCAATATGTTGCGTCATCATTGGGGCAAGACCTTTTTTACACGCCCGCGACCGGGAGGCCGGCCGGCTACTTCAACCAGCCACGCTTGCGGAAGTACCACATGGGCACCAGGGCACTGGAGACCATCAGCGCCAGCACGTAGGGGTAGGCCGCCGTACCGAGCAGGTCGAACTCGGGGAATTTCAGGTTCATGCCGTACAGGCTCGCGATCAGCGTGGGCGGCAGCAGCGCAACGCTGGCGACCGAGAAGATCTTGATGATCTTGTTCTGGTTGATGTTGATGAAACCGACCGTGGCATCCATCAGGAAGTTGATCTTGTCGAACAGGAAGGCGGTGTGTGAGTCGAGCGAGTCAATGTCGCGCAGGATTTGACGCGCCTCCTCGAACTGCTCGGCATTGAGCATCTTGCTGCGCATCATGAAGCTGACCGCGCGGCGCGTATCCATCATGTTGCGGCGGATGCGGCCGTTCAAGTCTTCGTGGCGCGCAATGGCGCCCAGCACTTCGCCGGCCAGGGCGTCGGTCACATCGCCTGACAGCACCTGGGTGCTGACTTTTTCCAGCTCGACATAAATGCCTTCCAGGGTGTCGGCGGAGTATTCGGCATCGGCGTCAAACAGCTTGAGCAGCACTTCCTTGGCGTCTTCAATCAGCCCCGGCGCGCGCCGCGCGCGCATGCGCAGCAACCGGAACACCGGCACATCCTCGTCGTGGATGGAGAACAGCACACCCTTGCTTTTCAGGTCGTCATTCACCAGGTTCAGGATGAAGGCCACCCGCACCGTGCGCGGCTCCGCCTCGTCGGCAATCAGAAAGTCGGAGCGGATGTGCAGCTCGCCGTTGTCTTCTTCATAGAAGCGGGCGGACTCCTCAATGTCCTCGTCCATCGCGTCTTCAGGGATGGACAGGCCGTAGTACTGCTTGATCCAGCGTTTTTCTTCCAGGGTGGGGGATTCCAGGTCCACCCAGATGGGCTGGAATTTGGAGAGTTCTTCCAGGGACTCGATCTCTTCCTGGAACAGCCGCCCGTTGGCGAGCGTGAAAATATTGAGCATGACTGACTGCCTATCGGTTCAAGGGCCGGCGCAAGGAGCGCGTGCGCCTTGGGCAAAGGGGGGTGAGTGGCGCTATCGCTTTCAACCCCCCAACGACACTTCAGGTCAGTCTGCGGTGTTGAAAGCTAGCGACTAGGGCTGCTTTCCAAGGATTTCTCCGTAATGAATCAGCGGCGATTATGGCATTTCAAAACCGATTTATCTACCGCCCGCCAGGCCGAAAAAAAGCCATCAGTTCGTCTTTGCGGGCATAGGCATCCTGCTCGCCCAGCGCCATCAACGCCCTGACAAAGCCCGGCTCGAACAACAGGTAGCTGGCCAGGGCTGCGCCGCCCGGACTGCCTTTGGCGCCGAGCGCGCCCAGGCCCGCCAGCGCGTTGTATGCGCCTGTGGGCAGCTCGCTGGCATGCGCCTGCGCCAGTGCGTCGAGCGACTGGGACGGAGCCATCGCCAGTACCTCGACGGGCCGGTAAGGCAACAGCGCGGCGATCTCCCGTGGCAGCTGGCGCATGGTTTTGCTCACCCGCTGGGCTTGCTCCACATCGGCCTGCAGCGTGTCCTGGAAGACGCTGGCCATGGCGTGGCCGGCAATGGCGCCCAGGGTGGGTCTGCCGCTGATGTTCGGGCCATTGCCGCTGACGAAGGTGGCGCGCTCCGGCTGCCCGACCCCAATCACCAGTATCTTGCCGGCACCCAGGTGCAGGGCGGGCGACAGCGGCGAACTCTGGCGCATCGAGCCATCGCCGAAAAACTCGCGACGGCCATCCACCCACAGCGGTGTGGACGGAAACAGGAAGGGAAGGGCGCTGGAGGCCATCAGATGCTCGATGGTGATGGGCTGGAACTCGGCGCGTCGGCCCGGCCGGTTCCACAGATCGATCTGCCGGCCGGGGGCCATCTGGCAAAACGTCCAGTGCACCCCGCTGCTGTAGCTGGAGGCGGAGATGGCCAGCGAATGCAGCGTCTGGTCTTGCAGTGCCTGGTCAATCCGGTCCAGTGAAATGCAGCCATGCAGGGTGTCTACCAGCGGTGTGTTGTCCAGCAGCGAGTGCTGGGCGCGCACCTGCTGCGACAGGAACAGGGCCGCCGCAATCCGGCTCGAGCGTATCCACGTCGGCACGCTGAGCTTGTACACATGGGACGAGCGCAGGGTGGTCCAGAAGCTGGCCAGCTGGCCAAAGGCCCTTAATCCTTCGCCGGCATGGCTGGCGAGGAAGGTTGCATTGAGCGCGCCGGCCGACGTTCCCACCAGTATCTTGAAGGGAAACTGCTCGTTGAAACTGTCACCCTGAAGGCTCAGCATGGTGGACAGTGCATGGAGCACGCCAGCCTGGTACGCGGTACGCGCACCCCCGCCCATCAACACCAGGGCATTGAGTTCTTCTTTGGGGCCGGTCAGGCCGGAGAGGACGGTTTCTAGTGACATGCTGAGCCGATCGGTGCGAGCGTGATTGCCGAATATCCCATGGCTCACCCTCGCATGGAGCCTACATCACCCGGGCGGTGGTAAATGACAATTTGCAGGCGAACGACCCACTTGCCCCGTCACCGGGCTTGTCCTGGTTGCAACGGCGCCACGCCGCCATCCGCCGAGGCCGGATCGGGCTGCGGGAACCGCCGGACCCCGCAGACTCCAAAACCTGAGTAAAACCGGCGGTTATCCGACTTTTCCTGACCGTTCGGGCTTGATTGCGGCGGCAGCTTGGGGTGCCGCCGCCGGACGGCCCGTCACCCATCAGAAACCCCGGAAAATCAAGGACTTGCGCCCGGTTGGCGGCGTCGGGTGCCTGGGCCTGGCGCCAGGGCCGCCCTGGACGCTGGGCGGTTTCGCGGGCGGGCGTGCCTCACGTGTTCTTACGATGCCGGCTTGCAATTGCAAGGCTTCGGGCGCATAGTGATTCCAAGAGTGTTGTCCCCCGTCTGCCGTCCTGCCGTCACTGGCCGGATGGTGTTTTCAACCCAGCTCCAACTTTGGAAAAGGAGTTTCTTTATGAACTTGACGATCAGCGGTCACCATCTTGAAGTTACCCCCGCGCTGCGCGGTTATGTGACAAGCAAGCTGGATCGGATTACCCGGCATTTCGACCAGGTAGTGGATGTAAAAGTCCTGTTGACAGTGGACAACATGAAGGAAAAGGAAAGACGCCAGCGGGCCGAGTGCAATGTGCATGTCAAGGGCCGCGACCTGTTTGCCGAGAGCTCTCACGCTGATCTGTACGCCGCAGTTGATGAATTGACTGACAAGCTTGACCGTCAGGTCGGGCGCTACAAAACCAGAACCCAGGATCACCACCACGTTGCCGTCAAGCGACAAGCCTAGCTTTGGCGGGATCGCGCCGAAAGGCGGCCCGCAGTTGACACTTGGCCCTGCCCTTCGGGCACTCCTTGTGTCATTGGGTAAATTAGTGTGTTCTGACGAGCCGCTGCACGCGCAAGCGGCTTTTTTATGCCCCTTCTGCCTTCAAACCCGCTGTAAAGTGCATAATTCGGCGACTAAAAGATCGTTATGAACCGTCTTTCGCAAATTTTGCCCCCCTCCCAAGTGCTGGTCAGTGTTGAAGCGACGAGCAAAAAGCGTGCTTTTGAAGAAGCCGGTTTGTTGTTTGAAAACCAGCACGGCCTGAACCGTGCGCTGATCACCGACAGCCTGTTCGCGCGTGAGCGCCTGGGCTCGACCGGTCTTGGCCATGGCGTGGCCATTCCCCATGGCCGCATCAAGGGCCTCAAGGCCCCGATGGCCGCGGTTTTCCAGCTGCAGGCCCCCATCGGTTTCGATGCGCCCGACGAGCAGGCCGTCGGGCTGCTGATTTTTTTGCTGGTGCCGGAAGCCGCCACGCAAAAACACCTTGAAATCCTCTCTGAAATTGCCGAACTGCTCAGTGACAGCACGCTGCGCGAGCAACTCAAGACGAGCACGGACGCGGCGGCGCTGCACCACTTGATTGCATCGTGGCACTCTGTCCATGAAGTCAGTTCATGAACCCGGTTCCTGGACTTGGGCGGTGTGAACCTTGATTTTCAGTAACAGGCCGGCATGAAGCCCACCGTTGTCAGCGCTGACGTTCTGTTTGAGGACCACCGCGCCGCCCTGAAGTGGCAGTGGGTGGCGGGCCTGGGCGCCTCCGAAAGGCGTTTTGACGAAGTGGCCGTGCGCGCGGCGCGCTCCGGGGCTGACCTGGTCGGCTACCTCAACTACATCCATCCGTACCGCGTACAGATCCTGGGCGAGCGCGAAGTCGCATACCTGACCAACGAAAGCCCGGACGACTGCGCCCGCCGCATCTCCCGCATCATCACGCTGGAGCCGCCGGTGCTGGTGGTGGCCGACGACCAGACGGCGCCCGACACGCTGCTGTCGATGTGCGAGCGCGCGCAATTGCCGATGTTCGCCACGCCGGAGTCGGCCGCCTTTGTGATTGACGTGCTGCGGGCCTACCTGTCCAAGCACTTTGCCGACCGCACCTCCATGCACGGTGTCTTCATGGACATTCTGGGCATGGGCGTCATGATCACCGGCGAGTCCGGCCTGGGCAAAAGCGAGCTGGGGCTGGAGCTGATTTCGCGTGGGCATGGCCTGGTGGCCGACGACGCGGTGGACCTGTACCGCATCAACCAGACCACGATTGAAGGACGCTGTCCCGAGTTGCTGCAGAACCTGCTCGAAGTGCGCGGGATCGGCCTGCTGGACATCAAGGCGATTTTTGGTGAGACGGCCGTCCGCCGCAAGATGCGCCTGAAGATGATCGTCCACCTGGTGCGCCGGGAGACCCTGGAGCGCGACTACGAACGCATCCCCTACGAGCCGCTGACGCAAGACGTGCTGGGGATTCCCGTGCGCAAGGTCATCATCCAGGTGGAGGCCGGCCGCAACATCGCCGTGCTGGTGGAGGCCGCCGTGCGCAATGCCATCCTGCAGCTGCGCGGCATCAACACTTACCAGGATTTCGTGGAGCGGCACCGCAAGGCAATGGAGCAGGATGATTAGGCCCCCACGCTTGTCGCTTCGCGTACCGCGCTGCCCCCCCGAGGGGGCCGTTGCGCCTGCGGCCCGGCGAAGCCGGTTCCGCGGCCCCTGCTGGAATTAAGAGGCTCCACGGTCGCCTACAACGTGCAAGCTCTCTGCCCCTGAGGGGCTAATTTTGCTTGGGGCGACCCTGCGGGGGATTTTTAAATCATTGGCCCGCTATTGAATTAATAGCTTGCTGCGCCCGTCGGGCAATGGCTAGAGCGATATTTAATCTCTGAAATCAGGTGTGGTGATGGTGGCGCACAGGCACCGCCGTGCCCCGGTTGGGGCAGTTGTCCTTGGTGCAATTGGCGTACATCGAGAGGGAGTGGTCGGCGATGGCAAACCCCTTGGCCTTGGCCACGGCATGCTGGCGCTTTTCAATCTCGGCGTCGTAAAACTCCTCAACCTTGCCGCAATCCAGGCACACCAGGTGGTCATGGTGCTGGCCTTCATTGATCTCGTAGACCGCCTTGCCCGACTCGAAATTGCTGCGATTGAGGAGGCCCGCCTGCTCAAACTGGGTCAACACCCGATACACCGTGGCCAGACCGATGTCCGACCGGTCTTCCAGCAGTACCCGGAAGACGTCTTCCGCCGTCATGTGGCGCTGCTTGCCGGCCTGAAAAATCTCGAGGATCTTCAGGCGAGGCAAGGTGGCCTTGAGGCCGGTGTTTTTTAACTCGTCAATGTTGCTCATGGAAATCTCTTTGGGGGACACGGGGCGGGGCCCCTGGCGGCCTGATCCGGGGTCAGGAAGCACCCAGCCGCTACAATGACCAATCATATCGCTACACCCTATCCCATGTCTGCAAATCATCGTTACGGCGTCCAAACAGCTTCCATCGTCCTGGCATGCGCGGTACTGGCGTCCTGCGGCAGCAGCGCGATCAACCCGGTCAACTGGATCACCCCCTACAAGATAGATGTGATCCAGGGCAACTTCATCTCCAGCGAGCAGGTCGAGCAGCTGCGGCCCGGCATGAGCCGCGACCAGGTCCGGGCGGTCCTCGGCACGCCCCTGCTGGCGAGTCTTTTCCATGCCGACCGTTGGGACTATGTCTTCACGCTGAAGCGGCAGGGCGTTGATTCCCAGACCTACAAATACACGGTAATTTTCAAGGGTGACCAGCTCGAGAGCTTTGCCGGCGATGCCATGCCCAGCGAAGCGGAGTTCATCGCCAAACTGGACAACAAGCGTAAATTGGGCAAAGTGCCTCCCCTGGAAGCCAGCGAAGAGCAGCTGAAGGCCGCTGAAAAACCCTCGTCCGCCAAGCCGGCGTCCGGGGCTGCCGTCGCCGCTCCGCCGGCGGATCCGCAGACCACGGTCTACCCGCCGCTCGAAAGCCCGAAACAGTGAGCGGCGGCATGACGACGGACGCGCGCCATCACAGGATCGCGGTAGCGGGTGCCGGTGGCCGCATGGGCCACATGCTGATTGAAGCGGTAAGCGCCAGCACCGACTTCCAGCTGACGGGCGCACTCGATGTGGCCGCCAGCCCCGCCATCGGCATGGACGCAGCGGCATTTTCCGGACGGGCCAGCGGTGTGCTCATCAGCGCCGACATCCGCCAGGGATTGCAGAACGCCGGCGTGCTGATCGATTTCACCCGCCCCGAAGGCACGCTTGCGCACCTGAAGGTGTGCCGTGAACTCGGCGTCAAGCTGGTGATAGGCACCACCGGCTTTTCAGAAGAACAGAAGGCCGAGATAGCCGCCGCCGCCAAAGACATTGCCATCGTCATGGCGCCCAACATGAGCGTGGGTGTCAACGTCACGTTCAAACTGCTGGAGATGGCCGCCAAGGCCCTGTCTACCGGCTACGACATTGAGATCATCGAGGCCCATCATCGCCACAAGGTGGATGCGCCTTCCGGCACCGCCCTCAAGATGGGCGAAGTGATTGCCGGCGCGCTGGGCCGCGACCTGAAGGATTGCGCCGTGTATGCCCGCGAAGGCATCACGGGCGAGCGCGACCCTTTGTCCATCGGTTTTTCCGCCGTGCGCGGCGGTGACGTCGTCGGCGACCACACCGTGATGTTCCTGGGCACCGGAGAGCGCATAGAGATCAGCCACAAGTCGTCGAGCCGGAGCAACTATGCCCAGGGCAGCCTGCGCGCCGCCCGTTTCCTGGGCGGCCAGTCCAGCGGTCTTTTTGACATGTTTGACGTCCTCAACCTGAAATGAGCCCCGCCGAACGCCGCGCCGGGCCGCCCCAAGCAAGTTCAGCCCCCGAGGGGCTGGAACCTGCGGCTCCGAAGCTGCTCGAGCAGGTTTGGACAGGTGACAGAGGCGAAGCGCCACTATGAATTTTTTCAGCCTCATGACCCAGGGCGGCGTCGTCAGCCAGCTGGTCGCGGTGCTGTTGCTGGCCATGTCGGTAGCCAGCTGGGTGGTGATCCTGTGGAAAGCCTGGCTGCTGCACCGCGCGCTGGGCGATGTGGCGCGCAGTACTGCTGTTTTCTGGCAGTCCGTGTCAATCGAGGAGGCCAGCCAGAAAGTCGCGGCTTTTGATCGTGAATCGCTGGTGTTGCCCTTGATTGATGCCACGAAGTTAAGAGCCATTGGCACCCTGGGGGCTGCCGGCGACCGGGCCCAGCAGTTGACCCGTGTGCTGCGCGATGCCCTGCACGCCATCCTGCACAAGCTGCAGTTTGGCCAGGTCCTGCTGGCCACCGTCGGCTCGACCGCTCCGTTTGTGGGCCTGCTGGGCACGGTCTGGGGCATCTACCATGCATTGATCGGCATCGCGTCGGCTGGCCAGATCACGATAGACAAGGTCTCGGGGCCGGTCGGCGAGGCGCTCATCATGACAGCCGCCGGCCTGGCGGTCGCGATTCCTGCCGTGCTGGCCTACAACATCTTTGGCCGCCACATTGGCCGCATCGAGGCCGACCTGGAAGGGTTTGCGCGCGATTTGCGGGAGTTGCTGGCCGGCCATCGGGGCTGAGCCTTCAAACCAGGAACGCATGCACCATGGGATTTGGCCGACTCGAACGCATCCAGGGCCCACAGCCCATGAGCGAGATCAATGTCACACCGCTGGTGGACGTGATGCTGGTGCTGGTGGTCATTTTCATCATCACGGCGCCCTTGCTGGCCAGCACCGTCCGGCTTGACCTGCCCAGGACCGAGGGGGCCCAGTCGACCGATGTACCCCAGTTTGTCACGCTGGTGGTCGACAAAACGGGCCAGGTTTTTCTGAACGACAAGCCCGTGAAGCTGGACGAGCTGGCGCGGAACCTGGCGCAAACCGCGGGCCGGAACCCCGATACCGAGGTGCAGCTGCGCGCCGACGAGGCCGTGCCCTACGGCCGGGTGGTGGAGGTGATGGGTGTGGCGCAAAAAGCCGGGCTCAGCCGCATCGGTTTTGTTGCCGAGCCCAAGCCCGCAGCGCGCCCGTAAAATTACGGCCAGGTCACCATTTCTGAAGATCTGAAAAGAGCAACGGGCCTGCCCCGCTTTTTTCACTGTTGTCAACTGCCTTTTTTTACCGCTCGAACTTATTGTGCGACCGACGGAAGCGAAACTTTCGGGCGCTATCCCCATGCAAGACAAATACAACCACCTCGACGTCGAGCGCAGCGCTCAAGCCCAATGGATCGCAGCGGATGCCTACCGCGTCACCGAAGACACCAGCGGCAAGAAGCCGATGGGCAAGTACTACGCCTGCTCCATGCTGCCCTACCCCAGCGGCAAGCTGCACATGGGGCATGTGCGCAACTACACCATCAACGACATGCTCACGCGCTACCTGCGCATGAAGGGCTACAACGTGCTCATGCCCATGGGCTGGGACGCATTCGGCCTGCCGGCCGAAAACGCCGCCATGAAAAACGGCGTGCCACCGGCGCAGTGGACCTACGACAACATCGCCTACATGAAAAAGCAGATGCAGGCGATGGGGCTGGCCATCGACTGGAGCCGCGAGGTGGCGACCTGTGACCCAAGCTACTACAAGTGGAACCAGTGGCTGTTTTTGAAGATGCTGGAAAAAGGCATTGCCTACCGCAAGACCCAGGTCGTCAACTGGGACCCGGTGGACCAGACCGTGCTGGCCAACGAACAGGTGATCGACGGCAAGGGATGGCGCACCGGCGCGACGGTGGAAAAGCGCGAGATCCCCGGCTACTACCTGAAGATCACCGACTACGCCGAAGAGCTGCTGGGCCATGTGCAGCACCAGCTGCCGGGCTGGCCCGAGCGTGTCAAGCTGATGCAGGAAAACTGGATCGGCAAAAGCGAAGGGGTGCGCTTTGCCTTCACGCACGACATCAGGGATGCCTCCGGCGCGTTGATCGGCGGCGGGAAGATGTATGTGTTCACCACCCGCGCCGACACCATCATGGGCGTCACCTTTTGCGCGGTTGCACCGGAGCATCCGCTGGCGCTGCATGCCGCCGCCTTGAATCCGCAGCTCGCCGCTTTCATCGAGGAATGCAAGGCCGGCGGCACCACCGAGGCCGAGCTGGCCACGCAGGAGAAAAAAGGCAAGCCCACCGGCCTCTTTGTGACGCACCCGCTGACGGGCGAGCAGGTTGAGGTATGGGTCGGGAACTACGTGCTCATGAGCTATGGCGACGGCGCCGTGATGGGTGTGCCCGCGCATGACGAACGTGATTTCGAGTTCGCCAAAAAATACGGCCTGCCCATCAAACAGGTGACCGATGTGAAAGGCCAGGCCTACAGCCTTGAGGCCTGGGCGGACTGGTACGGCGACAAGCAGCAGGGCGTGGCGGTCAACTCCGGCAAGTACGACGGCCTGGGCTTGAAGGCCTGCGTCGATGCCGTAGCCGCCGACCTGGCCGCCAAGGGCCTGGGCGAGAAGAAAACCACCTGGCGCCTGCGCGATTGGGGCGTCAGCCGCCAGCGCTACTGGGGCACGCCCATCCCCATCATTCATTGCGATGAACACGGCGCCGTGCCGGTTCCCGAGAAAGACCTGCCGGTGATGCTGCCGCAGGACTGCGTGCCCGATGGCTCGGGCAACCCGCTGCACAGGCACGAAGGTTTTCACGCGGGTGTCGTCTGCCCGGTGTGTGGCAAGCCCGCACGTCGCGAGACCGACACCATGGACACCTTTGTCGATTCGTCGTGGTACTACATGCGCTACTGCGACCCGAAGAACGACCAGCAGATGGTCGCCGGGGGCGCCGACTACTGGATGCCGATGGACCAGTACATCGGCGGCATCGAGCATGCCATCCTGCACCTGCTGTATGCGCGTTTCTGGACCAAGGTCATGCGCGACCTGGGGCTGGTGAAAGTTGATGAGCCCTTCACCAAGCTGCTGACGCAGGGCATGGTGCTGAACCACATCTATTCGCGCAAGGGCGAAAAAGGCGGCATCGAATATTTCTGGCCCAGCGAAGTGGAAGACATTCATGACACCTCGGGCAAGGTGACCGGCGCGAAGCGCAAGAGCGACGGCCTGCTGGTGAACTACGAAGGCGTGGGCACCATGAGCAAGTCCAAGAACAACGGCGTCGACCCGCAGGACCTGATTGAAAGATACGGCGCCGACACCGCGCGCCTGTACACCATGTTCACCGCACCGCCCGAAGCCACGCTCGAATGGAACGACGCGGCAGTGGAAGGCTCTTACCGCTTTTTGCGGCGTGTCTGGAATTTCGGCTTCAAGCTTTCTGCCCTGAATTCAGGCGCTGATGCTGATGCTGATGCCGGTGGCTTGGGTATTGATGGGGCTAAAGCCACGTTTGACAAGGAAACCAAGGCCCTGAGGCTGGAGGTGCACACGGTGCTCAAGCAGGTGGACTACGACTACCAGCGCATGCAGTACAACACGGTGGTCTCCGGCGGCATGAAGCTGCTCAATGCGCTGGAGGACTTTCTGGCCCCCACGCTTGTCGCTTCGCGTACTACGCTGCCCCCCGAGGGGGCCCTCGCGCCTCGGGGCGGCCCAGCGGCACTCGAAGGCGAAGTTCCACCGGCGTCCGTGGCCGCATTGCGCGAAGGCTTCGGCATCCTGCTGCGCTGCCTCTACCCCGCGACGCCGCACCTGGCGCACGCCCTGTGGTCAGAGCTGGGCTATGCGGCCCGGCAGGGCGACCTGCTGGATGCGCCCTGGCCCGAAGTGGACAGCAGCGCGCTGCAGCAGGATGAGATCGAACTGGTGCTGCAGGTCAATGGCAAGCTGCGGGGCTCCGTCACCGTTCCCGCGGGGGCCGACAAGGCCACCATCGAGGCTGCGGCGCTGGCGTCGGAAGCCTTCCTCAAGCAGGCGGCCGGCGCACCCGCCAAAAAGGTCATCGTGGTGCCTGGCCGGCTGGTCAACATCGTTGTCTGAGATCATCCCGAGATAACCCCAAGATAAGGCAAACCATGCAGCGTCGCGCTTTACTGTCCCTGACGGCTTCCGCCGCCGCCCTGAGCCTGGCTGGCTGTGGCTTTCAGCTGCGCAAGGCGCCGGATTTCGCCTTCACGACCCTGTTCAGCGGCCTTCCCGAATCCTCGCCGCTGGGCGTGGAATTGCGGCGGTCGCTGGAGTCCACCCGCAAGGTCAAGGTGATCACCGACGGCCGGCAGATCAAGGATGCACAGGTCATTCTGGACGTGCTGGGCGACCAGCGGGAAAAGCAGGTGCTCAGCCGCAACGCCACTGGCCAGGTGCGCGAGTTCCAGTTGCGCATGCGCTTTCGTTTCAAGCTGCGCACGCTGGCGGGCAAGGAGTTGATACCGGAAACCGAAATCCTGCAGCAGCGCGACATCAGCTTCAACGAATCCGCCGTGCTGGCCAAGGAGGCGGAGGAAAACCTGCTCTACCGCGACATGCAAAGCGACATCGTCCAGCAGATCATGCGCCGCCTGGCGGCCGTGACGGAAATCTAGGCGGAGTGCTGGGGATTGCCGGGCCTGCGCGCGGCTGGAAATTTCACCGCGGGGATGGAGGGCGCTAAACTTCAGCCATGAACCTGGCCCCCGCGCAACTGTCCGAGCACCTCAAGCGCGGCCTGAAAAGCCTTTACACACTGCATGGCGACGAGCCCTTGCTGGTGCAGGAGTTCGCCGACGCCCTGCGCGCCGCAGCCCGGGAGCAGGGCTATACCGAACGCACCGTGCACACGGTGGCCGGGGCGCATTTCGACTGGAGCGAGGTGCTGGCCAGCGGCGGCTCGCTGAGCCTGTTTGCCGACAAGCAGATCGTGGAGATCCGCATCCCCAGCGGCAAGCCCGGCAAGGACGGATCGGTCGCGCTGCAGCAGCTGGCCGAGCGTGCCCAGGGCGATGACTCCACACTGACGCTGGTGCTGCTGCCCCGGCTGGACAGCATGACCGCCAAGGGGGCCTGGTTTGGCGCGCTCGACAGCTTTGGCGTCACGGTCAAGTTCGATCCGATCGATCGCCGCAACCTGCCGCAATGGATTGCCCAGCGCCTGCAGCAGCAGGGCCAGCGCGTGGCGGCGGGCGAAGAAGGCCAGCGCACCCTGCAGTTTTTTGCCGACCGGGTGGAAGGCAACCTGCTGGCCGCGCACCAGGAGATCCAGAAGCTGGGCTTGCTCTATCCGGCCCAGGAAGACGGTATTCTCAGTTTTGACCAGGTGGAAAACGCCGTGCTCAACGTGGCGCGCTATGACGTGTTCAAGCTGTCGGAGGCCGTGCTCGGCGGCCAGGCGGTGCGCGTGGCGCGCATGCTCGACGGCCTGCAGTCCGAGGGCGAGTCTGAAGTGCTGGTGCACTGGGCCCTGAGCGAAGACATTCGCAGCATGAAGCGCGTAAAAGACGCGATTGGCGCCGGCCGACCCATGCCGATGGCATTGCGCGAAAACCGTGTCTGGGGCATCAAGGAAAAACTGTTCGAGCGCGTGCTGCCGCAAATCGGCGACACCACCCTGGCCAACCTGCTGCATGCCGCCCACAAGGTCGACGGCATCGTCAAGGGCCTGAAACAGCCTGACTGGCCCGCCGACGGCTGGCAGGCCCTGCACCGGCTGGCCGGCATGGTGTGCGAGCAATGCGCCGCGCCGGGCCGCCCTAGGTGAAATAGCCCCCGAGGGGCTGGAGCCTGCGGCTCCGAACCTGCTTGAGCAGGTTCGGACAGGAGACAGAGGCGAAGCGTCCCGCGAGCCGCGGCCTGCAAGGCCTCGAGAGCAACACGCAGTGAGCGAACGTGGGGTGCTCCAGTTTGATCCAATGCCCCATGCAAATACAAGGACCTAAATAAGGACCTGAAGCCCGCCGGTGCGTGAATAGGGGAAAATAGCGGCATGAACGCGCCCGATCTTCAAAACGCAATGGCCAGGGATGGCGAGCTTGCGCACCTCATGGACAACCTGGGAGCGCAGGCAAAAACGGCCTCGGCCCACATGGCGAAAGCGTCAGCAGCTATCAAAAACAAAGCGCTTGTACGCCTGGCCGACCTGCTGCGCGGCAGCGTCGCTGCACTGGAGGCGGCCAATCAGCGCGATTTGGCGCGCGCCCAGGCGGCCGGGCTGGCTGGCCCCCTGCTGGACCGCCTCAAGCTGACCCCCAAAATCCTGGACACCGTGGCCCTGGGCTGCGAACAGCTCGCCGCCATGCCCGACGTGATCGGCGAGATCATCGGCATGAAAGAGCAGCCCAGCGGCATCCGCGTCGGGCAGATGCGTGTGCCCATCGGCGTGTTCGGCATGATTTATGAAAGCCGGCCCAATGTGACGATTGAAGCGGCATCGCTGGCCATCAAGAGCGGCAATGCCTGCATTTTGCGCGGCGGCTCCGAGGCCATTGAGTCCAACAAGGCGCTGGCGTCGCTGGTGCAGCAGGCGCTGACCGATGCCGGGCTGCCGGCGGACGCGGTGCAGCTGGTGCCGACCACCGACCGCGAAGCCGTGGGCCGGCTCATTGCCATGCCGCAGTATGTGGACGTCATCATTCCGCGCGGCGGCAAGGGGCTGATCGAACGCATCAGCCGCGATGCCAAGGTGCCGGTCATCAAGCACCTGGACGGCAACTGCCATGTGTATGTGGATGACCCCTGCGACATCGACATGGCGGTCAGGGTGGCCGACAACGCCAAGACCCAGAAATACAGCCCCTGCAATGCCAGCGAAGGCTTGCTGGTGGCGCGCGGCGTGGCCGCTGACTTCCTGCCAAAAATTGGTGCGATCTATGCTGCGAAGGGTGTGGAAATGCGCTGCGACGCCGAAGCCCGGGCCCTGCTTGCCGGCGTGAAGGGTGCCAACCTGCAGCCCGTGTCCGAGCAGGACTGGTATGAGGAATACCTGGCGCCCATCATCAGCATCAAGGTGGTGGCCGGCGTTGATGAAGCGATCGCCCACATCAACCAGTACTCCAGCCACCACACCGATGCCATCCTGACGCGTGACCACATCCACGCCCAGCAGTTTTTGCGCGAGGTTGATTCAGCCAGCGTCATGGTGAATGCGAGCACCCGCTTCGCAGATGGTTTCGAGTTCGGGCTGGGCGCGGAAATTGGCATCAGCACCGACAAGTTCCACGCCCGCGGGCCGGTGGGCATTGAGGGCCTGACCTCGCTCAAATATGTAGTGCTGGGCAACGGGGAAGTGCGGACCTGAGGCGCCGCACGGCGGCTCGGCGGGTGGCCGCCATCGGTCTTTTTGCGATTTGGGCTTGGCACCTTGTAACCGGGCGGTGCATCCCAATATCCCTAGAATTCGGTCAGATATAACCGGATCTGATAACAAAATTCCCCTTTGAAAGTGGCCGCATGGTTCCGCATCTCATCACCGCCCTGAACGGCCCCATCAACGAACTTGAGCAGCGCATTCTTGACTCCATGCCCGCGATCGAGCGCTGGTTCCGGCTGGAGTGGATGGAGCACACGCCGCCCTTTTACAGCTCCGTCGATATCCGCAACGCGGGTTTCAAGCTCGCGCCGGTGGACACCAACCTCTACCCCGGTGGCTGGAACAACCTGACGCCCGAGATGCTGCCGCTGGCGGTGCAGGCGGCGATGGCGGCGATTGAAAAAATCTGCCCCGAGGCGCGCAACCTGCTGGTGGTGCCCGAAAACCACACGCGCAACAGCTTTTACCTGTCGAACGTGCTGCAACTCAAGCGCATCTTTCACCAGGCTGGCCTCAACGTGCGCTTTGGCTCGCTCAGCCCCGAGATCAAGGAGCCCACCACGCTGAACCTGCCGACCGGCGAGACCATCACCATCGAGCCGCTGATCCGCACCGACCGGCGGCTGGGCCTCAAAAACTTCGACCCCTGCACGATCTTGCTCAACAACGATCTTTCAGCGGGCATTCCCGGGATGCTGGAAGACCTGCACGAGCAGTACCTGCTGCCGCCGCTGCACGCCGGCTGGTCGGTACGGCGCAAGTCCAGGCACTTCAAGGCCTACGAGGAAGTCTCCAAACGCTTCGGCAAGCTGCTGGGCATCGATCCCTGGCTCATCAACCCGATGTTTACCCAATGCGGCGAAATCAACTTTGCCGAAGGCGTGGGCCTGGAGTGCCTCACCACCAACGTCGATGCGCTGCTGACCAAAATCAAGCGCAAGTACAAGGAATACGGCATCAACGAAAAGCCGTTTGTCGTGGTCAAGGCCGACAACGGCACCTATGGCATGGGCATCATGACGGTGCGCGATGTGAAGGATCTTGAGGTGTTGAGCCGCAAGACCAAAAACAAGATGGGCGTGACCAAGGATGGCCAGACGCTGTCGGAAGTCATCATCCAGGAAGGCGTGCTCACCAATGAACGCGTCAATGATGCGGTGGCCGAGCCGGTGGTCTACATGATGGACCGCTATGTGGTCGGCGGGTTCTACCGCGTGCATGCCGAGCGTGGCGTGGACGAAAACCTCAACGCCCCGGGCGCCAGCTTTGTGCCGCTGGCCTTTGCCGAAAGCGGCCGCCTGCCGCAGCCCGGTGAAAAACCAGGCTCCAGCAGCCCCAACCGCTTCTATATGTATGGCGTGATCGCAAGGCTGGCGATGCTGGCCGCCAGCTACGAACTGGAAGCGACCGATCCGGATGCCGAGGTCTACGACTGACGATGCCTGCAAAAGGGCGCTGATTTTTTGGACTGGTCTCAGAGTCCATGAGGATTTTGTGCTATAAAAATAATAGCATTCGGGCATGGCAGACTGAGGCAGACTGAGGCAGCCTGAAGCCTGTCAGCCACTTTTCTGTTACAAGTTGTTGCATTGCAACAAAACCCGGATTTGTTGAATTTAGGGGTGTTCGCCGAGTCGCAAGCCCTTCGCCTGGGCGCAAAATAGCGTTCCCCTAGGTAACCCATTCCCGCAAGCTCGGACCGTGCCCCGCCGGTCAGTTGATAAAGACGGGAAGTTTTTGTGTCAAATTCAAAATCATCACTTGCGGCGCTCACATTGGGCGCCATTGGTGTCGTCTACGGCGACATCGGAACCTCGCCTCTATACGCGTTCAAGGAGGTCTTCGCCAGCGGTCATGTTCCTATCACGACGGCCAATGTGTTGGGCGTGCTCTCGCTGTTTTTCTGGACCCTCACGGTGGTGGTGTCCATCAAGTATGTGGCACTCATCATGCGGGCCGACAACGCAGGCGAGGGGGGCTTGATGGCCTTGCTGGCCCTGGCGTCCCAATCGGTCAAGGATCATCCCCGGCTACGGCAGACCCTGCTGATCCTGGGCGTATTTGGCGTGGCCCTGTTTTTTGGCGACGGGATCATCACGCCGGCGATTTCCGTGCTCTCGGCGGTGGAAGGGCTTGAAATCATTACGCCGGCCGCCAAGCCCTACGTCGTCCCTATTTCCCTGCTGGTGCTTTTTATGCTTTTCGCGGTGCAAAAACGCGGCACGGCGGATATTGGCAAGTTTTTTGGGCCGATCACGGTATTTTGGTTTCTGGCCATCGCAGCCACGGGCGTGGCGCAGATTATCCAGAACCCTAGTGTGCTGGTGGCTGTCGCACCGTGGTATGCCCTGCGCTTTGCGGTGGAGCACTATGAGATTGCCTTCATCACGCTCGGTGCCGTGTTTCTGTGCGTCACAGGCGCCGAAGCGCTTTACGCGGATATGGGGCACTTCGGGAAGCAGCCTATCCGGCTGGCCTGGTTTGCACTGGTCATGCCATCCCTGATGCTCAACTACTTTGGCCAGGGGGCGCTGGTCCTGCTGGACCCCAAAGCGGCGACCAATCCGTTTTACCTCATGACGCCGGACTGGGCGCTGATTCCCATGGTGGTCCTGGCTACAATGGCCACGGTGATTGCCTCGCAAGCCTTGATTTCAGGGGCATTCTCAGCCGCCAAGCAAACAGTTCAGATGGGATTCCTGCCGCGCCTGAGTATCCTGCACACCTCGATCCGTGATACCGGGCAAATCTACATCCCCGCCGTGAACTGGACTTTGTTGATCGGGGTGGTGATGGCCGTGCTGATGTTCGGGTCTTCCTCGGCCCTGGCGGCGGCGTATGGCATCTCGGTGAGTTTACTCATGGTGGCCACCACGGCACTCACTTTTTTTGTGATCCGTTTCGGTTGGGGCTACCCCTTGCCTTTGTGCATCGCCGCGACCGGCTTCTTCTTTGTGGTTGATGTCGCATTTTTTGCCTCCAATGCCCTGAAGATCGTCCAAGGCGGATGGTTCCCGCTGGCGATTGCCGTGGTGCTGTACCTGCTCATGACCACCTGGAAGGACGGCCGTCAGCTGCTGACCGAAAAGCTGCGCACCGACGCCATCGACCTGCCCAGTTTTCTGGATGCCGTGTTCGTCAGCCCACCCGCGCGGGTAGAAGGCACGGCGGTCTTCCTGACCGCCGAGGCTGGCACCGTGCCCAACGCGCTGATGCACAACCTCAAACACAACAAGGTGTTGCACGAGCAGAACCTGTTTGTGACGGTGCGCAACCACGAGGTGCCATGGATTGGCTTGAGCAAGCGGCTCGCCATTGAAGCGCTGGGCCACGACTGCTGGCAAGTCATTGTTCATTACGGTTTCAAGAACGATCTGGACCTCCCCAAAGCCTTGCAGCAAATGAAGGCCCGGGGCTGTGAGGTGGAGTCCATGAGGACCAGCTATTTCCTCTCGCGCGACACCGTGGTTCCGACGCTGGGCAGCGGTATGGCGCCCTGGCGCGAGAAACTGTTTGCGCAGATGCACCATAACGCCAGCGGGGCGGCGGATTTTTTGAACCTGCCCAATAACTCCGTGGTGGAGCTGGGCAGCAAGATCGAGATTTGAGCCTTGCCCCTTCCGGGCAGGAAAACGCTCAGTTCGCCGCGGTAAAGCGGCGCTTCACATACCGCGGCTGCTCGATCTCGTCCACGATGGCCACAGCCAGGTCGGGCGCTGAAATACCGGCGGGCTTGTCGCCCTGGCCAGGCAGAATATCGTCCGCGCCCAGCCGGTAATTTCCGGTGCGTGCGCCGGGCGCCAGGCCGATGGGGGGCGAGACAAAACTCCAGTCCAGCGTCGCCTCGGTCTTGATCCGGTTGAGCAGTTCGCGTGCTGCCAGCGCGCCCTGCTTGTATTCGGCCGGGAATTGCGGTGTGTCTACCAGCTGGAGGCCGGGCGCCACATACAGGCTGCCCGCGCCTCCGACGACCAGCAGGCGCTTGACGCCAGCCTGTTTCACGCCTTCCACAATGGCCTGGCTGCCTTGCAGGAACAGATCGTAAATTTTCGGCTCGCTCCAGCCGGGGTTGTAGGCGCTGATCACCGCGTCGTGACCGGCCACGGCTCGGGCGACCTGGGCGGCATCCAGCACATCGGCGGCCACCACGCTCAAGCCGGTTTGTGGGCTCAGTTTGGATGGCGTGCGGGCCAGCACGGTGACCTGGTGACCACGGTTGAGCAGTTCCGGAAGGATGGCCGAGCCGACAAAACCGGTGGCGCCAATCAGTGCGATGTGCATCAAAAACTCCTGAAGATTGAAAAGAAAGTAGAAGAGCTGCTAGTTTGATTGCTTCACAAGTTACTGAATAGATGGCTTAATTGACTAATACCGTGAAGTACAGCTAACTAATAGCCACCTAAAAGCCGCCTGAACCATGGATCAACTCAAACGCATGGCCATCTTTGCTGAAGTCGTTGCCGCGGGCTCTTTAACGGCGGCGGCGCGTCAACTGGGCATGACGCCATCGGCGGTGAGCCAGCATTTGCGCCAGCTGGAACAGGCGTTGGGGCTGGCGCTGCTGCACCGCTCCACCCGGCGGCTCACCCTGACCGAAGCCGGAGAGCGCTACCACGCGGGTTGCGCCGCCATGGTGGCCGCCGCCCGCTCGGCCGAGCAGGCGCTGGTGCGTTTGCGCGATGAGCCCGAAGGCGAATTGCGGCTGGCCGCGCCCATCGGCTTTGGCGGCTTGCTGGCTACGGCGCTCGCGCCCCTGCGCGGCCATCCCAAACTGTCGCTGTGCCTGCTGCTTGATGACGCCGTGATCGACCTGATTGCCGCGCGGGTGGATATCGCCCTGCGGGTGGGTGCCATGCCCGATTCGACGCTGGTGGCGCGCAAGCTCGGCAGCATGACGCGGCAGCTGTGCGCGTCGCCGGCCTACCTGGCTGAACGCGGCTGGCCTGCGCAAGTGCAGGATCTGCTGTCGCACGACTGGCTGGGCGGCAAACCCGGCGCGGCCGGCGGCGAGCTGCTGGAGCTGCAGGGCCCCGGGAGCGAACGCCAGACGGTGCGCATGGAAGGGCGGGTGCAGGCCACGCAGGTGACCGCCCTGCACGCGCTGTGTGTGGCGGGCTGGGGCATCAGCATCGTGGTCAGCGATGACGACCGGCGGGCACTGGCCGACGGCCGCCTGCTGCCGGTGCTGCCCGGCTGGAAGCTGTCTGATCTGCCGGTGTATGCCGTGACGCCGCGGCGCGGTGAACAGCCCGCCAAGGTGCGCCATGCGCTGGACCTGCTGGCCGCATACTTTGGCAGCGCAGACGGTGCCGGTGCGCCGCGGGCCGCCGGCGCAGTCTGATCCGTCCCGCCCGGTGCCGTGTTTTCAGGCGGCTTCCCCGCTGCTTGCGCGATGCAGACGCGGCAGTAAGATGAGTCATCTGCCGCACGCGGGGACAGCAGCGCTGGATCGGCAGCACGGAGGCGCAGATGGAACCCAAAGCCAATGGCAAGACCGCCTTTGTATTTGCCGGCGGCGGTAGTTTCGGCGCGATTCAGGTCGGCATGCTGCATGCGCTGGTCGCCCACGGCGTGCAGGCCGATTTCGTGGTGGGCGCTTCGGTTGGCGCGATCAATTGCGCGTATTTTGCGGGCAATCCGACGCTGGTCGGCGTCAGGCAGCTGGCGCAACTCTGGTGCGAACTCAAGCGCAGCACGGTCTTCCCGATGACTTTCAGCCGCATCGCCGGCCTGTTTTCACGTTCGCCCTCGCTGGTCGATTCCAGCGGGCTGCGCGCGTTGATCGAACGCCATTTGCCCTACAGCCTGCTGGAACAGGCGGCGCTGCCACTCCATGTGGTCGCCACCGAGCAGTTGCACGGCAACTCGGTCTGCCTGTCGTCCGGCCCAAGCGTAGATGCGATCCTGGCCAGTTGTGCGATCCCTGCGATCTTTCCACCGGTGCTGGTTGGCAGTGAGTATCTGATCGACGGCGCGATTGCCAGCAACACGCCGGTCATGACGGCGGTCACGCTGGGTGCGACCCGGCTGATCGTGCTGCCCACCGGTTATGCCTGCGCATTGAGCGCGCCGCCAACCAGCGCCATCGCCAGTGCGCTGCATGCGCTGAACATGTTGATTGCGCATCAGCTGGTGCAGGACCTGGAGTTGCTGGCCGATCGTTTCGAGGTGCTGACGGTGCCGCCACTGTGCCCGCTGGCGGTATCGGCCTACGACTTTTCTCGCGCCCGTGAGTTGATTGATCGGGCTGAGCAAAATACCCGGCGCTGGCTCGAGAGTGGTGGGCTGCGCCGGCAGCGCATTCCCAGCGCGCTGCGACCGCATGTGGATTGAGAGCGGTCTGGTCTATAAAAAAAGACAGACAGAAAAAGAAAGAAGACCGACGGGAGACGGGAGGCGGCAGGCGGATCGAAGCGCCTGGGCAGGACGTACCGTGCGTCAGCGGCGCTTGACCAGCCCGCCCAGCATCACGCACGCCAGCGCCGCAACCACCAATGCAATACCGGCCCACTGCCAGGGCGTGATGCTTTCGCCCAGCACCAGCATGCCGGTGGTCAGGCCCACGATGGGCACGCCCAGGCTGAAGGGCGCCACGCGATTGGCCGGGTGGCGCTTGAGCAGGCCGGTCCACAGGCTGTAACCCACAATGGTCGCGACCCATCCCAGATAGGCCACGGCCAGCCAGCTGGAGCCGCGCGCCTCCAGCCATTGCCAGCGGGTGGCTTGCGGGTCAAACACCCACGAAAGCGCAACGAAGGGCAGCACCGCGACGGAGCTGCTCCACACGACGAAGGCCGTGGGCGAGTAATCCCCCGCGACCTGCTGCACGCGCCGCGCCACAATGTTGGACATGGCCCACATGGCCGCCGCGCAGAGCGTGAGCACAAAGCCCGGCAACGTGGTGGCGCTGTTGCCGCTGTTGGCGGCATCCGGGTTCGCATAGTTGAGCGCAAAGCAGGACAGTCCCAGCGCGGCGAGCACCATACCTGCCTGCAGCGGCCTGCCGGCGCGCTCATGCAGCAGTGCAAAGCCGAACAGCGCGGTAAAGAAAACCTGGGTCTGCAACAGCACCGAGGCCAGGGCCGCGGTCATGCCGACCTTGAGCGCGACGAACAAAATACCGAACTGGCCCACGCCCTGAAAAGCGCCATACAGCACCACCCATTTCCAGGGAATGCGCGGCGGCCGGATGAACAGCACCAGCGGCAGCACGGCAAACACATAGCGGGCAGCGCCCAGCTGCAAGGGCGTGAAGTCGCGCAGGGCGAATTTCATCATGACGAAATTGATGCCCCACAGCATGACCACCGTGCAAGCGGCTGCCAGGTCGCGGCCCGTCAGGGCATTGCTTCGCATCAGGCAACCAGCCTGCCGCGGCTACGGGCGGCAGACCGGTCAGGCCGGTCAGACACTGGGATGCATGGCACGGGCGGCATCGAGGTGGGCCTTGACGCGCTGGGCCAGTGCGATGTCGCCCGGTGTCTCGGGTCGCCAAGGCTGTACAGGGATGGTCTGTCCGTCGGGCTCCACCGCCACAAACACCACCAGGCATTCGGTGATGACGTCCATCTGGCCGGTCTTCATGTCACCGGCGCGCACCTCGACCGAGATGTTCATGCTGGTCCTGCCGGTATAGGCGAGGCGGGCCTGCACTTCCACGAGGTCGCCGATCATGATGGGGCGCTGAAAGCGGATGCTGCCGACCGACACGGTGACGCAATACCGTTTGGCCCAGCTGGTGGCGCAGGCATAACCCGCCTCGTCTATCCATTTCATGACGGTGCCGCCATGCACTTTGCCGCCAAAGTTGACGGTGCTGGGCTCGGCCAGAAAGCGCAGGGTGATGGATGACATGGCGAATTTCCTCTGATTTCCTGTGAAGGCCTGATTATCGCCAGTCCTCCGGGTCTTCCGGGTGGCGGGGTACCAGGACGGGGGCTGGCGGGTTCCCGGCAGATTTCGGCCGGAAACCGCGCGAACGGGTGCAAAAAAGGACCGAAAACCCGTGTTTACGAAGGAAAACACCTAGCGAAACGGGCTTGACTGGCGAGTTGGTGTAACGATACAGTAAATCGTTCTACTAAGACCTTCAAGAACCCCAAGAATCCCCGCCAGTGCCAGCAATTCCAGTGCATCCCACAACGCCCCGTCACAGGAGACAACCATGAAGTCACTTTCCCGCCGCCACTTTGTCCAGTCCACTGCCGCCGCTTCAGTGGCCCTTGCCGCAGGCCTGCCCAGCCTGGCGCGGGCGCAAGCGCCCATTTCGCTGCGCTTTTCGTCCTCGCTGGTCCCCGACCAGAATTCGGCCCATTACGTCTGGTACCAGCGCCTGGACGCCAACCTGAAGGCTGTGGTCGGCGACAGGATCAAGATCGACTACTTTCCCAACAACCAGCTCGGCAAGGAAAGCGATGTGGTGCAGCAGGTCAAGGTCGGCTCCATCGACATGATGGTCACCGGCTCGTCGATCTGGGCCACGGCCGCGCCGCAGTTCGGCATGCTGGACCTGGGCTACCTGTTTGACAGCTACGCCCATGCGGCCAGGGCGCTGGACGGGGGCGTGGGCGCCAAACTCAATGACATTCTGCAAAAGAGCACGGGTTGCCAGGTCATCACCTGGGCCTCGCACTTCGGGGCGCGCAGTGTGTACACCAAGCAGTCCGTCAAGTCGCTCGCCGAGGTGAAAAACATCAAGCTGCGCGTGCTGCCCACCCCGGCGTTCATTGAAACCTTCAAGATCATGGGGGCCATCCCGACGCCTATCCCGTTCGGTGAGCTCTACATGGCCGCGCAGACCGGTGTGGTGGACGGCTTTGAGCATGACGCCGCCACGGTGCTGGCCAGCAAGCTCAACGAAGTAGCCAAAAACTGCTGGCTGACCGAGCACCTCTTCAGCCCGCTGGTGGTGGTGATGGGCAAGCGCGGCATGGACAAAATCCCTGCCGAGCTGCGTCCTGCCTTCCTGAAGGCTGCAGCGGAGGCCACCGCCCAGCAACGCGCCATTGCCACTGACAAGGGCGCCCAGGCGATCGAGGCCCTGACCAAGCTGGGCATGGTCTTCAACCCGATGGCGAAAACCGAGCGCGATGCCGTGCGCAAGGAAATGGAAACCCGCTTGTGGGCCGCCTTTGCCAAGGAGCATCCGGCCACCGCGCCGCTGTTTGGCGCGATTTCCGCGGCGAGGGTGTGAACACCATGAGCGCCCAGTTGTCGCCGGCCCTGCCGCCGCTTTCCCTGCCTTCTGCCACCGGCTTCAGTGTGGCCCGCGCCCCCGGGCGCTGGCTGGCCGCCCTGATGCGCTGGACCGAGTACCTCGCCGGTGCCGTGCTGGCCCTGGACGTGCTGGTGGTGTTCGCCTCGGTGGTCTTCCGCTACTTTCTGCATGACCCCTTTGACTGGGCCGAAGAAGTCGCCCGCGCGCTGATGGTGGTGCTGGTGTTCATTGGCGCGGCCACGGTGCTGGCGCGCAGCCAGCATGTCGGCATTGACCTGTTTCGGGGCTTGTTCCCTGATGCCTGGCAGCCCGCGTTGCTGCAGTCTGGCAGCTGGATCATTGTGGGGGTGTCGTTCAGCCTGTTCCTGTCGTCGTGCGCGCTGCTGGTGGACTCCTATGGCATGACCACCTCCATCGGCTTTCCGCAGTGGATCTACATCTATCCGGTGGTGATTGGCAGCCTGTTCATGACCATGTTCGGCGCGGCCAACGCGCTGAGCGGCCCGCGCCGCACGGTCTGGCTCACGCTGGCGGTGGGCGTGGGGCTGGTGGCGGCCGTCACGCTGTGGAACACGCTGCTGCCGGCGCAGGCCGTCAAGCCCTGGGTGCTGCTGACCCTTGGCTTCACCGGCGGCTTGGTGCTGGGTGTGCCAATCGCCTTTGTGCTGGCCCTGTCGTCGCTGCTCTTCTTCATGGCCGATCCGTCGCTGCCCATGCTGGTGTACTCGCAGCAGGTCATGGCGGGCATGGACCACTTCGTGCTGCTGGCCATTCCCTTCTTTGTGCTGGCCGGTTTGCTGATGGAGTCCAACGGCATGTCGTCGCGGCTGATTGAGCTGCTGCTGCGCATGTTCGGCCGCGTGCGCGGCGGGCTGGGCCTCATCACCATCACGGCTACCGCATTCTTCTCGGGCGTCTCCGGCTCCAAGCTGGCGGACATCGCCGCAGTGGGCGGCATCATCATGCCGGCCGTGCGCAAGACCAAACAGGACCCGAACGAAACGGCCGGCCTGCTGGCCTGCACCGCCGTGATGGCCGAAACCATTCCGCCTTGCATCAACATGATCATCATGGGCTTTGTCGCCAACATCTCGATTGCCGGCCTGTTCATGGCCGGACTGGTGCCTGCGGCGGTGCTGGCGCTGTCGCTGGCGGCTGTGACGATTTATGTCGGCACCAAAATCAACCCCGATGAAGCCTTTGACACGAAAACACCCATGCTCCGCCTGCTGGGCGGCGCACTGGTGGCGCTGCTGATGGTGGCCATGATCGGCAAGGGTGTGACCTCGGGCGTGGCCACCTCCACCGAGGTGTCGGCCTTTGCCGTGATGTATGCCCTGGTGGTGGGTGCGCTGGCGTTTCGCGAGCTCACGCTGCGTTCGGTGGCACAGCTGTTCGTGCGTTCGGCCTCCATGGCGGGCGGTATTTTGTTCATCGTGGCGGCGGCCTCCAGCGTGTCGTTTGCGCTGACCATCCAGCAGATTCCGCAGTACCTGTCCGAGTTCATGATCGGCTTCGCCCACCAGTACGGCAGCACCATGTTCGTGCTGTTGTCGGTGCTCATCGTCATCATCTTCGGGGCCGTGCTCGAGGGCGCGCCGGCGCTGATCATCTTCGGGCCGCTGCTGACACCCATCGCCGCCCAGCTGGGCGTGCACCCGCTGCATTTCGGCACCGTGCTGGTCATTGCGATGGGCCTGGGGCTGTTTGCGCCGCCGATCGGCCTGGGCCTGTTTGCCACCTGCGCCATCACCGGCACCGAGGTCAAGAATGTGGCCCGGCCCATGATGAAGTATCTTGTGGTGTTGTTTGTGACGCTGATGGTGCTGGTTCTGGTGCCGGCGTTCTCCCTGTGGCTGCCCACCCGCATGGGTTTATAGGAAAGAAACCGCGTGAGCAAGATTCAGGATGTGGCCAGCCGCGCTGGCGTGTCGACCAGCACGGTGTCCAACGTGCTCAATGGCCGGAGCAACCGCATGGCCAAAGAGACGCTGGCGCGCGTGGAGGCGGCGATTGCCGAGCTCCGGTACCGGCCCAACACCACGGCGCGCCAGCTCAAGACCGGCCATACGCCCATGCTCGGCCTGCTGGTGCCGTCGATTGCCAACCCGATGTACGGCTTCATTGCCCGCGAGATCGAAACCCAGGCGCAGGAGCGCTACGGCTTTCGCATCATGATCGGCAACACCTACCGCGACAAAGACAAGGAGGCGCGCTTCTTTGACGACCTGATGGCGCATGGCGTGCGCGGCGTGATCATCATCTCCTCGCTGGTCGACGAACAGCATTTCGAATCCGCCGGCGAGCGCGGCCTGGTGGTGGTCAGTTACGACCGCCGTGCCACGCCCGGCGTCGAGTCGGGCATTGACCACGTGTCGGTTGACAACTTTGAGGCGGCCCGCATTGCCACCCAGCACCTGATTGCGCAGGGCCACACGCGCCTGGCCTTTGTGACGGCCGCCGGCCTGACCATGAGCCGGCGCGAGAAGATCAGCGGCTTCATGGCGGCCGCAAGCGCTGCGGGCCTGGCCGCCGGCGCACAGGTGATCGAGGGCACGCCGCTCAATGAATATGGCGACTCGATGATGAGCGAGCTGGGCCGCATGGAGGCGGCAAAGCTCGCTGAACGCCACGAAGCCGGGCGGCCCACCGGCGTCGTGGCGGTCAACGACATGATGGCGCTGGGCCTGATGGCCGGTTTTCGTGAGGCGGGGCTGTCCGTGCCGGCCGACGTGTCGGTCGTAGGCATGGACGATGTGTTTTTGTCGGCGCTGATGCATCCGGCCCTGACCACCGTGCGCCTGCCGGTGTCCGACATGGCCCACACCATTGTCGAGCGCGTGATGAGCCGGCTGGCCGACCCCGGCCTGCCGACTGGCGAGTTCATCTTCCAGCCCAGCCTGGTGGTCAGGGGTTCCGTGGCCGCCCGCACTCCTGAACGATGAAGCCCTTTTGTGAGCATTGAACTTTCAGTGAGCTTTTGACTTTGGCTTTTGAGTTTTGAACAATTGAACAAGGTATGGAATGACAACGGTTTTTGTAAGCCACCCCCGAACCAGCCTCGCCCACTATTTCGGCACCCGCGCCACCGCCGCACTGCAGGCGCTGGCCGATGTGCGCTTCAATCCCGGCGATACCGATCTGTCGTCGCAGGAACTGGCGACGCTGGCGCAGGACTGCGATGTGATCATTTCCTACCGGCAGACGCAGGGCGATGAAGCGCTGTTTGCAGCGCTGCCGCAACTCAAGGCCTTTGTCCGCTGCGCCATCGACATCCGCAATATCGATGTCCCTGCCGCCAGCCGGTACGGTGTCCTGGTGACACAGGCCAGCGCCGGTTTTATTGCCTCGGTGTCCGAGTGGATCATCGGCGTGATGATTGACCTGAGCCGGCACATCAGCGCATCGGCCGCGCTCTACCATGCGGGCCGTCCGGTCGCTCCCCTGATGGGGCGCGAGTTGCGCGGCGCCACCCTGGGCGTGATCGGCTATGGCCAGATCAGCCGGTACCTGTGCGATGTGGCGCTGGCGCTCGGCATGCGCATCGTGGTGTACGACCCCTACACGCGCACCGACCGCCAGGAACTGGTGCAAACCGGCCTCACGCCGCTGCTGGAGGAAGCCGACTATGTGGTCTGCCTGGCCGCTGCGACCGAGGCCACCGAAAACATGATGAACGCCCAGGCCTTTGCCATGATGAAGCCCGGCGCGTTTTTCATCAACGCCTCGCGCGGCAACCTGGTCGATGAATCGGCGCTGCTGGCCGCGCTGGACGCCGGCACGATTGCCGGCTGCGCCGTCGACGTGGGCCGCGCGCCTGACCAGATGCCCTCGCCCCGGGTGGCGGCGCATCCGCGCGTGATCGCCACGCCGCACATCGGCGGCCTGACCCCGCCGGCGGTCGAACACCAGGCCCTGGAAACCGTCGCGCAGGTCGCCGACATCCTGCAGGGGCGGGTACCGCAGGGCGCCGTGAACGCCCAGCAGGCGCACCGCTGGCATCTGGCGTTCGGCACGCAGCAGCCGGCCTGAGCCCGGGCGCTCACGGCCGGCCAGACCTTTTTGACCCCAACGGAAATTCCGGAAAACTTTTATGCAAGCCACCCACAACACGACTTACGACGGCGCGTGCGACTGCCATGTGCACATTTACGAAGACAAGTACCCCCTGATCCCGAATGTGGCGGTGATTCCGCCGCACTCGCCCGTGTCGGCCTACCGTGAGGTGCAGCGGGCGCTGGGCCTTTCGCGCGCCGTCATCGTGCAGCCAACGGGTTACGGCTGGGACAACAGCTGCACCCTGGACGCGCTGGCCCAGCTCGGCGACGCCGCCCGCGGCATTGCGCTGGTCGCACCGGATGTGCCCGACGCCGACATCGAACGCCTGCATGACGGCGGCATGCGCGGCGTGCGTTACATGATGCTGGGCGGCATGCTGCCCTGGGATTCGCTGGAGCCGATGGCGGCACGGCTGAAGCACTTCGGCTGGATGATCAACCTGCAGCTCGATGGCCGCCATCTGCCGGACCATGAAGAAGTGCTGAAACGCCTGCCCTGCCAGCTGGTGATCGATCACAACGGGAAATTCCTCGAGCCGGTCAGTCCCGACCATGCCTCGTTCCAGTCGCTGCTGCGCATACTGGATACCGGCCGCGCATGGGTCAAGCTGTCGGCGCCGTACGAAACTTCCCAGACGGGCGCACCCGGCTATGACGATGTCAGCCTGCTGGCGCGCACGCTGGCCGAGAAGTTTCCCGAGCGCTGCCTCTGGGCCAGCAACTGGCCGCATCCGGGGCGCAACCCCGCGCCCTCGAATGTTGCGATGTACGACCTGCTGTTTTCCTGGACCGCCAGCGATGCGGTGCGCCGGAAAATCCTGGTGGACAACCCGGCGCAGCTGTACGGTTTTCAGGCGCTCACTTAAAAGACGATGCGGCAGGCGATGCCGCTGACGGCGCCAGTCCGGCGCCGGTCAGAGCAGCCGCTGGAGATAACGTCCGGTGTGGCTCTCGGGGTTGGCCGCAATGGCTTCCGGCGTGCCCACGCCCACCACCGTGCCGCCGCCCGCGCCGCCTTCCGGCCCCATGTCGATCAGCCAGTCGGCGGTCTTGATGACATCGAGGTTGTGCTCGATCACCACGATCGTGTTGCCCGCGTCGCGCAGCTGGTGCAGCACCTTGAGCAGCAAATCAATATCGGCAAAGTGCAGGCCGGTGGTCGGCTCGTCCAGGATGTAAAGCGTGCGGCCGGTGTCGCGCTTGGAAAGCTCCAGCGCGAGTTTGACACGCTGCGCCTCGCCGCCCGACAGCGTGGTCGCGGCCTGGCCGAGCTTGATGTACGAGAGGCCCACATCGAGCAGCGTGTGCAGCTTGCGCGCAATCGTGGGGACGGCCTTGAAAAATTCGGCGGCCACCTCGACCGTGAGGTCCAGTATCTGCGCGATGTTTTTGCCCTTGTATTGCACTTCCAGCGTTTCGCGGTTGTAGCGCATGCCCTTGCAGACGTCGCAGGGCACATAGACATCCGGCAGAAAGTGCATCTCGACCTTCACCACGCCGTCGCCCTGGCAGGCCTCGCAGCGGCCGCCGGCGACGTTGAAGCTGAAGCGCCCGGCGCCATAGCCGCGTTCGCGCGCCGTGTTCATTTCGGCCATCAGCTCGCGGATCGGTGTGAACAGGCCGGTGTAGGTGGCCGGGTTGCTGCGCGGCGTGCGGCCAATCGGTGACTGGTCGACGTTGATGACCTTGTCGAAGTGCTCGATGCCTTCAATGGCGTCGTGGGCTGCCGGCTCTTCATGCGCGCGGTACAGCGTGCGCGCCACGGCCGCGTACAGCGTGTCGTTGACCAGCGTGGACTTGCCCGAACCCGAGACGCCGGTGACGCAGGTGAGCAGGCCCACCGGAAACTCGACGTTCACGCCCTTCAGGTTGTGGCCCGTGGCGTTGATCACGCGCAGGGCCTGCATGTCGCCCAGCGTGGCCTGGTGCACGGCTTCGCGTGCGGCACGGCGCTCTGCGGCGGGGCTTTGCGGAAAGCGCGAGAGCTTCTTTTTCTCGGCAGCTTCGACGGCCTTCACGGTGGGCAGCCAGGGTGTGCGGCGCGTGGGCACGGCGATCTTCAGGGTCTGGGCCAGGTATTTGCCGGTCAGCGAGTCCGGGTGGGCCTTGACCTCTTCAAACGTGCCCTGCGCCATCACGCGCCCGCCGTGGATGCCAGCGCCCGGCCCCATGTCGATCACATGGTCGGCCGCGCGGATCATGTCTTCGTCATGCTCGACCACCAGCACGCTGTTGCCGATGTCGCGCAGGTGCTTGAGCGTGCCGATCAGGCGGTCGTTGTCGCGCTGGTGCAGGCCGATGCTGGGCTCGTCGAGCACATACATCACGCCGGTCAGGCCCGAGCCGATCTGCGAGGCCAGCCGGATGCGCTGCGATTCGCCACCCGAGAGGGTCTCGGCGCTGCGGTCCAGGCTCAGGTAATTCAGTCCCACGTCGTTGAGGAACTTCAGGCGCAGGCCGATCTCGCGCACCACCTTGGCGGCAATTTCGGCCTTGGCGCCCTGCATCTTCAGCAGGTTGAAATAGTCAAAGCTTTCGCGCAGGGTGGTCTGGCTGATTTCGTAGATGGCCTTGCGGTTGCCGCGTGCCGAGGCATCGGCGCCCTCGTCCGGCGCGCTGACCAGGTAGACGTGGCGGGCCTCGGTGCGCAGGCGCGTGCCCTCGCAGTCGGGGCAGGGCTGCACCCCGCGGTAGCGCGCCAGTTCTTCGCGCACGGCGGCAGAGTCGGTCTCGCGGTAGCGGCGTTCAAAGTTGGTGATCACGCCTTCAAACGGATGCTTCTTGCTGACTTTCTTGCCTGCGGAATTGCCCGAGTCCATCACGTAGCTGAACTTGATCTCTTCTTCTCCGGAGCCGCGCAGTACCACCTGCTGAACGTTGGCGGGCAGGTCTTCAAAGGCCGTGTCAATGTCAAACTGGTAATGCCGGGCCAGGCTCTCCAGCATGGAGAAGTAATAGCCGTTGCGCCGGTCCCAGCCCTTGACGGCGCCGCTGGCCAGGCTCAAAGAGGGAAAGGCCACCACGCGGGCCGGGTCGAAAAACTCCCGGTGACCGAGGCCGTCGCAATTCGGGCAGGCGCCCACGGGCGAGTTGAAGGAGAACAGCCGCGGCTCCATCTCGCTGAGCGAGTAGCTGCAGACCGGGCAGGAGAATTTGGCGCTGAACAGGTGCTCCTTCTCCGTGTCCATTTCGAGTGCAATCGCCTTGCCGTCGGCCAGGCGCAGCGCCGCTTCAAAGCTTTCGGCCAGCCGCTGCTGCATGTCGCTGCGCACCTTGACGCGGTCAATCACCACGTCGATGTTGTGCTTCTCGGCCTTCTTGAGTTTGGGCAGGTCGTCAAATTCATAGGCCGTGCCGTCGACGCGAAAGCGCACATAGCCCTGGGCCTGCATGTCGGCAAATACCTCGACAAACTCGCCCTTGCGCTCGCGCGCCACGGGCGCCAGGATCATCAGCTTGGTGTCCTCGGGCAGGGCCAGCACGGCGTCAACCATTTCGCTGACGCTTTGCGCCTGCAGCGGCAGGTCGTGCTCCGGGCAATAGGGTGTGCCGGCGCGTGCAAACAGCAGGCGCAGGTAATCGTGGATTTCCGTCACCGTGCCTACGGTCGAGCGCGGGTTGTGCGAGGTGGCTTTCTGCTCGATGGATATCGCGGGCGACAGGCCCTCGATCATGTCCACGTCGGGCTTGTCCATCAGCTGCAAAAACTGCCGCGCATAGGTGGACAGGCTTTCCACATAACGGCGCTGGCCCTCGGCATACAGGGTGTCAAAGGCGAGCGAGGACTTGCCCGACCCGCTCAGCCCGGTGATCACCACCAGCTGGTTGCGCGGAATGTCGAGGTCGATGTTCTTGAGGTTGTGCGTGCGCGCCCCGCGAATGCTGATGCGCTGGGCGGCGAGCACGCTGGCAAGGTATTTGCTATCGTCAGGAGAGTTCACAGGGAAGGGGGCCGCAAAACTCTCCATCATAGACCGAAGAGCCGTTTCGAGCACAATAGACGGCTTCGCACCGCGCTGCGGAGCCCGTTTCGCGGGCTTTGACCGGTTGATTCGCCCTTTTTCTCCCTTTTTCTCCATTTCCGTCCCTTTTTTAGCCCTTTTGCCGTGTCTTCTGTCTCTTTGTCGATCCCGATGACCGCTACCGAGCGACGCGCCAGCGCGTCGCTGGCCTCGATTTTCGCCCTGCGCATGCTGGGCCTCTTTCTGGTGCTGCCGGTGTTTGCCCTGGAAGCTGCCAGATATCCCGGCGGCGACGACCCTGCGCGCGTCGGGATGGCCATGGGCATTTACGGGCTGACCCAGGGCGTGCTGCAAATTCCGTTTGGCATCGCGTCCGACTGGTGGGGCCGCAAGCGGGTGATCATTGCCGGGCTGCTGCTATTTGCCCTGGGCAGCTTTGTGGCCGCCTGGGCGCCAGACCTGAACTGGCTCATTGCCGGCCGCTCGCTGCAGGGCGCAGGGGCGATTTCGGCCGCGGTCACGGCCTTGCTGGCGGATGCCACCCGTGACGAGGTGCGCACCAAGGCCATGGCGCTGGTCGGCGCCAGCATTGCCCTGATGTTTGCCCTGTCGCTGGTGATCGCGCCCCTGCTGGCGGGCTACATCGGGCTGCACGGCCTGTTCGCCCTGACGGGTGCGCTGGCGCTGGGCGGCATTGCCGTCGTCCTGTGGTGGGTGCCGCCCGAGCCGGTGGACCACGTCAACCGGCCGCGCGGCAGCGTGGCGGAGGTGTTGAAGGACGCCGCGCTGCTGCGGCTGGATTTCGGGGTGTTCGTCCTGCATGCGGTGCAACTGGCCATGTGGGTGGCCATTCCTGCGCTGCTGGTTGCCGCCGGACTGGACAAAAGCCAGCACTGGCAGGTCTATTTGCCGGCTGTGCTGGCTTCGTTCGGCGTGATGGGCATGACGCTCTTCCCGCTGGAAAGGCGGGGCTATCTGCGTGCGGTGTTTCTGGGGGCCGTGGGACTGATTTTTGTGGTGCAGCTGGGGCTGCTCTGGGCGGCGTCCCACACCGCGCCGGAGGCGCACAGCCTCAGCTGGCTCGCCCTGCTGCTGTTCCTGTTTTTTTGCGGCTTCAACGTGCTGGAAGCCAGCCAGCCCAGCATGGCCTCACGCGTGGCGCCAGCGCATGCGCGCGGTGCGGCGCTGGGCGTCTACAACACGCTGCAGTCTCTGGGCTTTTTTGCCGGCGGCGCGGTGGGCGGCTGGGTGACCAAGACACACGGGGCCCAGGGGCTTTTCCTGCTGTGCGGCGGCCTGATGCTGCTGTGGCTGCTGGTCGCCTGGCCGATGCAGGCGCCGGGGCGCCGTGCCGCGGCGGTTTCAGGCAGCGCTGGCCCGCTGGCGGGCCAGCCAGTTAAACTCTGACAGATAGATCAGGAGAACACGTCATGGCATCCGTCAACAAAGTCATCATCGTCGGCAATCTGGGGCGCGACCCCGAAATGCGCAGCTTTCCCAGCGGCGACCAGGTGGCCAACGTCACCATCGCCACCACCGACAAGTGGAAGGACAAGCAGTCCGGTGAAATGAAAGAGGCCACCGAATGGCACCGCGTGGTGTTCAACGGCCGTCTCGCCGAAATTGTCGGCCAGTACCTGCGCAAGGGCTCGCAGGTTTACGTCGAGGGTTCACTGCGCACGCGCAAATGGACCGACAAGGACGGCCAGGAAAAGTACACCACCGAAATCCGTGCCGACCAGATGCAAATGCTGGGCAGCCGCCAGGGCATGGGCGGCCCCGGGGGGGACGATGGCGGCGGCTATGAGGCACCACCGGCCCGCCCCGCAGCCCGGGCACCCGCTGCAGCGCCGCGGCAGGCTCCCGCGCCGACCAAGGCGGCCAGCGGCTTCGACGATATGGATGACGACATTCCGTTTTGATGCATCAGCACCGGCCTTGAGAATCCTCTAAAAGCCCGCTTTGGCGGGCTTTTTTGATACTGGGGCGCTATTGAATAAATAGCTGAACCCGGCTATTTTGCGAGCCTGACAGGCTGAGCGGGTCAGGGCCGGCCACGCAGCGGGGTAATGCGGGATGCGGGCCTGGGCATGGATGGCGCGTTTCCTTACAAGCGCGGCGCGCTGCCAGGGCTGTTCGCCGATAGCATGTAGGCAATGAATTTCAAGGTCAGTCAGGGGCAGTCAAGGTCAGCTTGCTGCTTTGAAGCTTGGGCATCAAAAAATCTTCAAAAAACAAGATCAACGATGAAAAGCATCTTACTTTTGCGCAGTTTTTGGGGCGCGGCTTTGGTGGCGGCTGGTTTGTCGGCCATGGTGCCCGCCCGTGCGGCCCCTGACCTGGAGCCGTTGACGAATATCCTGTCGACCCCCGGCAGTGCCGGACTCGGCCTCGTCACCCGCGTCGAACGCTCGCCCTACCGGGATGGCGGCACCCGCTACGACCTGCTGCCGCTTTATCTGTACGAGGGCGAGCGGCTGTTTCTGCATGCCAACCGGGTTGGCGTGAAAATGCTCAACGGCAGTGAGCAGCGGCTGGACCTGTTTGTGGAGCAGCGCCTGGAGGGCTTCCCGGCGAATCGGCTGCCCGCCGGGCTGGCCGGCATGGCGACCCGCGACTCCGGCCTGGACGGCGGCCTGTCTTACCGCTATCGCCAGCCCTGGGGCACGCTTCAGGCCGAGTTGCTGCATGACATCGGCAACACCTCCAAGGGAAGCGAGTTTCGCCTGGGCTACACCTATGACTGGCGCTCCGGGCCCTGGATGCTGCGCCCCAGCGTGACCGTGGCGCTGCGTGATGCCAAGCTCAACAACTATTACTACGGTGTGCGAGCCAGTGAGGCCACGCCCGACCGCCCGGCCTATTCGCCAGGTGCGGGCATCAACACCTCGATGGGCTTGTATGGCTCCTACGATGTATCGGAACGCTGGCGCCTGCTGGCTGGCGTGTCCGCCACGGTGCTGAGCCGCAAGGCGAAGGACAGCTCCATTGTGCAGAAAAGCGTGCTGCCCGCCGTTTATGTAGGCGCAGCCTATGACTTCGGCGGCCACAAGCGTGAGTGGGCCGAAGACGGCTCGCCCACGTACTTCAAGCTGCTCTATGGCAAATCAACGGAAGACGGCTGCCACCTGGTCAAGATCCTCACGGCACGCTGCCTGTCAACGGCCAGCAACAACGCGACCAGCATTGCCGGCATTCAGGTCGGCAAACCCTTCATCCGGAACGTCAATGGCTGGCCGCTTGATTTTGTCGGCTATGTGGGCCTGACGCAGCACAACGAACGCGGACTGCAGGCCAATGGGGCGCAACTGGACCTCTTCATGAAAGCCGTCTACTCCGGCTTTCCGTGGAGCAACCGGGTCAAGACACGGCTGGGGTTCGGCGTGGGCCTGTCCGCGGCGCAACGGGCGCCTTATATCGAGGCGTCCAGCCAGGCCGCTGCCGGGAAAACGGCTTCGCGCCTGCTCAACTATCTGGACCCGACAATTGATGTGAGCCTGGGCGACCTGCTGGGCTCGCGCACGCTGAAAGAAACCTATATCGGCTTCGGGGTGTCGCACCGTTCCGGCATTTTTGGCGCGTCACGCCTGCTGGGCAGCGTCAACGGTGGCTCCAACTACATCTACACCTATGTCGAGACGGCGCTTTGAGAGCGGCCTGGTACGTGAGCCAATAGTCAGTAGTCAGTAGCGGCTGGGGAACGTCAGTGCCGGGCGCAAGATGCCATCAAGTTGACGGCTTCCTGCGCGGCCCGCCCCATCATTCCGCCTTTTGCCCGATCTCGAAGTTGGCCAGCTTCTCCAGCGCGCGGACCATGGCCGAGTGGTCCCAGGCTTTGCCGCCGTGGGCCACACAGGAATTGAAGAGTTCCTGGGCTGTGGCGGTGTTGGGCAGCGAGACGCCAAGCGCGCGGGCGCTGGACAGGGCCAGGTTCAAATCCTTTTGGTGCAGCTCAATGCGGAACCCGGGGTCGAACGTGCGTTTGACCATGCGTTCGCCATGCACCTCCAGGATTTTTGACGAGGCGAAACCGCCCATCAGGGCCTGGCGCACACGCGCCGGATCGGCACCGGCGCGGGCGGCAAACAGCAACGCTTCGGCCACGGCCTCGATGTTGAGCGCGACGATGATCTGGTTGGCGACCTTGGCTGTCTGGCCATCGCCGTTGCCGCCCACCAATGTGATGTTTTTGCCCATGAGGTCAAACAGCGGCTTGATGCGTCCGAACACCGCCTCGTCACCGCCAACCATGATGGAGAGCGTGGCATTCTTGGCGCCCACTTCGCCGCCCGAGACTGGCGCATCGAGGTAATCGCAGCCCAGCGCGTTGATCTTTTGTGCAAAGGTTTTGGTGGCGATCGGCGAGATGGAACTCATGTCCACCACCGTCTTGCGGGGAGCGACCGATCCCGGAGGCGGCATGGCGAGCCCGCTGGCCACGCCGGTCTCGCCGAACAGCACGGCTTCCACATCGGGCGTGTCGGGCACCATGATGATGATGACGTCGGCGCGCTCGGCCACGCCGCGGGCGTTCAGGCACTGGGTGGCGTTGCTGCTGGCAATGCTGGCGGGCAGTTTGGCCTGCGAGAACACAAACAGCTGGTGGCCTGCGTTGATCAGGTGGCCCGCCATGGGCGCGCCCATGATGCCGAGGCCGATAAAACCGATTTTCAGGGGTTGGGATGTCATCAGAAAGTCCTTGTCGAAAACTTGTCGAAAAAAATGGAGGTGAGGTCTTCAGGCTGCCAGGCGTTCGCGCCAGCCGAGGCCCGCTTCCGTGGTGCCCGCAGGCTTGTATTCGCAGCCAATCCAGCCGTCGTAGCCGATGCGGTCCAGATGGGCGAACAGAAAGGCGTAATTGATCTCGCCCGTGCCCGGCTCGTTGCGGCCCGGGTTGTCGGCCAGCTGTATGTGGCCAATGCGCGGCAAATGCTTTTGCATGGTCGCTGCCAGTTCGCCCTCCATGCGCTGTGCGTGGTAGATGTCGTATTGCACGAAGGCGTTGTCGGCCCGCACTTCGTCCAGTATTTCGAGCGCCTGCGCCGTGCGGTTCAGGTAAAAGCCCGGGATGTCAAAGGTATTGATGGGTTCGATCAGCAGCTTGAGGTCCGCCTTCTTCAGCGCCGCCGCCGCATGGCGCAGGTTGTCCACAAAGGTCTGCCGCAGCAGCGCGTTGTCGACACCCGCGGGCGCCTTGCCCGCCAGGCAGTTGAGCTGGCGCACGCCCAGCGCCTGGGCATAGGTGATGGCCTGTGCCACGCCGGCGCGAAACTCCTCGACGCGATCCGGATGGCAGGCGATGCCGCGCTCGCCGGCCTCCCAGTTGCCGGCCGGCAGGTTGTGCAGCACCAGTTGCAGGCCATGGCGGTCCAGCCTGGACTTGATGTCCTCGATGCTGAAGGCATAGGGGAAAAGAAACTCCACGGCCTTGAAGCCGGCTTTCGCGGCAGGCTCAAAGCGGTCGAGGAACGCATGCTCGGTGAAGAGCATGCTGAGGTTGGCTGAAAATCTTGGCATGTCTTGAATGTGAGTGGTAGGTATGGGCGAGTGGGGTCGTCAATGACTGCGTTGCCGCGGCCTTACTCCAGCAGGCCGGCCAGCTCCAGGCCCTCGCGGCCCTTGGGATGGCGGCAGTCAATGTCTTCAAACTCGTTGACCTTGTCGATCTCGGTGCCCATTGCAATGTTGGTGACCTTTTCCAGGATCACTTCCACCACCACCGGCACACGGTATTTGCGCGCCATGGCCTGGGCCTCGACCATCGCCGATTCAATCTTCTCCGGGTCGGTGACGCGCAGGGATCTGCAGCCCAGGCCTTGCACCACGGCCTGGTGATCGACGCCGTAGCTGCGCAGATCGCCTTCGCCTGCCGGCACGTTCTGGTTTTCAAAGGCCAGCTGCACGCAGTAGTCCATGTCGAAGCCGCGCTGGCTCTGGCGAATCAGGCCCAGGTAGCTGTTGTTCACCAGCACCTGCACATAGGGCAGGTTGAACTGCGCACCGACGGCCAGCTCTTCCATCAGGAACTGGAAGTCGTAGTCGCCTGACAGGCCCACCACCGTGCGCGTCGGGTCAGCCGCCACCACGCCCAGCGCGGCCGGAATCGTCCAGCCCAGCGGGCCGGCCTGGCCGCAGTTGATCCACTGGCGCGGCCCGTAGACGTTGAGGAATTGCGCGCCGGCAATTTGCGACAGGCCGATGGTCGTCACGTAAATCGTGTCGCGCGGAAACACCTTGTTCATCTCCTCGTACACCCGCATCGGCTTGATCGGTGTCTCGGTGAAGTGCGACTTGCGGTGCATCAGTTTCTTGCGCTCGGCGCAGCGTGCGGCCCAGTCGCTATAGTCCCGCAGCCGCTTCGCGGCCTTGCGCTCGCGGGCCACCTCGACCAGCAGCGTCAACGCGGCCTTGGCATCGCTGACGATGCCGAAGTCGGGGTTGAACACGCGGCCGATCTGCGTCGGCTCGATGTCGACGTGGACAAAGGTGCGGCCCTTGCAATACACCTCGGGCGAGCCGGTGTGGCGGTTGGCCCAGCGGTTGCCGATGCCAAACACGAAGTCACTGGCCAGCATGGTGGCGTTGCCGTAGCGGTGGCTGGTCTGCAGGCCGCACATGCCCGCCATCAGCGGATGGTCGTCGGGAATGCTGCCCCAGCCCATCAGCGTGGGAATCACCGGCACGCCGGTCAGCTCGGCGAACTCGACCAGCAGGTCGGTCGCATCGGCATTGATGATGCCGCCACCGGCGACGATCAGCGGCTTGGAGGCGGCGGCCAGCATGTCCAGCGCCTTTTCGATCTGCTTGCGGCTGGCCGCCGGCTTGTAGACCGGCAGCGGTTCGTAGGTGTCGATGTCGAATTCGATTTCGGCCATCTGCACGTCGAACGGCAGGTCAATCAGCACCGGGCCGGGGCGGCCCGAACGCATCAGGTGAAAGGCTTGCTGGAAGGCGCGCGGCACCTGGGCCGGCTCGCGCACCGTCACGCTCCATTTGGTCACCGGCTTGGAGATCGACTCGATATCGACCGCCTGGAAGTCTTCCTTGTAGAGCCGCGCCCGCGGCGCCTGGCCGGTGATGCACAGGATCGGAATGCTGTCGGCAATCGCCGAGTAGAGCCCGGTGATCATGTCGGTGCCGGCCGGGCCGCTGGTGCCTATGCACACGCCAATGTTGCCGGCTTTGGCGCGGGTATAGCCCTCGGCCATGTGGGAGGCGCCTTCCACGTGACGCGCCAGGATGTGGGTGATGGACTGGCGCTCGCGCAGCGCGGCGTACAGCGGGTTGATGGCCGCGCCCGGCACGCCAAAGGCCTGGGTCACGCCTTCTTTTTCCATCACGAGCACGGCGGCCATTGCAGCCTTCATTTTTGCCATTGAGAGTCTCCTTGGGGTGGCTTTGAACTGGCTTGATGGTCGCCCGCCTGCCGCTTGCGCGGAAGCCCCAAGGCATGCATTACGGTTATTCCAAATTGGAATAAATTCTCCCGGGATGTGTCCGGTCGTGGTCTACTTCAGGCCATGGACCGGATTCAAGCCATTCAACTTTTCATCCGCGTGGTGGACCTCGGCTCTTTCAGCAAGGCTGCGGCCGACGTGGGCATCGGGCAGCCGTCGGCCACCAAGCTCGTGGCCCAGCTGGAAAAACAGCTGGGTTCCCGCCTGCTGCACCGCTCGACGCACGGCGTGACGCCCACCGAAATTGGCGCGCTGTACTATGAAAAATGCAAGCTGATCGCGCACCACATCGAGGAGGCCGAGACGGTGGCCGCCCTGCTGCAGTCGCAGGTGCAGGGCGGCTTGCGCATCAGCACGTCGGTCGCCTTCGGCCGGCGCGTGCTGGTGCCGCTGGTGATGCGCTTCATGAAGCTGCATCCCCAACTGCAGATCGAGCTGAATTTCGAGGACCGCTATGTCGACCTGGTCGAGCAGGGCATCGACGTCGCCATCCGCATGGGGCCGCTGGCCGATTCAACGCTGGGTGCCCGTTACCTGGGGGTCAATCCGTGGGTGCTGGTCGCGTCGCCCGAGTACCTTGAAAAGCGCGGCGAGCCTTCGGTTCCGGCGGACCTGGCGGCCCACGAGGCCCTGATCTACAGCACCGTGCAGGGCGATGCCCGCTGGCACTTCACGGGGACCGATGGGCTCGCGCTGCCGGTGCCGGTCAAGGGTCCGCTGCGCTCCAACAACCTGTCGGCGCTGCTGGCGGCGGCGCGGGGCGGCATGGGCGTGGCAGCCTTGCCCCGGTATGTGGCGCACAAATCCATCCGCAGCGGTGTGCTGCGGCCGCTGCTGACGGACTGGACGCTGCCCCAGCAGGAGATCCATGCGGTCTATCCCTCGCCGCAACTGGTGCCCACCAAGGTCAGCGGCTTCGTGGCCTGGCTGCAGGGGCAATTCGGGGAAGCCTGGTGGGCTGACGAGCAGTAAACCGCGATATAGCCATAGCGGGGCGCTGAGCGGTTAATCGGGCCAGGCGCGTTATTTGATCAAGAGTTCCGGCGTTGACCGGCCCGGCGCGGTGTTCTGCACGTTGCTGGTCGTGATCACGCCGCCGCCCAGGCAGACATCGCCCTGGTAGAGCACGGCCGACTGCCCCGGCGTCACGGCCCATTGGGGCTCGGTGAATGCCAGTTCGCAATGCGCCGTCGTTGCGCCGCGCAGCTCGCAGGTGGCGTCCACCTGCCGATAACGGGTCTTGGCGGCCATGAGGCCCGGTGCCGGCGCGGTGCCTGCCACCCAGCTGCAGTCCTGGGCGCTCAGGGTCGTGGACTGCAGCCATGGATGATCGTGGCCCTGCACCACCCACAAGGTGTTGCTCTCCAGGTCCTTGCGGGCGACAAACCAGGGCTCATGTTCACCGACGCCGCGCTGCCCGCGCGCCTGGGCGGCCTTGAGTTCTGCGCCTCTGGCCTTCACACCGCCTATGCCCAGGCCCTGGCGCTGGCCCAGGGTGTAAAAAGACAGGCCCACATGCTCGCCCAGCACGCGGCCCCTGTCATTTTTGATAGCGCCGGGCGCCTTGGCGATGTAGCGGTTCAGGAATTCGCGGAAGGGTCGTTCGCCGATGAAGCAGATGCCGGTCGAATCTTTTTTCTTCGCGTTCGGCAGACCGATCTCGTCGGCAATGCGCCGCACTTCCGTCTTGTGCAACTCGCCCACGGGAAACAGCGTTTTGGAAAGCTGTGCCTGGTTCAAACGGTGCAAAAAGTAGCTCTGATCCTTGGCCGGATCCAGGCCTTTGAGCAGTTCGTGCAGTCCGGTGCTTTCATTTCTGCGAACCCTGGCGTAGTGACCCGTGGCGATCTTCTCGGCGCCCAGGCGCATCGCGTGGTCCAGGAAGGCCTTGAACTTGATCTCGGCGTTGCACAGGATGTCGGGGTTGGGCGTGCGGCCGGCCTGGTACTCGCGCAGGAACTCGGCGAACACCCGGTCCTTGTAGTCGGCGGCGAAATTGACATGCTCGATCTCGATGCCGATCACATCGGCCACGGCCGCGGCGTCCACGAAGTCGATGTTGGAGGAGCAGTACTCGCTGTCGTCGTCATCTTCCCAGTTTTTCATGAAGATGCCGATGACCTCATGGCCCTGCTTTTTGAGCAGGTAAGCCGTCACCGCGGAGTCCACGCCGCCGCTCAAACCCACCACCACCCGTTGTTTCGTTGTAGATACTTCGCCCATGGGCGTGATTATCCCCGGGGTCCGAAGGCCGGGCTGGTGTGCGGTTTTTGGGGGTGGGCTGTTCAGCCCCGTTCAGGATTTGAGGCTGGCCAGCACCCGGTCCACCATGACCCCCGCCTGGCCCAGGTTGTTCATCGGGTCGCAGAACGAAGCCAGTTGCTCGCGCGTCACATGCTTGTTGATTTCCGGATGCTCGGCCAGCAGGTCGATCAGCGGACGCTTTTCCTTCAGCGCCGCGCGGCAGATGTCATAGACCAGGTCATGGGCATATTCGCGGCCGATGTAGGGGCCCAGTCCCATCATGACGGCCTCGGACATGACCAGCCCGTGCGTGAGGTCGATGTTGTGCCGCATCTGGGCCGCATCCACTTCCAGGCCCGCGAGGATGAACTTCGCCTGCTTCAGCGCGCCGGACATCAGGCAGAAAATTTCCGGCATCGCGACCCATTCGATTTCCCACGGGCCGGTCGAGCGCTCGTGGTCGGCCACCATGGCATCCATCAGGGAGGCGGCCAGCTGGCGCACGACCGAGATGTTGGCGTGGATGTAGAGGCAGGAGATCGGGTTGCGCTTTTGCGGCATGGTGGACGATGAGCCGCGCCCCGGCGCAAAGGGCTCGTAGACCTCGGCCACTTCCGTCTGCATCATCAGCTTGACGTCCATCGCGATCTTGCCGAGCGAGCCGCCGACCAGCCCGAGGAAGGTGCCGACTTCGGCGAAGTTGTCGCGCACCGTGTGCCATGAAATCAGTGGCTGGCCCAGGCCCAGCTCCTTCATCAGCCCGGCCTGGGTTTCCATCGCGCCTTTTTCCAGCGAGGACAGGGTTCCCGACGCACCGCCAAACTCACCGACCAACACGCGGGGCTTGAGCTGCTGCAGGCGTTCGCGATGGCGTTCAATGCCCGCCAGGATGCTGGCCATTTTGTAGCCAAAGGTGATGGGCGTCGCCTGCTGCAGGTTGCTGCGGCCGATGACGGGCGTGTTGCGGTGCGTGCGGGCCAGGTTGGCGAGGGCCGCCGAGATGTCTTTCAGGTCTTCCTCGACCAGTGCCAGGCCCTCGCGGATTTGCAGCACGGCGGCCGTGTCGGTGATGTCCTGCGTCGTGGCACCCCAGTGGCAGTATTCGCCCAGCTTGTCCCTGCAATTGGCATTGATCTGGTTGACCACCGCGATGATGGGGTAGCCGATCTGCTCGGTCTTGGCTTTCAGCTGGGCCCAGTCAATCTGGCTGAGTTCGCAGTGCTTCACGATCTCTTCAGCGGCCTCGCGCGGGATGATGCCGAGCTCGCCCTGCACCTTGGCGAGCGCACGTTCGATGTCGAGGTACTTGGCGGTGCGGTTTTCGTCAGACCAGACCTGGCGCATTTTGGCGTCGCTGAACATGTCGCCGAAAATTCTGGAATCAATGATGCTTGCGGGCATGGGGTTCTCCGTTTGGATTGATGCTTTTTGGGGGCCTGGACTTAATTCGTTCGGGCTGCTTGTGCAACGATGCGCTCAGCTTTCAGGACGATTGGGCGGTCCACCATTTTGCCGTCCACCTGTATTGCGCCGCCGCCAGACGTATTCCAGGCTTGCAGTACACGCTGCGCCCAGGCCAGTTCCTGGGCACTGGGCGCGAGGGCGGTACGCACCACAGCCACTTGCGAAGGGTGAATGCACATCTTGGCGCCGAACCCCAAAGTGCGAGCGTTCGCCATGTCGGTGGCCACGCGCGTGGCGTCGAGATCAGGCGTGACGCCGGCTACGGGCGATCCAATGCCTGCAGCGCGCGAGGCGATGGCAATTTGTGCGGCAGCGAACTGGAGTGCCAGGCTGCCTGCGGGAATATCCAGGTCCGCCATGTAATCCAGTGACCCAAAGGCCAGCCGCGTCACGCCGGGCGCTGCGGCAATCTCATGCAAGGCCACCACGCCGCGTGCGGTTTCAATCAGCGGCAGCACGGTTGCATCCTTGGGTAAACAGGCCAGCACCGCAGCGACCTGATTGGGTGTTTCGCATTTCGGCAACATCACGCAAAGCGCTCGCACCGTGCTGACCAGCGTTAGATCGTCGGCATGCCAGGGGGTGGCAGCATCATTGATGCGTATCAGCACCCGCTCGCGCGGTGCATCGCTTGCAGCCATCCATTCCCCAATCGCGGTGCGAGCCGCCGCTTTGCATTCGGGCGCTACAGCGTCTTCCAGGTCGATGATGATGCGGTCCGCGCCCGAGGCCAGCGCCTTGGCGAAGCGCTCGGGCCGGTTGCCGGGCACGAATAGGTAGGTCAGGGCTTCGTAGGCAGGCATAGTCACACGACACCTTCGGCGCGAAGCCCGGCAATGCGCTCTGCGCTGTAACCATGGTGGCCCAGGATCGCATCGGTGTGCTGGCCCAGCGCGGGCACGGCATCCATGCGTGGCGCGCCGTGTTGCCATGAGCCCGGCGGCAGCAGGGCAGGGATGGGTCCGGCGGGTGTTGCCACCTCACGCCAGCGCCCCCGCGCCTTGAGTTGCGGGTGCGCCCAGACCTCGCTCATGGTGTTGACCTGCGCGTTGGCAATGCCGGCCTGCTCCAGCCGTTGCGCCACCTGCTCGGCCGTGAGTTTTGAAAAGGCTTCGCTGATCAAGGCAGAGAGCACGGCTCGCTCTGCGCTGCGCTTGGCGTTGCCTGAGAAGCGTTCGTCGCTGGCCAGCGCGGGCTGCAACAAGACCTTTTCGCAAAACACTTTCCACTCGCGCTCGTTTTGCAGACCCAGCATCACCGTCTTGTCATCACCGGCCGGAAAGGGGCCATAGGGGTAGATGGTGGCATGGCTGGCGCCGGTGCGTGGTGGCGGGGCCGCGCCCTCAAAGGCGTAGTACAGCGGGTAGTTCATCCACTCGGTGAGAGATTCGAGCATGGACACGTCGATGCGCTGGCCCTCGCCGGTTTGCTGGCGGTGCATCAGCGCCGCCAGAATGTTGGTGTAGGCGTACATGCCTGCCGCAATGTCGGCGATCGAGGGACCGGCCTTGGCAGGGGTGTCCGGCGTTCCGGTGACAGACACAAAGCCCGCTTCGCTTTGGATCAACAGGTCGTAGGCCTTTTTGTCGCGGTAGGGCCCATCGCCGCCATAGCCCGAGATGTCGCAGACGATGATGCCGGGCTTGAGTTGGGACAGCGCTTCGTAGGACAGGCCCAGCCGTGCCGCGGCGCCGGGCGCCAGGTTTTGCACCACCACGTCAGCTTCTTCCCGGATCAGGCGCAGCAGGATTTTTTGCGCCTCGTCATGCTTCACATCGAGCGTGAGGCTTTCCTTGGAGCGGTTGGTCCAGACGAAATGCGAGGCCAGGCCGCGCACGCGCTCGTCGTAACCGCGCGCAAAGTCGCCCACGCCGGGGCGCTCAATCTTGATGACGCGTGCGCCGAGGTCGGCCAGCTGGCGCGTGGCGAATGGGGCCGCAATCGCGTGCTCCAGTGTGACGACGGTAATGCCTTTGAGTGGTTGCATAAGGAGTGTCTGACCAGTCTTGATTTAGGCGAGTGTTGCGGTGGCATCCATCGTGAGCCAGCCTTCATGGTCGCGGGCCCACAGACGCACGGTTTTGCCATCAGTTGACGGTTGGCCGTGGACAGAAAAAGGGTGGATGTCAAAGGTCGGACGTACGGCTTTGAACTCAAAGCGCAGCACCTTCGCCTGCGGCTGCTGGCGGCGCAGCAAATCCATCAGCAGCGTGGCGATCAGGGGCCCGTGCACGATCAGGCCCGGATAGCCTTCGACCTCGGTGACATACTTGCGGTCATAGTGGATGCGGTGGCCGTTGAAGGTCAGCGCCGAGTAGCGAAACAGCAGCACGTCGTCGGGCACGATGCGCCGCTCCCAGGCGGACACAAGCGGTGCGGCCTGCGGCGGCGGTGGCACGTCGTCGGGGGTCGGCGCAGCGCGGTAGACGATATTGTGGTGCTCGGTCAGCGCCACGGCCGCCGCCCCATTGCGACGGATCTCGTGACGCACGCGCACAAAAATCAGGTTGCCCGTGCGGCCCGACTTTTCCTTTACGTCGGCAATGGTGGACGTGCGGGTCAGCGTGTCGCCAACCAGCAGCGGCTCATGAAACTCAAAGTCGCTGCCCGCCCACATGCGGCGCGGCAGTGGAACGGGTGGCAGAAAGCCACCACGTTTGGCATGACCATCCGCCCCGATTTCCGACTGCGGATAGATGGGCAGAAAGTACAGCCAGTGCCACAGGCTGGGCAGCGGCGTGCCGGGCGCTGGGCGAAGTGAGCCGGACGCAGTGGGCCAGTCCAGCGTGGCGGACAGCGCTGCGTAAGGTGTGGCGGTGGCGATGTCTTCCACCGTTTCGCTGCGGCCAATCCAGTTTTGCAAGGTCATGAAAATTCCTTAAGTGACTTTCCTGAGCTGCCGTTTATTCGACTTTGATCTTGGCTGTGGCGACAACACCTTTCCAGCGCGTGACTTCTTTCTGTACCAGGGTTTTCAACTGCTCGGGTGTGCCGGTTTCGACTTCTGCGCCCTGGTCCTCGATTTTTTTCTGCACCGCCTTGTCGGCCAGCACACTGTTCATTTCGCGGTTGAGCCGGTCGATCACGGCCTTGGGCGTTTTTGCGGGTGCGAACATGGCGTACCACTGTGACATGCTAACGTTGGCTATGCCTTGTTCGGCCAGCGTGGGCACATCGGGCAATACGGCCGAGCGCTTGTCGCCGGCAATACCCAGCGCCTTGAGTTTGCCGCCCTTGACTTGCGGGTAGGCCGTGAACAGGCTGGGGAACATGAACTGCGTGTTGCCCGCAATGGTGTCCACAACCGCAGGCGCAGAGCCTTTGTAAGGAACGCTCACCACGTCCAGCCCGGCAGACAGTTTGAACAGCTCACCGGCAATGTGGGGCGCGGTGCCGTTGCCGGCCGAGGCATAACTGAAGCTGCCCGGCTTGGCCTTGATCAGTTGTACCAGTTCCTTCGCATTTTTTGCGGGCACGGCGTTGTTGACAACCAGCACGGTGGGGGAGGCCGCCACCATGCCGATGGGCTCGAAATCGGTCACCGGGTCGTACTTGAGTTTTTGCAGCGCCGGGTTGATGCCGTGGGTGGCGATATAGCCGAACATGATGGTATAGCCATCGGGCGCGGCGCGCGCCACGAACTCGCTGGCAATGGCGCCATTGGCGCCGGCCTTGTTCTCAACAATGACAGCCTTTCCAAGCCGCGTGCTGAGGCCTTGTCCGATGATGCGCGCCATCGCGTCGTTGGCGCCACCGGCAGCGGTGGGCACCACAATGGTGACGGTTTTTTCGGGCCAGGCTTGTGCCAACACCTGGCCGCAAGCCGTGGCGAGCAGCGCCATGGAAAGCCCGGTCAACCAGGGCGTGAAGGGCATTGATTGCCTGGAAGGCGTCAATGAGAGCGGCCGGGCGGCGTATGGATGCGGCATGGGAGTCTCCTGTGGGTTGGCTTCGGATCAAGAGGCTGACCCGTGCTGTGGACTTGATCATCCGGATATCCTGCTTGCATGTAAATTGCAATTTTTGCTACGATTGCTGCATGGCGCGCATTAATTTTGATTTGCAGCAATTGCAGGCTTTTGTCGCCGTGGCGGATCGAGGCAGCTTTCGCGCTGCAGCGGATCACATCAATCTGTCGGCCCCGGCGTTGAGCCGGCGCATCGACAAACTCGAGACCATCCTGGGCGCCCGCCTGTTCAACCGCACCACGCGCGAGGTTGAGCTGACGCCCCTGGGCCGTGTTTTCCTGGAGCGCGCCCGCACCGCGCTGGACGACCTGGAGTCGGCCGTGCTCGGTATTGCCGACATCGCCACCCACCGGGGTGGGCGCGTGACGGTAGCCTGCGTGCCGTCGGCTGCCTTGTATTTTTTACCGACGGTGGTGAACAGTTTTGCCCAGCACTATCCCGGCATCCGTGTGCGGGTGGTGGATGAGACGATGAACCAGGTGCTGCAAAGCGTGCTGTCGGGCGAATCTGACTTTGGCATTGGCTTCATGAACACACTGGTACCGGAGATTGCATTCGAGTCCATTCACAACGACCCGTTTGTGTTGGCGATGCCGCGCAAACACCGGCTGGCCAGGCGTAAATTTGTGAACTGGGTCGACGTGGAGACGGAGAGCCTGATTGCTGTGGCCCGCAGCAGTGGCAACCGCCAGTTGCTGGACGATTCACTGACCAAGGCCGGTTTGAACCCGAGCTTCGCGTTCGAGGTCAGCCACGTCGCGACCTTGCTCGGCATGGTGGAGGCTGGTCTGGGTTTGGCGGCTGTGCCCCGCATGGCGCTGGCTGCCACGCATCCCACCCTGGTGGGCGTGCCCCTGCGCCAGCCACAGACTGTGCGCAGGGTGGGGCTGTTGACGCGCCATGGCGTCAGCCTGCGGCCCGCGGCGGAGATGTTTCGCCAGCATCTGCGTACAGCATTGAAGACCCGTAAATCGGCCGCCGTCGATCCGGCTTGAATGCTAGGACTGTGTTACACCACCGGGTAGCGGGACGGGTCCTTCCTGCTGCTCCTCCACCTCTGCATACCCTTGCGCCAGTTCATGCAACAGCACGTCGTTGTTACAGGCACGCTCCCATTTCGCAACCACGATGCACGCGACCGCATTGCTGATGGTGCTGGTGAGCGCCCGTGCCTCCGACATGAAGCGGTCGATGCCAATAATGAGCGCGACACCCGCCACCGGCAGGTCGGGCATCACGGTGAGTGTGGCCACCAGCGCGACGAAGCCGCTGCCCGTGACGCCGGCGGCACCCTTGGAGGTCAGCAGCATCAGGCCCAGCATCCCGGCAATCTGTCCCCACGAAAGGTGGATGTCGCAGGCCTGTGCAATGAACATGGATGCCAGCGTAAGGTAGATGGCGGTGCCGTCGAGGTTGAAGGAGTAACCGGTTGGCAGCACGAGGCCGACCACGCCTTTTTTGCAACCCAGGCGCTCAAGCTTCATCAGCAGCCGCGGCAGCACCGGCTCGCTGGATGAAGTGCCGAGTACCACCAGCAGTTCCTCGCGGATGTAGCGCATCAGCTGCCACAGCTTGAATCCATGGGTGTGGGCCAGCAAACCGAGCACCACGACGACAAAAAAGATGCAGGCGACGTAGAAGGTGCCGATCAACAGCCCCAGCGAGCCGATCGACTTGATGCCATAGCGTCCGACCGTGAAGGCCATGGCACCGAATGCACCCAGTGGGGCCACGCGCATGATCAGGCCGAATGCGGCGAAAAGCATGTGCGCGAAGCTGTCAATGCCGTCGAGCACGACTCTCCCCGCGCGGCCGATGTGCGTCAGGCCGAAGCCGCACAGCACCGCGAGCAACAGCACCGGCAACACTTCGCCCTCGGCGAAGGCGCCGAAGAAGGAGGCAGGAATGATGTGCAGCACGAAGTCAACAAAGCCCATCGGTGCACCTTTGCTGAATCTGGCGGCCACGGTCGCGTCCAGCGTTTTGGCGTCGATGTGCATGCCGGCGCCGGGCTGCAGCATGAATACGGCAGCGAGTCCGGTGAGCAGCGCCAGTATGGTCAGCACGTAAAACAGGCCCATGGACTTGAGCAGGGTCTTGCCGATCTCTTTTGATTCGCCCAGCGATGTGATGCCGCTGACGATGGTGCAAAAGACGATCGGCGCGATCATCATTTTGACGAGCTTGACGAAGCCGTCGCCCAGCGGCTTGAGTGCCGCGCCCAACTCTGGCCAATAGTGGCCTACGGTGATGCCGAGCAGCAGGCCGATCAGCACCTGGATGTACAGCAATTTGAGGAGCTTGGCGGGTTTCATGGTTTGTCTCCTGGTATCTTTCAAATCATTCAAACTTCAGTGGTCAGGGCAGTGCATGCCCGGGTGGGTCTGTCGGCGGGCTACTCGGCCAGCGGTGTCTCGGCCCGAAGGCCCACCAGTTGCACCACCTGTTGCCACTTTTGCCGCTCGGCAATCAGCAGTTGCTGCAGCGCTGCCGGGGTGCTGGTCTGCACATGCGCTCCGTCGGCCCCAAAGCGGGCGATGATTTCCGGGTCCTGCAACACGGTGTTAAGGGCTTGGTTCAGGTGCGTGACGACTGCCGGCGGTGTTTTGGCAGGCGCAAACAGGGCGTACCACTGGGTCAACTCGATTTTCGTCACACCCGCCTCGGCCAGGGTCGGCACATCGGGCAGGCCGGGCAGGCGCGCCGGTCCAGCCACCGCCAGCGCCCTGAGCTTGCCGCTGCGCAAATAAGGCTGGGCGGTAAAAAGGCTGGGGAACATCAGCTGGGCGTTGCCGCGTACCGTGTCGGCAATGGCCGGGGCAGCGCCGGGATAGGCCATGCCGTGCAGCATGGCGCCGGTGTGGAGCTTGAACAGTTCGGCGGCCAGATGCGGTGCCGTGCCTTCGCCGGCCGAGGCATAGCTGAAGCGGTCGGGCTGGGCCTGAATCAGGGCGACCAACTCCGCCACGCTATGCGCCGGAAGGTTGGCATGGACGACCAGTAACGTGGGCGAATAGCCGACCAGGCCGACCGGCGAAAAGTCGGCCACGGGGTCGTAGCGCAGCGCCTGCAATGCCGGGTTGATGCCGTGGGTGGCAATGTAGCCAAACATCAGGGTATGGCCGTCGGGCTGGGCATGCGCCACATATTCGCTGGCAATGCTGCCATTGGCCCCGGCGCGGTTGTCCACCGTCACGGCCTGGCCAAGCAAGGGGCCGAGTTTGCGCGTCAGCGTGCGGGCCATGGTGTCGTTGCCGCCGCCGGCGCTGGTGGGCACGATGATGAGGATGTCTTTGCTGGGGAATGGCCTGGCCACCTCGGTGCTCGCTGTGGGCTCCGGGCTGGACCTGGGGAACACATAGTCGGGCAGGTGCAACTCGCCCTGCATGATTTTCCGGGCGGTACGCACCAGCGCGGCACGCTGTATCGTGGCGTGCTGCCCCTGGCCTTCCAGCTCGACTTCAATGTCAATTTGCCCGGCCGGGTGCAACACCGTCAGCGGGTGTTTGCCAGGCGGCCTGGTCATGCCGCTGGCGACGGTGCCGGGCAAGGCGAAGGCGGTTGCCACGCCGATAGCACCGGTGACGGCATGCGACGCATGGCAGCGCCGAGGTGTGAAGTAGCGCGAGGTGATGCTGAGCGGGCCATCGCCGGCGCTGACCAGCACCGGCTTCGGAATCACGCTGCCCGACACATCGCCCAGGCCCATGCGGGCGCCGGCAATGCAGCGCAGTGTCTCGATCCGCTCCATCAGCGCCGTATTGGCATCCAGCTGTGCAGGCCGCTCGCGCCCCGTCAGGCCCAAGTCACTGGCACGCAGGATCATCAGGGGCATGGCAGCGTCAATGCAGGTGAGTTCCAGGCCATCGATTACATCAATGCGCTGCCCGGTCGGGAACAGCTTTCCGGTGACCGCGCCCCAGGCGTCCAGAAAGTTCAATAAAATCGGGGCGGCGGTCCCGGCCACGCCATCAATGCGGGCATCGCCTTCGTAACTGACCCGTCCGCCGGGCGTGCAGACGGTGACGTCTATGCGGGCACCCGTATTGACGTTGAAAATCCGTGCCGTGGTGTGGCCGTTCTGCGCCGGGATCAAGCCCTGCTCAATGGCAAACGGGGCGACGCCGGACAACATGTTGCCGCAGTTGGGCCGGGTGTCTACCGACTGGTGACCGACGCCAACCTGGGCAAACAGGTAGTCCAGATCGCAACCGGGCTGGCTGGAGCGTGACACGATGGCGACCTTGCTGTTGAGCGTGCTGCCGCCCCCCAAACCGTCGAGCTGCAACGGGTCCGATGCGCCTATCGCGCCAATCAGGGCCTGGTCGCGGGCTTCATCGCCCTCGGGCAGCCATTCCCGCAAAAAGAAGGGGCCGCGCGAGGTCCCGGCACGCATCAGGACGCAGGGTATTTTTCGGTTCAGCATGGCGGGTCTTCGGGCCACCGGCATTTAAAAGCGGTGATTGGTTTCAACATCTGGTTTCCTTTGTATGGCTGGGCCCGATGCTCCCGCCGTTTCAGGTGAAGGGTGTCGCCAATTGCATTGCCACTACGGCGAGCACGCACAAGGGCTTTGATGACAGGCGCATTGTTCGCAAGTGGTGCTGCGTTGTAAATTGCATTTTTTGAATATATTGGTGCGTCGCGTGCACCAATCACCGCGCATGGACGGTGGTGATGGTGGTCAGCTTCATGGGCAGCCCGGTGCCCGGCGTGAAGTTTGACCCCCTACATACCGACTCTTTCGTGCAGGCTTTGTGCCGCGAGCACCCGCTGGCGACGCGCAAGACCCTGGCCTGGGCGGAGCTGGAGAGCGAGCGGCTGATTGCGGTGGCGCGCTCCAGCGGCAACCGCCAGTTGCTGGACGATGCGCTGGCCAAGGCCGGCGTCAACCCGTCCTACCGCTTTGAAGTCAGCCATATCGCCACGCTGCTGGGCATGGTGGAGGCGGGGCTGGGCCTGGCCGTGGTGCCGCGCCTGGCGCTGCCGCCCACGCATCCGGCGCTGGTCGGCGTCGCACTGCGCCGGCCGTCGGTGTCCCGGGTGTTGGGCCTGGCCACCCGCCGCGGCGCGGCCCTGCGCGCGCCGGCGAGCATGTTTCACGACTACCTGCGCGCCGCGCTCAAGGCACGGCGCTGAGCGCATCGGCTTGCTGTCCCGGCTGTTCCGACTGTCCTAGCTGTCTTGCGGGCGTATCGGACGCGCCGGGATGAGGAAAATAATCGCCCTTGAACTCCGATAAAACGAGCGTGGGTAGCTATGGATTTTCTAGCAAAACTGAAGGGTCCGTGGTGACGATGTCCAGCGGGTAACGCCTTCCGGCCAGATAGTCTTCCATGCAGGTCAGCAGCAGGGGGCTGCGGTGCAGGTGGGTGCAGGCCCTGATCTCGTCGGCGGTGAGCCATACCGTGCGCACAATGCCTTCGTCCAGTGCTTGGCCGGGCACGTGTTCGCCCAGTTCTCCGCAAAACGCAAAGCGCAGGTAGGTGATGTCCAGCGGCGTGACGCGTCCGGCCGCGGCCTGCTCAAAGCGCGAAAGGTAGATGCCGACGATGGCCGTGGGCTTGAAATGAAAGGCGGTCTCTTCCAGGGTTTCGCGGGCGCAGGCCTGCTCGGGGCTCTCCCCGGGATCCAGGTGGCCCGCAGGATTGTTCAGCCTCAGGCCGTCCCGGGTCTGCTCTTCCACGAGCAGGAATTTCCGGACGCCGCCGAAATCGCGTTCAATCACCGCAGCGACCGTGACGCTGGGTTTCCATCGTTTGTTCATGGGGCGATTATCCGTGCCCCCCGTACCCCCCGTGTTCCCGTCCCGCCGCGGTGAACCCCTGGCCGGCAAGCTGCTCCGGATCAGCTTCTGGCCGGAGGCTGGCCACCCGCCACGCCGGCAAACCCCTGGGCAAAACTCTGGCGCAGGTGTTCGACAAAGCACTGGACGGCCTTCGGCACCTGCGGCGACCAGGGCCGCAGGGCATAAATGCGTTCGCCAAAGAATCCCTGCGCCTGCCAGTCGGGCAGCACCTGCACCAGCGCCGGATGTTTTTCGCGGGCCGCGCGCCGCGCTGGGCCGCCCCGAGCAAGCGCAGCCCCCTCGGGGGGCAGCGTATTACACGAGGTGAAAAGCGTGGGGGCACATCCTTCCGGCAGGCTGAAGTCGGGCAGCAGGCCTATGCCCAGGCCGGCCAGTAGGGCGTCCCGCAGCACTTCACTGTTGTTCGCCTTGAGCGTGCCGGTAATGGTCACGCCCACCCGTTCGTCCGATTTTCGTTTGGTGTTGCGCACAAACGTCCAGCTGCCGGCATGGCTGCCGCCCAGGTACAGCAGGCAGTCGTGCGAGGTCAGCTCGGACGGGTGCGACGGCGTGCCCCGCCGCGACAGGTAGTCGGGGCTGGCGAGCAGGAACGAGCGCGTTTCGCACAGCACCCAGGCCACATGGGTTTCGGGCGGCGCATTGGTGTGCCGGATGGCCAGGTCAAAGCCTTCGTTGGCCAGGTTCACAAAGCGGTCGGTCAGCTCCAGCTCGATGTGAATGTCGGGAAAGCGTTTCAGGAAGGCGGCGACGCAGGGCGCGAGGTGCTGGCGCCCCAGCGCCACCGGTGCGGTGACCCGGATCAGTCCGCGCGGCGTACCGACGAGGTCCCGGACCGCCGTATAGCTCTCGCTGATCCGGTTGAACGCCGGCTGCATTTCATTGACCAGTTGCTGGCCCGCCTCGGTCAGGCCGACGGAGCGCGTGGTCCGGCGCACCAGCGAGACGCCGGCGGCGCGCTCCAGCTCGCTGATGCGCGTGCTGGCCGAGGCCTTGGAGACGCCCAGGCGGCGTGCCGCCTCGGTGAAGCTGCGGGTGGCCGCCAAGACCGTCAGGAGGTGAAGGTCGGCCACAAGCGGGGAGAGCTGGTCAGATGACATGGCGAGGCTCCATTGATTGACATTGTTCAGAAATATGAACAATGTAATCAGTAAACAGGGCATTATCAAATCGGGCGGAGAGTCTTAGACTTCGTTCAAGCCTCCCATCAACGCCCAGACTTGGCCGAATCAGGCCTCAAAGGATTGCACATGTCTTTATCTCCTTCAGCAAGCGCTCCGCAAGCGATCGGCCACTACCTCAACGGACGCATCACCGCGGGTGCGTCCGGCCGCAGCCAGGAAGTCTTCAACCCCGCCACGGGTGCCGTGTCGGGCCACGTGGCGCTGGCCAGCCCGGTGGACGTGGACACGGTGGTCGCCGCCGCGCAGGCTGCCTTTCCCGCCTGGGCCGACACGCCGCCGATACGCCGCGCCCGCGTCATGTTCCGGTTTCTTGAGTTGCTCAACGCGAACAAGGACAAGCTGGCCCACATGATCACCGCCGAGCACGGCAAGGTGTTCACCGATGCCCAGGGCGAAGTCTCGCGCGGTATCGACATCGTGGAATTCGCCTGCGGCATCCCGCAGCTCCTGAAAGGCGACTTCACCGACCAGGTCTCCACCGGCATCGACAACTGGACGCTGCGCCAGCCGCTGGGTGTGGTGGCCGGCATCACGCCGTTCAACTTCCCCGTGATGGTGCCCATGTGGATGTTCCCGGTGGCCATTGCCGCCGGCAACAGCTTCATCCTCAAGCCCAGCCCGATCGACCCCAGCCCCAGCCTCTTCATGGCGGAGCTGCTCAAGCAGGCGGGATTGCCTGACGGGGTGTTCAACGTGGTGCAGGGCGACAAGGAGGCGGTCGATGCGCTGCTGGTGCACCCCGATGTCAAGGCCGTGTCTTTCGTCGGCTCGACGCCGATTGCCAACTACATCTATGAAACCGGCGCCCGGCACGGCAAACGCGTGCAGGCCCTGGGCGGCGCCAAGAACCACATGGTGGTGATGCCGGATGCGGACCTGGAGCAGGCGGTGGACGCGCTGATCGGCGCGGGCTATGGCTCGGCCGGTGAGCGCTGCATGGCGATTTCCGTGGCGGTGCTGGTGGGCAACGTGGCCGACAAGCTCATTCCCATGCTGCAGGCGCGCGCCAAAACACTGGTCGTCAAGAATGGGGTGAACCTTGATGCGGAAATGGGCCCCATCGTCACGGCCGCGGCGCACCAGCGCATCACCGGCTACATCGACCAGGGTGTCAAGGAAGGCGCGAAACTGCTGGTGGACGGACGCACCTTCACCGGCGCCAGTGCGGGGCCTGGATGTGACCAGGGCTTCTGGATGGGCGGCACGCTGTTTGACCATGTGACCCCCGACATGCGCATCTACAAGGAAGAAATCTTCGGCCCGGTGCTGGGCTGCGTGCGCGTGAAGGATTTTGCCGAGGCAGTCAACCTGATCAACGCCCATGAGTTTGGCAACGGCGTGAGCTGCTTTACCCGCGACGGCCACGTGGCGCGCGAGTTCAGCCGGCGCATCCAGGTCGGCATGGTGGGCATCAACGTGCCGATTCCGGTCCCCATGGCCTGGCACGGTTTTGGCGGCTGGAAGAAAAGCCTGTTTGGCGACATGCATGCCTACGGGGAAGAGGGCGTGCGCTTTTACACCAAGCAAAAGTCCATCATGCAGCGCTGGCCCGAGAGCATTGGCAAGGGCGCAGAGTTTGTGATGCCGACCGCGAAGTAGGCGGCGCTGGCGGCCTGGCTGTGGCCTGCGGCGTTCCGCAGGCCGCATGTCCTGCTTGTCTTGCCTGTCCTGGCCGTCAAACCAGTTCTCTCCAACGCGTGGGCCGGGCTGTTGCCGGGCCTGCGCCCGCGTGGAGGTGTGCGAGATGGGCGGGGCGGAGTGGGTGGGGGTGTGGCGTGCCCGCATCAAAAAACTGTAGACTGCCCGGGCAAAAAATTCAGAAATCTCATGTAAGCTTGCCGACAGGTTTAAATTCCCTGTCAGGCTCCTGGGTGAGCTGAAGTAAATCGCGCCAAAAAAACTAATCCACTGAGGAGAGACCCATGCTGATTGGGGTACCTGCCGAAATCACGGCCGGAGAGACACGCGTTGCCATCACGCCGGAAACGGCCAAAAAGCTCAAGGCTCAGGGGCACACCGTTCGCGTCCAGTCCGGCGCCGGCGTCGCAGCCAGCGTGCCAGACGATGCCTACACGGCGGTGGGGGTCGAGATCACCGACGCCGCGGGTGCCTATGCGGCTGACATCGTGCTCAAGGTGCGCTGCCCGGTGGACGGCGAAATGGCGCATGCCAAGGCCGGCGGCGTGTTGGTCGGCATGCTCAACCCCTTTGATGCGACCGGCCTGCAGCGGCTGGCCGCCGCGGGGCTGACCTCCTTTGCCCTGGAAGCAGCGCCGCGCACCAGCCGGGCCCAAAGCATGGACGTGCTGTCTTCGCAGGCCAACATTGCCGGCTACAAGGCCGTGATGATGGCCGCTGAACAGTACCAGCGGTTTTTCCCCATGCTGATGACCGCGGCCGGCACGGTCAAGGCGGCGCGCGTGGTGATCCTGGGTGTTGGTGTCGCCGGGCTGCAGGCCATTGCCACGGCCAAGCGCCTGGGCGCCGTGATCGAGGCCAGCGACGTGCGCCCCAGCGTCAAGGAGCAGGTCGAATCCCTCGGCGCCAAATTCATCGACGTTCCCTATGAAACCGACGAGGAGCGCGAGGCCGCCGTCGGCGTGGGCGGCTATGCCAAACCCATGCCGCCCAGCTGGCTGGAGCGGCAAAAGGCCGAAGTGGCCAAACGCGTGGCCCAGGCCGATGTGGTCATCACCACCGCCCTGATTCCGGGCCGCCCCGCCCCCGTGCTGGTGACCGAAGAGATGGTGAAAGCCATGAAGCCCGGCAGCGTGATTGTTGATCTGGCGGCGCCGCAGGGCGGCAACTGCCCGCTGACCGAGCCCGGCCGGACCGTCATCAAGCACGGCGTGACGCTGATCGGCCAGACCAATGTGCCGGCACTCGTGGCGGCCGACGCCAGCGCGCTCTACGCCCGCAACCTGATCGACTTCCTCAAGCTCATCATCACGAAAGAGGGGGCTCTGAATGTCGACCTGGAAGACGACATCGTGGCGGCCTGCCTGATGACGCAGGGCGGTGAAGTCAAGCGCAAGTAGGCTCTGGCGGCAACGCCAGCAAGAAACAAAACCATTTCGGGATCAATCGGGCCAGCCGGGCCACACCAGTCTCAAGCCCGGTACCGCCACCTCACGGAGAAGACCATGGATGCAGTGTCACCCACCATCATCAACCTGATTATTTTTGTCCTGGCCATCTACGTGGGTTACCACGTGGTCTGGACCGTGACACCCGCCCTGCACACGCCGCTGATGGCCGTCACCAATGCCATTTCGGCGATCGTGATCGTCGGCGCCATGCTGGCCGCTGCACTGACCGAAACGCCGCTGGGCAAAACCATGGGCGTGCTGGCCGTGGCGCTGGCGGCCGTCAACATCTTCGGCGGCTTTCTGGTGACGCGCCGGATGCTGGAGATGTTCCGCAAGAAAGAAAAGAAAGTGGTCGCGCCCGCCGAAGGAGCCGCCAAATGAGCATGAACCTCGTCACGCTGCTGTACCTGGTGGCCTCTGTTTGCTTCATTCAGGCACTCAAGGGCCTGTCGCACCCCACCAGCTCCATCCGCGGCAACCTGTTCGGCATGGTGGGCATGGCCATTGCCATGCTGACCACGGCGGCGCTGATCGTCGAAATCTCGGGCGGCAAGGCCCTGGGCATGGCTTATGTCCTGGTGGGCCTGGTGGTCGGCGGGGGTTATGGCGCCTGGCGCGCCAAGACGGTCGAAATGACCAAGATGCCCGAGCTGGTCGCCTTCTTCCACAGCATGATCGGCCTGGCCGCGGTCTTCATCGCCGTGGCCGCCGTCGCCGAGCCCTACGCCTTTGGCATCGCGGCCAAAGGCAGCCCCATCCCCACCGGCAACCGGCTGGAGCTGTTCCTCGGCGCGGCCATTGGCGCCATCACCTTCAGCGGCTCGGTGATCGCCTTCGGCAAACTCTCGGGCACTTACAAGTTCCGCCTGTTCCAGGGCGCGCCGGTGCAGTTTGCCGGCCAGCACAAGCTCAACCTGGTGCTGGGCCTGCTGACCATCGGCCTGGGGCTGGTGTTCATGTTCACGGGCAGCTGGCCAGCCTTTTTCGCGATGCTGGCGCTGAGCTTCGTGATGGGCGTGCTCATCATCATCCCCATCGGCGGCGCCGACATGCCGGTGGTGGTGTCCATGCTCAACAGCTATTCGGGCTGGGCCGCGGCCGGCATCGGTTTTTCCCTGAACAACTCGATGCTGATCATTGCCGGCTCGCTGGTCGGCTCGTCGGGTGCGATTCTCTCGTACATCATGTGCAAGGCGATGAACCGCTCCTTCTTCAACGTGATCCTGGGTGGCTTCGGCGGCGAGGCGGGCACTGCCGTGGCCGGCGCCAAAGAGCAGCGCCCGGTCAAGTCCGGCTCGGCCGATGACGCCGCCTACATCCTGGGCAACGCCGAAACCGTGATCATCGTTCCCGGCTACGGGCTGGCGGTGGCGCGCGCGCAGCATGCGGTGAACGAGCTGGCCGAAAAACTCATTCACAAGGGCGTCAACGTGAAGTACGCCATTCACCCGGTGGCCGGCCGCATGCCGGGCCACATGAACGTGCTGCTGGCCGAGGCCGAGGTGCCCTACGACCAGGTGTTCGAGATGGAAGACATCAACGGTGAGTTTGGGCAGGCCGACGTGGCGATCATTCTGGGTGCCAACGACGTGGTGAATCCGGCCGCGCTCACCAAGGGCAGCCCGATCTACGGCATGCCTATCCTCGAGGCGTACCGGGCCAAGACCGTCATCGTCAACAAGCGCTCCATGGCTGCCGGCTACGCTGGCCTGGACAACGAGTTGTTCTACATGGACAAAACCATGATGGTGTTTGGTGACGCCAAGAAGGTGATTGAGGACATGGGTAAGGCGATTGAGTAAACAGGCCAGCAAACGGACGAGAAAAAAAACGGGCGAATAAAAAACGGATTGTGGCCACACGGGGGCCATCCATGCCGGCTCCCGGACAGCGAGGGGTTCCTCCTTCGCACCTGCTGGATGAAGGGCGCCAAGGCCCCCGGATTAGAGGGCTTCCCCTTCTGATTTCTCCGGTTTCCTAGGGAAAACGCAATAGCCACGAAGAGGGCGGGCCATGAGAATTCGTGGCACAGACAACCGTGATGGAGAAGACAAGCATGAATGCAGCGACCCTTGATCGCCCGTGGCTCAAAGCCTACCCGGCGGGCGTGCCTGCGGACATTGACAGTTCGCAATACCCGTCGCTGGTGGCCTTGATGGAGGAAAGCTTTCAGAAGTATGGCAGCCGTGTGGCTTACAGCTTCATGGGCAAGGACATCACCTTTACCCAGACGAACAGTCTCTCCCTCGCCTTCGGTGCTTATTTGCAGGGACTGGGCCTTGCCAAGGGTGACCGCATCGCCATCATGATGCCCAATGTGCCGCAGTATCCGGTTGCTGTGGCCGCCATCCTGCGCGCCGGCTACGTGGTGGTCAATGTCAACCCCCTCTACACGCCGCGCGAGCTGGAGCACCAGCTCAAGGACTCCGGCGCCAAGGCCATCGTCATCATCGAGAACTTCGCCCATGTGCTCGAGCAGTGCATCGCCACCACGCCTGTCAAGCATGTGGTGCTGTGCGCCATGGGCGACCAGCTGGGCCTGGCCAAGGGTGCGCTGGTCAACTATGTGGTGCGCAATGTCAAGAAGATGGTGCCTGCCTTCAATCTGCCGGGTGCCGTGCGCTTTAACGACGCAGTGGCCCAGGGGACGCGCGGCACGCTCAAGCGCCCCGACATCAAGCCCGACGATGTGGCGGTGCTGCAGTACACCGGCGGCACCACCGGCGTTTCCAAAGGTGCGGTGCTGCTGCACCGCAACGTGATTGCCAACGTGCTGCAGTCCGAAGCCTGGAATGGCCCGGCCATGGCCAGCCTGCCCGCGGGCGAGCAGCCCACCTATGTCTGCGCGCTGCCGCTTTATCACATCTTTGCTTTCACGGTGAACATGATGCTGGGCATGCGCACCGGCGGCAAAAACATCCTGATCCCGAATCCGCGCGATCTGCCGGCCGTGCTCAAGGAGCTTTCCAAGCACAAGGTCAACAGCTTTCCCGCGGTCAACACGCTGTTCAACGGCCTGGCCAACCACCCGGACTTCAATACCGTGGACTGGTCGCACCTGAAAGTCTCGCTGGGCGGCGGCATGGCCGTGCAAAGCGCGGTGGCCAAGCTGTGGCTGGAAAAAACCGGTTGCCCCATCTGCGAAGGTTACGGCCTGTCCGAAACCTCGCCATCGGCCAGCTGCAATCCGACCAACAGCAAGGCCTTTACCGGCACCATTGGCGTGCCCATTCCCGGCACCTGGTTCAAGCTGCTCGATGACGACGGCAATGAAGTGCCGCCCGGCCAGCCCGGCGAGATCGCCATCAAGGGTCCGCAGGTCATGGCGGGTTACTGGCAGCGTCCCGACGAGACCGCCAAGGTCATGACCCCCGATGGTTATTTCAAATCCGGCGACATCGGCGTGCTCGACGAAAACGGTTTCTTCAAGATCGTTGACCGCAAGAAGGACATGATCCTGGTGAGCGGTTTCAATGTCTATCCCAACGAGATCGAGGACGTGGTGGCCAAGCTCGAGGGCGTGATGGAATGCGCCTGCGTGGGGGTGGCTGACGACAAGTCGGGTGAAGCCGTCAAGCTGGTGATCGTCAAGAAAAACCCCGAGCTGACGGAAGCCCAGGTGCGCGAATACTGCAAGGCCAACCTCACGGGCTACAAGCAGCCCAAGGTGGTTGAGTTCCGGACCGACCTGCCCAAGACGCCGGTTGGCAAAATTCTTCGCCGCGAGCTGCGCGACAAAAAGTGAGCTGCGCAAACATGGCAAACATGGTTTAGAGCCTGCAAAGGTTTTCTAGGGGGCGGCGAAAGTCGCCCCTTTTTTATGTCCGCGCCGTCTTGCCCCGGCCTTTGTGTGCAAAATCTGCCCATGCCACCCACCGCCCGTCCTGCCGCAGCACCGATTGCCATCCTCAGCGCCCTTCTTGAGGAGCAGCACGGCCTCATGGAGCTGCTGCAGCAGCCGCACAAACTGACGCATGCGGGCCGTGACTTCTGGCTGGGCGACCTGCATGGCCGGCCGGTGGTGTTGGCCCTGTCAAAAATCGGCAAGGTCGCCGCGGCCACCACCGCCACGGCGCTGATCGAGCGCTTCGGGGTCAGCCGTATCGTGTTTACCGGCGTGGCGGGTGGCCTGGGTGCTGGCGTCCAGGTGGGCGATGTCGTGGTGGCCACCGATTTTGTCCAGCACGACCTGGATGCCTCGCCGCTCTTTCCGCGTTACGAAGTGCCGCTGTACGGCAAAGCCCGTTTCGAAGGTGATCCCGCCTTGACGGCCCTGCTGTTCGATGCCGCCTGCGCGGCGCTGGCGAGTGGCCACGCCAGCCAGGCATTTCCGGGTGCCCGCGTCCACCGGGGCCTGCTGGCCAGCGGTGACCGGTTTGTCTCCGGCGCCGAGGAATCCGGCGCACTGCGCGCGGCGCTGGCCGCTGCCGGCCACGATGTGCTGGCAGTGGAAATGGAAGGTGCCGCCGTGGCACAGGTTTGCCATGACTATGGTGTGCCGTTTGCCGCAGTGCGCACGATCTCGGATCGCGCAGACGACAGCGCCCACGTCGATTTCCCGCGCTTTGTGAAAGAAGTGGCGCGCCATTACGCCCATGTGATTGTTGAGCGCTTGTTGATGTCGCTATAAATAAAATCGCTGCTTGCGGTCGTATTCAGAATTCCAGGGATGCAATTCTTCAAAGACCTCAACCTCGCGGCCGTCACCGGTTTGCTGACCGCCTTTCCCAAGGAATTGGTGGCGGCCATTGCCGGCCTGGCGGCCGCGGTCCGGGACGAGTCCCATCGTGAAGCCGCGCTTATCACATTTCTCGTGACGCTGTCGGGCGGGGTCGCCGGCGCGATGGCGCTGTTTGTACAACAATACGGGCAACAGCGCCATCCGCCCCTGCCGCGGCCGGCAGCCGATTCACTGACCACCTCCACGCCATGAACCTACTTTTTGTTGCCGATCCGCTGGCATCTTTCAAGATCTACAAAGACACCACGTTTGCCATGATGCGGGAAGCGCAGCGCCGCGGGCACCGCATCAGCGCGTGCGAGCCGCAGGACATGAGCTGGCAAACCGGTGCCAGGGTCACAGCCCAGGTGCATAACATCACGCTGACGGGCGACGCCGATGACTGGTTTGCGCAAGACGCGGCGCGGCCCGACGGGCGCGTGGCTGTGGCAGGTTTTGATGCCGTGGTGATGCGCAAGGACCCGCCGTTTGACAGCGAATATTTCTACAGCACGCACCTGCTGGAGCAGGCCGAGCGCGAGGGGGCGAACGTCTTCAACAAGCCGCGTGCCCTGCGCGACCACCCTGAAAAGCTCGCCATTCTGGAGTTCGCGCAGTTCAGCGGGCCGACGCTGGTCACGCGCAGCGCAGCCGACATCAAGCGCTTTCACGCCGAACACAAGGACATCATCCTCAAGCCGCTTGACGGCATGGGCGGCATGGGCATCTTCCGCGTGAAGGAAGACGGCCTGAACCTGGGCAGCATCACCGAGACGCTGAACAAAAACGGCGCGCAGAGCGTGATGGTGCAGAAGTTCCTGCCGGAGATTGCCAAGGGCGACAAGCGTGTGCTGGTGATTGGCGGCAAGCCGGTGCCCTTCAGTCTGGCGCGCATCCCGCAAGGCAGCGAGGTGCGCGGCAATCTGGCCGCCGGCGGCCTGGGGGTGGCACAGCCCCTGTCAACGCGCGACTTCGAAATTGCCGAGGCGTTGGGCCCGGTGCTCGCTGCGCGCGGCCTGTTGCTGGCCGGTGTGGACGTGATTGGCGACTACGTGACCGAAATCAACGTCACCAGTCCCACCTGCTTCCAGGAAATCGCCGACCAGACCGGCTTTGATGTCGCAGCGATGTTCATCGATGCCCTGGAGCAGGCGCTGAAGAACTGACAGGCAAGGCGCCGCCAGCGCTGCTCAGGCGTTCACCAGGGCCCCGTTCTCGAACACCTTGAGTTCACCGGGGGCAAAAGCCGTCCAGTTTTCGTTGGTGGTGAGCGGCGCCGTGACGACCACGGCCACCCGGTCGCTCGGGCTGGTTTGCTCGGCAAAGTTGACACTCACGTCTTCGTCGCTCAGGGTGGCATGGGTAAACGGGTGGCGGCGCTCCACGTAGTACAGGCTGGTCGATGCATGGGCCCACAGCGCCTGCCCGTTGCTCATCAAAAAATTGAAGGTGCCGTGGGGTGCAATCTGCGCCGCCAGTTCGCGCAGCGTGATGCTCAGCTCCTGCACGCTGGGGACGCCGGCGTGGGATTTGGCCAGCTCCTGCATGATCCAGCAAAAAGCCCGCTCGCTGTCGGTGGTGCCGACAGGCCGGAAACTGCCATGCAGCCGCGGCGCGAAATCTTTCAGGTCGCCATTGTGCGCAAACACCCAGTAGCGGCCCCATAACTCGCGCACAAAGGGATGGCAGTTTTCCAGCGCCACGCGGCCCTGCGTGGCCTTGCGGATGTGCGAGATGACGTTGCGGCTTTTGATCGGGTAGCGGCGAATCAGGTCGGCCACCGGCGACTCGCAGGCCGGCTGGTGGTCGACGAAATGGCGCAGGCCCTTGTCACTGTCTGCACGGCCCGAGCCTTCAAAAAAGGCAATGCCCCAGCCGTCGGTGTGTTGGTCGGTGTGCCCGCCGCGCTGCGCAAAACCACGAAAGCTGAAGGTCACGTCCGTCGGCGCGTTGCAGTTCATGCCCAGCAATTGGCACATGGTCAGTCCGCCTTCGAGGGTTCGGGCAAGGACGCAGGCACGGGCGCCGGCGTCCTCAGCTGCCAGGCCGCCACCATGGCCAGCGCGCACAGGGCGGCCAGCATCAAAAACGCCTCGTTAAAGGCCGCCAGCCGCGCGGCGCTGCCGACGGGGTTGGCCAGTGAATCGCCATGCGCGGCGAGGCGCGACTCCAACACAATGCCGCACAGGCTCACGCCGATCGCACCGCCCAGCATGCGCAGGAAATTGATGGCGCTGGCGCCTTGGGACAGCAGGTGTTCATGCAGGGGCCGCAGCGAGCCGAGGTTCAGCGAGGGCAGGATGAAGCCCAGCCCGATGCGGCCCAGCGTCGCCCAGAGCATCAGCAGCCACAGCGCCGACGCCAGGGTCACGCTCAGCATCAGCGCGAACGACGCGGCCAGCAGGGCCAGGCCGATGCTGACCAGCAGCCAGGTCGGGTGCCGGTCGGCCAGCCGGCCCACGCCGGCGATGGTGGCGGCCAGCACCAGGCCGGCGGGCAACAGGATGGTGCCCACATGCGAGGCCGACAGGTTCAGGCCCAGCTGCATGTACACCGGCAGCAGGTAGGTGGAGCCGAACAGCGCCGTGCCGTAAATAAAGGCCACGATGCTGCCCATGGCGAAGGGGCGGTAGCCGAAGAGGGCGAGGTTCATCAGCGGCGTGCCGCCCGCGGCGCCCATGCGTCGCTGCCATCCGACAAACACCAGCAGCGCCGCGGTTGCAGCGCCCAGCAGCCCCAGCGCCGCCAGGCGGTTGCCGCCGTGCAGTTCCACCATGCCGTTGAGCAGGCACAGCGTGCCCACGGCGGCCAGCAGCAGGCCGCGCCAGTCAATCATGGCACCGTTGCGGTTGGCCGCCACGCCGCCGGGGGCGGTGACCGGCACATAGCGCCAGGCCATCCACAGCGACACCAGGCACAGCGGCACCACCATGAAGAAAATCGAGCGCCAGCCAAACAGGTCGACGAGGATGCCGCCGATGCTGGGCCCCAGGGCCGGGGCCAGCACCACGCCCATGCCGAAGAGGCCGCTGGCGCGGCCCTGCTCGTGCGGGCCGAAGGCGCGCATGATGATGATGGCCGGAATCGGCTGCACGATGCCGGCGGCCAGCCCCTCGGCCACGCGTGCACCCAGCACCAGGCCAAAGCTGTTGGCCAGGCCGCCGACCATGCCGCCGGTCATCAGCAGCAGCATGGTGCCGGCGTACGTGCGACGGTAGCCATAGCGCGCCAGCAGCCACGGCGTGGTGAGCATGGAGACCGTCATGGCCGCCATGAAGCCGGAACTGACCCATTGCGCACGCTCCTGCCCCAGCGTGAAATGCTGGCTCATGTCGGGAATCGCCACATTGACGATGGTCGACGACATGATCGAGGCCATGGTGCCTATCATCACCGACAGCAGCAACAGCCAGCGATAACGCGGGCCGTAGCGCGCCTGCATGTCGGCGAGTGAGGAGGGGGCGGCGGGGGCGGTCACAAAAAGATCCGTCGGATGTATGCCAACCGATTGTGCCAGCTGCCTGCGTCGCTGTCCGGGCTTCGGGACGGAGGAGGCCTGCGGCTCTTATGCCATGGGTACGGCCTTGGCCCAGCACCGATTCGCTGACTTCGCCCGGCCCGATGCGCCTGGCGCGGGGCGCGCTCGAACTTCGCGCGGAAGGGCTGGAACGGCTGGTATTTCCAGGCCCGGATGTGCAATCAGGGCAGGCGCCGCAGAGCTATTTCCGTATGTTCAGTCAACCTTGATGCCGTTGTCGCGGATCAACCGCCCCCAGCGCTCGCGCTCGCTCTTGACGTAGCTGGCCATCTGCGCCGGCGTACCGGGCAGGCCCTCGACACCGAGCGCCTGAAAGCGTGCCTTGACCGTGGTCGAGTTGAGGGCCTCGACAAGTGCCTTGTTGAGCCTGGCGATCATTTCGGGCGACGTGCCGGCGGGCACCGAAAGACCCTGCCATGCGTAGGCCTCGAAGCCGGTCAGCCCCTGCTCGGCGAGCGTCGGCACCTCGGGCAAGGTGGCGATGCGCTGGGCGCTCGCCACGCCTATGGCCAGCGCCAGGCCCATCGGGCCGGCGCCAACCACCACCACCGGATGGCGCGCGGGCGCGTCAACCTTCCAGCGTTTCCCACATCTGCTGGTCGCGCTCGGCAGTCCAGATGCGCGGATCGGGGTACTGGGTGGCCTCGTCGTAGCAGCGCGTGACGTCGAAGGGCATGCAGTGGTCGAAGATCACCCAGTGGCCGCATACCGCCTTGAGCTTGTCGTAGGTTTCGCGGTAGACGGTCTTCAGGTCCTTGCCGGCGCCGGCTTGCACGCTGGCGTATACATTGGCCACGTTCCCGCTGGAGCAGCTGGACCTCCAGCTTGTCCAGACACAGCGTCATCTTGCCCGTGAAGGTCATGGTGTGTCATGTCCGGCCCGCAGGCACACTCTCCACGTCGCGGAACAGGCGCGGGAAACGGCCGATTTCGCTGGCCTTGTCGGCTTCGCCGCGTTCGATCAGGTCGTAAGTGTCCTGGCTGGCCAGCACCTGTTGCGAGTGGTAGGCGCTCGCGCCGAGCACGCGCACCGCGTGGTAGTGGGTGAGCACGACGTACTTGATCGGCTTGTCCGTCACCTCGCGGATTCGCCAAACGACGTCCGCCACCATCGCTGGCGTGGCCTGCGTGTCGGCCCAGCACCGCGTCGTCGCCGATCACGATGCCGGTGTTGGGGTCTCCCTCGGCCGTATAGGCCCACGCATGTTCGGAGAGCTGTTCAAAAGTGACCGGCTTCTCCTGCGTGTCGGCGTGGCTGGCAAAGGATTTGGTACGCATAGGGTTTCCGCATTAATTTGCCATTGTCAAATCAATTTGTTAGGATGGAGCATGGACACACATGACGAGGACAAATCGCAGCGGGCCGTGCAATCGGTGGAGGTGGGCGGGCGGCTGCTGCTGGCTCTGGCGGGTCACCTGGAGCCGATGTTGCTGAAGGACCTGGCCGCTGGCGCGGCCTTGCCGCCTTCGCGCGCGCACCCATACCTGGTGAGCTTCGGCCGCCTGGGCCTGGTGCAGCAGGACAACGCCACCGGCCGCTACGCGCTGGGACCGGCAGCGCTTCAACTCGGGCTCACGGCGCTTCATCAATATGACCCGGTGCGTACCGCCGGTCCGGTCGCCGAGGCGCTCGCCGCCGAAACCGGGCAGGCGGTCGCGCTGGCGATCTGGGGCAATTTCGGGCCCACGGTGATCCGGATGATCGACGCACGCCAGCCGCTGCACGTGACGATGCGCGCCGGCACCGTGATGTCGATCTTCAACACGGCAACCGGCCGCGCGTTCGCAGGCGTGCTGCGAACCGAGCGCATCGCCGACGCCCTGGCCGGTGATGCGCTGGCTGCCAACGGCCCACCGGCGCGCGTGAACGCAGCCGGGCTTCGGGCCAAGCTGGCGCCGGCGCAAGATGAACTGGCCAGCCATGGCTGCACGCGCGCTGTCGGCCGCCCGATCCCTGGAGTGAACGCGTTCAGCGCGCCTGTGTTCGGCCATGACGGCGAACCCGCCCTGGTCATCACCGTGCTCGGTCACCAGGACCACGTGCCCGCCGCCTGGTCGTCGCCGATGGCCGCCGCCGTCAAGCGCGCGGCGGCGGCGATTTCCGTGCAACTGGGCCATCGTTCGCTCACATAGACTGCCCCGTCCGCGATCCTGGAGATCACCATGCGTACTAGCCACTGGTCAACAAACCGCGTGTTCGTCTGCGAGCGTGCCGCTGCATGGAGCAGCATCAACACACGGTACTTTGGCCGCCTGAAGGTGTCGAGCCTGGACGACGAACCGCTCGATGCATCCCTCGATGCCTACGACGTCGGCGCTCTGCGCATGTTCAGCATCACCGGGCCGGCGCATCACGTTGCGCGCGACACCACTTGCGGGGAGCTCCCGACCGACGAGTTTTACAAGCTGGTCCTGCAGGTCTGCGGACGCGGCATCGTCGAGCAACAGCACCGCCGCGTGGAGCTTTCGCCTGGTCAGTGGATCCTTTACGACCCTCGCACTCCTTACGCAATTACCAACCCCGAACGCTGCACGCTGCTGGTGACTCAGGTGCCGCGCGCGCTCCTTTCAGGCCTGAAGCTTTCCGGCCCGCTGGCCGGCCAGATGGGCCACGACAATGTGGCCGGCCTGCATGGCGTTTTCGGCACCTACCTGCGTGCGCTCAGTGAGCAATTGCCCAGCCTGCCCGACGGCGTGGGCCAGGCGATCAGCGAATCGGTAATGGGGCTGCTCGGCTCGACGCTGGCCGAGACCTACCGGCGCATCGGCGAGCCCGTTCCCCTGCCCTCTGTCCTGAAGCTGCGCGTGCGGCAGTACATCCAGGGCCACCTTTGCGAGCCAGGCCTGAGCATCCAGGGCATCGCCGATGCGTTGCGCTGTTCCAAGCGCTACCTGCACAGGGTGTTCGAAGACGACCCCATCGGCCTGGAGCGGCAGATCTGGAATGCAAGGCTCGAGCACTGCCACGCAGCACTCATGCATGAAGCGAACGAGGGCCGATCCGCGGCGCAGATCGCCTTTGCCTGGGGCTTCAAGAGCAGCGCCCACTTCTGCCGCATCTTCAAGCAGCGATACGCCATGACACCAGGCGAGTACCAGCGCCTGGCCGCCGCTTCGCGCCGCAGCGCTGTCGTCCAGTAAGCGACCCTGACGCGAGCCGCCCGCGTCAGGGCGCGATGACCCAGAAAGCACTGGCGATGCGCCAGGTGCCGTTCTCCAGTTTCATCGGCAGGGTGGCCCGGTTCGGGTTGTGCCGGATGCTGGCGCCGATGCTGATTCGCGTGCCCACCATGGTCAGGTCGAGGTTCGCCACGGACCGCAATGCGGCGCTGACGCGCTGGCGTGAGAGTTCACCCTCGATGCCGCGCAGCGCACGCACCAGCACCTGCGCAGCGACATAGCCACCCTGCGCGAAGGATGAAGGAGGCACCTTGGCGCGCTGCATCATGCCGCGCCAGTCCGTCAGCGAGAGGGAGCGGCTCGACCAGGGTTCGAACTCCGCCATGCAATAGATCGGCAGCTTGGCTGCATGCAGTTCCGCGGCCACGCGTTCGGTATAGGCTGGCGCGAGGAAGATGGTCGGCACGCCGGTTAGGACGCCGAGCCGCTGCACCGCGCGCACCCATTCAAGAACCATGGGCTCGACCCCGGTATGCACCACCGCGTCGCAACGGCTGGCGACGGCTTGCTTGACCAAGGCTTCAATGTCCGCTCCCGGGCCGAACCGAGCCACATGCGCCATGCCGACGCCGCTCTCGCGGCTCCAATCCCGCATCACGTCGTCGAAAGTCGCGCGGGCCCCCGGAATGTCGAGAATGATGGCGCAGGGCCGGGAGGCCTTCAGGGACTCGCGCGCGAACTGCAGGGCATTGCGCACCGACAGGTAGGGTCCTGTGTTGACCGGCACCACATGGCTGGCGGCGAAGCACTCCGGCTCGACGCCAGTCCCCTGGAGCGACATTACGTCCGAACGCTGGTAGTGCTCCGCGTTGCTGGCGCAGTCCACGATGCTGGCGCTGCCGACCATCGCCAGCACGCCTTGCTCATCGACCAGCCGCCGGGCCGCATTCCGGGCTTCAGCGGCGTCACCCTTGTCGTCCTCGACGATCAATTCCAGCTGTCGTCCCCGGATGCCCCCGCTGGCATTCACAGAGTCGAAGTAAGCGCGGACGGCGGCACTCGACTCAGGGAATCGCGCCGAACCAGTCAAGCTGCTCACCGAGCCTATGCGTATGGGCACGTTGCGCGCGGCCCCGCCCGCAGCCTCGCAGGGCAGAGCGATAAGCGCTGACACCGCCGCACACCCCGCCACGCGCCACGCCAGGTTTTGCCAGCGAGGCAGATTGCATCGAATCATTGGATTTCTCCTTCAGGCCAGATAGCTCGCTTGCAGAATTTCGGGCTCATCACGCAGCGTTTTCGCCGGGCCGCACCATACGGTCCGACCCCGTTGCAGGACGACGGCGCGTTGCGCGAGTCTCAGCGCCAGCGTGGTGAACTGCTCGATCAGCAATACGCCGACACCCTCCGCCGCGACGCTCTGCAGAACGTCGGCCAGCCGCTTCACCACCAGCGGGGCGAGACCGAGCGACAGTTCATCGACCACCAGGACGCGGGGCCGCGCCAGCAGCGCCTGCGCCATGCAGACCATCTGCTTTTGCCCCCCGGAAAGGGAACGCCCCAGGTGTTCGAGCCTGGGCACCAGTTCGGGAAAAGTCATCAGCACGCGCTCGATCGCAGGCTCGACCTCGTTGGCGGGTAGCACCAGGGCCGCCGCACGCAGGTTGTCGTGGACCGACAGGCTGCCGAGCAGGAGATGGCCCTCGGGCACGATGGCGAGCCCCGCCCTGCGCACCGCGTCGGGAGCCAGGCCATGCAGCGTGGTGCCGCCCATGCGGACGTGTCCCTGCGATCGCGGGATGGCGCCCGTCAGCGCGAGCACGATGCTCGACTTGCCGGCGCCGTTGGGGCCGAGCAATGCGACGATCTCGCCGGGCGCGACGTCGAGATCGACACCGTGGACGACGGATTTTCCGCCGCGGGAAATATGGAGTTGACGGACTTCGAGCATGGATCAGCTTCCGAGATAGGCTTGTCGAACGAGGGGGTCGTCGAGCACGGCGCGCGTCGGCCCCAGCGCGAGCCGCTTGCCGAAGTCGAGCACCAGCGTCTGCGTGCACAGGTTCGCGATCAGGTCCACGTCGTGGTCGATCAGCAGGACCTGGGCGCCGAACTGTACGGGGATGGCGGCGATCGCATCGCGAAGCACGCGCGATTCGCGCTCGTCCAGTCCCGCGCCCGGCTCGTCGAACAGAATAAGCCGGGGCGTGCCGACGAGCGCCTTCGCCACTTCGACCATGCGGCGCCGGAACAGGTCCAGCTCACCCCCGGGCGTGGCCGCGCAGTCCAGCAGGCCCGTGTGCTCCAGGGCGCGATGGACCTGGCGCTGGCCGTCACCCAGTGCGTGCGGCACGTGGTCGAGCATGGCTTGCACGTTGTCCCAGGTGCTGAGGTCTTCTACCACCTGCTCGGTCTGGAACGACCGGCGCAGGCCCAGCCGGACCCGGCGGGCGGTGTTCAAGCCCAGAAGGGGTGCGCCGTCGATGTGCACCTCACCCGCCTTGGCACGGACAAAGCCGCTGAGAACATTGACCAGGGTGGTCTTGCCGGCGCCGTTGGGACCGATAAGCCCGCACACCGGCGCGTCGAACACGGCGTCCAGCCCGTCGATGACGGTGACGGCGCCGAACGCGACGGTCAGGCCGCGAATGTCGATCATGGTGCCCTCCTTGCGGCACGCATGCTGGAAATTGCCGCCATCCATTGGCCGACCAATCCGCGCGGCGCTGTGATGAGTGCGTGCAGGAGCGCGGCGCCAAAGAAGATCATCGCGAGGTAGCCGTTCACGCCCAGGTCGACCAACAGCGACGGCACCGCCCGCAAGAGCAGGCCGGCCACCAGCGCGCCGGCCCAGTGGTAGGCGCCGCCGATCAGCGTGAGCGCAAACAGCATCACCGATTCGCTGGCCGCGAACGCGCGGCCGTCCAGCTGGCCTACCGCGCCCGCCAGCAAGGCGCCGGCCACACCGGCGCATACACCTGCGAGACCGAAGGCCCACGTCTGGTAGAGCAGCACGTTGACGCCCGCGCCCTCGGCCGCCGCCTCGCCCCGGCGGATCAGCGCCCATGATCGGCCGGCGCGCGTGCGGCGGTGTAGTTCGATGACGGCGAGCATCGCCGCCAGCCAGGCAGCGACGTAGGCCAGGTAAGCGCCCTCGTCCTGCGCCATCGCAGGCCGGGGCATGAGCAACCTTTCGCTGCCGGTGATGCGCCCGAGCCAACCCGGGCCACCATCGGGAAAGCCCGTCGCGCTGACCACCACCTGGACCCCCCCGGCGAGCATCAGTGTCACCAGGGCCAGGTAAAGGCCTTTCAAGCGCAGGGCCGGCAGGCCGGCCAGCATGCCGAGGACACCGGCGGACAGCCCGCCTGCTAGCACGCAGGCTTCGAACGGCCACTGCAGTCCATGGCCGACACGCAACGCGACCCAGCCTCCCGCACCCAGCAGGGCGTACTGGCACAGGCTCACCAGGCCCAGCTGCCCGTAGAGCAAGGACACGCCCGCGGTGGCGATGGCCAGCGCCAGCGATGAGGTCAGCGTCTTGATCCAGTAGGCGTTCGCGATCCAGGGCAGCAGCGCGCCGAGGGCCAGGACGAAGAGCACCATGCGTGCAAGGCTGTGGCGGGCGGCACGCCGCTCCCGCCGGAGGGAATTGGGAAGAGTCATGCTTATGCTTTGCGGGATGCGTCGCGCCACAGCACGATGGCCGCGAGCGCAATGAGAAAGGGGGTGGCCGCCCTGAAGGGCGAGAACCCGGGCAGCAGCACGGTAACCGCCTCCAGGATTCCGATGGCCAGGCCCGCGGCAACAGTCGCGGGCAGGGAAGAGAGGCGGCCGATGATGGCGGCGGCGAACGCAGGGATCACGAGGAAGGTCAGCACCGTGGCCTGCAATCGCACGATGTTGGCCAGCAGCAGGCCGCACACGCCGGCAAACGCGCCGGAGATCACCCAGGCCGCGGTATCGACCTGGAGCACGCGGATGCCGAGGATGGCGCTCAGTCCGCGCTGGTCCGCCAACGCACGCATCGCCAGGCCGATGCGGGTGCGCGCGAGCAGCAAGCCCACGGCGGCCATCATCGACACGGCCACGCCCAAGCCGACCACGCGCGTGTAGGTCAGACGCACTTCGGCCAGCTCGATCGCCCCGCTGTCCGTCGGCAGCACCAGCCTGCGCGGCTGCTCGCCCCAGAACCATTCGGTGAAACCGAGCAGCACGAGCGCGAGGCCCAGCGTGCCGATCGAGCGCACCGTCGGGTCGCTTGCGGCCAGGCGGGGAGCGAGCAGGCGTCCGTAGGCGAAAGAGATCGCAACGGCGGCGGAAATCGCGGCGAGCGCGGCCAGCACCAGCGGCCACTCGCGATCCAGCGCCGACCACGCCACATAGGCGGCGAGCGCGCCGAGCGCGCCGAACGCAAAGTTCAGCACACCCGACGAACGGTACAGGACGACCAGCCCCACGCCCGACAACGCGTACACCGCGCCTACACCGAGGCCGGAAACCAGAAATGGCAACAGTTCAGACATGGGGGCTCCGGATGGGTCAAAAGCCCAGCTGCTTTTCCTGCGCGCGCAGGTCGGCCAGTTCAGGGTCCGCGGCCATCAGGCAGCCGGTGCTCACCTGCTTGAAGCCGCTGCCGCTCACCTGGACGATGGGCCCGCTGCTGTTGGCGTTGTGGCGGGCGCCTGCGCCGACGTAGAACGGCCGGCACAAGATGTCGCTCTGGAAGCCCTTCACATTGCGCAGCGCGGCACTGACAGTGGCGCGGTCGATCTTTTTAGGATCGAGCTTGAGCAGGGCCTCGGTCGCGATGCGGGCAGCCAGGTAGCCCGCCTGCGCGAAAGAGTCGCGCGGGTCGTTCTTGCCAGCAAAGGCGTCCATGGTCGCCTTCCAGTTCATGTTGTCCTTACCGGCGGACTCGACAGGCATGAACTCCAGGTGGATGTCGAAGTTGCCGCTCCACGCCGGGCCGATCGTCTTGGGCACGTCGAAGTTGTAGGCGGGCGTGCTGCTGACGAAGTGGATCTTTTTGGCGAGACCCTGTTGTTCGGCCGCTGCGAGCATCGGCACCATGATGCCCTTGGGCAGGTTCAGGATGATGGCATCAGGCTTCTTCGTCGCGGCCTGCAGCATCGTGGACGTGGCGTCCGGAGATCCGGGATCGACGGCGATGACGTCGACCTCGACACCGTTGGCCTTACCCCAGTCCTTCGCGCCATCGCAGGCCCAGTTGCCTAGGCTCGGAATGTTCGGGATGACGCAGACCATCCGCTTGGCTTTGTACTGCTGCGCCGCGTGCATCGCGACCAGCGTGCCGGACACGCGCGGACCGGTGTTGACCGGAACGTAGTTCTTCGCGAAGAAGCACTCGCGCGGCACGCCGACCCCGGCGATCACCATCACGTCTTCCTGGGCGTACATCTTGGCGTTGACGCCGCACTCGACGAAGCTGGAGCTGCCCACCATCGCGACGACCTTGCGGTCCTTCACGAGCTTGGCTGCGACCTGGGCGGCCACCTCGGGATTCCATTGGTCGTCGACGATCGTGAACTCGACCGGGCGGCCGTTGATGCCGCCGTTGGCATTGACGCACTTGAAGTACGCCTGGGCCGCCAGCGCCGAGGCGCTGAAGTCGTCGGGCCCGGTCTTGCCGACCACGGCGCCCAGCGCGATCGGCTCACCCGCCGCCGCCTTGCCGTTGTTCAGCCCGCAAACGGGCTTGCCTTGCGCCATGGCGCTGCCGCCCGCCACCAGGGCCGCGGCAACGAGAATTGTCTTGAAAGTTTGTTTCATGGTGATCTTCCGGTTCAGAAAGGAATGATGGTCTTGATCCACAGCGCGCTGCCTTCAGGGCGGTTGCGCACCGACATTTCGCGCTGCCACTTGGCCGTGATGAACCAGCCCTTGCCGTTGTCGTACTTCAGGGACGGACCGATCGCGAAGGCGGCGCCCTTGCTGCCGGGCAGGGAAACACCGGCGCTCTTGTCGTCGGTCAGTTGACGCATCGCGTAGCCACCGGCCCCGAACACCCAGCCGTTGCCGAATCCCCAGCCGGCCGAATAGTCCAGGTAGACCTCGTCGCCGGAGCGGTAGTCGGTAGCCGTGTTGCGGCGGTTCAGATTGAAAGTGAGCTTGAAGTCGCCATTGAAGCCGGCCGGATCGATGTAGCTCATCGTGTACATCGGCTGGACCGACCAATAGTTTCGTCCAATGTTGGCGAGGTCACCTTTGCGATAGCTCCCGGTCGGCGCGACAAGGTCGAACCCGACCACGCTGTGCAGACTGGGGGAATGGTGGAACGCCAGCGCCGGGCCGAAGGTGGTGTCGCCCAGCCCGGTCTTGCTCTGCGATGCGCCCGGCACCTCGACGTCCAGGTTCACCAGCGGCACGATCGCATGCAGCACCAGGTTGCCGCCTGCCACGGTCGTGGGCGTGGACCAGACGAAACGGGTGGCGGCGGCGACGGCCCCGACCTTGAAAGTCGGCAGCGGCACGTCGTTGCCCGCGTTGTCTTTCAGCTTGCGGGCCTGGTACACGTTGCCGTATCCCAGCACATAAAAGCCAGGCGGCGGTGCGGCCCCTGTCAGAAAGTTTTCGACTCCGCCGTTGTAGCTGGAGCCGCCGCCCTCGCCGGCCTGCGCCGCGGGCGCGATACAAGCCAGCACCAGCGCCGCGACTGCGGCGGGTATTCCCGTTTTTCTCATGTTGTCTCCTAAGTTGTTAATGTGCCGGTGCGTCAGACCGACATGCAGACGCTCTTCAATTCCGTATACGACTCGATCGCAGCGCGACCGAGGTCGCGGCCGAAGCCGCTTTGCTTGTAGCCACCAAATGGCAGGTTGGCGTCGAGCAGGTTGTGGGTGTTGACCCAGACCGTTCCGGCCTTGATGCGGGGGACGATCCGGTGCACGGCCGACAGGTTGTTCGACCACACGCTGGCCGTCAGTCCAAAGGGCGAGTCGTTGGCCTGGCGAATGGCGTCCTCCACGTCGTCAAATGGCATGGCGACGAGCACGGGACCGAAGACCTCTTCGCGCACAACCTGCATGCCCGGATTCACGTCCACGAACACGGTGGGCTTGATGAAGCAGCCGGCATCGCGTGCGCGTTCCCCACCGGTCAGTACCGTAGCTCCCTCGCGGCGTGCACGGTCAATGAAACCCATCACCCGGTCGAAGTGACGGCGTGATACCACCGGCCCCAGCTGCGCCGTGGCGTCGAAGCCGGAACCGATGCGCATCCCTTCGGCTTGAAGTGCGATCTCGCCCACGACCTGGTCGAACAGGCTGCGGTGAACGTACAGGCGTGAACTCGCGGCGCAGACCTGACCTTGGTTGAAGAAAATGCCCATGGCGGCGCCGGCGGCGGCGGCGACAGGATCGGCATCGGGCAACACGATCATGGGTGACTTGCCGCCCAGCTCCAGCGTGAAACGCGCCATGCGGTCGACCGCGGTGTGCCCGATTGCGCGCCCGGTCGGCGTGCTGCCGGTGAAGCTGATCTTGTCGACACCGGGGTGCGCGCACAGCGCAGCGCCCGCCGTTCCGCCGCCGCAGACCACGTTAAGCGCACCGGCGGGAATACCCGCCTCCATGGCGAGTGCAGCCAGGCGCAGCGCTGTCAACGGCGTTTCGGGCGACGGCTTGAGCACCACCGTGCAACCTGCCGCCAGTGCCGGGGCGATTTTCCAAAGCGCGATCGCCAACGGGAAGTTCCAGGGCACCACCGCGCCGACCACGCCCACCGGTTCGCGTTGCGTGTAGGTGTGATAGCGGGCCCCCGGAGGAAACGGAATCGAGGGCTGCAGCGTGCTGCCTTCGAGCTTGGTGGCCCAGCCGGCCATGTAGCGCACGAACTCGGCCGAAAATCCCACGTCGATCATGCGCGCGACGCCCTGCAGCTTGCCGCTTTGCAGGGTCTCCATCGCGCTCAGTTCGTCCGCGTGGTCTTCGATCAGCTGGGAAAGGCGGAACAGCGCGCGCTCGCGGTCGGCCGGCCGCATGCGGGACCAGGCCGAGTCTTCCAGTGCCCGGCGCGCCACGGCGACAGCGGCATCCACATCGCTCTGGTCACTGTCGGGCGTGTCGGCCACGATCATTTCCGAAGCAGGATCGACGACATCGATGCGCTTGCCGCTGCGGGATTCGCGGAATTCACCGTCAATAAAATTTTCGAAGCTGCGCCGCGAGAGGAAGCCGATGCGTGCGAGCTCCTGTTGGGAAAGGTCTTTAGGGTTCATGGTGGTGCGGGATGGTTGGAGGGAAGGGAAACTCGCACCGCTCAGCGGCCGAGCATGAACTCGGCGCCGCGCTCGGCGATCATGATGGTGGGCGCGTTGGTGTTGCCGCTGCAGATGGTGGGCATCACCGACGCGTCGCATACACGCAGCCGGCCGACGCCATGCACGCGCAGTTCGGAATCGACGACGGCCAGCGGGTCGTTCCCCATGCGGCAGGTGCCCACGGGGTGGTAGACGGTCTTGGCGTACTGGCGCACGAACTGCTCCAGTTCGCTGTCGGGCATGTGCTCCTGGGGGCCAGGGTAAAGCTCTTCGGAGACAAGCTTGCGCAGTGAGGGCATGCGCAGGATGCGGCGGGCCAGCTTGAGGCCGCGCACGAGCGTATCGACGTCTTCCTGCACCGACAGGAAGCCGCCATCGAACTGCGCCTGGTCCAGGGCATTCGCGCTGACGGCCCGCACGCGCCCGCGCGACTTCGGGCGCAGGAAGCAGGGGTCGATGGAGATGCCGTGCACTTCCGGCATCGGGCGATCCACGTCGCCCACCAGCACGGGCAGCACGTGGAACTGCACATCGGGACGTCCCGTGCCGGCTGTATCAACGAAGCCGCCGCTCTCCACCACGTTGGAAGTGAGAAGACCAGTCTTGAACAGCTCCCACTGCACGCCGTGCTTCAGCGCAGTCAGGCCTTTGTCCTGCCCGAGCAGGCTGATCGGCTCCTTGCAGAGGCCATGCGCGATGATCTCCAGATGGTCCTGGAAGTTCTCGCCCACGCCAGGCAGGTCGCGATGCAGCGGGACGCCCAGGTCGCGGAGCAGGTCGCCGGGGCCGATGCCCGAGACTTGCAGCAGCTTGGGCGACGCGAGCGCACCCGCGCTCAGCACGACCTCGCGGTTGGCAAGCGCCTTCACGCTGCCACCGTCATTGCGGCGGTACTCGACACCGGTCGCATTACCGCCCTCAAGGGTCACGCGCAGCACATGGGCGCCATTCACCACAGTGAGCTTCGGGTCGCCAAGAACCGCGGCAAGGTAAGTCGCGGCGGTGCTGCCGCGCGTGCCGTTGATCGTCGTGGTCTGGTAGAAGCCCACGCCGTCCTGGGTGCCGCTGTTGAAGTCGTCGTTGTACGGAAGGCCCGCCTCCTGCGCGGCCTTCACGAACGCCAGGCTCAGTGGGTGCCGGTACTTCGTGTCGCTGACATGCAGCGGTCCGTCGGTGCCATGCATCTCGCCGGAGAAGCGCATGTTGTTCTCGGCGCGCTTGAACGCGGGCAGCACATCCTTCCAGCCCCAGCCGTTGCAGCCCGCCTCAGCCCATGCGTCATAGTCGGCGGCCGCGCCGCGGATGTAGACCATCGCGTTGAGCGAACTGCCGCCGCCATTCATTCGTCCCTGCGGCACGAACATCTTGCGGCCGTTGGCGTGCGGCTGGGCGACTGTTTCGTAGACCCACGAACGCTCGGTCCCAATGACACGAACGAAGGTCGCGGGAATCTTCACGAACTTGCTCGCATCGGTCGGGCCTGCCTCGAGCAGCAGCACTGAATGGCCTGCCTTGACGAGGCGGTGCGCGATCACACATCCGGCCGAGCCGGCTCCGACCACGATGTAGTCGGCAACTTGAGTCTCCATGTCTGTCTCCGTTCTTGCTGTATTGGGAGCGGATGATCGGTCGGCTGCCGGTCTGTTTCAAGGGAAAGCGCGCCAAGTGCGCGCTGGATCAATTCGAAGTGCCCGTTCGGGCAGGTAAGAGAAAGCTGGCAATGAAAGGCATCGCGATCCGTTGAGTTGGGTCTATCAAGACCTTGCACTGGGTTGGTTAAACCTAGAAACCGCAGTTGGATGCGCCCGAGTGCGCCGTGATCGGCGTGCCAGGCAAGGGTGAGCGCTGCGGCTCCGCTGGCACCTGCGTGCCAGTGGACAGCGCGAACGGGCTCAGGCTGCGACTGAGCCGCGCCCTGCAAGGGTGACGACGCGGCGGGCTACTGCCCGCAAGGAGGAGCAACGCAGCCAGGCGCGTCGGGCGCGATGCAATCGGGTGCATAGCGCTCTCACCCAAACGGTGAAAACCAACGAAGGCACAAAAGAGAGTGTCCGCTTGCGCGATTGAATCGCTAGTACTTATTCACTGATGTTACGCAGCTCGGCTGTCTTGCTCCTTCCCGCCTTTGGGGGAAGGTTGGGATGGGGCTCTTGGGCGCTGATTACACACCATTAGTGCTTATAGGCCCAGGCCCCCATCCCTACCTTCCCCCAGCGGGGGAAGGGGTAAAACCAGTGCCTGCGTAACATCAGTTATTCATCGAATCCCGGAAAATACGCCACCAGCGTTCCATCAAACTTCAAGCTGTGGCCGGAACCGCGCAACTGGAACGGCACAGCCAAATTCGCGGCACCAAAGCTCGTACTCGGATGCGTCGCCATGGCCTGCGAACAGCGGATTCCATACGAAGAGGCGAGCGTAGATGCGGCAGCGAAGGGTGGCGGGCTCGGCCTCTGAATCTGTCCTCAGCGCTTGCTTGACCGCTGCCATGTTCGTACTGAGCCGTGCCATGCGGATACCGCCGTCGCGCGCCGTGTCGAAGAGCAGGCAATCGGGACGGTTCTTCTCGACCCTGCGGCGCGACCACTCATGGCTTGGCAACGTCGGTATTGCGTTGCGTGCGAAACTGGTCCAGGCATCGCCCATCGCCCGGGCGAGCACGGTTCTGCCCGAGCGATTGAAGGGCGTATTGACGCCAAAAATGTCGAGTTCGCCGGCCGTGTCGCGGAAGACGAAGGCCATCTCCATGGCGTGTGCCGCGCCGAGAAGCAGGTCGGGGCGCACGAAGGGCACGGCGGGTGCCTCGTCCCAATCGAAACGATAGGTCCACACGTCGGCGTGTCCACCCGCCAGCATCGCGTCGGCCGGGGCGTCGATATGCAGTGCCTTCCAAGCCAGCGACAGGTACTTCATCTCGACCTGATAGGCGCGGCGGTCGCGCAGGATCGGCATCTTTCCCAGCAGCAGGCGCGAGTGCTCGGGCTTGTCTGCGCTGAAGGTCTTGAACTCGTCGCGGTTGCTTCCAAGAATGACCGGCACGCGGTTCCATTGGCCGCGGGCGAAGGCTTCGGCCAACGGCTCGCGCGGCAGCACCACGCCGTCGCGCACCGGACGGGGGGTCCGGTAGATCCCGACGCTGCCCGGCGTGAAAGCGCCCAGCAGCCGGGCTGGACTGAGTGCGCGCAGAAAAGCAGCAATGTCCGCTGCGGGCAGGGTTGCGAGTTGCTTCTTGGCTCCCTCGCGGTCACGCGACCGGCCCTCGGCGACCCACAGCCGTGCGGTGACCTCGCACGCACTCTCACGATCGCCCGGTTGCGCGTCGTCGCTCCAGTTCACCGCCTGCTCGATGCTGAAGGTCTCGGCCACCGGCGATTGCGCGATCGCACGATGGAACAAGCCTCGGGCCAAGGGGCTCGCCAGCAGCGTCAGCACATTCTGCCCGCCGGCCGATTCGCCGAAGATCGTCACGCAGCCGGGGTCGCCTCCGAAGGCCGCGATGTTGTCCTGCACCCATCGAAGCGCGGCAATCAGGTCGAGGGTGCCGAAATTGCCCGAGCGTTCCTCGGGCGTGACGTCGCCGGCCTCGTGCAATGCAGGGTGGTTGAACCAGCCCAGCACGCCGAGCCGGTAATTGACGGTGACGACCACCAAGCCGTCGTGTGTCGCGTAGTTGCGCGCCGCGTCATAGGTCGCCGAAGTGCCGACTGAATTGCCGCCGCCGTGAATCCACACCATCACTGGTCGGCGTTGGCCGGCTCTCGGCACCGCATCGGGCTCGAACGCGGGCGCGAAGATGTTGAGCGTCAGGCAGTCTTCGTCACCCGCGATCTGGCCGCGTTGCCGGGCTGGGACACCGGCCAGCAGGTCGGCGTATTGAGGTGCGATCGAACCGTGCGCGCTGGCCTCAAGGACACCGCTCCACGGTGCGGCGGGACGCGGCGCGCGCCAGCGCAAGGCGCCCGAGGGCGGACCGGCGTATGGGATGCCACGCCAGGCGTGAGCCCCGCCTTGTTCGCGCGTGCCGATGATCTCGCCGGCGGCAACACGGCGACGCGACGCGGGATCGAGTTTTTGGAGCGTTTTTTTCATCGTGAGCTTCCGGTTCGCAACGCAATGAGCGCGATCACAGATCCGGCCGAGCCGGCTCCGCCAACGATGTAGTCGGCAACTTGAGTCTCCACGTCTGTCTCCGTTCTTGCTTTACTAGGAGCGAATGGTCGACCAGCTGCCGGTCTGTATCAAGGGAAAGCGCGCCAAGTGCGCGCTGGATCAATTCGAAGTGCCCGCTCGGGCAGGCAAGAGGCCCGAACGGGCACCCGCAGCCCCAGCCAGCGCACCGGGCGCATCGCACTCACCATGGCCGCGAGATACCCACCCAGTGTCATCTCGCAATGTCAGCAGCGCCACCGGCACATCGAGTGGCTGAAATTCCTCAGGCAGATTGATGCCAGCGCGGCACCTGACTTGCAGATTGACGCCGTGCAAAGCAGCCAAAACATCAAAACGCTACGAAATCAATAGCTTATTACGCCCATCCAGTATGCGCTGGAGCCAATTTTGATGCCTGAATCACCCGCTTTGGCGTGAACAGGCTCCAGTCACCCAGGCTGCGGGCCACCGCAGCAAGCATGAAGCAAACGCGTCGCTCATCGGTTCACAGGGGCTGGCAGCACCGTGCCGCGGCACTCGCCAAAACCGATGCGCCTGAAACCCTCGCGCTCGCAATAGCCGCGCAGGATGATGCTGTCGCCGTCTTCCAGCCAGGCGCGGGTTTCACCGTTTGACAAGGCCAAAGGCCGCTGGCCGCCCCCACCCAGTTCCATCAGCGAGCCGCCCTGCTCAGGCTGGGGGCCGGACAGCGTGCCCGAGCCGAACAGGTCGCCTGCGCGCAGGTTGCAGCCGTTAACGGTGTGGTGGGCCACCAATTGGGCCACGGTCCAGTAGGCATCACGGTAGTTCGATTGCGAGATGCGCTCGCCGGCATGGCCGGCCTGGCGCATCTGCGCCGTTTGCAGCCACACTTCCAGTTCAATATTGATAGCACCCTCTGCCCTGTTGGTGGGCGAATCGAGGTATTCCAGCGGTTCTGGATGGCCTTCGGGGCGGCTGAACGGCACGCGAAACGGCGCCAGCGCATCCAGCGTGACGACCCAGGGCGAGAGCGTGCTGGCAAAGTTCTTCGACAAAAACGGGCCGAGCGGCTGGTACTCCCAGGCCTGGATGTCGCGCGCGCTCCAGTCGTTGAACAGGCTCACGCCGAACACATGCTCTTCGGCGCTGCCCATGGGGATGGGCTCGCCCAAGGCGTTGGGGCGGGCGACGAGCGCTGCGAGTTCGAGCTCGTAGTCAAGCCGGCGGCAAGGGCCAAAGCTGGGGCGCTCCTGGTCAGGCGCTTTGGTCTGGCCGCTGGGGCGGTGAAAGCTGTGGCCGCTGGGCACGATCGACGAGGCACGGCCGTGGTAACCAATCGGTACCCATTGGTAATTGGGCAGCAGCGGGTTGTCGGGCCGCAGTTGCTTGCCGATGGTGGTGGCGTGGTGGATGCTGGTGTAGAAATCGGTGTAGTCGCCGATCTGGCAGGGAAGGCCCAGCTCGACCTCGGACTGGGCGTGCAGGGCATTAGCCCATGCCAACTGCTGAGCGCTGCCTTCGGCCAGGCCGGCCGAAATGGCAGCGCGCAGTGCCAGCCGCTCGGCCGGGCCCTTGGCCATCAGCGCGTTCATGTCGTCCGTGTCGATGAGGCCCGCCGCCTGTAGGTCCAGCACCTGGTCGCCGATGGCGACGCCGATGCGCAAGGCCTCGCCGCTTCCCGCGGGCCGAAAGCGCCCAAAAGGCAGGTTCTGGATCGGGAAGTCGCAGCCGGCCTGGTTGGCCGATGCGACCCAGCTGTGCAGCGCCGGAGCGTGGGTTGCGTTCAATGTGTTCATGCTGCCCCCACGCTTGCCTTGAGGCCGGCCCAGCAGTCGGCGTAGTCGGTGTCGAGCGCGGGGCTTTGCAGCGCCCAGTTCGTCGGAATGAAGCGATAGCGGCTTTCGAACATAAAGGCCAGCGTGTTGTCGAGCTTCTGTGGCTTGAGATCGGCGTGGCTGGCTTTCTCGAAGGCTTCCTCGTCGGGGCCATGCGGGACCATGCAGTTGTGCAGGCTGGCACCGCCCGGCTTGAAACCACCGGGCTTGGCGTCGTATTCACCATGGACCAGCCCCATGAATTCGCTCATCAGGTTGCGGTGATACCAGGGCGGACGGAAGGTATCTTCCATCACGAGCCAGCGCGGCGGGAAGATCACGAAGTCGCAGTTGGCCGTGCCCGGCGTGTCGCTCGGCGAGGTCAGCACGGTGAAGATCGACGGATCGGGGTGGTCGAAGCTGATCGAGCCGATGGTCATGAAATTGGCCGTGTCGTACTTCACCGGCGCCAGGTTGCCGTGCCAGGCGAGCACGTTGAAGGGCGACTGCCCGGCTGGCGCGCGCCAGAAGTGGCCACCGAATTTTTTGATGAGCTCGTAGTCGCCGGCCTCTTCTTCGACGGCAGCGACGGGCGCCTGGAAGTCGCGCGCGTTGGCGAGGCCGTTGGAGCCAATCGGACCCAGCTCGGGCAGGCGGAACTGGGCACCGTAGTTCTCGCAGAGGTAGCCGCGCGAAGGGCCATCGGGCAATGCCACCTTGAACGCCACGCCGCGCGGCACCAGCGCGATCTCGCCAGGCTTGACGTCGAGCACGCCCATTTCGGTGGTGATCAGCAGCCGGCCCTGCTGCGGCACGATGAGCAGCTCGCCGTCGGCGTTGACGAAGGCGCGGCGCTCCATCGAGCGGCTGGCGATATAGACATGGGCAGCGATGCCGGTTTGCGCCTCCGCATCCCCGTTGGCCGCCAGCGTACGGATGCCGTCGACAAAATCGACATCGGCCTTGTCTGGCGGAATCGGGTGCCAGCGCATGGGCTCGGGTGGCAGCGCGATGGTGTGGTCGCCGCCGGTTTTCCAGTGCGGCTCGGCGTAGGGCTGGTAACGGCCCACCACCACCGACGGCTGGCGGCGGTACAGCCAGCTGCGGCGGTTCTCGTGGCGCGGCGCGGTGAACGCCGTACCCGAAAGCAATTCGGGGTACAGGTCCAAGGGCGCGCGCTGCGGACTGTTGCGTCCTTGCGGCAGGGCGCCAGTGACGGCCTCGCTGGCGTACTCATTGCCAAAGCCGCTCTGGTAGCGCAGCTCGGCGGAAGTTTCGTGGCTCATGGCATTCTCGCGATCTTTCTCTTTCTCTTGCTCTTTCTCTTGCTCTTGAATTAATAGCTGCTTGCGCTGATGCAGCTTGCGCAAGAGGGCTATTTCATTACTATTTCAGTCTATCTTGATGTTGTTGTCGCGGATCAGCTTGCCCCAGCGCTCGCGCTCGCTCTTGACGTAGCTGGCCATCTGGGCCGGCGTGCCGGGCAGGCCCTCGACGCCGAGCGCCTGAAAGCGTGCCCTGACCGTGGTCGAATTCAGCGCCTCAACCAGCGCCTTGTTGAGCTTGGTGACGGCCTCGGGCGGCGTGCCGGCGGGCACCGAAAGGCCTTGCCAGGCGTAGGCCTCGAAGCCGCTCAGTCCCTGCTCGGCGAGCGTCGGCACGTCGGGCAAGGTGGCAATGCGCTGGGCGCTCGCCACGCCGATGGCCTTGACCTTGCCGGCCAGCACGAACTGGTTGCCGCTCGCGCTATCGACGAGCATGAAGGGGACGACGCCGCTCAGGATGTCCTGCATCGCCGGCGCGGCGCCGCGGTAAGGCACATGCGTCATCTTGAGGCCGGTTTTCTCACGCAGCATTTCCGTCGCCAGATGGTGCGGGCTGCCCGCGCCGGCCGAGGCGTAGTTGATGCCGTTCGGCTGCGCCTTGGCCCAGGCCAGGAACTCCTTGAAGTTTTTCACCGGGACATTGGCGCCGACGACCAGCACCAAGGGGAAACGCGCCAGCATGCCGACCGGCATCAGGTCCTTCTCGGCGTTGTAGCTGAGCCTGGAAAACAAAAAGGGGTTGGCCGCGAGTGTCGCGAAGTCGGCCGTAAACATCATATGGCCATAGTCTTTCGAGCGTGCCACATAGTCGGCCGCGATGTTGGTCGCCGCGCCGGGCTTGTTGTTGATGATGATGGCCTGGCCGAGGTTCTTGGCCATGGTTTCGGCGGTGGCGCGCGCCACCGCGTCCGAGCCGCCGCCGGCCGCGTAGCCGACGACCCATTCGATCGGTTTGCTGTCTTGCGCCACCGCCGCGAAGGCGGTGAACGAAAGAGCCAGGGCGAGAATGCGGGAACTGAATTTCATGAATGTCTCCTTGGGGTTGGGGTGCGGAATCAGGCGCGCTGCGCCGCGGCGAAGGCCTCGCGCAGCACGGACAGCGAGCCGATGTGGTTGGCCAGCACCAGCACAAGGCGTGCGTTGAAGGCGTGGCTCTCTTCAGTCGAGAGTCCCTGGTTCGCTTCGATCAGCGCTTCGTAAAAATCGTCGGGCGCGTCGAGGTTCGGGGTGGTGATCAGTTTCATGGCGGCCTCCTTCATGCCTTGGCGAGTGCGTGGTCCAGTGCGGTGCGGACGTCTCGCGTGTCCGGTTGCCGCCAGCGTGCGCAGACGTGGTGGTCGGGCCGCAGCAGGTAGACGGTGCCGGGTCGTGCGTCGTAGCGCTGGGTAGCGAGCGCGTGAGCGCTGCTCGATGCGACGCGCACCACCTTCACAGCCGGGTCGGCCTCGGCGACCGCGCGTGCGCTGCGCTCGGCCAGATCACCGCCGCCACTGTCGTCGCCGAACACCAGCGCGCTGAAACCCGTGGGGTTCAGTTCGCGCAGCAGCCAGCCGGCGCTGCCATCGGCGCAAGCGATAGGCGCGTCGGCGGCCGGTGCGCCGGGCACCAGTTTGCCTTCGAAGGCGTCGGCATCGGCGGTGTTCAGCACTGAGTCGTGGAGCGTGGACGGTACCGAGAGCCGGCCGCTGTTGACCAGCGTGCGCGCAAAGCCGTGGCGCTTGGCCAGTTCGAGCACCGCGTCGCGGAACAGCCGGCTGACCTCGCTTTTGGGCGTGATGAAGTCGGTGGCGCGGGTGGAGTTGCGGATGTTCTCGTCGGCCGCGTATTCGCGTTCGCTGGCATAGCTGTCGAGCAGCGCGTCGGGCGCGTCACCGCGCACGACCGCCGCCAGTTTCCAGGCCAGGTTTTCTGCGTCCTGCACGCCCGAGTTGGCGCCGCGGGCGCCGAAGGGTGACACGCCGTGCGCCGAGTCGCCGGCGAACAGCACGCGGCCATGGCGGAAACTGTCCATGCGCAGGCAGGCGAAGGTGTAGACGCTGGCCCATTCGAGTTCGAACTGCGCGTCCTTCATCGACGACTTGGCCAGCAGCGCCTTGACGCGCGGAATGATGTTCTCGGGTTTCTTCTCGTGCTCGGGATCGGCATCCCAGCCGAGCTGGAAGTCGATACGCCAGACGTTGTCGGGCTGCATGTGCAGCAGCACGCTCTGGTTCGGATGAAACTCGGGGTCGAACCAGAACCAGCGCTCTGCTGGCTGATCGAGCTTCATCTTCACGTCGGCAATGAGAAAACGGTCCTTGAAGATGCGGCCCTTGCTCTCCTGGCCCAGCAGCTGGCGCAAATTGGAGCGCGAGCCGTCGCAGGCGGCGACGTAGCCGGCGGCGATCTGGTAATTGCCCTCGGGCGTTTCGACGGTCAGCAAAGCATGGTCGGCCTGCTGCTCTATGCCCACCACCTTGTTGTTCCAGCGCAGGTCAATCAGCGGCAGCCCAGCCGCGCGCTCGGCCAGGTAGCCCTCGACGTAGTACTGCTGCAGGTTGATGAAGGCGGGCCGCTCGTAGCCGGCTTCGGGCTGCAGGTTGAAGCTGTAGATCGGATCATTCTTGAAGAACACCTTGCCGACGTTCCACGAGACACCCTTGTCCGTCATGCGCTGGCCGCAGCCGAGGCGGTCGAACACCTCGAGCGTGCGTTTGGCAAAGCAGATGGCGCGCGAGCCGGTCGAGAGCGTGCAGTCGTTGTCGAGCAGCAGCACCGGCACGTTCTGCTGCGCCAGGTCAATGGCCAGTGCGAGGCCCACCGGACCGGCACCGACCACCACCACCGGGTGGCGCGCGGGCGGGTCGGCGTCCTGGTCGGCATGACGCTCATAGTCGAACGCCAGCTTCTGGTAATCAACGCCGTTGCCCCGGGTGTTTTGAAGCTCTTGCAGTTCTTGCAGTTTCATCTTTGTCTCCCCAGGGCCTCAACCTTCCAGCGTTTCCCACATCTGCTGGTCGCGCTCGGCCGTCCAGATGCGCGGGTCGGGGTACTGTGTTGCCTCGTCGTAGCAGCGGGTCACGTCGAAGGGCATGCAGTGGTCAAAGATCACCCAGTGGCCGTACTTGGGCTTGAGCCTGGCGTAGGTTTCCTTGTAGACCGCGTTGAGGTCCTTCCCGGCTTTCACGCCGGCTTCGACGCTGGCGTACACGTCGGCAATGAAATCGCGCGTGCCGGCCAGGCCCTTTTGCACCTGCTCGGGGCTGGTGAGCGCGGCGCCGCGGCCGGGCACCAGCGCCGCCGGCTTGAGCGCCGCCAGCTTGTCCAGCGTCTGCGGCCAGTCCTTGAAGTAGGCGTCGCCGGCATAGGGCGTCGCGTCGAACTCGACCAGGTCGCCCGAAAACAGGATCTTGTCCTTGGGCAGCCAGACCACCGTGTCGCCCTTGGTGTGGCCGCGCCCGAGCTGCAGTAGCTGCACCTCGAGCTTGCCCAGCCACAGCGTCATTTTTCCGGTAAAGGTCAGGGTCGGCCAGGTCAGGCCAGGCGGCACCGATTCGACATCGCGGAACAGGCGCGGAAAGCGGCCAATTTCGCTCGCCTTGTCCTGCTCGCCGCGCTCCCCGATTAGGTCATAGGTGTCCTGGCTCGCCAGGATGTGCTCGGGCTGGTAGCCGCTGGCACCCAGCACGCGCACCGCGTGGTAGTGGGTCAGCACCACATATTTGATGGGTTTGTCGGTCACCTCGCGGATGCGGCGCACCACATCGGCCGCCATGGCCGGCGTGGCCTGGGTGTCGGCCACCAGCACGCAGTCGTCGCCGATGACGATGCCGGTGTTGGGGTCGCCTTCGGCCGTATAGGCGTAGGCGTTGTCCGAAAGCTTGGTGAAGCTGACCTGCTTCTCGTCGAGGTCGGCTTGGGAGGCGAATTTCTTGGGGCTGCTCATGGGATCTCCAGACTGGGGTGGGAAGGTCGTGATTTGTCAACTGCAAATCGATTTGTTAATTCTATGCAAAAATTTGCCATTGTCAAATCCATTTGTGAAATGATGGGTGCTTGTGGCGACTGGCCACCCCTTCACCACCCCCACCGGGAAGCCAAGCATGGACAAGGACGAACACGATCACCAAAAAGAACATAAAGAGCAGCGGGCTGTGTAATTGGTCGAGATAGGCGGGCGGCTGCTGCTGGCGCTGGCCGAGCACCCCAGCTCCATGACGCTCAAGGACCTGGCCGCCAAGGCTGGCCTGCCGGCGTCGCGCGCGCACACTTACCTGGTGAGTTTTGGCAGGCTGCGCCTGATCGAGCAGGACGCGGTCACGGGCCGCTACGCGCTGGGCGCGGCGGCGCTGCAGGTGGGGCTGAGCTGCCTGCACCAGCTCGACCCGCTGAAAGCCGCCACGCCGGTGGCCGAAGCGCTGGCGCTGGCCATAGACCAGACGGTGGCCATCGCGGTGTGGGCCAATTTCGGCCCGACCATCGTGCGCTATATCGAGGCCAGCCAGCCGCTGCACGTCAATATGCGCATGGGCACGGTCATGTCCATCCTGGGCACGGCCACGGGGCGGGCTTTTGTCGCCGCGCTACCCAAGCAGCGACTGGAGCAGTCCATGCTGGGCGCCTGGGGCGATGCGCCCCGGCGGCTGGACCGCAGCGCCGTGAAGGACCTGGACCAGGAGATCAAAAACATCAAGGCTGTAATGCAGCAGCACGGCGTGGTGCGGGCGATGGGGCGGCCGATTCCCGGCGTCAATGCCTTCAGCGCCGCCGCGCTGGACCATGAGGGCAACGCCGCGCTGGTGATCACGGCGCTGGGCCATGAGGATAATTTTCCGGCGGACTGGGACTCCGATATCGCCCGCGCCGTGCGCCAGGCGGCGGCGGATGTGTCGCTGCGGCTGGGTTACCGGGTCAAGGCGTCAATTGGGCCCTAAGAACCTGTTTACGATCTAAACGGGGCCGCGCAAGCACCTTCTCGGGATGGGATGCAAGGCGCGGTGCGCCGCCCATAGCTCGGGCTATGGGCAAGCGCCGCAACGCCGCAGACCGCCCGAGAAGGCGCTTGCCCTTCGGGTTGGGGTGAAATCGGGCGATTGAGCCACCCGGGCCCTTGCATGGGCATGAGCCCATGCGGCGGTCCCGGGCGCCCCACTCATCCCGATTGCACCCCAACGCGGCCTCGTTTAGATCGTAAACAGGTTCTAACCCAGGCGGGATGGGCGCTGCAAGCCATTAAGCGATTAACTTGCATGCCGGCCGCAGCGCGCCTGCCGGTCGGCGAGCGAGGCAGGGGATACGGACGGACTTGAAAATTTCCTGACGCTCAGCTTCTGGGTTCCGACCAGAGCTTGCCGCCGGTGGCCCAGTTCTCGCGCTTGATGTCGGTGATGATGATGTCGACCGAATCAGGCTGGCCGCCGAGAATCTCGACGCTGACGCGGGTGATGGCTTCGACGAGCTTTTTCTTTTGCTCGACGGTGCGGCCTTCCATCATTTCTACATGGTATGTGGGCATGGGTTCCTTGGGTGATAGTTGAAGATGACCAGATGATAAAAGTAAAAGCAGGGGCTGATCGAGCAAGGGCTGGCCGGCAGGCGGAAGTTTGCTGAACTGAAAGTGCCGGGTGTCGCATATCCGGGTGTCACTTATGTCAGCAGGCGCTTACACGCGCACAAGGCTCACTGCCCTCACGCCGCCGCCATCAAACGTGGGACACTGGAACCATGGAAGTGCAGGGTTCTGCAGGTTCCCTTTTTTCCGGCACATCTCCCTTTTGCCTTTTACCTTTGTCATTCAATACGTTTCCAAACACCGCGGATCAACCCCTGCCCCTGCTGGCAGGGCGTAACTACCGTTGCCAGTGCGGGCAGCCGGTCTTTTTTCGCAACAGCAAATGCCTGGCTTGCGACACCCCGCTGGGCTATGACCCGGAGCGCGGCATGTTGCTGCCCCTCATGCCGGGGCCGCGAGAGGACACCTGGCGGGAGTGGCAGGCGCGGGCCGCGCCCGCCAAGGCGCCTCCTGACGATGCGCACCCGCCCTTGTTGCAGGACATCCCCGGCCAGCAATCCGCCGGCCCCCCAACCGCAGCGCCCGGGCTGGACGTCGCCGGGACCGTGTCTAAGAGCGTGTCCGAGAGCGGCGCACCGGTGTACAAGCGATGCCTGAACCTTTCGACGCCGGCTTCCTGCAACTGGCTGATATCCGTCGAAGACCCGCACGACATGTGCCGGGCCTGCAGGCTCAACCGCACCATCCCCGACCTCACCGACCCGGCCCTGCCGGACAACGGCTATCTGTGGGGCCAGGTGGAGCTGGCCAAGCGACGCCTGGTGTCGTCGCTGATCCTCCTGAAGCTGCCCGTGGCGTCGCGCATGAGCGAGGACCCCGAGCGCGGCCTGATGTTTGATTTTTTGCATTCCCCCCTCAACGGGCCGCACATCATGACCGGCCACAACACCGGCCTCATCACGCTCAACATCGATGAAGCCGATGATGCCAAGCGGGAGGCGGTGCGCAAAGCCCTGCGCGAGCCCTACCGGACACTGCTGGGGCATTTGCGCCATGAGGTCGGCCACTACTACTGGGGCCGCCTGATCGCCGGCACCCACTGGCATGAGGGCTTTTCCTGGCTCTTTGGCAATGAGTCGGTGGATTACCTGGCCAGTCTCCAGCGCAATTACGACGAAGGTCCGCCGCCGGATTGGCCCATGCATTTCGTGAGCGCCTATGCCAGCGCCCATCCATGGGAGGACTGGGCCGAATGCTGGGCTCACTATCTGCACATGCGCGATGCGATTGACACCGCACTGAGCTTTGGCCTGAGCGTGGATCGCTTCGACCTGGAGTTCACGCCCTTCACCCTTGACGCCCTGTATCAGCCGGAGCATCCCGAGGCGGGGCAGTTCCTCGCATTCCTCAACCACTGGACGCGTCTCACCACCATGCTCAACGAAATGTCGCGCAGCATGGGTCAGCCCGACTTCTATCCATTTGCGTTGCCCCTCAATGTGGTGGGAAAACTGCATTTCATTCACCTGGTGGTGACCTCGGGCAGCTGGCTGGACACCGGCCATCGTGGTGCGGTTGGCGGGTGATCGACGGCCGCGGCATGCGGTACAGTGTGCCCACACTGCCTCCATCTCCCATGCCCAGCAAGCCACGTGGCCACCATTACAGCGTGTATGTGATCGAGCTGGCGCCCGAGGTCTGGGATGCGGCCCGGTTTCGCCGCGCCAATCCGGACTACCAGCTGGGCAGACCGTTTGTGTATGTCGGCATGACCGGGCTGGACCCGGACGTGCGCTTTGACAAACACAAGGCCGGCATCCAGTCGAACCGCTTTGTGCGCGATTTCGGTGTGCGCCTGATGCCCGAGCTGTACGTCATGTACAACCCCATGCCGTACGAAGGTGCGCGCGACATGGAAGTCGAGCTGGGCATTGGTTTGCGGGAAGCCGGCTATGGCGTCTGGCAGGCGTGAACGCCAGATGGCCACCGCCCGTGCCCCCTGCCGCTGTGTGAGTGGGCAGCGGTGCGCTGCATCCTTCCCCTAAAAAAGGGTAGCGCTTGCCCGGGGCGGCCCGCTCGGAGAATTGTCTTCCAGCGCCTTCAGCGGCAGCGTCAGTGCGCGGTCGTAGGCCTTCAGGTCAGCCCGGTAGCACGGGCAGGCTTGTGCCTGTAGCCTGGCTTCATCGAGCAGCATCAGGTAGCCCCGGCTGTAGCTGATCAGGCCCATTTTTTGAAACACGCTGGCTGCCTGCGACACGCTCTCGCGCCGGACACCCGCCATCAGGCCCAAGGCTTCATGGGTGAGAAAGAGCTCCCCGGAATGGGCCCGGTCGCGCGTCATCAGCAGCCAGCGCGCCAGGCGCTGCGGCACCGTGTGGTAGTGCAGGCAGGCCGCCTGCTGCGCCATATGGCTTGCAAAAACGTCGACGTAGCGGTGCAGGACATTGCGCAGGCAGGCATCTTCAGCTCGCCGCAGTCGCAATGCATTGCGGTGGATCTTGAAGGCGCGCCCTGCACCCAGCACCAGACTGGTAAACGACGAGGCAGCCACACCCAGCATGAGCGAGGTGTGGCACATGCCCTCGCTGCCCACCAGGGCAACGCCAAGGCCCGGGGCCTGGACCTGCTCCACCGGCAGGATCACCGAGACAAAGCCTTCCACGGGAAAGTAGGCATGCTCGGGCGTCTGGCCGGCTTCTATCAGCACCGTCTGGGGCTTGAGCTCAACCAACTCGCTGTGTTCAATGAACATGGCGCGTTCGTACGCCGGCAGTGCTGAGATCAGCCGGTTGGCCAGAGACAGATCTTTTTGAAACGACAAGACACCTCCTGTTGGCTTTGCGGACAACGAGTGGCGCGTACTAGTCTAGACGCTTCACTCGCCGCACAAGCGAAGCTATTGCTGCGATCTGCATCCATGTGTATCCAGGCCTGCTGGAAAAAAGCAATGGGGCGATAGGGCAATGGGCGGACAAGCCGCAGCGGACAGCCCCGCCAGGCTCAAACCGGGGTTTTGCGGACCGGATCTTCGGCGTCGGGGATCCCCGGCGCGGGCAAGTCCCTGTCGTCAGGCTGCACGGGCAGGCTGGGCGGGTCATCGGGCTCATCAACCGGCGGGCCGCCGGGCAAGGGCGGGGGCCGTGGGTGGCTGGACTTCATGGTTCGATCTCGTGAGGAATGATTGTGGCAAGTTCGGGCTGTTACACCTGAAAGCAATCCTGGAAACCCTTCCTGCATACCGGTCGAGGCCGATGGCGGCCGGTCGAGGTCGGTAGCGCCAGCCGTATCGCCACCTTCAGGGTTGGCGGACAAGGAAAAAGTGTTTGCGAGCTTAAACGCTTAAACGTTAAACGCTTAGGCGCTCATGAGGTCCGCCGATGCCGGAACCTCACCGGGCGTGCTGGCGGGGGTGTCCGCTTCCAGGGCCAGCGCGTCGAGCGCCTGGCCGACGACGCCTTGCGTATCGACGGGCCGCAGAAGGCGGTCCCGGATCAGTCGCTCGCAGCTTCGCCGTGTCATGGAATGGGGTTGCCCGCCATGGCTCACAAACATGAAGAGGGTGCCTTTGGTGCCGGCCCAGATCAGCTGGGCGCGCAGCCAGCGGTGCTTGGAGTACAGGTCGACCCAGTGCCCCGCCCGCAGGCCGAGCAGCATCCGTTCGGCTTCGGCCGGGGCGATGGCCGGGCCGGTTGCTGGAGAGGCAACGTCCTGCTGCTGCGGCGCCGGCTCTGTTCCTGGGGTCTCGGCCGGATCGCCATCGCCGGTTGCTGCTGACTCGGCCACGGCAGGGGTGTCGTCTTCCAGGGGCGCGAGTTCGCCGGGCGCAGTGGGCAGCGTGTCTTCAAAACCGGCCGCGTCCAGGTCATCGCGGCCCAGCCAGGGCGGCGCGGCAGATCGGGCCTCGCGGGGCTCGGTGGTGGGGTCCGTGATGAACGTGGTGCTGCGGGCCTCTTCAGGCTCCAGCGGCATGGCGCCGGACTCTTCCGCGTCACGCTGGCTCTTGAGCCGGCGCAGCTTGAGTACCGGCCTGTGCAGCTTCATCAGCTCGTCAAAAAAAACCTCGCTTTCGCGCGGGTCCTGGCCCAGCAAGGTCAGTCCTGCGTGAAGTTTGCCCAGCAGGCTCGGCAGCATCTCGAACAGTTTGGCGGGACGCTTCAACGTCACTCCACGCTTGACGCTCCACAGCAGGTCGGGCACCACCGAGCCAAAGCCTTCCGGGTCGACCTGGTTGCGCGTGTCGGTGAGCCTGGCATGGGCCATGGCGAGCGCCCAGGAGTCGAACAGAAAGTCCAGCACCAGCGCCGGGACATCCCCAAGGTCTGAACGCCTGCTCAGTTCCAGGGCAATTTCATCGGCAAGGGTTTGGCGTTCCTCTGCAAAATGCAGGGCCTGCAGCAGGTTGTCGCGGTTTTTGGCCTCCAGCCGGTCCTGTTCGTCCCAGTGTTGGGCCAGTGTGGCCAGCGCGGCATCGAAAGGCTGGGCATTCTTGATATCCAGCCCGTTGAGTTTGTTGAAGGCGCGGATGACCGGCTGGAGAAACTCCGAGAATTCGCTACTGAACTCGTCGTTGTAGCTGAAGCTGCGTTGGGCCACGCGCTCCATCAGCCGCCTGCCGGGGTGGTCCTCGTCACTGAAAAAAAGCGGATCCACCATGGCCAGGCGCATCAGCGACGGCTCCAGCGCTACGATGGCCTCGCGCACCGGCGCCAGCAGGCGCGGGTCCTGCGCCACATGGCTGACCAGCTTGCGCACCACTTCCAGCCCCATCACCTGCCCGACCTGCCTGGCTTCCTTCTTCAACTGGGTCCGGACAATGTCGCGTTCCCGGGGGCGCCCATAAGCTCCCCAGACCTGCTGGCTCAGCTGGCTGCGCTCATCGACAACCCGCTGGGGGCGGTCGACGGTCGGCATTTTCTGGTAGCCGGAAAGCGGTGCCGCGCGTGACTCCAGCGGAGCCTGTGCCGTCTCGCGCGCTGCTTTCAGCGCCTTCAGTTCTTCCTCGATGCTGTCGTAATAGGCGGGCGCCAGGCCGCGCTGCGCATTGCTTGCGCCATTGAATAGGAAATCATGGAACAGGTCGCTCTTGACCCCGGGGTCGGACAGGTCGGCAAACTGCGAGGGCCGCAGGGGCTCGTCGGAGACGTAGCCTACCGACGGCGGTGGGGGCGCGTCATCTCCGCGGCTGGCGCCCTGGCCGCCCTCCGGCCTGGCACCTGTTTGTGGGTTGTCCCGGCTCCTGTTGCCGCCGCTGGCAGGCGTTTGCAGCACGCGATAGCCGGCGCCCTGCACATTGGCCATTTCAAGCTGGTTGATCAGCCGTTCATACACCAGCTTGAGTTCGCGCCCGAGCGGGGCTGCCAGATAACGGAGCCATAGCGCGCTGACGGCCCGATCAACGGGCACGGCAAAAATCATGTCCTGAAGCGCCTGCGCGAAGACGTCCGGGCGAAGCGGGTTGAGTTCCGGCCGCACATTGGGCAGGCCCTGCACGGCGCTGACCAGCGTATTGAGTTCCGCGAGGCTTTGCTCGACCGCCGGTAAAACCTGCTGCAACAACCGTGACGACTCAATCGCCTGGGATACATCGGCGTCATCCATCAGCGAAAACGCTTCGGTGGAGCTGAGCGTGCTGGTCGCGGTGACGGTGGAAGCGGCCCCCCGGCCCAGAGGCGACACGCCGGCCGGTGCCGAGGCCGCTTGCGCAGCCGCCGCGGCCTGGGTCATCAAAACGGCAAGCAGGTCGGCGCGGTACTGTGCGCTCCAGGGCGCCTTGTGTTTCAGCAACTCGCGGTAGGCTGCAAAAAGCTCTTCCCGCTCTGCCGCATCAGTGCTTTGGCTTTGCGCGAGCTCCAGCGCCGCTATTGCATCCTCGATGCAGCGTTCCATGGCCGGCTTGGCCGCTTTGGCGGCTTCCTCTATGCAGGATTGAAGAACTTCGGGTTGCGAGGCCATCTGGAGCGGGTTTGCGGGAAATTTTTTTTGATAATGACACTCGGCCGGGCGGCTTGCAACCGCGAATGCCTGAACGGAGGAGTTCTGAGGTTAAGGGGCAACGGTAATTTCCTTGGGACACTTGCAAAGTGTTTCAATTGGTTTCCACTTCACACAGTTGCCGGCGCCGGACCCTGTTTTGGAACCTGGGCCACTCCCCGGTTGCACGGCCTGTTCGCCGCGGCGACTCCTGGCAGGCCACGGTCAAGAGGCTGATGGCGTTAGCGTTAACATGGCCGCATGGATTCCCTTAAAAAGCCTGGCCGGGCCGCCAGGCCAGGCACGGGCGGCATCACGCTCAATGATGTGGCCAAGCTTGCCGGCGTGTCGGCCATTACCGTTTCGCGCGCCCTCAACACGCCCGCTGCCGTCTCGCCCGACACGCTGGAGCGCGTGCGCGGCGCCATCACGCGCAGCGGTTATGTGCCCAACCTCGTGGCGGGCGGCCTGGCATCCAACCGAAGCCGCCTGGTGGCTGCGCTGGTGCCGACGATCGCCGGACCGGTGTTTCTGGAAACCATTCAGGCGCTGACCGATGCCCTCGCGGAAGCGGGCTGCCAGCTGATGCTGGGCCAGAGCGGCTATGGCGGCGCGCGGGAAGATGCCCTGCTGGACGCCATCATCGGGCGCCGACCCGACGGCATCGTGCTGATCGGCATCATGCATTCCATTGAAGGGCGGCGGCGCTTGCTGGCGTCCGGCATTCCGGTGGTGGAAACCTGGGACATTACGCCCACGCCGCTCGACATGATCGTGGGGTTTTCCCACGAGAAAGTCGGCGTTGCGGTGGCCGATTACCTTCACGGGCGGGGCTTTCGCCGGCCCGGCATCGTCAGCGCCAGCGATGAGCGTGCGACGAGGCGGCGTATCGGGTTCGAGCAGCGTTTTGCCGAGCTGGGCGTTGCGGGCATTCCGGCGTGTGTGGTGCCGTCACCGTCCTCGCTGGGCAATGGCAGGGCCGGATTTGCCGAACTGCGCGCCAGCCATCCCGACATTGATGTGGTGTTTTGCAGCTCCGACGTGATTGCCCACGGCGTCATCACCGAGGCCCACGCCACCGGCCTGAGCGTGCCGGACGATATCGCCGTGATGGGCTTTGGCGACCTGCCGTTCGCCGCTTTCACCTATCCGCAGCTGAGCACCGTCCGCATCGACGGCACCTCCATCGGCCAGCAGGCTGCCCGCTTCATCCTGGATCGGGTAGAGCGCCGCGACGTCGGTCCGCCGGTGCGCGACATCGGGTTTTCCCTTGTCCAAAGAGGCAGCGCCTGACTTGACGTCCGGTCGGATGCTCTTTTATGATCAATTGTTAGCGCTAACATTTGACTTTGGCGCCTCTGCATCGTTGTATTCAAGCAACTCTCTTCTCAAGTCTTTTCAAGGAATCCGTGATGACGACAAATTTTTCCCGCCGCAAGGCGGTTCTTGGCCTGGGTGGCTTGGGCCTCGGCACCTTGTTGCCCCTGCCCGGCGTGGCGAGCGCCGCGGACGTCGGCACCCCGGGCTGGCCTGCCAAACCGATCACCTATGTCGTTCCTTTCACGCCGGGCGGCTCCACGGACGTGATTGGCCGGACGTTGTCGCAGAAGCTGGCCGAGATACTGGGCCAGCCGGTGATCGTCGACAACAAACCGGGCGCCGCCGGCGCCGTGGGCGCGACCTACGTGGCCAAGGCCAGGGCGGATGGCCACACGCTGTTGGGCGGCACCATCAGCACGCACGCCATCAATGCCAGCCTCTACAAGAACCTGCCCTACGACCCGGTCAAGGACTTTGAGCCGATCGCGCTGGTCGCCATGCTGCCCAATGTGTTAATCGTCAACCCCAACCTGGGCATCAACTCGGTGGCGGACCTGGTGGCGCTGCTCAAGCGTGAGCCATCCCGGCGCAACTTCGCCTCCTCGGGCGCGGGCACTTCGACGCATCTGGCCGGCGAGATGTTTGCCGACCTGATTGGCGTGCCGCTCACCCACATCGCCTACAAAGGCACGCCGCCCGCCATGCTGGATGTCTCGTCCGGCCAGGTGACCTTCATGTTTGACCAGATGACGGCGGCCGTGTCGCTGGCCCAGGCCGGCAAGCTCAAGCTGCTGGCGGTCACCACCCCCAAGCGCATGGCGCTGGCCCCCAGCCTGCCCACCATGATGGAAGCGGGCATCAAGAACTTCCAGATGGCCTCGTGGCAGGCGGTGTACGCCCCCAAGGGAACACCGCCAGCCATCGTGCAGCGGCTCAATGCCGAGATTGTCAAAATCCTGAAGATGCCGGACGTGGCGGCCAAGCTGACCGACCAGCTCGGCATGGAGATCGTGGGAAGCTCGCCTGAGGAGCTCGCGGCGCACATGAAGTCCGAGATCGCGCGCTGGGCCGAGCTCGTGAAGAAATCTGGCGCGACGGCAAGCTGATACCGGAACCACGGGAACCACGGGAACCACGAGAGCCAGCTCCGAATCGCGCAGCCGCGCCGCGATGGTGGGGCTGCGCCGTCAGTCAGATTTCGACCCGCGGCCGGAACTCCACGGCAGGAACGGTACAACCAAACTCGCGGCACCAACGCTCGTATTCCGATGTATCGCCGTGGCCTGCGAACAGCGGGTTCCATACGAAAAGGCGGGCGTGGATGCGACAGCGCAGCGTGGCGGGTTCGGCCGCTGCATCGGTCTTCAGCGCCTGCTTGACGGCCGCCATGTCGGTGCGTATACGCGCCATGCGGATGCCGCCATCGCGCGCCGTGTCGAAAAGCAGGCACTCGGCTTGTTCCGCATCGAGACCGCGGCGCGGCCACTCATGGCCTGGCAGCGTCGGTATGCCGTTGCGTGCGAAGCGGGTCCACGCATCGCCCATCGCCTGGGTCAACACGGACCGGCCGGACCGGTTGAACGGCGTGTTGACGCCAAAGATATCGAGTTCGCCCGCCGTGTCGCGAAAGGCAAAGGCCATCTCCATGCCGTGGGCGGCGCCAAGCAGCAGGTCGGGGCGGATGAAGGGTATGGCAGGGGCCTCATCCCAATCGAAGCGGTAGGTCCATACATCGACGTGTCCGCCCGCCAGCATCGCATCGGCCGGCGTATCGACATGCAGTGCCTTCCAGGCCAGCGACATGTACTTCATCTCAACCTGATAGGCGCGGCGATCGCGCAGAATCGGCACCTTCCCCAGCAGCAGGCGCGAGTGTTCGGGCTTGTCTGCACTGAAGGTCTTGAACTCGTCGCGATTGCTGCCCAGGATCACCGGCACGCGGTTCCATTGACCGGCGGCGAAGACCTCGGCCAGTGGCTTGCGCGGCAGGACCACGCCGTCGCGCACGGGACGAGGCGCCAGGTAGACCCCAACGCTGCCGGGCGTGAAGGCGCCCAGCAGCCGGGCCGGGCTGAGCGAGCGCAGAAAGGCGGCAATGTCTGCTGCGGGCAGCTGCGCGAGGTGCTTCTTTGCACTCTCGCGGTCATGGGCGCGGCCCTCGGCGACCCACAGCCGCCCCGTGACCTCCAGCGCGCTCTCGCGGTGGCCCGGCTGCACGTCGTCGCGCCAGTTCACCGCCTGTTCGACACTGAAGGTCTCGGCCACCGGCGACTGCGCGATCGCTCGGTGGAACAGGCCTTGGGCCAGGGGGCTCGCCAACAGCGTCAGCACATTCTGTCCGCCAGCGGATTCGCCAAAGATCGTCACGCAGCCGGGGTCGCCGCCAAAGGCCGCGATGTTGCCCTGCACCCATCGAAGCGCGGCAATCAGGTCGAGCGTGCCAAAGTTGCCCGAACGCTCCTCGGGTGTGGCGTCGTCGGCGTCATGCAGTGCCGGGTGGGTGAACCAGCCCAGCACACCGAGCCGGTAGTTGACGGTGACGACCACCAGGCCATCGTGGCTCGCATAGTTGCGCGTCGCGTCGTAGGTGGCCGAGGTGCCCACTGAATTGCCGCCACCGTGGATCCACACCATCACCGGGCGGCGTTGGCCTGCGCCCGGCACCGCATCCGGCTCGAAGGCGGGCGCGAAGATGTTGAGCGTGAGGCAGTTCTCGTCGCCCACGATCTGGCCGCGTTGCTGCGCTGGCGTGCCGGAAAGCAAGTCGGCGTATTGAGGCCCCATCGAGCCGTGCGCGCAGGCCTCGAACACGCCGCTCCAGGGCACGGCAGGGCGCGGCGCGCGCCAGCGCAAGGCCCCGGTGGGCGGGCTGGCGTAGGGGATGCCACGCCAGCCGTGGACGCCGCCCGGCTCACGCGTGCCGATGACTTCGCCACCGGTCACACGGCGCCTGGACGCCGCATCAAGGATGCGCTGCGCAGCCCTCATGCGTGCGCTTTGACGATGCGGTCGCTGATGTAGCTGGCCAGCGCGTACACCGTCTCCGAGGGGTTGTAGCCAATCGAGGTCGGCAGCAGGCTGGCATCGGCCACGTACAGGTTTTTCACGTCATGCGTTTCGCCATAGGGGTTGACCACGGTGGTCTTAGCGTCGCGCCCCATGCGGCAGGTGCCCTGCGGATGGAACGAGGTGTATTTGTAGCGTGCCGGTTCGTTCTTCAACGCGCCGATCACGCTTTCGACCTGATCGGCGCTCTCGACCACCGCCTTGTTCGATGATGGCAGGTAGAGCTTGCTCGCCCCGGAGGCAAACAGAATGCGCGCCGTGGCGACCAGCCCTTTTTTCATCGCATCGAAGTCGTCGTTGTCGACCGTGTAATGGATCTGTTTCTGGCCGTTTTCCCAGCGCACCTCGCCCACATTCTTGTCGTGGATCAGGCTGATCAGGCGGATCGTATTTTTGTAGCCCGTCATGTAGGCCACGTAGGGCTTGCCGGTGCCGGGCTCGGCCTGAAAGCCAGCCTCCACCGGCTCCTGGATCGCGTTGAGCAACAGGTAGCCGCCTTTCTCGGGCAGTGTGTGTTGGTCCATGTAGAGCGAGTGGGTCGCGCCATGGAAGTCGTTGACCTCGTGGGGAAATTCAGCGGTGACCGACAAGGTGGGATGGCAGGCAAAGTTCTTGCCCACTTGCGCGCTGCTATTGGCCAGCCCGCTTTTGAGCAGCAGCAGCGGCGTCTGGATCGGCCCGGCCGCCAGCACGACGATGGGGGCATCAACGCGCACATCGGCCTTTTTCTTGCCGGTAGCCGGGTCGATGACCTCGGCCAGCACGCCACTGGCCTTGCCGCCCTCGGCCAGCACTTGCGTGACACGCGTGTCGGCGAAGATGGTCGCGCCATGCGCCACGGCCCAGGGCAGGTAGGTCACCAGCATGGATTGCTTGCGGTCGGAAGTGCAGCCGCTGAAACAGGCGCCGGTGAGTGCGCAGTCCTTGATGTTGCGCCGCGCCTTGCCTTCGGGGTAGCCCAGCTTTTTCATGCCCACGCCAATCAGCGCCGCGCCCGCGCTGGTCTCGTGCGAGGCGACGGTGCGGATGTGCAGGTTGCGCTCGATCTTCTCAAAGTACGGCGTCATCACCGCCGTGGTGAGGTTGGTCAGGCCGAACTCCTTGGCCCACAGCTTCAGGTAGTAATCGGGCGTGCGAAAGCACAGCGCCGCATTGACCACCGTGGAGCCGCCAACACAGGCGCCTTGCAGGATGGCAATATCGCCGTGCATGTTGGACTGCCCGCCGTGGTCCTGGTAGAGCGTTCCCATCGAGACGGCCAGCATCTCGGTGAACTTCTCCGACGGGATGTATGGCCCGGCCTCCAGCACGATGACCGTCTTGCCCGCGCGCGCCAGTTCGTAGGCGGCGATGGCCCCGCCAGCGCCCGAACCGATGATCACTGCGTCGGCCTTCAGGTGCAGTTTTTCCTGCGTGATGTCAACGGCCTGCGTGACCTTGAGTCCCTGCTTGGCGAGCTTCACGGGAATGGATTTTTTCATGTGGTGTGTCCTTGAATGGTGATGTTCAGCGTGTCGGCAGCGGTGCGTTGCCCAGGGACTTCAGGCCCAGGCGCTTGGTCATCGGTCCGTCGTAGCCAAGCGGTGCCCAGCTTGCCGGATTCGCCCAGTACGACAGCTGGATCAGCTTTTTCAGCCCCACAGTCAGGCCGCGTTGCGGCGGCAGTTCCGAATTGCCCCAGGCATCGCAGAACTGCGTGGCTTCGGCGTCATCGAGCGCGGTGAAACGCTTTTTGTACAGGGCCACGGGGCCGTCGTTGAAGTACTGCATGCCGCCTTTGAGGCCCGTCAAAATATGTGGCGCCATGGTGGCCAGCAGCGCGCCGTCCAGCGTTTGCAGCAAGCCGTCCGGCGTCCACGGGACCAGTGGACTACCGGCCACCGGCAGCACCACCTGCGCCAGCCGCGTGAAGATGGCGGCTTCCGCTTCGTTGATGAACTTCACGCCGGGAGGCAGGGCCGCAAGGCTGGCGCCACCGGCCAGTGCCGTGATGGCACCCGCGCCGGAAAAGCGCAGAAAGTCGCGCCGCTGCAAGCGACCGATGGCCGCGACCACCGTGCTGAGGTCGGCGGCCTGGTGATGAGAATCGAATGGCATGGTGTCTCCTTGGCTGGGTTTTGCGTCTTAGAACGGCAGGATCATTTTGACCTTCAGCGCCGCGCCTTCAGGCCGGTTTCGAACCGCGAAGTCCTGCTGGAACTTGGCGGTAATGAAGAAACCCGAAGGGCTCTGGTACTTGATCGATGGCCCGATCGCCATCGCCGAGCCCTTGGCATTCGGCACGATCACACCGGAAACCTTGTCATCGGTGATTTGCTTGTAGGCATAGCCTCCCACACCCGCTGTCCAGCCGTTGCCGAAGCCCCAGCCCAGTGCATAGTCGAAATGGAACTCCTGGCCGGAGCGGTACTTCGTGTCCTTGTTGGAGCCGTTGAATTCATAGTGCAGCTTGATGTCGGCGTTGATGCCCGACGGCTGTGTGTAGGTGATCGCTGCCACCGGACCGGCAGTCCAGTGGTTGCGTCCCAGGTTGACCAGATCGGTCTTGCTATACGACCCGGTGGGTGCATGGATATCCACCGCCAGCACGTAGTGAAGTTTGTCTGAGGGGTGGTAGGTCAGAAACGGGCCGAAGATGACGTCGCCGAGGCCTTTCTTGTGTTGACTGAGTCCCGCAATCTTGGCATTGATGTCGAGCAGCGGCAGGAAACCGTGAAAACCGAAGTTGCCTCCCAGCATCTTGGTTTCACCGATCCAGATAAAGCGGGGAACGAGGGCCGCGACATCGACCTTGAACGGAACGGGGATTTCGTTGCCGTTGTTGTCGCGCAGCTTGTTCAGGTGGTCGTACGAGGGGTAGAGCAGCACGTAGGTACCGGGGGGAGGCGCCGCACCGGCCAGGAAGTTCTCCGCGCCGTTCGGGTAGGCGCTACCGCCTCCTTCGGTGGCGAAGGCAGGCGTGCAAAGCAAGCAGGCAAGGGCGGCGGCGAGCGTGATGTTTGACCGCAGGGTGTTTTGACGAGGGTTCATGATTTTCCGGGTTTTTCGGGGGGGTCGGGGGTTTTTGGGGTAACAGGGTTGAGTGGCTTGATTTAGAACGGGTACACGATGGGCTTGTCCATCACGCTGACCCACTGGCTTTGCGTGAACTCCTCCAGATTGGCCGGACCGCCAAAGCGCCCGCCATTGCCCGAGGCGCCCATGCCGCCAAAGGGCACGTGGAACTCGTTGTTCACCGTCTGGTCGTTGATGTGAATCATCCCGGTGTGCAAGCGGTTGGCCAGCGCCATGGCGCGTGAGATGTTGCTGCTGTGGATGGCCGCCGCCAGACCGTAGGCCGACGCGTTGACCAGGGCCGCCGCCTCCTCGTCGGTGTCGAATACGGTGATGGGGGCGACCGGGCCAAAAATTTCATCGGTGAACGCCGGCATGGCCGGCTGCACCTCGGTGAGCACGGTCGGGCGGTAGAGCAAGCCCTCGTAGGTGCCGCCAGTCACCACGCGCGCGCCTTGCGCCACCGAGGCCTGCACGATCTGGTCAATGCGGTCGCGCTGTTTGGCGTTGATGACAGGTCCCAAATGTGCGGGGCCGGCGTGCGGGTCGCCCACATGCAGCGCTTCGGCGCGCTGCTTCAGCCGCTGGGAATAGGCCTCGGCCACGCTGCGGTGCACCAGGTGGCGGCCCGCCTGCATGCAGATTTGTCCCTGGTGCAAAAAAGCGCCCCAGGCACCGCAGGAGCTGGCGGCTTCAATATCGGCATCGTCCAGCACGACGATGGCGTTGTTGCCGCCCAACTCCAGCGCCACCTTTTTGAGCAAGCCACCGCACACTTCGCCAATTTGCCGCCCCACCGCCGTTGAGCCGGTGAACGAAATCATGTTGACCGCCGGGTGCCGCACGACTGCATCGCCTGTGGCGGGGCCGCCCGGCAGCACATGCAAAACGCCCGCCGGCAGGCCGGCGTCGGCAAACACCTGGGCGATCAACATGCCACCCGTGACGGCGGACTGCGCGTCAGGCTTGAGCAGCACCGCGTTGCCCAGCGCCAGCGCCGGCGCCACCGAGCGCATGGCCAGCAGCAGCGGGAAGTTCCACGGGGCAATCACGCCCACCGTGCCGATCGGCACGCGCCGCCACAAGTTGGTTCGCCCGGGCATGGTCGAGGGGAACATCTGCCCGTTGGCCTGCATCGGCAGCGCGGCGGCCATCAGCATTTGCTCGTAGGTGGCGTTCAGCTCCCATTCGGCTTTGGGCATGATGGAGCCGCATTCGCGCACATTCCAGCCATTGATTTCGCCGGCGCGCTCCTTCAGCAGCCGCGCGGCCTCGCGCATCACGGCCGCGCGCTGGTCAAAGGGGGTCGCGGCCCATGCGGCGCGGGCCGATTGGGCGCTCCGCGCGGCACGGTCAACGTCTGCGGTCGAAGCGATACCGACCTGGCCCAGCGTGCCGCCGGTGGCAGGCTCCACTACCGCAGCGGTGCCGCCTTGTGCCGCGACCCAGCCATCGCTGTAAATCTTTCCCGTCCAGTGATCCTGGCTCGGCGGCGGATAAAGAAGGGTGTCCATGTGTTTGTCTCCAATGCTTGTGTTTTTGATGGATTTGCTGACCATGCGGCGCCACCAGTGCCGCCGTCCAACGCCGTCTCTTCCGCAAGGGGCGTGCCACAAAGGCAGTTAACTGCATAAAGTGGCGGTATCGTCCGGGTAATTACCATGTGTGGTGGTATCTTCAGGAATTAAACTGCATGTCGCCCCGCCGGGATATCGCCTCAAAACGAGACGAGGGTCTCAAATCGAGACGACCAGAGAAACGCATACGTGCTGGCAGCCCTGGAGACAACCTTGCAACAAGCGATTACTTTTGAGCCGAACCTCTACGCTCCGGAACGCATCTGGCAAGCGCGCCGGGCCTTCTTTGACGAAGGCAGTGCGCCCGCGGGTCTGGTTGACGACCCGGTGCTGCGTTCATGGCAACGCTGCCGGGGTCAGGGTCGCGGCGCCTCGGAACAGGTGGAATTCGATCCCGTGGACCGTCTCGCACTGGCCCGTTTGCTGGAGGCCCAGCGCACATTGCTGGAGGCGGCACGCCCCGAGCTGGATGCGCTCGCCCGCGCGGTCTCGGACGCCGGCTATGCCGTGTTGCTCACCGATGTCCAGGGGCGCGCCCTGGCGGTCGAGGGTTGCACCGACCGCCGTAGCGAGCCGCTACGGCAAGCCTTTCGTCCCGGGGTCGATCTGTCTGAGGCGGTGATCGGCACCAACGCGATGTCGTCGGCGATGACCGAGCAGCGGGTGGTCCGCGTGCTCGGGCCCGAGCATTTTTTTGCCGACAACCAGATCTTTCACTGCTGCGCTGCACCCGTGTTTGACCCGCAGGGGCGCGTGGTCGGCGCGGTTGATATCTCGCGCGACATGCCGGGCCTGGCGGCCGGTGCCGTGGCGTTGACCCAGCGCTGCGCCCGTCGCATCGAGCGCAAGCTTTTCGAGGCGCTCCCGGCATTCGTACGGCTGCGGCTGGAGACGCAGGATGCGAGCGATGAAGCCTGGCTCGCCTTCAACCGCGATGGCGGCCTGCTGGCGGCCAACATCGCCGCGCGCCATCTGATCGAGGTTCCTTTCGTTCCCCAGGGGCTGGGCTTCAGCGACCTGTTTGACGGCCGTTTCGATACGCTCGCCGCTGCGGCAAGCCAGGCGAGCGGCGAACTGAGCCTGCGTCTGCGTGGCGGGGTGCAGCTGCGCGCCCGCGCCTCGGGCGTGCCGCCCATGGCGCGATCCGTTGCCACGCCCACCCGTCCAGCGCCGCCGCGCACCGCGCCGAGGCCCGAGTTTGGCGATGCGTCCTTTGCCGCCGACTTTGAACGCGCGCTGCGCGCCTTCCATGCCGGGTTGCCGGTTTTGGTCACGGGCGAAACCGGCGCTGGCAAGGAAGTCGCAGCCCGCGCCCTGCACGAAGTGAGTCATCGCCACGACGGCCCGTTAATAGCGATCAACTGCGGCGCAATCGCTCCCCAGTTGATGGCCGCCGAGCTGTTCGGCCATGTCGAAGGCGCCTTCACTGGCGCCCGGCGCGGCGGCAGCGCGGGCAAAATCGAAGCGGCCCAGGGCGGCACCTTGCTGCTTGACGAAATCGGCGACATGCCGCTTGAGTTGCAGGTTGGGCTGCTGCGCGTGCTCGACAGTGGCGAGGTCCTGCGCGTCGGCGCGACCCGGGCGGTGCGGGTGGACGTGCACATCGTCTGTGCGACCCACCGCGATCTGCGCGCGCTGGTGGCTTCGGGGCTCTTTCGCGAGGATCTTTATTACCGCATCAGTGGTTTTCAGTTGCAGGTACCGCCGCTACGCATGAGAAGTGATTTCAACGCAGTCCTTGACGCCTTGCTGGCGGAGCAGGGCTGCGCGCCGCAGCGGCTCGACGCCGGGCTGCGCCGGGCGCTCAAAAGCAGACGCTGGCCGGGCAACGTGCGCCAGTTGCGCCATGCGCTTCGACTGGCACTCGCGTTGCTGGACGCCGATGAAGCGCTCACCCTGAGTCACTTCCCTGACCATGAACCCGACCATGGACCCGGCCTGGGAGTACCGTCTGCTCGTCCGCGCACCGGTGCACCCGACGACGGGCTGAGTTGGCGGCAGACGCAACAGCAGGCCATCGATGCGGCGCTGCGGCAAACCGGCGGCAACGTCACCGCCGCGGCTGCCTTGCTGGACATCGGCCGCGCAACGCTCTACCGCAAGCTGGCGAAATGATCAACGGCCAACTCGCCCCAACTCGCCGTTAGCTATCCCTATCCCTATCGCTATCGAGAAGATGGCATCGTCAAGCCGAAGCCGTACCCGCCTTCACTTTCAGCCGCCACGCATGCAGCAGCGGCTCGGTGTAGCCACTCGGCTGCTCCAGCCCCTTGAACACCAGGTCGCAGGCGGCCTTGTAAGCCGCTGAGGTGTCGAAGTGGCCCGCCATGTTTTGGTAGAGCGGGTCGCCGGCGTTCTGCTTGTCCACGACGGCGGCCATGCGTTCGAAGGTCTCCTTGACCTGGGCTTTGGTCACGACGCCATGGTGCAGCCAGTTGGCGATGTGCTGGCTTGAAATGCGCAGTGTGGCGCGGTCTTCCATCAGCGCGACGTTGTGGATGTCGGGCACCTTGGAGCAGCCCACGCCCTGGTCGATCCAGCGCACCACGTAGCCCAGGATGCCTTGCGCGTTGTTGTCGAGTTCCTGCTGCTTTTCCGTCGCCGGCCACCTGGCTTCGGCCGCCACCGGAATTTGCAGCAGGTCATTGAGGATGTTGTCGCGTTCCGCATTGGCATCGATCTTCTCGAGCTCCTTCTGCACATCCGACACCAGCACCTGGTGGTAGTGCAGCGCATGCAGGGTGGCGGCCGTGGGTGAGGGCACCCAGGCGGTGTTGGCGCCGGCGCGGGGGTGCGCAATCTTTTGCTCCAGCATGGCGGCCATCAGGTCGGGCATGGCCCACATGCCCTTGCCGATCTGCGCCTTGCCGCGCAGGCCGCACGAGAGGCCCACGAGCACGTTGTTCTTCTCGTAGGCGCCAATCCAGGCGCTGGTCTTCATGTCGCCCTTGCGGATCATGGGGCCGGCCTGCATGGCGGTGTGCATCTCGTCGCCGGTGCGGTCCAGGAAGCCGGTGTTGATGAAAGCCACGCGGGCGCCGGCCGCGGCGATGCAGGCCTTCAGGTTGACGCTGGTGCGGCGCTCTTCGTCCATGATGCCCAGCTTGACGGTGTTCGGGGCCAGGCCCAGCAGTGCCTCGACGCGGGTGAACAGTTCGGACGCAAAGGCGACCTCCTGGGGGCCATGCATCTTGGGCTTGACGATGTAGACCGAGCCGGCGCGCGAGTTCTTGATGCCGGGCTGGCCCTTGCGCTTGAGGTCATGCATGGCAATGGTCGTGGTGATGACCGCGTCCATGATGCCCTCGGGAATTTCCCTGCCGCCTTCATACAAAATGGCCGGGTTGGTCATCAGGTGGCCGACATTGCGCACAAACATCAGCGAGCGGCCGTGCAGCGTGACTTCACCGCCCTGCGCGCCGGTGTATCGGCGGTCGGGGTTGAGGCCGCGCGTAAAGGTCTTGCTGCCTTTGCTGACTTCTTCGGTCAGCGTGCCCTGCAGGATGCCCAGCCAGTTGCTGTACGCCAGCACCTTGTCTTCGGCATCGACCACGGCCACAGAGTCTTCCAGGTCGAGTATGGTGGACAGCGCGGACTCCAGCACCAGGTCACTGACGCCGGCCGCGTCGCTCTGGCCGATCGGTGTGCTGCGGTTGATCTGGATGTCAATGTGGATGCCGTTGTGCTTGAGCAGTACCGACGAGGGCGAGCCCGCATCGCCCTGGTAGCCAATCAATTGCGCGCTGTCTTTCAGGGCCGCGCGGCCGCCGTTCGTCAGCGTCACGGCCAGCTTGCCGTCCACTACCGCATACGCGGCGGAGTCCTTGTGCGATGCGCCCTCCAGCTGGGCGGCCTGGTCGAGGAAGGTGCGCGCGAACTCGATCACCCTGGCGCCGCGTATCGGGTTGTAGGCCTTGCCCTTCTCGGCGCCGCCGGACTCGGAAATGGCGTCCGTGCCGTACAGCGCGTCGTAGAGCGAGCCCCAGCGGGCGTTGGCCGCGTTCAGTGCGTAGCGGGCATTCAGAATGGGCACCACGAGTTGCGGGCCGGCCTGCTCGGCCAGTTCGGCGTCGACATCAGCGGTGGTCGTGGTCACGTTGGCGGGCTGCGGCACCAGGTAGCCGATCTGTTCCAGAAAGGCGCGGTAGGCCGGCATGTCGGTGATGGGGCCGGGATGGGCCTGGTGCCAGCTGTCGATCTCGCTCTGCAGGCGGTCGCGTTCGGCCAGCAGGGCAATGTTTTTGGGGGCCAGGTCGGCGACGATGGCGTCAAAGCCCCGCCAGAAGGCGGCGCTGTCAACGCCGGTGCCGGGCAGCACCTTGTCTTCAACAAAGCGGTAGAGGTCGGTGGCCACCTGGAGGCGGTGGGCGGTGGTGCGTGCTGTGTTGGCGGTCATGGTGGTGGTCCCTTGTGAAAATAAAACGGTGGAGTGTGTGGGGAAATGCGGCGGCGTCATGCCGCAGCGCCAGGCAGGGTTATGCCCGGCAGTGTCAGTACGTCGCGCAGGCTGCTGCCCGTGTATGTCGGCGCTGTGCCGAGCTCTTCAAACGGCAACTGGTAGCGGTTGACCCAGAGCGTCTGGTAGCCATACCAGGTGGCGGCCAGTGCGTCCCAGCCGTTGCAGCTGACGAAAGCGATCTGCCACACCTCCAGGCCGGTTTGTTGCGGGCCCAGGGCATAAGCGTCGGGGTGCGTCTTGTATTTGCGGATGCTGTCCACGCTGATCACATGGTCCAGCAGGCCTTCCAGCCCGGCGGATTTCACGGCCACGTCGAGCATCGACGGGTCGCCATTGGACAGGATGCCGGTGACGATGCCGCGCTTTTTCAGTGCCTGCAGCACGCCCTTGTTTTCAGGAAAGGCCGACAGGTGCCGGTACTGGTTCATGAGCCGTTCCTCGCGCTCCGCCGTGAGGTCCAGCGCCAGGCGCTTGCAGACATAACGCAGGCTGGCGCGGGTCAGATCCCAGAAAGGCCGGTAATGCACGCCGTCATTGCAGGTGGTGACCAGGCGCGTGTATTCAATTTGCTTGTCGCGCCACAGCAGCCCCAAGGTCTGCCCCTGTCCCGGAAAGAGCTGCTCCGCCAGCAAGCCCACGCTGTAGACGTCGAACAGCGTGCCATAGGCATCAAATAGCACGCCCCGGACAGGAGGGACAGGGGCGAGCGTACGGAGTTTTTCCATAGCCTCTACTTTATTTGATACAAGGCCAGTCATTAATTAACTGAATATCGTTTTATTTGTGACTTTTATATGGGTAGTTTGCTGGAGTATCTGAAGGAAACCAGGGCACATTCAATGCTATTTAACTCGTTCTTTATGAGTCTGTGCAGGGGGGTATGCGCCAGCCAGCGTGACCTGCCAGCCCGGCCGCCACCGCCGCCAGTCGACGGCCGGCTCGTCAACACCGCGCTGAAGAAACAGTCGCCGCCAACGCACGGTATGACGGGGTCGGCTGCTATCGAAAAGTAGCGTCTGGTGTTTTTGCCTTTTGTGTTTTTGGTTCTTTCTTTCTTTGGTTCTTTGTTTGTGCGGCTCACACCTGACCGCTCAGCTTGCGGGCGGCCTCCAGCACCTTCTGAACGTGGCGTTCGTCATAGCGCTCTGCCGGCATGGTCAGCGTCAAGGCCGCCGCCAGGCTGCCATCGGCCTTGAAGACCGGCGCCGAAATGCCGGCCACGCCGGCCAGGCGGTCTCCCATGGCCGAGAAGTAACCCTGCTCCCGGATGCGGGCGTAGAGGTTTTTGTCTTTCGCGGTGAGGCCGGTGGTGCGCCGGAGGCCAAAGGCCATCAGCACGCGGCCGCCGGTGCCCCGGTTCAGCGGCAGCACGTCGCCGGCCTTGATGTGGTCGCGGATCGGGTGGGGTGAATCCACGCGGTACAGGCACAGCCGCGCATCGCCCTGCACCACATGGTAGGCGGCGCTCTCACGGGTGGCCGCCACCAGCGCCCGCATCACGGGCAGCACCGCGCGGTCCAGCGAAAAGGAGGCCGCGTAAACGGCGTTGAGCCGCGCCACCTCACTGCCCAGCCCGTACCGGCCGTCCTCCAGTTTTTGAATCAGCCGCGCATGCTCCAGCGAGGCCAGCAAACGCAGCGCCGTGCTTTTGTAGAGCTGGGTGCGGCCGGCCAGTTCGGCCAGGCTCAGGGCAGTATCGCCCACCTGAAAAGCGCACAGCAGGGTCAGCGCGCGATCTACCGCCGCGGCGCCACCGGGCGCGGCATGGCTGTCGGCCAGCGATTCGGTCTGGGCTTTGCGGGGCATCAGTCACTCCTGGTCAGTAAGGCCTGGTCATGAAACGGGCCATGCTGTCTGACGCTTGACAAGCGGCAGGGCATCCGTGATCATTTCAATAGAAAGAACAATGTTCTATCTTACAGAATTATATTATGAGTGCAACCATGTCAAATCCTCACGTATTGATCAGTGAAGTCGGCCCCCGCGACGGCCTGCAATCCGTCAAGGCCACCATGCCGACGGCCGACAAGCTGCGCTGGATCGACGCGCTCTACGCCGCCGGCGTGCGGGAAATTGAAGTTGCTTCCTTCGTGCCGGCCCGACTGCTGCCGCAGATGGCCGATGCCGCCGAGGTGGTGCGCCATGCGATCACGCTGCCTGGTCTCACGGTGATGGCCCTGGTGCCCAACCGCCGCGGCGCGGAGGCGGCGCTGGCGGCTGGCGTGCACAAGCTGACGATGCCGGTGTCGGCCAGTGCCGCGCATTCGCTGGCCAATGTGCGCAAGACGCGCGAAGAGATGGTGGAGGAGGTACGCGCCATCTCTGAGCTGCGCCGCGGCATCGCGCCTCACGTCAGGCTCGAAGCCGCCATTTCCACCGCCTTCGGTTGCACGCTGCAGGGCGAGGTGCCCGAGGACGATGTCATCCGGCTGGCCGTGCAATGCATTGCGGCCGGTGCCGACGAGTCGGGCCTGTCGGACACCGTCGGTTATGCCAATCCGGCGCAGGTACGCCGCCTGTTCCGGCGCCTGCGTGCCGAAATCGGCCACCACGCCGGCGCTGCCCACATGCACAACACCCGCGGGCTGGGACTGGCCAACTGTCTGGCGGCGTACGAGGAGGGCGTTCGCACCTTCGATGCTTCGCTCGGCGGCCTGGGCGGCTGCCCGTATGCGCCGGGCGCGTCAGGCAACGTCGTCACCGAAGACCTGGTCTTCATGTTCGAGGCCATGGGCGTGCCGACCGGCATTGATCTTGAAAAACTCATGGCTGCACGCGCGCCGCTGATGGCCGGGCTGCCGGGCGAGCCGGTCTATGGCATGACACCCGAGGCCGGCCTGCCCAGGGGTTTTGTTCAGGGCGCCCGCATGACGGCACCCGCCACCCCCGCCCCTGAAGAAAGCAATAACAGCGAGAACAGCGACACAGCGCTGCCCTACGCCGGCATCCGCGTCGTCGAATTCACCCACATGGTGATGGGCCCGACCTGCGGCATGTTGCTGGGCGACCTGGGCGCCGAGGTCATCAAGGTGGAACCGGTCGAGGGCGACAGCACGCGCCGCCTGCTGGGTTCGGGCGCCGGATTTTTCCCGACCTTCAACCGCAACAAGAAAAGCATTGCGCTCGACCTGAAGACACCCGAGGGCGTGGAGGCCGCGCTGCGCCTGATTGCCACGGCAGACATCGTCAGCGAGAACTTCAAACCCGGCACCATGAAAAAACTGGGCCTGGACTACGAGACGCTGAAACAGCGCAACCCGCGCCTGATCTATGTCAGCCACAAGGGCTTTTTGCCCGGGCCTTACGAGCATCGCACCGCCCTCGATGAAGTGGTGCAGATGATGGGCGGGCTGGCCTACATGACGGGCCGCAGCGGCGACCCCCTGCGCGCCGGCACCAGCGTCAACGACATCATGGGCGGCATGTTTGGCGCCATCGGGGCGATGGCCGCCTTGCGCCAGCGCGACCGCACCGGGCTGGGCACGGAGGTGCAGTCGGCCCTGTTTGAAAACAATGTGTTTCTGGTGGGTCAGCACATGATGCAGTTCGCCGCCACCGGCCATGCCGCCGCGCCCATGCCCAGCCGCATTTCGGCCTGGGCGGTGTACGACGTGTTCACCGTGAAAGACGGCGAACAGATTTTTCTGGCGGCCGTCAGCGACAAGCAATGGGCGATTTTCTGCAAGGCCTTCGGGCTGGACGAACTGCTGGCCGACCCGCGCCTCAAAACCAACAACGACCGCGTGCGTGCCCGGGAATGGATGATGCCCATCCTGCGCTCGCACCTGGCCGAGCGCAGCGCGGCCGAGCTCCGCACGGTCTTTGAAGCCAACGAACTGCCTTTTGCGCCCATCGTGCGGCCTGAAGAACTTTTTGAGGATCCGCACCTGAACGCAACCGGTGGGCTGGCACCCGTCCGGATGAACGACGGTAGCCAGTCCAAAGTGCCGCTGATGCCGTTCACGCTGGGCGGCAAACGGCCCGGCATCCGGCTGCAGCCGCCGCTGCTGGGCGAGCACACCCGCGAATTGCTGCGGGAGCTGGGCTATGGCGAAGACGCCATCCAGGCTTTCCAAACCGCGCAAACCACCCAAACCACCGAAACCAAGCGTTAAAACCCGAACCCACCCGGAGACCTGCCCATGAATTTCCAACGACGCTCCCTGATGACGGCGACCCTGATCGGCCTGGCCAGCCTGAACGGCGCGGTCACCGCCCAAACCGCCGCTTCGACCAACTCAGGACAGGCCTGGCCCGCCAGACCGATACGCATCATCGCGCCCTTCCCGGCCGGCGGCCCCACCGATATCACCGCGCGGGTGGTCGGGCAAGCCATTGGCGAGGCGCTGAAAACACCGGTGATTGTGGAAAACAGGGCGGGCGGCCACGGTTTCATTGGCGTGGGCGAGGCGGCAAAGGCCCCTGCCGACGGCTACACCCTGATGATGGCCAGCATCGGCACCATGGCCATCAACCCCAGGCTGCACGAGAAGATTCCCTACGACGCCAACAAGGATTTCGCGCCGGTGTCCCTTGTGGTCACCGTGCCGATCGTGGTGGTGGTGAACCAGCAAGTGCTGCCGGTCAATTCGATGCCCGAGTTTGTCAAATACCTCAAGGCCAATCCCGGCAAGGTGAACTTTGCGTCGGCTGGCAATGGCGGCTCCTCGCATCTGGTTCCCGAGTATTTCAAGTACCGCACCGGCACCTTCATGACGCACATTCCCTACAAGGGCTCGGGCCCCGCCATCGGCGACGTTGTGGCGGGCCAGGTGCAACTGATGTTTGACACCCTTTTGACCAGCACGCCTTTTGTGAAAGGCGGCAAGCTCAAGATGCTGGGCGTCACCACCGCACAGCGCCTGCCGCAGTACCCTGATGTGCCGACGGTGGCGGAAGCGCTCAACATGAAAGACTTCGAGGCCTCGTCCTGGTACGCGCTTTACGCGCCCGCCGGCACGCCGCCCGACATCGTCAAGCGCCTGTCGACCGAGGTGGACGCGGCGCTCAAGCAACCGGCCGTGGCCAAGCGCCTGACCGACCTGGGCGCTGTGCCGGTGGGTGGATCGCCCGAAAAGCTTGCCGCGTTTCAGCGCGCCGAGCAGGAGAAATGGGGCAAGGTGATCCAGGTGGCCAAAGTCAAGCCGGATTGATCTCCCCGTTTGGGCGCTGACGTGCGGACTCGTCCGCGCCCGCAGAGCCTGTGTGTTCATCGTTGAAGCGCAAGCAAAAAATCCCCGCCACAGCCTGGGCTGCCGTGGGGATTTGCAGGTCTGGCCATGGGCGCGGAGACCGCACTGTTCATGGCACGTCAGACCCTAGCCCGATACTTGCGGGCCGGCGTCCCGGGAGCGCTTAGCGCGCTGGCGTCGCTGGGGGAACGATGACCACGGTGTCGCCACCGGTTCTGCCGCGCTGGCCTTGTGCCCCGGTATCACCCGTGGCGCCAGTGTCTCCAGTGGCACCGGTGTAGCCGGTGGCTCCAGTGGATCCGGTTGAACCCGTCGAACCGGTCGAACCGGTCGAACCAGTTGCGCCGGTGTACCCCGTTGATCCGGTCGAGCCCGTGGAGCCCGTCGCACCTGTGGGTCCGGCCGGGCCGGGGACCGGCACGGTGACCACGGCCGGGGCCACGACAGCGGCTGGCCTGTCACATGCGGTCAAAGCCAGTGCCGTCAGTGCGGCGGAAAAAACGATTGAATAGTTCATGAAAATTCCTTTGGGTTGTTTGCGGCGGACTGCTCGCCTGTTCAGGCGAGCGGCCGTCTCGCGTTGCATTTTGAAAATGCGCTATCCGCATGCGGTTCCGTTCGATGGCGCACGTCACCCCGCTTCCGTGTTTGCCCGGAACGGCCCGCGCAAGGCCTGCTTCCGCTGCAATTCCTTGATCTCAACGTTGCTGGAACAGCACCAGCTGGATCTCGTTGGTGAGGTTGCCTTTGGTCGCCGTGATGGTGGATTCATAGCGTGCGCCCGGCACCGGCACTTGCGGCCTGAAGCTGAAGGCAAAGTTGCCACCGGCATCCGATCGCAGGGTCTGGGTCAAGATCGGCTGGTTGACGCCGAAGAAGCCGGCCAGCGAGGCGATCACGTGGACCTGCACATCCACTTTCGTGTCCGGGGCGGTACGCCCCCGTACCTCGATGGTGCCGCCGCTGACCTGTGCATTGTTGGCGTGGCTGGTGATCTGCAAGGGCAGTGTGGCGGCCGGCGGCGGAGTTTGCGGACCGGCCACATTGAACACCCAGGTCTGGCGCACGGCGTTGCCAGCCATGTCGGCAGCGGTAACTTCCACCGAGTGGGCGCCGGGCCGCAAATCACCGCGCCAGGTCAGGAATTGGGGCGTGATGCTGGCATTGCGCGTCACGTCCTGGCCGCCGATCATGATCTTCACGCTCCTGGGATCCACGCCGACACCGCCGCTGTCATCAAACGTTGCGGACACCGACACCGGGCCGCTTGCGACGGTCTCATTGTTTTGCGGTGCAAGGTTTCGCACGGTGGGCGGCCGGGCGTCCACCAGCAGCGCCTGGTTCAGCCGCGAGCGGATCGTCTGGCCGTTGCCTTCCAGGGTGGCGACGATGTTGAGCGAGGGCGGGAAGTTGTCGTTGCGGCGTATGGTGTAGGCGCCTTCATAGCGGCCCGGACGCACTTCCTGCATGGGCACGCCCTGCACCACGCCGTCGATGCTCAGCGTGGCGCGCGCGCCGGGTGTACCGGCGGCGGCAAAGCGCAGTTCGGCGCCGGGCTCGATGCGGGCCACCGGTGTGACGGTGAAGCGTTCGATCACCAGGGGTGGGGCGGCAGGAGGCGGTGGCGGGCTGGCTACCGGTGGCGGGCCACCGGCCAAGGCCTGGGTCACGACCTTGGAGGCATTGCGCACACGCAGGGTGGCGGTCGCGGTCGGCTGCGGGCCGAGTCGGTCGCGCCGGCTCAACGTGTAGGAGCCTTCATAAACACCGCGCTCGACTTCGCGCAGCACGATGTTTTTGTTGATGCCGCTCAGCCGGACGCTGGCCTGCCCGCGCGGCGAGCCTTCCAGCGTGAAGCTGAGGTCGCTGCCGGGTGCAAGCTGGTCGGTCACGTCGACCTGGAAGCTGCTGATCTCCGGTGCAAAGCGCGCCTTGGGCTGCGCACCTGCAGGCTGCGGCGCCGTGGCGATGAAGCCGACGGCCAGCAACGACATGAGGAGTGAAAGAAATCTATGAACTCGCATGGCTGACCTTTTGCGATGAAGTTACTCATTTGTAACTGGCGGCCGGCCGTTCCGACGTAGGCGCACGACCGGACAGGGCGTGAGCGTAATACCCGGCTATTTGCCCGATTTCCGCCCACTTCCGCCCATCGTCTCTGACGCGGTTTGCTGTCAAACAAACAGCTGTCAACGCCCGCAGTTCATGGGTCTGGCCGCTTGCCATGAACAATGTTGCGCCTCGCCGGGGTCCTTGAAATCCCCGGGTCCCGGCTGATGCGCTTGAGAAGCCGGCGTCAAGTCGGGGGAGGGGGCAGGGCCGGAACAGGCCGCTTCCTGATGGTGCCTGCGTGGGGGTGTCGTCTGCGCTGCTTATGCGCTTCGATTGACCAGGGTGCGTGCGTACAGGGGGTGGCGCATGCTGCGCACCTCGTGCTCGAGGGTCGCCAGCACCTCGCCCGTGTCCAGGTCGGTGATGTCCTGAAAGCGGTACTGGCTCTGGTTGCTTTCCTCGGTGATCAGGTCACGTTCGAGCAGACGCCGGTGCACGCCCGAAAAGTCGGCGACGGCGATCTGGACGTGGTGGCCGTCGAAGGGCGGCAGCGCGCGGCCGGTCTCGCGGAATACCAGGCTTTCGCCGAGGCCTATGGGAATACGCGCGAAGGCGCCGGTGGCGTCGTGGCCGCTGTGGGCTGGCGCCGCAAGGACCTCGCGATAGAAGCGGGCGATGCGCGAGGCGGTACCGGGGGCGCTGTCAATTTCCACATAGGGCATGCCCAGCGTCATGCGGCCAAAACGCGCGGGATCTGGCGCGTGCACGCGGATTCGGTTGCCCCAAGGGCAGGTGACATCCACGCATTCGCCGGGGCGGGCAAAGGCAAACTTCGTGCCTTTCAGCCGGGGCGCCACCTGCGTCAGCCGTGCGACCAAAGCGTCCGGATCGGGCAGGACGAGGCCGGTCATGCCGCGCAGCACCTGCGCAGGCCCAACCGGCAAGTGGAACTGGCAGGTGCCGACATTGATCCAGGCGTTGTCCACACCGGTCATCAGGTAGGGGTCGCGGGTGAGGCCCAGGCCCATGATGTAGAAGATGATCGCCTGCTGCTGGTCTGGCACGCGGACATTGATGTGACCGAACTCGACGATGTTGCCGACGTCTTCGGTGGTGCGGTTGAAAACGGAGGGGCTCATGTTTGATGCAAGTAAGGACGTTTCCAATGTAGGCGATGGGGGTCATGGCGTCCATGTCATGGGGGAGATGGGCACCATGTCGTTTCGCAATGTATGCCATGTTTCCGATGGCGTGGACGAGTGCGCCATCATTGCCTATATTTCACCCGACTTTTTGTCACCGCATTTTTTGAAATAGCCGCTTACGCCCGCATTGTCTGGGGTCAGGCATTTTTCATGAACAATTCGGCGCAGACGCTGCGCAGCCAGCGGCAGGCCGCGTCATGGTGGTACCTGGCGTGCCAGTACTGCTTGACGGTGAAGCCGGGAATTTCAAACGGGCAGGGCAGCACGCGCAGCCCGCTAAGCCCAGTAGAGCGGGCGAGGGTTTCGCCGATATGGCGGGGCAGGGTGGCGATCAGGTCGCTGGTCGAGAGAATGGCCGACAGGCCCAGAAAACCGGGCAGCTCCAGCCGTATCTGGCGCGTGATGTGCTGTGACGCCACGGTGTTGTCGAGCAGCTGGTAGCCCGTGCCGGAACTGATGCCGATGTGCGCTTCGGCCTGATACACCGCGAGGTTCCAGTTCGCCCGGGTTTCGTCGATGACACGCGGATGCTGTGCATTGGCCAGGCAAATCCAGTCCTGCGCGTACAGGGTCTGCTGGTAAAAGCCGGCATCCAGCCAGGGCAGAAACCCCACGGCCAGGTGGGCCTCGCCCGCCTGCAGGGCGTGCGCCAGGTTGGTATCAATACGACTCGCCTCCAGCGCCACACCGGGTGCGAGTGCCCGCACATGCGCCAGCAGCCGCGGCAACAGGGTGATGTGGCTGGCGTCCGTCATGCAGATGGAGAAGCGCCGCTGCACCGTGGCCGGGTCAAATGCGGTGCCCGACTCGGACAGCCGCTTCAAGCCGGCCAGCACCTCGCGCACTGTGCCCATCAGCGCATCGGTGCGCGGCGTTGGCAGCATGCCTTCTGCCGTGCGCACAAACAGCGGGTCGTTCAGCTGCTTGCGCAGCCGTGCCAGCCAGATGCTGACCGTGGGCTGGCTTTGCCCCAGCGCTTCGGCGGCACGCGTGACGCTGTGGGTGGCATACAGCTGGTCCAGTAACCGCAACAGCCTGATGTCCAGCAATTCGAGATCTTTGCTCATACCTTTATTGTGATGCGTAATGAAGTCTATTGGTGCTATTGCATGGACAGTATGAAGGGGTCTGTCCAGAATTCACGCCTGGATCAAGAAGGAGTCGCAGTGAAGATTTGTGTTCTGGGCGCCGGCGCGCTGGGTTGCGCCATCGGCGGTGTGTTGACCGAGGCCGGCCATGAGGTGTGGCTGATCAACCGCAATGCCGAGCAGGTCGACGCCATGAACAGCCGCGGGCTGATCCTGCGCGACGGCGGTGCCGACCGCGCCGTGCAGGTGCATGCCGCCACCACCGCCCAGGGCGTGAACATGGACACGGGCGCCGTGGACCTGGTGATCGTGCTGGTCAAGTCCTTCCATACGCGCCAGGCCATGGAAGCGGCGACCTCTTTGCTCGGGCCGGACACGGCCGTGCTGTCGCTGCAAAACGGCCTCGGGCATGAAGGCATTCTGGCTGAGATCGTTGGCCGCGAACGCGTGCTCGCCGGCAAGACCTATGTGGGCGGCACGCAGCTGGCCGCAGGCCATGTCATCGTCGGCACCCGCGGCAAAGACACCCACATTGGCGAGCTGGACGGCCGCATCACCGGACGCGTGCAGCGCATTGCCGACACCTTCAACCGTGCCGGGCTGGACACCACCGTCAGTGACAACATCATGGGCACGATCTGGGACAAGCTGCTGATCAACGTGGCGACCGGTGCGCTCACGGGCATCACGCGCCTGACGTATGGCCAGCTGTACCGGCAACCCGAGCTCGAAGCCTGTGGCGTGGCGGCCGTGGCCGAGGCCATGGCGGTGGCCGAGGCCAGCGGCATCCGCCTCAGCATCACCGACCCGCGTGATGCCTGGCTCAAGGCCGGAGCCGGTCTGCCTGACGAATTCAAGACCTCGATGCTGCAGAGCCTGGAAAAGGGCTCGGTCACCGAGATCGATTTTGTGAATGGGGCGGTCGTGCGCCGGGGGGGCGCATGCGGTGTGCCCACGCCCGTCAACCAGACCCTGGTGGCCTGCATCAAGGGCATCGAACTGGGCCTCGCCCGCTAACAAAGGAATTAACGAGTCATGGCTTATTCCAACCAATCGTATGTTGAACATGTCGCGGTGCGCGTCAAGGACATCCAGTGGCACATCAATTTCTTCCGTGACGTGCTGGGCATGGATGTGCGCGAGATCGACGGCCCCATCGACGCACCGCGCCAGTACTGGACGGTAGGCGGCATGCAACTGATGAGCACGCCCGGCTTCGAGGCGCCCCCGTCCAACGATGCCGGCTGGCTCGCCCACCTCGGCATCATGGTGGCCGACTTGGAAGGTGCGCTGCAGGCGGCCCAGAGCTGGGGCGTCAAGGCCCTGCCGCAAGGCCGCAACTGGTTGCAGCTGCCCGATGGCCTGGCGATCGAGCTGATCCAGGCCAGCGGCAACAGCGTGGCCGAGGCCCTTGCGGTGAACCCGAGAGCATGAAGTCCGCGCGGCTGATCCGATTTGACAGACAAACAGACTGAAAGAAACTCCCATGCCAAAACCCGACATCCAGTTCAGCACCCCGGAAAAATACTGGGACGACGCCAAGGTCGGTGACGAATGCACCAGCCCGACCTACCTGGTGACCGCCGAGCGCATCGACGCCTATGCCGAACTCACCGGCGACTTCACGCCCGTGCATGTGGACGAGGAATACGCCAACGCCTCACACTTTGGCTGTCGCGTGGCCCACGGTCTGATGGGTCTGTCGGTCGCCGACGGCCTGAAAACGCAGTGCGAGTACCGCTTTCTGCCCGGCATGTCGCTGGGCTGGACCTGGGACTTTGTGCTGCCGATCAAGATCAACGACGTGCTGCAGGTGCGGTTTTGGGTCGAGAGTATGCGGCCCTCCAAAAGCAAGCCCGGCTGGGGCATCGTGGTGCTGCCGGCCGAGCTGATCAACCAGCACGGTCAGGTGGTGCAAAAGGGCGAACACCGGCTGATGGTGCCGCGCCGGCCGGGTGCGGCGGCTTCCTGAACCCCATTCAATCGCTATCAAAAAAATAGTTTGTTGCGCCCGTTCCATCGGGGCCGAGAGGACTTTTCATGACTGAACCATCACCCACCAAACCCGCGCAAGCGCTGCCGCTGGCAGGCATACGCGTCATTGACTACAGCCACTTTCTGGCCGGCCCGCACATGTCGCGTTGCCTCAGCGCGATGGGTGCCGAGGTCATCAAGGTCGAGCGGCCGGTGGCAGGAGATGCCGGGCGCGCCAGCCCGACCATCGTCAAGGGCCAGAGCGGCTACTTCATGCAGCAGAACATGGGCAAGCAGGGCCTGTGCATCAACCTGCGTGACCCGCGCGGCCTGGACATGATGCACAAGCTCACCGACAGCGCCGACGTGTTCGTCGAGAACTACCGCCCCGGCGCCCTGAACAAACTGGGCCTGGGGTATGAAGAGCTTTCCAGTCGCAACCCCAAACTCGTCTATTGCTCGGTCTCGGCCTACGGCCACACCGGGCCCGACTCCGCCCGGCCGGGCTTCGGTCTGATCGCCGAAGCCAAGAGCGGCGCCATGTCGCTGATTGGCGTGCCGGGTGAGCCGCCGCCGCTGTTTCGCATGCCCATCGCCGACATGTATGCCGGCATGCACGGCGTGTCGGCGATTTGCGCGGCGCTGTTTGGCCGCGTGAACAGCGGCCGCGGGCAGCACATTGACATTGCCCTGTACGACTGCATGATCTCCATGCACGATTTTGCCGCGCAGAGCTACTTGATGAGCGGTGGCAAGGAGTTGCCGGTGCAGACCGGCCACGACCTGCCGCAGAGCACGGTTTATGGCGCTTTTTCCGCCAACGATGGTTATCTGGTGATTGCCGCGCAGATGACAGACACCTGGAAGAGCCTGGCCCGGCTGATAGGCGGCGAGGACTATGCGGCGGATACCCGCCTGCACGACCAGGCCGGACGCAATGCCAACCGCGAGGCCATCCTGGCCCGGGTGACGGCCTGGACGAAAGCGCATTCGGTTCAGGCGTGTTGCGCGGCGCTGGACGCTGCCGGTGTTCCGGCCGCGCCCGTACAAACCATTGACCAGGTGCTCAGCGACCCGCAAACCCTTGCGCGGGGCATGGTGGTGGAGCAAGATCACCCGGTGCTGGGCAAGATCAAGCTGCCCAATCTGCCCTTTCGCTTCTCTGAATGCGACACCTCGCCCAGCGGGCCCGCGCCACTGCTGGGCCAACACAACCGCGAGATCGCGGCGAGCGTGGGATTCAGTCCTGTCGAGATAGACGCCATGGAGCGCGACGGCGTCCTGTATTCGGAGTCACCTGTGGGAGTCCAGTCATGACCGACCGTTATGCTGTTATTGGCAACCCCATCCAGCAAAGCAAATCGCCGCTGATCCATGGCATGTTTGCCCAGGCCACCGGGCAGGACATCGAGTACACGGCCATCGAGGGCCCGCTCGGCCAGTTTGCCGGCGCCGTCGATGCGTTTCGAGCCAGCGGCGGGCGAGGCATGAACATCACAGCGCCGTTCAAGCTCGACGCTTTCAGCTACGCCACCGAGCGCTCCGAGCGGGCACAGCTCGCCGGTGCCGTCAATGCCATGAAATTTGACGGCGATCGCGTGCTGGCCGAGAACTTCGACGGCGTTGGCCTGGTGCGCGACGTGACCCATAACCTGGGTTGCCCGCTCAAGGGCAAACGCGTGTTGCTGCTGGGTGCCGGTGGCGCCGCACGGGGCGCGCTGCTGCCCTTCCTGGAGCAGGCACCGGCCGAGCTGGTGATCGCCAACCGCAGTGTGGACAAGGCACTTGAGCTGGCAAAAATTGGCTCGGCCAAGGGTAGCGTGCGCGGCTGTGCCTACACCGACCTGGTGGGGCAGGCCTTTGATGTGGTGTTCAACGCCACCTCGGCCAGCCTGCGTGCCGAGCTGCCGCCGGTGCCGGCCAGCGTGTTTGCCAATTGCGCCCTGGCGTATGAGCTGGCCTATGGCAAGGGCCTGACACCCTTCCTGCGCCTGGCGCAAAACGCCGGCGTCAAACAGCTGGCCGACGGTGTGGGCATGCTGGCCGAGCAGGCTGCTGAGGCCTTTGTCTGGTGGCGTGGCGTGCGTCCCGATACCCTTGCGGTGATCGGGAAGCTGACGGTTCCGCTGGTGTAAATAACCGGCTGTCGTGCGCTGTGCAACCCTTCCAGATGACCCCTTCCATGTGCTGCGCCGGCCCTCTATACTGCAGGAATGAACGAGTTAGTACATTCCGTCCCCAAGGCAAAAGCGGCAATCAAACCGGCAACCAGGCCGGCGGGCAAGGCTGCGACCGGGACGGCGGGCAGGACCTTGCCGGTTCCCCGCACCAACGACCCGGCCCGCACCATGGCGGGCATTCTCGAGGTCGCCACCGCGGAATTCGCGAACAAGGGCCTGAGCGGTGCGCGCATCGACGAAATCGCGGCCGCCACGCGCACCAGCAAGCGCATGATTTACTACTACTTCGGCAGCAAGGAAGGCCTGTACGTCGCGGTATTGGAAGAGTCCTACCGCCGCATGCGCAGCATCGAAGCCGGCTTGCACCTCGAAGACCTGCCGCCCGAACAGGCCCTGCGCCGGCTGGTGGAGTTCACGTTCGACCATCACCAGGGCAACCCGGACTACATCCGGCTGGTGATGACCGAGAACATGGAGCGCGGCGCCTACCTGGCGCAAAGCAAGAGCATCCAGGAGCTCAACGTCCCGGCGATCGAGGCTATTCGCAATCTTTACGAACGCGGCGTGGCGCAGGGCGTATTCCGGGCCGGGCTCGATCCCATCGACATCCACGCATCGATTTCGGCGCTGACTTTCTTCAACGTGTCCAACCGGCATACCTTCGACCTGATTTTCAAGCGCGACGGGGGCACCCCCCAGTCGATCGCTGCGCGCCGCAACAGCATCGTCGAGATGGTGGTGCGTTTCGTTCGCAAATAGGCAACAGAGAGCTCGGGAGAGGCTCCGAAGAGCTGGGCAATCGTCTGGTGCGGGGCTGGACTGCGCTAGGGTAAGTACTGATTCCAATAAAACTAACTAGTTCGTACATTACTGTACCGAACACATACAGGAGACTGGTTTCATGCTACAAAAACTCATTGACGGCTATTGCCGCTTGCTGTCGGTGCTCATGGCTGGCGCGCTGGCACTGATGGTGGTGCTGGTGTTTGCCAACGTGGTGATGCGCTACGCCTTCAACTCCGGCATCACCGTCTCGGAAGAGCTGTCGCGCTGGCTGTTCGTCTGGGTCACCTTCCTGGGCGCCATCGTCGCGATGCACGAAGGTGCGCACCTGGGCACCGACATGCTGGTGTCCCGTCTGTCGGTAGGCGGCAAACGGATCTGCCTCGTGCTCGGGCATGCACTCATGCTGTTCATTTGCTGGCTGCTGTTCAAAGGCTCGCTGGACCAGGTCAAGGTCAACTGGGAATCCACCAGCGCCGCCATGGAAGTGTCCATGGGCATCTTCTACGCCAGCGGCATGGTTTGCGCCGTGTCTGGCGCGGTGATCCTGCTCAACCACCTGTGGCGCCTGTTGAAGGGCGAACTCTCCGACGACGAGCTGATCGGCATTCGGGAGTCCGAAGAAGAGCCGATCGACGTGCCCAAGCCTCTCTAAGCCACCAGAGGAGTATCTACCATGACCATTGCTGTTTTCCTGGGTTCCCTGCTGGCTGCCATGGCGCTGGGTATCCCTATTGCCTTTTCGTTGCTGCTGTGCGGCGCCGCCCTGATGTGGCACATGAACATGTTCGACGCACAAATCCTGGCGCAGAACATCATGGAGGGCGCCAACAGCTTCCCGCTGCTGGCCGTGCCCTTCTTCATGCTGGCCGGTGAGGTGATGAACACCGGCGGCCTGTCCAGGCGCATCGTCGACTTCGCGCTGGCGCTGGTCGGCCACATCCGGGGCGGCCTGGGCTACGTGACCATCGTCGCCGCCTGTATCTTGTCGGCTCTGTCTGGCTCGGCAGTGGCCGACGCGGCCGCGCTGACCGCGCTGCTGCTGCCGATGATGGTCAAGGCCGGCCACGACAAGGCGCGCAGCGGTGGCCTGATCGCTGCCTGTGGCGTGATCGGCCCCATCATTCCGCCGTCCATCGGGTTTGTGATTTTTGGCGTTGCCGCCAACGTGTCGATCACCAAACTGTTCCTGGCCGGCATCTTCCCCGGTATCTGGCTGGCCGCGGGTCTGTGGGCGACCTGGTGGTGGACGACGCGCCGCGAAAAGCTCGAACCGCCGCCGCGCAAGTCTGCCGGCGAGGTGTGGCTCGCTTTTCGCAAGGCCGGCTGGGCTCTGACCTTGCCCTTGCTCATCCTGTTCGGCCTGCGCTTCGGCCTGTTCACGCCGACCGAGGCTGCGGTGGTCGCGGCGGTCTTCGCCCTGTTCGTGGCGGGCGTGATCTACCGGGAGCTCACCTGGAGCCAGCTGTATGGAACCTTCGTGGCCGCCGCCAAGACCACGGCGGTGGTGATGTTCCTGGTGGCCGCGGCCATGGTGTCGGCCTGGCTGATCACGGTGGCGCAGTTGCCCGCACAGGTCGTTGACCTGCTCAGCCCCTTGCTGGGCAGCCCCACCTTGCTGATGATGGCCATCATGGTGCTGGTCATGATCGTCGGAACCGCCATGGACATGACGCCGACCATCCTGATCCTGACGCCGGTGCTGATGCCCCTGGTGAAAGCTGCCGGCATCGACCCGGTGTACTTCGGCGTGCTGTTCATCATCAACAACTCCATCGGCCTGGTGACGCCGCCAGTCGGCACCGTGCTGAACGTCGTGGCGGGTGTGGGCCGGATGAAGATGGACGACGTGACGCGCGGCGTGATGCCCTTCATGGTGGTCCAGTTCATCGTGATGTTCCTGATGGTGCTGTTTCCCCAAATTGTGATGTGGCCGGCCCGCCTGCTGTACTGAGCTGAATCTGCTGAATCTGTTTTCCGAGGCGGGGCGTGTGTGGTACGCCATGTCCTGCATCCCGTCAATTTGCGTACTGTGTTATTTCAGGAGACAACCATGAAACGTTTGATGATCAAGACTCTGTTGGCCGCTGCCGCCCTGGCCGCTTTCGGCATGGCCGGTGCACAGGACATCAAGGAGCACGCGTTCAAGTTCGCGCTCAACGGACCGGAAGGCCACCCGGCCGTCGCGGGCATGAAGAAATTTGCAGAAGTCGTCGCCGCCAAGTCTGGCGGCAAGATCAAGGTCAACCTGTTTTACAGCGGCACGCTGGGCAGCGACCAGGCCGTGGTGTCGTCGATGAAGGGCGGCACGATCGAAATGGCGGTCATGAACAGTGGCATCCTGGCCAGCGAAGCCAAGGAACTGGCGATTTTTGACTTCCCCTTCCTGTTCGCCAACGAAAAAGAGTCCGACGCCATCGTTGATGGTCCGGTCGGCAAGAAGATGCACGCCCTGCTGGAACAAAAAGGTCTTGTGGGCCTCGCCTACTGGGAACTCGGCTACCGCCAGATCACCAACAGCAAGCGCCCGCTGAACAAGGTTGAAGACATTGACGGCCTGAAGCTGCGCGTGATCCCGAACCCGATCAACGTCGCATGGGTCAAGGCCCTGGGCGCCAACCCGACACCCATGCCTTTCCCCGAGGTCTATGGTGGTCTGGAGCAAAAAGCCATTGACGGCCAGGAAAACCCGGTCAGCGTGATTGCCGCCAACAAATTCTGGGAAGTGCAGAAGCACATCGCCCTGACCAACCACCAGTACAACCCGCAATCGGTGATCTTCAGCAAAAAGGTCTGGGACACCCTGACACCGGCCGAGAAGAAGATCATCGGCGATGCTGCCAACGAGGCTGCAGTTGTCCAGCGTGCCGAAGCCCGCGCCGCCGTGGCGACCAACCTCGAGCTGCTCAAGAAGAATGGCATGACCGTGACGCAGTTCCCGCCCGCCGAGGTCGCCAAGCTGCGCGACAAGATGAAACCGGTGATTACCCAGTTCAGCGCCAGCGTCGGTGAAGCCACCGTCAACGAAGTCACAGCCGAACTGGCCAAGATGCGCAAGTAAATAGCACCCCAGGCACGCCCTGGCGGTTTTTTTCCGCCGGGGCGAGTCATCCCCGTTTTGCCCGACTAATTCCGATGACCGAAAGATGACCAAAACCCGCATCGCAGTTGCAGGCGCCGGCTATATCGGCCAGGCCCACATGGGCGTGGCGCTGGCCAGCCCCACCTGTGTGCTGTCCGCCATTGTTGACCCGTCGCCCGCCGCCGTCGAAGTGGCGGCCAAGGCGGGTGTGCCGCTGTACACCTCGATTGAAGAACTGCTGGCCAAGGACCGCCCCGACGGCCTGGTTTTGGCCACGCCTAATCAGCTGCACGTACCGCAAGCGCTGCAGTGCATCGCTGCGGGCCTGCCCATCCTGCTGGAAAAGCCGATTGCCACCACCGTGGCGGAGGGCGAACAGCTGCTCAAGGTGGTGGATGAAACCGGTGCCAAGGTACTGATCGGCCACCACCGCGCGCACAGCCCCATCATGGCCAAGGCCAAGGAGGTGGTCGACTCCGGCAAACTGGGCAAGCTGGTGGCCGTGATGGGCAGCGCCACCTTTTTCAAGCCCGACCAGTATTACGCCGACGCCACGTGGCGCCGCGAGATCGGCGGCGGCCCCATCCTGCTGAACATGATCCACGAGGTGCACAACCTGCGCATGCTGTGCGGCAACATCGTCGCGGTGCAGGCCTTTGCCTCCAGCGCCACACGCGGTTTCCCGGTAGAAGACACCGTGGCGATCAACCTGCGCTTTGCCAGTGGCGCGCTGGGCACCTTCATGCTGTCCGACACGGCCGCCTGCCCGCGCAGCTGGGAGCAGACCAGCCAGGAAAACAAGGCTTACCCGACCTACGACGACGAGGACTGCTACGTCATTTCCGGCACCAACGGCAGCCTGTCGGTGCCCACCATGCGCCTGAAAACCTACCCCCGGCAGGAAGACCGGTCCTGGTGGAAAGAATTCGAAGTCGGCGTGGTGGGCATGGTGCGAGACGACCCGCTGAAGCACCAGATCGAACACTTCGGTGCCGTGATCCGGCGCGAGGCCGAGCCGCTGGTCAGCGCGCGTGATGGCCTCTTGAACCTGCGCATCACCGAAGCCATTGCCGAAGCGGCCAGGACGGGCCAGATCGTCCATCTGACAAACTAGCAGCCTGACAGTTTCCTAATTTCCTAAATTTTCCAACCACACAAGGATCTCCCATGAAAGTTCTCATGCTTCACGGCATCAATCACAACATGTTCGGCAAACGCGACCCCAAGCAGTACGGCACCATCACGCTCGACGAGATCAATGCCAGCCTGACCACCCTGGGCAAGGAGCTGGGTACGGAAGTGGAGTGCTTTCAGACCAACAGCGAAGGCGAGATGTGCGAGCGCATCCACCAGGGCTACCGGGACGGCGTCGACGCCGTGCTGATCAACGCCGGCGCCTGGACCCACTACAGCTACGGCATCCGCGATGCGCTGGCCATCCTGACCTGCCCGGTGGTCGAGTTGCACATGTCCAACATCCACGCCCGCGAGGCTTTCCGTCACGTGTCGGTGTTTGCCGAGATCGTGAAGGGGCAGATTTGCGGTTTTGGCGTCGACAGCTACCTGCTGGGCCTGCGTGCCGCCGTCTCGGCCGCCCAGTCCGCCCCGAAGGCCTGACCTCCTGACCTTCTGACCTATTCCGCCGAGTTGCCCATGCGCCGTTCCATCGCCACGGTTTCTCTCTCTGGCATGCTGCGCGAGAAGCTGCAGGCTGCGGCTGCGGCGCACTTTGACGGCGTGGAAATCTTCGAGAACGACTTGCTGCAGTTCCCGGGGTCGCCGCGCGAGGTGCGCCTCATGGCCGAAGACGTCGGGCTGAGCATCGACATGTTCCAGCCCTTCCGCGACTTTGACGGCACCACGCCCGCGCAACTGGCGCGCAACCTGGAACGCGCCGAACGCAAGTTCGACGTGATGCAGGAGCTTGGGACCCAGCTGATCCTGGTGTGTTCCAACGTGCAGCCCGACGCACTGAGTGATGTCGACCGGCTTGCCGAGCAGTTCCAGCAGCTGGCCGAACATGCCGGGCGGCGCGGCATGCGCATTGCCTACGAGGCGCTGGCCTGGGGCAGCAAGGTCAGGCTCTGGTCGCAGGCCTGGGCCGTGGTCCAGCGGGTCAACCACCCGCACATGGGCCTGGCGCTTGACAGCTTTCACACGCTGTCGCTGCGCGATGACCCGAGCGGCATTGCGCAACTGCCGGGCGAGAAAATATTCTTCGTCCAGCTGGCCGATGCTCCCTGGGTCAACACCGACGTGCTGACCCACAGCCGGCATTACCGCTGCTTTCCCGGCCAGGGCGAATTCGAGATGGCGAAGTTCACCGCCGCCGTGCTTGATGCCGGTTACTCCGGCCCACTGTCGCTGGAAATCTTCAACGACGAATTCCGCGCCGCACCGGCCCGGGCGAACGCTGTCGATGCCATGCGTTCGCTGCTGTGGCTGGAGGAGCAGGTACAGCGGGGCCGCGCCGCGGACGCCAAGCCCTACAAGGTGCCCTTGTTCGCGCCGCCGCCTCCGCCAGTACTCACCGGATGGTCGTTCGTCGAGTTCGCCGTCGACCCGGCCGCGGGCGCGCGTCTGGCCGCATGGCTTGAGGCGAGCGGCTTTCAGCGCATCGGCCATCACCGTTCCAAGACCGTTGATTTGTACGGCCAGGGAGAGGTTCGCATCCTTGTCAACCTGGAAGAGGATTCCTTCGCCCGCAGCCATTTCGAGTTGCACGGCACCTCGGCCTGCGCCGTGGCGCTGGCCACGCCGGATGTTGCCGGTGCGCTGGCGCGTGCCGAGGCGCTGCAGTGCCCGCGCGTGCTCGGCCGCGTGGGGCAGCACGAGATGACCATCCCGGCGGTGCGCGCGCCGGACGGCAGCCTCGTTTATTTCTGCGAGACGGCTCAGGGTGGCCGCTACCCGTTCGAGGCCGATTTTGTGATGGATGAAGCCGCGCTGCACGGCGGGGCGCTTGGTGACTCAGCGTGCATCGACCACCTGGTGCAGGCCGTGCCGGCCGGTCAGGTCGAGCCCTGGGTGCTGTTTCACCGCGCCGTGCTGGGCCTGGTGCCGGAGCGCAACGTGGTGCTGCACGACCCCTACGGCGTGATCAGGAGCCGCGAGATTGAATCGGCCGACCGGGCGGTGCGCGTGTCCATCACTGTCTCCGAGCGCGACAACACCTCGGTGTCTCGCGCCGTGTCCAGCTTTCGGGGCGCTGGCGTGCAGCAGATTGCGCTGGCCGTGGCCGATCTGATTGCCACGGCGCGCGCGCTCAAGGCATCGGGTGCGCCGCTGCTGCCCGTACCGGCCAATTACTACGACGACCTGGCCGCCAAATACGACATCGATGCCGCCGAGCTGGCCGCAATGCGCGAGCTGGGCATCCTGTATGACCGCGAAGCCGGCGGTGGCGAGTTTCTGCACCTGTACCTCACGCCGTTCGACGACCGCTTTCATTTCGAGCTGATCGAGCGGCGTGGTGGCTATACCGGCTACGGTGCGCCCAATGCCCCGGCGCGCCTGGCGGCCATGGCGCTGTGGCGCCAGACACGGGGCGAGCCCCAGGATCGGCCCTGACCCCCGCTACACGAACCGTCGAACGGTCGTCCAACCCGACACAACCCCACTCAACCAGACAACGACGCTCCAAGGGCGCACACATCATCAGGACATGCACATGATCAACGGCAACACCGAACTCATTGCCCACATCGGCTACCCCACGCATTCGTTCAAGGCGCCGATGATCTACAACCCCTACTTTGACCACATCGGCGTCAACGCCCGGGTGATGCCCATGGGCTGCCAGAGCGCAGACTACCCTGCCTTTCTGCGCGCGGTGTTCACGCTCACCAACATTCGCGGTGCCCTGATCACCATGCCGCACAAGGTCACCACGGTGGGCCTGCTCGACCGCGCCACGCCCACCGTGGCGGTGGCGGGCTCCTGCAACGCCGTGCGCCGCGCCGCCGATGGCAAGCTCGAAGGCGACATGTTCGACGGCGAAGGCTTTGTGCGCGGTGTGCAGCGCAAGGGCTTGACGCTGGATGGTGCCCGCGTGCTGGTGGTCGGCAGCGGCGGCGTGGGTTCGGCGATTGCCGCATCCCTGGCGGCAGCCGGCATAGGCGCCATCAGCCTGTATGACATGAATACCGCCTCCTGCGAAGGCCTGGGCGCGCGGTTGAGAAAGCACTACCCCAAGCTGCAGGTCAGCACCATGTCCAACGACCCGGCCGGGCACGACCTGGTGGTCAATGCCACACCCATGGGCATGAACGAGGGCGACCCGATGCCCATGGATATTGCGCGCATCGCGCCGACCACCTTTGTCGGCGAAGTCGTGATGAAGACAGAGATGACCGCCTTCCTGAATGCTGCGGAGGCACGCGGCTGCCGCATCCAGGTAGGCTCGGACATGCTGTTCGAGCAGATCCCGGCCTACCTTGAGTTTTTTGGCTTCCCGACCACCACGCCCGAGGTGCTGCGCTCGGTGGCCCGCCTGAGCTACTAATACTCCCACTCTTGGCCTTGCCTGCTTTGCGGCGCTCGATAGCCTGGCCAAATACATCCGCAGCATCGTGCCGCTGGTGATCGCCATGTGGTCGCGCTACATGCTTCAGGCGCTGTTCAATGGCGGCGTGCTGCTGGCGCTGTCCAGCTCGCTGGCATTCATCAGCCTATTCACCTTGCCGTTGGCCTCGCCTCGACCGAGGGGTTAGGTTTCATGAGAAAAATCCAAAATACGTTTGACGTTGGCATGAAACATGGCTTGTGCCTTTGCTGTAGCTTCTGCTTGAGTACTGTCGGAGCTATAGGAATCAAAGTAATGCAAATAGGTGTTCATATCGCAATCGCGGCCTGTGGTATTGCAGTAACGTACCCAAGCCTTGCGGAAAGCGCCGCGCTTGAACCAAGTCAACGAAGCTTCAAAGTCGGCGACAGCTGCCTGAAGCACGGAGAACTTTCCCTTCAACTCCTCTCCGAAGGTTCCTCCATTCCAGCGAGTGAAGGTGGGGTAAAAATCGGCAAGAGCCTCGAGAACAACAGCGCGGAACTTGGCAGAGGCAATTCGATAGGCAACGTAACGCTGGATAGCGAACAGCCCCAGCAAAGTAATGAGGGCGACGAGGATGGGCGTCAAGTTGACCGAGAGGTTAGGCATGGCAGTCACTTTTTAAACACACCCTTCTCACACCAAAACTTGGTTTTTACTCCGGGTTGAGCGTGGAAAAGCTGTTGCGCTTGCTCACAGTTACCCCTGTTATAAGCCTCACCATCCGTTGCATTAAACGAAGCAACATGAATTCGCATGTTTTCGTCCGTGACGCTGTTGCGGTAGAGAGTGAAGGTTTCGTTGCCTGAGTCACAGCCTGCGATTAGACCAACAAGCGAAAAAGGCAATAAAGTTCGGAGAATTAGCTTCATAGCGCCTAACGAAGCTGTACAAAAACCCCATTCACGCGTGGCGCAAACAGGTTTCTCAGATTCAGACTGGATTTCATTGCTTCAGCCCCTCCCGCTTCGGGTTTGGTTTTAGTTGCGCTCATTTTCGCATTGGGCGCGATCCGATCAAGCCTTTTGGGCAGCTGCAGGGCTCATCTTGCCTTCCTCAGTGATACCCATGGTGTGCCAGCTTCTCGATGTTGTGCACCAGACAGTACAGGTTCCACTGCGTGCTGACCTTGACCTTGACCTTGCCTCTGAGCGTGAATCGGCTCAGGCGCTTGTTGTGGCGGATGTTGCCAAACACCGGCTCCACCGTGGCAATGCGCTGGCTGTACTAGCGTCTGCCGCTGGGTGAATCGATGGCCCGCTTCATCAGTTCTGTGGCCTCATGCGGGCTGGGCTGTTTCCTTGCAAAGATCGCCACTTGCCTGACCTGGGTGCGCTCGGGGTAGCGCAGGCATTGGCTTCGCTGTTGGCAAGGCACGCAGTTGGCCTTGCCGCCCGTGTGGGGGCTGGAGGCTAGAAACCTCCGGCTACCCGATTAGCCCCTTTCACAGCGGAGGGCGCCTCTGACTGACCCACAACTGGACGGATGGGCGTTGCCACTGGCGATTGGCATAGTCGACCAACCGTTCAGGCACAGGATCGCCGTTCAGGACAAGGCGATTGAGCATGAGCGCAAGGTCGACGTCGGCGATACACCACTCACCGAACAGGTTTTCGGCGTTGGCAGGAAGCAGCGACTCTGCGGCCGAGAATAGTTTTTCGGCGGATGCCCGCGCCTCGGCAGAGAGTGGTGATTTTGTTGACCCGTAGAACACGACTTCGGTGGAGCGCTCTTGTCTGATGGCCATGAGATCGCTGCGAAGCCATGCCTGAACTTGACGCGCTCTCGCCCGGCCATACGGCTCTGCCGGGTAGAGCGGTGTGCCAAGAAAAACCTCGTTGAGGTACTCAGCGATTGCTGACGACTCGGACAGGGAGAAGCCGTTGTGAACCAAGGTCGGCACGCGCCGAGTGAGCGACATGGCTGTGAAGTGTGGCTCGTGGTTCGCCTTGACTGCGAGATCCACGGTTGTGATCTCGAAAGGCAAGCCCTTTTCATGCAGAGCAACGAAGGCCGACATCGCATACGGGCTTGCGAATTGAGCATCAACGTAGAGAAGAAGGTTCGGGGGCGGCAACGCAAACTCCTTAGGGGCTAACGCTGGAGTTCACGGGCGCCGTCAGGCGTCCGTGTGGAACAACCGGTTAAAACGTCGTTCAACCTTGGCAAGATAGACCTATTTCTGGCCAATTGATTTCTCAAACGCCCTGCTAAGAGCCTCGGTCATTACGGTAGTCAGCAACTTTTCCGAATCTGCCTTCATTGCCGCACCTGCTTGATTTTGCAGGGATGTGAACTTTGCTGCGTACGGAGATTTTTGCTTGTCTGCGGCAACTGACTCGAACTCGTTGGGAGTCATAAGTGGCGCCCAAGCCTTGGCAAGGTTTCTATCCCACTGCTCTTGATGCCTTGGAACTGAGATTGCAAGCTCCGCCCTCAACATTTCATCTGCCTTTTGTGGGCCAACCTTGGACGCGATGCCTTGATAGGTTGTCGTCATTTTCGCCAACCTGTAGCTCATGCCACCCAAGTTCTGCCCAAGCCGAAGTTCCCTTACCATTTTCAAAGCACTTTCGTCACTCTGTGCAAGAGCGATTCCTGCGACGACGAAAGGCATCACCACAAACAGTGTTCGAAGCCGGGAGAGAAATGTTGTAGGTGTTGGCATAGTTTTAACGTCGGAGGTGACCAGCGCGCAACCCATGTCGCGAAGCGGCCTTGTGTAGTTGCGCGTCCGTGTCGAGCGACATGCTAGCGCTCACTAGAAGACCATCACGTGGTCAACAAGATACTTGCCATCTTGTTGGATAAGTACCATCTCTGCCACGAAGTCTCCAGGCTGCTTGGTGAAGCGCTGCTTCCAGATGACAGCGACAGAGTCCGGACGCCGGAAGGTAGCGACAAACTCACGCTCTGCGAAGAAACCCTTTGTGGCCTGGTAGTCCTTGCAGATCCACTCGAGACGTTCTTTGGAGAGAACGCTCTTCAGGCGGTCGGTGAAGTCCACGATGTGCCTGTCATAGTCGACGACGGTTGAGGCATCCATCAAGTTGTCCATGATCGGATTGGCAACCGACAAGATTTCAGTGTCTGATTTTGCAGATAGATCCATGCGACTCCTCCTATGAGCGCTAACGTGATATGGAAGTGAAAACCGGCTTATGAACAAGGCCGTCGTGCATCTGGCGCCCCTCCCGTAAAGATTTGTAAGTGCTTGATTTATATCAGATTGCGCCATACGGATACCCGCGCCACCGCCACGAAAATCGCGCCAAACCCTGCAAACCTGCTGACGAACAAGATTCGGTCAGCAAAAAGGGTAGGAGCGGTGGTGGGCCAGCTTAAAAGTGCAAATTGTTGGAATCAATGTCAAAAAGTAGCTGATTCAGAACATTTGTATACATAATGTGGGATGGACAAACTCAAGCAACTGGAATCGTTTGTGGCCGTGGTGGCGCGTGGCAGCTTGACGGCGGCGGCCAAGGCGGAGGGGGTGGCACCGGCCATCATGGGTCGGCGGCTGGATGCGCTGGAGGAGCGGCTGGGGGTGAAGCTGCTGGTGCGCACCACGCGGCGTATCACGCTGACCCATGAAGGCAGTGCTTTCCTCGAGGATTGCCAGCGCCTGCTGGCCGACCTGGCCAACGCGGAGGCCAGTGTGTCGGCGGGTGGCGTCAAAGCCAGCGGCCATCTGCGCATCACGGCGCCTGCCGGTTTTGGCCGGCGCCATGTGGCGCCGCTGGTGACGAAGTTTCGCGAGCAGCATCTGGATGTGACGATTTCGCTGAACCTGAGCGACCGCGTGGTGGACCTGGCGGGCGAGGGCTTTGACTGCGCGGTGCGCGTGGGCGACCTGCCCGATTCCTCGCTGGTCAGTGTGCGAATGGCCGACAACCGGCGCCTGTGCGTGGCAACGCCGCGTTACCTCCAGCGCCACGGCACGCCGCGGCATCCCGCCGAGCTGGCCCGGTTTGACTGCCTCACCTTGTCCAGCGACGCGTCCCAAACCCGGGGCTGGGCCTTCCAGATCGACGGCGAGTTGGTCCACCTCAAACCCGGCGGGCCACTGGACTGCTCGGACGGGCAGGTGCTGCACGACTGGTGCCTGGCCGACTACGGCATTGCCTGGCGCAGCACCTGGGAAGTCGAGTCGGAAATCGCCAGCGGCCACCTGGTGGCTGTGCTGGAAGCGTTTGCGGCGCCGCCCAACGGCATTTACGCCGTCTTCCCGCAACGCAAGCACTTGCCGCTGCGCGTGCGCCTCTGGATCGACTTCCTGAAGCACCATTACAGCCAGCCGGATTTCTGGCGCTCGGCGGCGGCCTCGCCCGCTTAGTCCCCGCTTGGTCCGTTTTTGGGCGCTTTGTGTTCGCCGCCCTAAAGCAGGCCGATCAGCAGCCAGCCGGCCGTGCCCCACATCATCAACGCCACCAGGCCATCGAGCGCGCGCCAGAGGCGCGACGAGTTGAGCCGCTGGCCCAGCCACCCCATCGCCAGGCCGAGCGCGGTGAACCACAGCAGTGAGCCCGCCGCGGCGCCCAGGCCAAACAGTGCGTTTTCGGGTTGCGCGTAGGCCAGCGAGGCCGAGCCAATCAACACGGCGGTGTCCAGCCAGGCGTGCGGGTTGAGCCACGACAGGGCGAGCGCCAGCGTGATGGCCCGGCCACGTGACACGCCTGCGCCGACGGGCCGGTTCAACGGCTGGCCCGGGGTGGCCATGACTGCCGCAGCTTCGGCTGGCCTGAGAAAGCGTTGCATGGCCTGGCCCCCGTAGGCGATCAGGACCGCCGCGCCCGCGCCCACCATGGCACCCTGCAGTTTGTCCGACAGGCCGCCCAGATGCGCCAGCCCGAGCACGCCGGCCGCAATCAGTACCACGTCGGTCGCGATGCAGACCGCAATGGTCAGCCACAGGTGCTGGCGCAAGAGGCCCATCCGCATCACATGCGCGTTTTGCGGGCCGATGGCCATGATCAGCGACAGGCTGAGCGCCAGCCCGGCGGCGAAAGCCGGGGCCGGGAAAACCGGGAAGAGGAGGGTCGGGAAGGCTGGCATGGTGATTTTCTGTTGGTGCGCTGTTCTGTGCGGCCTGTTTGTTTGTCTTTGTTTGTTGCGGGAACGAGCCCTGGAGTGTTCCTGAAAACCATCGCGAGTTAAATCAATTTAAGTTAAATTGGTATTGGTCAATAAATAATTGATAAAACCAACCTGGGAACACCACGCCGATGCTCGACGCCCGCCAACTCGATGCCCTCGCCGCCGTGATCGAGCACGGCAGTTTTGGTGCGGCCGCCAAAGCCCTGAGCCTGACGCTGGCCGCTGTGTCGCTGCGCATCAAATCGCTGGAGGACGCCCTGGGTCAGCGCCTGCTGGTGCGCGGCAAGCAGCTGCACCCCACCCCGGCGGGCCAGGCGCTGCTGGCGCATGTCAAACAGCTCAGGCTGCAGGAGGCGGACCTGCTGGCCCACCTGCAGGGAGGGCGCCATCCGGGCGCAAAGGCGGTGCCGCTGCAAAGCCTGAGCGTGGCCGTCAATGCCGACTCGCTGACCGGCTGGTTCCTGGCCGGCGTCGCCCCGGCGCTTGAAAAACACGGGCTGCTGCTCGACATCGTGGTGGACGACCAGGACCATACGCATGACGCGCTCAAAAACGGCGATGTGACGGGCTGCGTGACGACGCTGGCGCAGTCGATGCGGGGCTGCGTGGCCGAGCCGCTGGGCATCATGCGCTACCACTGCGTGGCGGCCCCCGCGCTGGTACACAAGTGGCGCGCCGGCAAGGCAACGGTGGCGGCGCAGCGCCTGCTGGCCAGTCCGGCCATTATTTTCAACCGCAAGGATGCCCTGCAGGATGCCTTCCTGGCGCAGCATTTCAATTTGCGCGACGCGCTCTATCCGCGTCACTTTGTCCCGGCGGTGGACGCCTTTGAACTGGCGCTGGAGCTGGGCCTGGGCTGGGGCATGGTGCCCGAGCAGCATCTGGCCGCCCGTGCGCACCGCCCGCCGCTGGCCGAGGTGCTACCGGGCAAAACAGTCGACGTGGCGCTTTATTGGCAGCACTGGGCCCGCGAGCCCGTGCTGGCCCAGCGCCTCACGCGCGCGGTGAAAGAGGCCGCCCGCGTCTTGCTGAACTAGGGCCTGTGAACGCTATTTATGCAAGATGCGTTGCGAGTCAAAAAGGCCATGAGCAAGGCGCAAAACGCAGGCGGGGCAGACCCCGCCAAGGCTTTGCAACGCCGCGCAGGGCCTTTTTGATCGCAACCCGAAGGGAATGGGGTGAAAACAGCGCCACTCTGCGTTGCGCTCCTAGCCCAGACGCCCGGTCTGGGCGTCGTCGCGCGCCTTGATTGGCGCTGTTTTCACCCCATTCGCATTTGCATAAATAGCGTTCACAGGCCCTAGGCCCGCGCTGGCGCGACGGACTGGGCATCCCGAATTTCGATTCGAAACGGATCGTCGCCTGCCGGCCGACATTGGCGGAAAATACGCTGCTGAAGAAGCAGCAGCGCATCCAGCAACAGCAACAGCAACAGTAAGAGGGATGAGACATGGCAAAACAGTTGCGCATCGCCGGTCTGGTCCAGGGCATCGGCTACCGTGCGGCCTTTGCGGAGCAAGCCCACGCACTCAGGCTCTCCGGCTGGGTGCGCAACCGCCTTGATGGCTCCGTGGAGGCCACCGTGGCCGGCGAAGCCCAGGCAGTCCAGAACATCATCGACTGGGCGGGGCACGGACCGGTCGGCGCGCAGGTGCGCAGCGTGTCGGTGGTCGAGGTGGATGACGCGCTGGTGGCGGACGGGAAATTTCACATCCGGCCGACGGCTTAGTGCTGCTGATTCGCATGGCCCTGTGGCGCCGCGCGAATTTCAACAGCCTGCCGGTCGCTGGCGCCGCCCGCGCAAACCGGCAGCAGCCAATCCCGCCGACTCAACCAATTTAGCCGACTTAGCCGATTTATGCCTGTGTTGCGGGCCGGCCCAGCGACACCAGTTTGCGTTCGGGCACCTGGCTGGTGAAGGCAAAGTCCACTTGGGGTGCGCGTCCGCTGACGATGTCGGCAATCGCCGCGCCCGAGCCGCAGGAGTGCGTCCAGCCCAGCGTGCCATGGCCGGTGTTGAGGAACAGGTTGCGGGTTTTGGAGGCGCCTATGTAGGGCACGTTGGATGGTGTGGCCGGGCGCAGGCCGGTCCAGTACTGCGCATTTTGCCCGTCGGTCATGTCGGGAAAGAGCTGGCGCACGCGCCGCACAATCGCCTCGCAGCGCACCAGGTTCAGGTCGGTGTTGTAGCCCCCCAGTTCGGCCGTGCCCGCAATGCGCAGGCGGTTGCCCAGGCGCGAGAACACCAGCTTGTACTCGTCGTCGGTGAGCGACACGTTGTAGGAGGCCGCTTCGTTGATGACCGGCAGCGTCACTGAATAACCCTTGGCCGGGTAAATCCGCAGGGTCTGGCCCAGCAGTCTGGCCCACTGCGGGCTGTAGGCGCCCAGGCACATCACATAGGCGTCGGACTTCAGCTCGCTCACCACCCCTTCGGCACTGGCAATTTGCACGCTGCGCAGCGTATCGCCTTCCTTGCGCGCGCCCACGATGCGGGTGTTGTAGAGGAACTCCACGCCCTGCGCGGCGCACAGGGCCGCCAGCTGGCGGGTGAAGGCATGCGCATCGCCCGATTCGTCGCTGGGCGTCATGCTGCCGCCGACGATTTGCGGGCGGCAGGCCGCCAGCGCGGGCTCGATGGCCACGCATTCATCGGGGGTTTTCATATCCAGCTCGCAGCCGTGCTCGCGCATCACCGCGGCCGGGCCCTGCGCATCGGCGTACTCCTGCTCGCTGGTGTAGAAGTGCAGGATGCCCTCGGTCTTTTGCTGGTAGTTGATGCCGGTGTCGGTGCGCAGCTTTTGCAGCGTGGCCCGGCTGTACAGCCCCAGGTTGACCATCTGCTTGATGTTGTGCCGGGTGCGGCCCGGCGTGCACTGGCGCAAAAAGTCCAGGCCCCAGAGCCACTGGTTCAGGTCGGGGCGCAGGCGAAACAGCAGAGGCGCGTCTTCGCGCATCAGCCACTTCAGCACTTTCAGGGGCGCGCCCGGGTTGGCCCAGGGTTCGGCGTGGCTGACCGAAATCTGCCCGCCGTTGGCAAAGCTGGTTTCCAGGCCGGCGCCGGGCTGGCGGTCGACCACGGTGACCTCGTGGCCGGCCTGGCGCAAAAACCAGGCGGAGGTGATGCCGGTCACGCCGGCGCCCAATACGGTAACTTTCATGATGAGATTCCCAAGGAAAAGAAGGCAACAGGCCAGCACGGATGCGCGCAGGCAGCTATGAAATCAATCGTGAATTTCAGGGCGGCAGCGTGCACCAGTGCTGGTGCCGCTCCCACTGTCCTTGGTACCTGAGAGATTCAGCCCGGCATCAGCGGGGCTGACGGCCAGGATTTGCTCCTTCGGTGGCGGCAGCGTTGCGCTGCAGCTCTCTCCAGATTCGGCATGTTTCATTCAATACGGGGACCTGAGCGATCATGGGAGATTGCGCCTTCGGCGGCCGTTGCAGGGCAACAGCGCTCTCTTGAATGAAAGCAGATTCTCGCATATTGCCCAGGCGCTGGCCAGAAGCGCGGGGCCCACGCCCCTAAAATCTCTCCATGCTTCAAATCAAACAAGACTTGCTGGACGCCCTGGGCCAGGCCCTCAAAACCATGGCGCCTGACAGTACCGTGGCGGCCGCCTTCGAGTCGCCCAAGGTGGCGGCCCATGGCGACTTTGCCTCCACCGCGGCCATGCAGCTGGCCAAACCGCTCAAGCTCAACCCCCGCCAGGTGGCGGAAAACCTGCGCGGGCTGCTGCTCCAGGCGCCCGCGTTTGCGCGCTGGGTGGACGCGATCGAAATTGCCGGCCCGGGTTTTCTCAATATCCGGCTCAAGCCCGAAGCCAAGCAGCAAGTGGTGCGGGAAGTGTTGCAAGGGGCAGACCAGTACGGCATGCAATTGGCCGACAGCCCGCACCGCATGATTGTGGAGTTCGTCTCGGCCAACCCGACCGGGCCGCTGCATGTGGGCCACGGCCGCCAGGCGGCGCTGGGCGATGCGATTTGCAACCTGTTTGACACGCAGGGCTGGGATGTGTGGCGCGAGTTTTATTACAACGACGCCGGCGTGCAGATCCAGACCCTGGCCACTAGCACGCAGGCGCGCGCCAAAGGCCTCAAGCCGGGCGATGCCGGCTGGCCCGAGCCCGCCTACAACGGTGACTACATTGGCGACATCGCCAATGACTTTCTGGCCAAAAAGACCGTCAAATCCGACGATCGGGAGTTCACCGCCAGCGGTGACGTCGAAGACCTGGACGCGATCCGCCAGTTTGCCGTGGCATACCTGCGCCATGAGCAGGACCTGGACCTGCGGGCCTTCTCGGTCAGGTTTGACAACTATTACCTGGAGTCCAGCCTGTACAGCTCGGGCCGTGTCGACAGCGCGGTGCAAAAGCTCAAGGACGCCGGTAAAACCTACGAGCAGGACGGCGCGCTGTGGCTCAAGTCGACCGACTACGGCGACGACAAAGACCGCGTGATGAAAAAGGGCGACGGCAGCTACACCTACTTTGTGCCGGACGTGGCCTACCACCTGGCCAAATGGGAGCGCGGTTTCAGCAAGGCCATCAACATTCAGGGCATGGACCACCACGGCACGATTGCCCGCGTGCGCGCCGGGCTGCAGGCCGCCAGCGCCGGCATTCCGCAGGGCTACCCCGACTACGTGCTGCACACCATGGTGCGCGTCGTGCGCCATGGCGAAGAGGTGAAGATCTCCAAGCGCGCCGGCAGCTATGTCACGCTGCGCGACCTGATCGAATGGACCAGCGCGGACGCCGTGCGCTTCTTTTTGCTCAGCCGCAAACCCGACACCGAGTACGTCTTTGACATTGACCTGGCTCTGGCCAAAAACAATGAAAACCCGGTGTACTACGTGCAATACGCCCATGCGCGCATATGCTCGATTCTCGGCACTTGGGCCGCGCAGAGCGGCGATCAGAGCCAGCTGAAAAGCGTGGACCTGTCGGCACTGGTCAGCCCGCAGGCCCAGGCCCTGATGCTGCTGCTGGCCAAATACCCCGACATGCTCAGCAATGCGGCCGCCGGTCTGGCGCCGCACGACGTGGCCTTTTACCTGCGCGAGCTGGCCGCCTGCTACCACAGCTATTACGACGTCGAGCGGATTCTGGTGGACGACGAAGCCGTCAAGCTGGCACGCCTGGCGCTGGTCGCCGCGACGGCGCAGGTATTGCACAATGGCCTCAAGGTGCTGGGCGTCAGTGCGCCCCACAAAATGTAGGCAACCATGAAGCACACACAGCGGAATTCAAAGCGAAATTCAGAGCGGGATTCAGAGGCAGGCAAGAAAATTGGGCAAGGTATGAGAAAACAACGAGGCGGAACCCTGCTGGGTCTGGTTATTGGCGCGCTGATCGGCCTGGGCGCCGCGCTGGCCGTGGCGGTCTACATCACCAAGGTGCCGGTGCCTTTCATGAACAAGAGCCAGTCGCGCAATCCCGACAGCGACGCCGCGGAAGCCAAAAAGAACCGGGACTGGAACCCGAATGCCCCGCTGGCGGGCAAAACGCCTGTGAAGCCGCTCCCTTCTGCTTCCAGCGCTTCCGGCACTTCCGGCGAAGTGGGCACTGTGCCGGCCCCCGCCACGGCGACCGCGCCCAAGGCAGCTCCCGCGCCCCCGGCGAAGCCCGCCACCTCCGCGGATCCGCTGGGCGATCTCGCCAAGGCCAGGGCGGACGCCGCGCCCGCCGTTTCGGGCGTTGACCCGTTCAGTTATTTTGTCCAGGCTGGCGCATTCCGTACGCCGGAAGACGCGGAGCAGCAGCGCGCCAAGCTCATGCTGCTGGGCGTGCAAGCCAAGGTGAGTGAGCGCGAACAGTCGGGCCGAACGGTGTACCGCGTGCGCGTCGGCCCCTTTGACAGAAAAGAAGACGCCGACAAGGTCAAGGAGCGGCTGGACGGCAACTCGATAGAAACAGCCCTCGTCAGGGTGCAGCGCTAGAGTGTGGTGAACTTTTATGGGCCGGGGTGTACCAACCCCTGTACGAAACGGCCGGCCGGCTTGTTTTTTTCACTGAATAAGTAAGTGGCCGCTTTGCAAAATACCCCCACACAGACCCACAGACCAGGAAACCAGGAGAAAAATTGATGCAACGACGTGAGTTTTCGCTTTCAGCCGCTACCGTGGCAGCCGCCGCCACTTGGGGAGGCGTTGCGCTGCCCACAGCCGCGCAGGCTCAGGCCCGCGCCTTCAAGGAGGGAACGGATTATTTGACGCTGGGCAAACCCGCTCCCACCGACGTGCCTGCCGGCCAGGTCGAAGTGGTGGAATTCTTCTGGTACAGCTGCCCGCATTGCAACGCCTTTGAGCCGCAACTCGAGGCCTGGATCCAGAAAGCGCCCAAAGACGTGACCGTCAGGCGCGTGCCGGTAGCCTTTCGTCCCGATTTTGAGCCGCAGCAGCGTCTTTTTTATGTGCTGGAAGCCATGGACAAGCTCAATGAGCTGCACAAAAAGGTGTTCAATGCGATCCATATCGAGCGTCAGGCGCTGAACACGGCGGATCAGGTGGCGGCCTGGGCGGAGAAGCAGGGCCTGAACAAGGCCAAGTTTGTCGAGCTGTACAACTCGTTTTCCGTCAGCACCAAGGCGCGCAAGGCCACCCAGTTGCAGGACACCTACGCGGTCGACGGCGTGCCGGCCCTGGGCGTCGGCGGGCGTTACTACACGTCTGGCCAGCTGGCCCAGAACATGGACAGGGCCCTGCAGGTCACCGATTACCTGATCGCGCAATCGCGCAAGGCCAAATAAGCGCGCGGCAAGTCGGCAAGTCACACGCCGGCGCCCGGCGTTGGCCCGAAAACCCGCCCACCCGTGGCGGGTTTTTTTATGGGCCCAATTTGGCCCTGGCCGCCATTCCCGGAGCTGGCATGGCTACAATCACTCAAAACAAGCAGCAAGATTCGTGCCTTTATGAAACACCCCATTTTTCCCTTGATCGTGCTGGCCGCACTGGCGGCCGGGGCCGTGTTTCCCGCCGCGGCCGAGCGGGCTGACCGCGACAAGCCGATGAATGCGGAGGCCGATGCCCTGCGTTACGACGACCTGAAACAAACCAGCGTGTTCACCGGCAATGTGGTGATCACCAAGGGCACCACCATTGTCCGGGGCGAACGGGTGGATGTCAGCCAGGATCCCCAGGGCTACCAGCAGGCCCTGGCCGTGGCGGCGCCGGGCAAGCTGGCCTTTTACCGGAAAAAGCGCGATGGCGTGGACGAGTACATCGAAGGGGAAGGCGAGCGGATCGAATACGACAGCCGTGCCGACACCGTCAAATTCATCAAGCAGGCCGTGGTGCGGCGCTACAACGGCGCGACCCTGGTCGATGAAACGACCGGCTCCCTGATTGTTTATGACAACAACACCGATGTGTTCACTGTGGATGGGGGCGCGCAAAACCGCACGGCCACCAATCCCACGGGGCGGATTCGCGCCATGCTGTCGCCGCGCGGCGCCGCATCGGCACCGCAGCCGCCGGCCGGACCCGCGCTCCGTTTGCGTCCCGGCACCACGCTGGGGCCATGACGGAAAGCCGAAAAATGGACAGAACGGACAATCAACCCGTGGATGCGGTGACTGACACATCGTCGGTCAATACCCCGGCAGCCAATACTCCGGCGGCCAGCACCGCACCGCCGAGCCGTCTGGTGGCCCAGGGGCTGCAGAAATCCTATGGCAGCCGCAAGGTGGTGCAGGATGTCTCGCTGTCCGTGCAAAAAGGCGAGGTGGTGGGCCTGCTGGGCCCCAATGGCGCGGGAAAAACCACGTCGTTCTACATGATCGTGGGGCTGGTGCGTGCCGATGCGGGCGAGATCTCCATCGACGGCCAGTCGGTCGAGCACATGCCGATTCACCTGCGCGCCCGCCTCGGGTTGAGCTACCTGCCGCAGGAAGCGTCGATTTTCCGCAAGCTCACCGTGGAAGAAAATGTGCGCGCCGTGCTGGAACTGCAGCTGGACGCCAGCGGCAAGCCGCTGGGCCGCGCAGACCTTGAAAAGCGGCTCGAAGCGCTGCTGCAGGATTTGCGGGTCGATCATCTGCGTGACTCGCCGGCGCCGGCGCTGTCAGGGGGCGAGCGCCGCCGCGTCGAGATTGCGCGCGCCCTGGCGACGCAGCCGCGGTTCATCCTGCTCGACGAGCCTTTTGCCGGCATTGACCCGATCGCCGTGATCGAAATCCAGCGCATCATCGGTTTCCTGAAGTCGCGCGGCATTGGCGTGCTGATCACCGACCACAATGTCCGCGAAACGCTGGGCATTTGCGACCATGCCTACATCATCAGTGACGGCCACGTGCTGGCGACCGGCACCCCTTCCGAGATTGTGAACAATGCCGATGTACGCCGCGTTTATCTCGGTGAACACTTCAGAATGTGATGGCTCCCCCCCGTTGTCGCTCACTGCGTGTAGCTCCCTCCCCCCTGCAGGGGGCGGCGCCTGCGCCCCGGCAAAGCCGGTTGCGCGGCCCCCGCTTGGTTAATACATCCCAACTCGCTTTGTCGTGCGCTTAGGGATGTCATGAAACAAGGCCTTTCCCTCAGGGTCTCGCAGCACCTGGCGCTGACGCCGCAACTGCAGCAGTCGATCCGCCTGCTGCAGCTGTCCACCCTTGAGCTGAGCCAGGAAGTCGAGCAGATGCTCGATGAAAATCCGTTCCTGGAAGTGTCGGAAGAAGCCGCACCGCGCGAGGAATTTGGCCTGGAGAATGCCGACACACCGGTCAGCCAGGATAGCCGGGAATTTGAGTTTGCTGGTGATTCAATAGCAGGAAGCCCTGATGAATCAAAAGCTGCAAGCCAAAATGATGTAGATACAGGGCCCGAGGTCAGTTCCGAGGCCAAGCTGGAGGAAAGCTGGGAGGGCGACGGCTCGGTGGAGTCCTCGCCTGACGACAGCGAATGGGGCGGCGACGCGCCGGCCCGCAAAAACAATAATGCGGACGACAGCGAGGCCGAGGCTTCCGACCTGGCCCGCAGCCATGAGTCGCTGCAGGACCATTTGCACCGCCAGTCGCTCAGCCTGCGCCTGTCGGAGGAAGACCAGGCGGCGTTGCATTTCCTGATCGAGTCGCTCAATGACGACGGCTACCTCGAAGACAGTCTCGCGTCACTGGCCGCCGGTCTGGCGGGCGACGACCTTGAGCAGGCGGAAGAGCTGGAACAGCACTTTGCCATGGCCCTGAAGCTGCTGCAGCACATGGAGCCCGCCGGCGTCGGTGCCCGCAACCTGGCCGAGTGTCTCGGCCTGCAACTGCTCGACTGCAAGGACTGCGACGAGACCCGCGCAGCGATCGCCATGTGCAAGCAGCCCATGGAGCTGCTGGCCAAGCGGGATATGAAGCGCCTGTCCTACCTGTGCGGATTTCCGGAAAGCGTGATCCGGGGCGCCATCGCCGTGATCGGCCGGCTGGATCCCAAGCCCGGGCGGCGGTTTGTCAACGTCGAGCGCAACCTCATCGTGCCCGACGTGATCGTCGTCAAGTCGGGCCGCGGCTTCAAGGTCTCCCTCAACAGCGAGGTCATGCCCCGCCTGCGCGTGCACGACATCTATGCCAATGCGCTGAAGCAGCACAAGGGCCAGAACGGGCAGGCCTTGCAGCAGCGCTTGCAGGAGGCACGCTGGTTCATCAAAAACATCCAGCAGCGCTTTGACACCATCCTGCGCGTGAGCAGTGCGATTGTGGAGCGGCAAAAGAATTTCTTCACCCACGGCGAGCTGGCCATGCGTCCGCTGGTGCTGCGCGAAATTGCCGACGAACTGGGCCTGCACGAGTCCACCATCTCGCGCGTCACCACGGCCAAGTACATGAGCACGCCGTTCGGCACCTTCGAGCTCAAGTACTTTTTTGGCTCGGCGCTGGGCACCGAGACCGGTGGCAACGCGTCCAGCACGGCGGTGCGCGCCCTCATCAAGCAGTTTGTCTCGTCCGAGAGCCTGAAAAAGCCGCTCAGCGACAACCAGATTTCCGAAATGCTCAAGGAGCAGGGCATTGAATGCGCGCGCCGCACCGTGGCCAAGTACCGCGAGGCTTTGCGCATCGCGCCTGCCAACCTGCGAAAGTCGCTTTGAAAGTAGCCCCCACGGTCGCCCACTGCGTGTGGCTCCCTGCCCCCCGAGGGGGCCGCTGCGCCTGCGGCCCGGCAAAGCCGGTTCCGCGGCCCCTGCTTGAAAAAGAACCGTCACCCAGCCAGCCGTGAGTCTTCATTCATGAACCAACTTCAACTCTTTTTACCCTGCGCCGCCGGCGTCGAGGCCTTGCTGGCCAGCGAGGTCAAACGCATCACCGGCATCGAAGGCAAGGCCTGGCGCGCCGGCGTGCAGTTGCAGGGCTCCTGGCGTGATGCCCTGCAACTCAACCTGCACAGCCGCCTGGCCCAGCGGGTGCTGATCGAGCTGCAGCACAACCAGTACCGCAGCGAGCAGGACCTCTACAACGCGGCAGCCAGCGTTGCGTGGGAAATCTGGTTCACGCCCAAGCAGACCTTCAAGGTCGAGATCACCGCGCAGCACAGCCCGCTGACCAGCCTGAACTTTGCGGCGCTCAAGGTCAAGGACGCCATTGCCGACCGCTTCCGTGCCAAGTACGAGGTGCGCCCCGATGTGGACACGCGTTGGCCCGACGTACGCGTGTATGTGCACCTGACGACCGACACGGCGACCATCTATATCGACACCTCGGGCGAGCCGCTCTTCAAGCGCGGCTGGCGCGAAGACAAGGGAGACGCCCCCCTGAAGGAAACACTGGCCGCCGCCATGATTGCCGCCAGCGGCTGGGACCAGCAGTGCAAAGAGGGCGTGCCGCTGTACGACCCGTGCTGCGGCTCCGGCACCATCGTGATCGAGGCGGCGCAGATTGCCTGCAACATCGCGCCCGGCATCAACCGCCGCTTTGCCTTTCAGAAATATTTGCCCTTCCAGGCTCACGTGTGGGAGGGACTGCTCGACCAGGCCGAGGCGGCCATCACGGAGCCGACGGCACCGGTGTTTGGCAGCGATGTGTCGTTCCGCATGGTGGATTTTGCCGAGCGTAATGCCGAGCGCGCGGGCGTGGCCAACGCCGTGCAGCTGCGCGGCGGCGACGCGCTGCAGCGCATGCCGCCCGCGCCGTCGGGCGTGATGCTGGTGAACCCCCCCTATGGCGAGCGCATTGACGTGGCCGGCGTGGCCGGCATCACCGGCGTGCAGGGTCGCGACCAGCGGCGCCAGCAGGGCCATGGCGTCAGCGGCTCCTGGGACGGCACCCAGGCCATCGACGAGTTTGGCCAGCCGCTGCCGCGCGATGCGTCCGAAGCCGGCCTGGCCGACGCTCCGCGCGACCGTTCGGCCAACCCGGGGCGCGAGCAGGCACAGACGGAAACCGGCGAAGAAGCCTCCGACTTCTTTCCCCGGTTGGCCACGCACTGGAAGAAGAACTACGCCGGTTGGACGGCCCATGTGCTCACGCCCGACCTGAAGTTGCCCGGCAAGATGCGCCTGAAGGAATCGCGCCGCGTGCCCATGTGGAATGGCCCGATCGAATGCCGGCTGTTCCGCTTTGACATGGTGGCCGGCTCGGCGCGCGGCAAGCCCGCACCTGCATCTACATCCACTCCCGGTCTTGCTCCCTCTCCCACCGGGAGAGGGCAGGGGTGAGGGTGGTGCATCACCGGCTTGCCTGCAGGCACGCCATGGCCTTCAGCGCATGAGCACTCAACCCATCGTCCTGGACACCAACATCGTTCTCGATGTGTTTGTCTTCAACGACGCGGCGGCGCTTCCGGTCAGGCAGGCGCTGGAAGCCGGCGAGCTCGACTGGCTGGCCACGCAAGCCATGCGCGACGAGCTGGCGCGTGTGCTGGCCTACCCGCAAATCGTGCCGCGCCTGGCGTTTTACCAATTGAGCGCCGACGACGTGCTGGCCGCCTTTGACCGGCATGCGCGCATAACCGAGGTCGCCCCCAAAGCCAGCGTGACCTGCAGCGACCCCGATGACCAGAAATTTATCGACTTGGCTGTGAGCCACCAAGCGCAGTTGTTGAGCAAAGACAGGGCAGTAACTTCAATGGCAAAACGGCTTCTGACCCACGGTGTACTTGCGCAAGCAGCTATTTAATCCGAAGTATGACGCGCAACTGCGAGCCCATCACCAAGGGAGTCAGGCTCCAACTCCCCAGCGCTGTCGCTGCAAGCTCATGCAAGCGTCTTGCGAATATCCTTGGTCAGCAAATACAGATGGGCGGCATCAATTGGCGAAGGCTCAAAACCGTAGCCTTGGTAAAAGCGCACGGCAGCCTCGTCCTTGGCATGCACCATCAGCGCGCGGCAACCAATGACTTCGCAGGCCTGCAGGTATTTCAATAACGCACTTTGCAGCAGGCTGCGTCCCACGCCTTGGCCTTGCGTACGTGCATCCACCGCCAGCCGTGCCAGCAGCAGCATGGGAATGGGATGGCGCGCCAAGCCCTTGCTCACGCGTTGCGGAACTGCCGTATGTTCAACCGATGCGGCCGCCAGGCTGTAGTAGCCAAACACCTGTCCCTGTGCCACGGTGACAAACGTTCGGGCGCTGCCGTTGGCCTGGTTGGCCAGTGCGTAGCGTTGCAAAAACTGATTGAGTGCCGCCGCGCCGCAATCAAAAGCCTGGGTGTCGTGCTCTGCCGTGAGCAGCTCGGGCTGGCTGAAGACCAGGGCCTGCGCGGATGGCCCTGGCATCAAGCAAATACGCCGGGCTTGGCAAACAGCCGTTTGAGCCCAGGCAACTCCCGAGCCGGGGCATCCAGTGCCTGGTTGAGAGCCTTCATTTGACGCTCGGTCAGCGTGAATCGGGTTTGATCACCCAACACGCGTGTGGCTGCATCACGCGACGCGTTCAACACAAAAGCGCTCAGGGACTGGTCCTGCAGCTGGGCTGCTTTCTCCAGCGCGGCTTTGAGTTCTGCCGTGGCGCGTATTTCAATGCGTTCGGCTCGGGTGGATGCATTCATGGGGCATGGGTTTGTGAAGTGTTTGGTTATTTTCCGTACAAAATACGTACATGTCAAGTTGTTAAGTAAGATGGGTCCGATGCCAGTTTCCTGCACGCAGAGACTCAAGATCAATCGGATTCCAGCCAAAGATAAGGACGCAATTCGCGATACCCACCGCGACGCGGCAGATACACTTTGCGTCATAAGAGCCCCATCTAGTTCAGGATTTTTTCATGAAGACCCCCTCCGCATCCCCTGCCTCCACAACGCCTGTTTCCTCGTCGCCCGCCACGCCCTGGATGGAAACCGAGGCGTTTGACGAACTCGACACCATCCTGGATGACCTGCGCACCCGCTATGACGAAACACCGCAGTGGGAGTTTTGTGAAGGCTTCATGGCCGCGGTGATTTGTTCGCGCCGCCCGATTGACGCAGATGAATACCTGCCGGTGTTGCTGGCCACGCCGGCCGAGGGCGAAGCGCCCGACGCCGAAGGCGGCTCATTTGCCAACGAGGCGCAACGCGAACGCTTTCTCACGCTCTGGAACCAGCGCTGGAACGAAGTGGCCACGGCGCTTGATTCGGAAGTGGACTCGCTCGAAGACGACAACTGCTACCACCCTGAAGTGATGGACGTTCGGGGTGCCGTGGCCGACATGCCGCCCGAGGAGCGAGCCGCCTTCAAGGGCGAAGAGCTGCCCGCGTTTGCCCAGGTCTGGGCACTGGGTTTCATGTTTGCCGTGGAAAGCTGGCCCGAGGAATGGGCCGCACCGCGCGACAAGGACGCCGCCAAATGGCTGGACGGCGCCCTGCAGGCCGTGGTGGCCATGACCGAAGACGACGAGGCCGCACCGGAAGTGTCACCCCTGAGCGAAGACGGCGCGCCCAGCACCAGCATTGCCCGGCTCAATGCGTTTGGCGAGGCGATCTGGGCGGTGTATGACCTGCGTGAGCTGTGGCAGACCTTGGGCCCCAAGGTGGAGACGGTGCGCAAGGAGGTCACGCCTGGACGCAATGATCTTTGCTACTGCGGTAGCGGGAAGAAATACAAGAAGTGCCATGGCGCGGGGTGATGGTGAGAGCCTGAAGAGCGGGGCTGAGTGCTTCTGACTTTGTAGCGGATGGTGATCGCATCTAGAGGGCTTGTGGTTGATTTGATGGTCAAAAGAGTTTTTTGACCTTTCAAGCAAGACAGCGCCGCTCAACGTTTGAATTAGGCGTCTGCTAGGAACTTGTCGAAGCCTTCATAGATTTGAGCGCCATGTTCTTGGCGAGCATGCCGGGACTCGCCCCGGCGGGCGACTTACTTTCTCTTGCGTCGCCAAGAGAAAAGTAAGCAAAGAGAAGGCGACCCGAAGTCTGGGTCCCTTCGCTGCGCTACGGGCAACCTGCGCTGCTCGACTCCGGCGGGGGTCCGCAGAACTCGCTACGTTGCACTTCGCTCAAACAACTGCGGCCCTGATCCCGCCTGCATCTGCGCTGCTCGGCCCAGCCACACGGGTGGGGAACAGACAGCAATACCGAATACACAAAGAAAATACCAAGACCAACAAGGACACGCCGTGGCGTGTCCTTGTGGTTTTAGGTATTCGGGTTCTGGTATTTGGCTGTTTGGTGTTTCTGGTCCACCCCTTCTGTCTGCGCCGAGGAGCGCAGGGCCAGGCGGATCAGGGATCGCGATTGTTTGAGCGCAGCGAGTTGAGCGAGACCCCGCCTGGACCGAGCACCGCAGGCTGCCCGCAGCGAAGCGGAGGGACGCAGACAGCAGGGTCGCCTTTTGTTTGGTTACTTTATTTTGGCGAAACAAAATAAAGTGACGAGCCGCCGGGCTCCCCCCGGCTTGGTCGTGAAGGGCACCTGCTCTCTTCAACAAAGACCGGCCTCTTGGCTCTGTTTCTCAGGAATTCAAGCGGGTTCCATCAGCTAGCAAATCACGCGCTGCTAGCCCCCATCCCAGCCTTCCCCCAATGGGTGAAGGAGCAAATCAGGCTAACCGGGGTAGACCGGCTCGCAGCGCACCTCGGTCTTGACCGAGTTGGCAATGAAGCAGGCCTCATGCGCCTCGTGGTGCAGCTTGTCCAGCTCTTCGCGTGTGGGCAGGCGCTCGCCCGAAAACGCAACATCGGGCTTCAGCGTGACGACGGTCATGGCCATCTTCCCGTCGGCATTTCTTTCCATGACGCCGGTGGCCGCGTCGAAGTAGCGGTCGACGCAAAACTTTCGTTTCGCGGCAATCGACAAAAACCAGAGCATGTGGCAGCTGGACAGCGAGGCCACAAAGGCTTCCTCGGGATCCAGCGCCGACGCATCCGACATCGGCAGCGGCACCACGTGCGGCGACGAGGAGCCCGGCACCTGCAGGCCACCGTCAAACAGCAGCAAATGGCGGCGGCTGTAGTGGTTGCCCAGAAAGTCGCCGTCGTTGCGCAGCCATAAAACTTCTGCGGTGTAGCGAGCCATGTTCAAACCCGATCCAGCTCAGGCAAAGCAAAGAACTCCAGCAGGGCCTGCGCCACCGCCTGGGGCTGCTCTTCGGGAATGAAATGCCCCGCCGGCATGGTATGCCCCGCCACGATGCCGCTGCATTGTTCCTGCCACAACGCCATCGGGTTGAAGAGCCGGTGCACCACGCCGCGCTCACCGCTGAGCACTAGCATGTCGCAGCCCACCTTGAGGCCGTGCGCGCGGCTTTCACGGTCGTGCTCCAGGTCGATGCGGGCGCTCGCGCGGTAGTCTTCGCAGGCCGTGTGCAGTGCTTCGGCATTGCAGAAGCACCGCTCGTACTCGGCCAGCGCCTGCGGTTCTATGTAGCCGAGTCCGGAGCTGCCCCAGCCGCCCAGTTTGGCATGCAGATAGGCTTTGGCCGTCTCCAGGTGGTTGGCGCCCATCATGATTTCCGGCAGCGGGGCCGGCTGCAGCATGTGAAACCAGTGGTAGTAGGCCTGGGCAAACGCCATGTAGGGCTCGGTCATGCCGCGCCCCTCGTACATGTCCAGCGTCGGGGCAACGTCGATGACGCAGAGTTTTATCACGCGGGCTGCATGGTCCAGCGCCAGCCGGTGTGACACCCGCGCGCCGCGGTCGTGGCCGCACAGAAAAAAGCGGTCCACACCGAGGGCGCTCATCACCGCCACCATGTCGTGGGCCATGTTGCGCTTGCTGTAGTTGCTGTGGTCCGGCAGGCCCGGTGTTTTGGATGAGTCGCCATAGCCGCGCAGGTCGGGCATCACCAGGAAGTAGTGCTGGGCGAGGCGCTCCGCGACCCGGTGCCACATCACATGCGACTGCGGGAAGCCGTGGATCAGCAGCAGGGCCGGGCGCGGCGCATCGCCGAGCGCCACTTTGGAAAAGCGCGTTTGGATGGAGGCCCCATTGACCTCGAAGCTGCGCGACTCAAAGCCGTCAAACCAGGTCATTATTCAACTCCCGTGTGATGTCAGGTATTTTTGCAGATTTGCCGCCGCCTGCGCCCTGACTTTTTGTCGCAAAAACGGTGTCCAGCCCAGCAGCAGGCCGGGCAGGCCCAGGGCCTGGCGCGACCAGGCCCAGAAATCAAAGCGGTCGCGGTGACGGGTGATCAGGCCCTGCTCATTGAATTCAAATACCCCGTCGATCATGTTGTGCACCATACGCCCCGTTGTGCTGAAACGGTAGTCGGCCTCCCAGTGGGCCTTGCCGCTGCGCGCATCGGCTTCAATGCCACTGTACGCCAGCTTCCAGACATCTGCCCCCTTGGCCCGGGTCACGTCACAGAGCATGCGCCACATTCCGGTGACCTGTGGGTGGCCGCGCAGGGAAAACACCTCGTCGTCAAATTGCGCATCCGGCGCATAACAGGCGGCCATGGCCTCCGCGTCGAGGCGGGCAAAGGCTGCATAGAAGCTTTCAAGCTGGCTCTGGTTCGGGTGCATGCGACTCCTTGGATGACTGACGGGTCTCTGGTCATTTTCTTGGCCGCACCGGGCCTGCACCGGAGCGCGACCGCCACCGCCTCGGCGTTGCCCGCGAGTTGTGTCCCTCTGCGCCGCGCCTGTCAGGGGGTGGGTTGCAATAACTCCACCAGACGCTGCAGCGCATGCCGTACCGTGGCTGCCCGCACGGCGGCCCGGTCTCCGTCAAAACGCCGGACTTCTGAAACCACCTGGCCCGGCAGCGCAAAACCAAACCATACCGTACCCACCGGCTTGGCCGCACTACCGCCCGTCGGACCGGCCACGCCGGTGACGGCAACCGACACCTGCGCCGGCGAACGGCTCAGGGCCCCCGTGGCCATGGCGCAGGCCACTGCCTCGCTGACGGCGCCGTGTTTCTTGATGAGCGCAGCGTCCACCCCGAGCAACTCGGTCTTGGCGGCGTCGGAATAGGTCACAAAGCCGCGTTCAAACCAGTTGCTGGAGCCGGAAAGATCCGTGCAGGCGGCAGAGATCATGCCGCCGGTGCAGCTTTCGGCGGTGGCCATCATCCATTGTTTTTTCTGAAGAAAATCAGCCACCAGCCCAACAAGTTCCGGGGTAGATCGCTCGCCCATGGATGGCAATTGAGTGCTCACCAGATTCTCCAGAGGGCGATCACCAGCAGGGTGCAGAACGCGGCGACGATGTCGTCGAACAGGATGCCAAAGCCGCCACGGGCACCCAGGCCCTTGAAGTGCCGGTCGGCCCAGGCCACGGGCCCCGGCTTGACCGCATCAAAAAAACGGAACAGGCCAAATGCCACCAGCTGGCCCCAGAAGCCCGCAGGCATCACCAGCCACAGCACCAGCCAGAAAGCCACCACTTCGTCCCAGACGATGCTGCCGGGGTCCAGCACCCGCATGTTTTTTGCCGTGACGGTACAGGCCCACCAGCCCACCAGCGCAGAGGCGGCAATCAGCCAGCCCATCTCTGCCGGCGCCAGCCAGTGCTGCAGCACCAGAAATGACAGCCAGGCCCACAGGGTGCCGGCCGTGCCGGGTGCCACCGGGCTGAGGCCAGAGCCAAAACCCAGGGCGATGAAATGCGCCGGATGCGCCAGCAGAAACCGGGCGTTGGGCCGGGTTCCGGGCGGGTTGAGGGGCTCTGGCGGAGGGGGGGAATCGCTCATGGTGGTCATGGGGTAGTTCTGGTTTTTTCAAACCATTCGGTCCAATGGTCGATGCAGGCCCTGATTTTGGGCAGGCGGTGGCGGCTGGTAAGCGTAACCGCGTAAACGGGGCTGGGCTGGTCATCGACGAAGTCCGCCAGCACCGGCACCAGCAGGCCCTGGCGCACCAGTGGCTCGGCCACCAGGGTGGCCATGCGCGAGATGCCCAGGCCATGCAGGGCGAGCTTGGTGGTGATGCCCGTGCTGTCCGAGCGCCAGCAGGCTTCGGCCGCGATCATGCTGGATTGGCCCTTGCTCTGGAACGGCCAGCGATTGAGCATGGGCACGGCGCTGTTCGTGATCAGCTTGTGGCGGCGCAGCTCGTCGGGATGCCTGGGCGTGCCATGCGCCTGCAGGTAGCCCGGCGTGGCATACAGCCGGCGGCCCAGCGCGCCGATTTGCCGCGCTACCACGGTGTCAGTGGGTGGCACACCGGTGCGGATGGCGATATCGATGCCGTCGTGCGCCATGTCCACCAGCCGGTCTTCCACCTGGAATTCCACGCACAGCCGCGGGTGGCACTGGTGCAGGCTTGCGAGGCTGGGCACCAGCAGGTATTCGGCGATCACGGTGCTGGCGGCCACGCGCACCCAGCCGCTGGCTTGCCGGGTCTGCTGGGCAAATTCGCCTTCCAGCTCGTCGAGCGTGCCCATCATGCGGCGGCAGTACTGCAAAAAAGTTTCACCCTCGGCCGTGGGCGCCAGGCCGTGGGTGGAGCGGTGGATCAGCCGCGCGCCGCAGGCTTTTTCAATGCGCGCCAAGGTGCGCGAGACCTGGCTGACTGGCACTTCGCGCTCGCGCGCCACGGCCGAGAGCGTGCCCAGCTCGGCCACGCGGGCGAACAGGTGCATGTCGTCGAAGTCGAGGTGGCGCATGGGCCAATGGTAACCAGCACGCTTCCAGCGGCTTTGCAGTGGATGCAAAACCCATTTGCGCCACCTGCCGTTTCCGGCGTGGCAGCCCTTGCCTAAAGTGGCTTCATCCCCATCGCAACGAAAGGAAGCGTCATGAACAGCAAGATCAATCCAGCCGAATACGGCCGCCTGATGGATGCGGCCAAACTTCAGGCTCGGCAGTTGCGGCGCCAGGCGAGCGAGGAATTCTGGAGCGGGACAGGCCGGGCCGCCGTGCGGGTGCTGCAAGCTGCGCGCCGTAGCGCCTGGTGGCTGCTGCGTCGCGTCGCGCCCGAGCACCGGCACGAGGCCTGAAAGACCAACCCTTGCTTTCGGGACCCTCACCAGGCGTGATGCTGGTTGCCCTTTTGTCATACCGGTTTCACACAGACCCGGCACAGTTCAGCCACTAAATGGAGGATGAGCATGTCGGTGTTGAAACAAATGAATGCGTTGACCATTGCGGCCGCCTGTGCACTGTGCCTGGCCTCGGGCGGCAGCCGTGCCGAGCTTGCGCCGGCGCCAGCGGTGGAGGCCGTCCTGGCGGGCCATGCCACCCTCCCCGCCACCGGCGCCGTGAAAGCGCCGGGCGATGCCGGTGCTTTTTTTGCCACGGCCGGCAAATTCGCCAATGCCAGGCGCCAGCGCAACGAGCAACTGGGCTCTGAGGCGGCCAACACCTTTGTGGGGGATGCCAAATACCCGCGCACCTCGGGCGGCACGCTGCCGATGAAAGGCCAGTCGGTGCAGGGCTTTTCCGGCATCGTGTCGGTGGGGAAGGGTGAATTTCTGGTGCTGACCGACAACGGTTTTGGCAACAAGGTCAATTCGCAGGATGCGCTGCTGATGGTGCACCGGATGTCGGTGAACTGGAGCAAGGGTCAAGTGGTGCGCCGCGGCACCATCTTTTTGAGCGACCCCCATAAACGCGTGCCCTTTCACATCCAGAACGAAAACACGCAGCGCCGCTACCTCACCGGCATCGATTTCGACCCCGAGTCGATCCAGGTGGTGGGCAATGAATGGTGGATTGGCGACGAGTTCGGTCCCTACATCCTGCGCACCGACTTTCAGGGCCGCGTGCTGGGTGTGATCGAGACGGTCGTCAATGGCAAGCTGCTGGCTTCCCCTGATCACTACATGCAGGGCCGCCTACCCAACCTGCCCGGCGAGGCATTGTTTGAAGTGCGCCGCTCCAATGGTTTTGAAGCCATGGCCAAGTCGCCCGATGGCAGCAAGCTCTACCCGATGTTTGAAGGCCCGCTGTTCGATGCGGCCACCAGGGGCGTGGAGAAGCTGGGCGACAAAACCTATGTACGCATCAATGAAGTCGATGTGGCCTCGCGCCGCTACACCGGCAAGCAGTGGAAATACCTGCTGGAAGAAGTGGGCAACGTCGCCGCTGATTTCCAGATGCTGGACGCCACGACCGGCCTGGTGATTGAGCGCGACGATGCCACCGAAGGCCAGGCGCCGGCTTGCCCCAACGAAGCGCGCACCGACTGCTTTACCCGCCCGGCACGTTTCAAGCGTGTTTACAAGATTGATTTGTCGGCTGTGGATGCCGACGGCTTGGTGCGCAAGGTCGCCTACATTGACCTGACCCGTATCGCCAACCCGAATCGGCTTGCCCGCCTGGGTCCGAATGAAGCCAATTTTGTGCTGCCGCACCTGGGCCCCGAAGGGCTGGCGATTGTCGATGCCACGCACATTGTGCTGGTCAATGACAACAACTTCCCGTACTCGTCAGGCCGTGTGATCGGCAAGCCCGATGACAACGAGCTGACCCTGCTGGACATTCGTGCGCTGGTGGAGGTGAAGTAACTGTGAGGTGAGGCGAGGCGGGGCGGGGGGCGCGGTAGCGCCTGCTTGCTGCCCCGGAGAGTCAGGCGGCAGCTATGGGGGCGCAAATAATGGCTGCTGCCGTGTCAGGCAAAGTGGTCGAATGACGAGAACCCGCCGGGCATGAACTGCCCCTGGGCATCGACCAGCCGCAAGCCGGTCTCGCTCTCGATACTGCCAATGCGTGTGACCGGCGTTTGTGCCAGCTGCGAGGCGGCCCGCACGGCATCACGGGCGGACATGGGCGCCGTGAAGGCCAATTCGTAATCGTCGCCGCCCGAGAGCACGAATTCAAGCTGTTTTTCTTGGGAAATAGCGGCCCTCTCCACGGCCAGACGTGAGCCGGCAGCGGCCAAATCCATAGCGAGTTCGGTGTGGATGGTGGCACCGACGCGGGAGGCCGTGAGGATATGGCGCAGGTCGCCCAGCAGCCCGTCGCTCACGTCGATCGCGGCGCTCGCCACGCCGCGCAAGGCCTGGCCCAGCGCCACCCGGGGCGTGGGCTGCTCCAGGCGGGTGCGGGCTTGCGCCAGTGCCTCGGCGGGCAGCTGCAGGGTGCTGCGCAGGGCCTCCAGCGCCAGCCGCGCATCGCCCAGCGTGCCGCTCACATACAGGTCATCGCCCGCCCGCGCGCCCGAGCGCAGCAGGGCCTGGCTCCTGCCGCCCACCACAGGGACCTCGCCGAACACGGTGATGCAGATATTGAGCGGCCCCTGCGTCGTATCGCCGCCGACCAGCTCGCAGCCGTGCGCATCGGCCAGGTGCAGCAGGCCGCGCGAGAAGGGCTCCAGCCAAGCCTCGTCGGCGCGCGGCAGGGCGAGCGCCAGCGTGAAGGCCAGCGGTGTCGCGCCGCAGGCGGCCAGGTCGCTCAGGTTGACCGCCAGTGCCTTGTGACCCAGCGCGAAAGGATCGACATCCGGAAAAAAATGCCGTCCCTCGACCAGCATGTCGCTGGAGATGGCCAGTTGCGTGCCCGGCGTCGGCTGCAGCAGCGCGCAGTCGTCGCCCACGCCGAGCACGGCACGGCGTGCAGGACGTGTGAAGTAGCGCGCGATCAGATCAAACTCACCCATGGGGCCAAGCATACAGGCAGTGCGCCTGCCCGGTCAGGGCAGCTGGGTATGCGTCACGCCGCCGCGAAAGCGTTGCGCCGCCTGCCGGATGACTTCGGCCAGCAGGCGCTCCTCGCCCTGTTTCTCGCGCAGCCAGCGGGCGTCGTTGTCGCTCCGCTCCACGCTGGTCTGCAGCAGGTGCAGCGAGGCGCCGGCGCCCACCGCGCCGGCATGGCGAGCAATCTGCTCCATGGTCATCAGGATGTGTTCGCGCAGCGGCATGTGGCCGCCGGTGGCCGGGTCCACATAGACGGCGTCCAGGCCGAAGCGGCAGGCCTGGAAGCGGTTGTAGGTGTAGACGAGGTAGTCGTCTTCCGTCGGCATGAAGGGCTGCTCGTTCATGAACCACGAGGCCAGCGACTGCACGAAGCCCGCCAGCGCCGTGGCACGCTCCACCGTGAGCGGTGTGTCGAACACCCGGATCTCGATGGTGCCGAATTCCGGTTTGGGCCGGATGTCCCAGTAAAAGTCCTTCATGCTCTTGACCACACCGGTGCGCGTCATCTTGTCGAAGTACACGGTGAAGTCGTCCCAGGTCAGCGCAAACGGGGCGCGGCCCGACAGCGGAAAGGCAAACACCGAGTTGAGTCGCGCCGAGTCAAACGCCGTGTCCTGACCCTGCACATAGGGCGACGAGGCCGACAGCGCGATGAAATGGGGGATGTAGCGTGACATGCGGTGCAGCGTCAGCAGCGCGCTGTCTGCATTCGGGCAGCCCACATGCACATGCTGGCCGAAAATCGTGAACTGCTTGGAGAGGTAACCGTAGAGCTCGGACAGCTCGCGAAAGCGCGGCTTGTCGTAAATGCGGCGTTCGTGCCACTGCTGGAACGGGTGCGTGCCGCCGCCGACCACGGCAATATTGAGTTTGTCGGCGCTTTTCACGAGCGCATCGCGGATCTGCGAGAGCTGGCCCAGCACTTCCGACGACGAGTTGCAGACCCCGGTGGAGATTTCAATCATGCTCGAGGTCATCTCGGGCACCACCGCACCGGGCAACGGGATTTTGTGCATCAGGCGCAGCATGTCCTCGGCATAGGGGGCCAGGTCATAGTCATGCGTGTTCACCAGCTGCAGCTCAAGCTCCACGCCCAATGACAAGGCGGCAGATTTATGGAAGGTTTCAAGACTCATGACGGGGTCCTGCAGGGGGGTTGCGCCGCAGCGGCGGCCAGGGGGTTGAACTTTCGCCGGCGCGGTAGATGGCCACCGTGGCCAAAATGGCACCGAGCACCCCCATCAGCAAAATGGCCGGCAACGCCACCCCGGCAATCTGCCGCCCCAGCGCGCCGGAAGCGGCCACAAACTGCGACACCAGCAGCAGCGTCACCGACGACATCGGGGACATGGCGCAGCCGACCCACAGCGCCTGCTTCCAGCTGGCACCACTGCCAACATTGCCCAGCGCCACGCCGATAATCTTGGCCAGCATGCGTGCCACGACCAGTGCCAGCACCAGGCCCGCTACCGGGCCGCTCCAGTCGGCCTGGGCTGCCACCACCGACACCAGCACAAACATCAGCATGGTGAGCATGGATGAGGCCGTGCCCATTTGCCGCGGCCAGGACCAGGGGCGCGGATTGAGCTGCTTGAGCAGCATGCCGCCCAGCAGTGCCGCCAGCGGCGCGGAACCGCCAAAGTTGGCGGCCAGCGCGGCGCCGGCCGCAATCAGCGCGAGCAGCAGGATGGCGGTGTTCTCACTGGTGGGGCTCATCACGCGCAGTGCGGTGCGCAGCGTGAGTGCCAGCACGGCGCCGACCACCACCGACAGCCCGAGCACCACCAACACCGGATAGAGCGAGTTCGTCAGCTCGGCTTCGCCCCGCGGCATCATCCCCGCGCGGGCGCTGCAAAGCGTCAGGGCATACAAGGTGCTGAGGGTGGACAGCACCTGCGCCCGCTCAGTGACGGGGCCCGCAGCCCGCGTGTCGATGGCCACGCGAGCCAGCACGGCGGGCGATGCGGCGATGGCCAGCAGGGCCAGGGATTCGGCGACGACTTCGCGCACGCCCATATAGTCCAGCGCCCAGCGCACCAGGAAGAAGGTCAGCGTGGATTCGGCCAGGCTTTGCACCAGCACCATGGGGTTGTGGCGAAACCAGCGCAGCGGAATACGGCCGCCCGCCTCAAACAGCACGACCGCGACGCCCAGTTCCAGCAGGAAGAGCCCGATACCCTGCAACGGCCAGGCAGCGCCCGTGAATCCGGCCAGACCGGCTATGCCCCCGAGGGCCGAATAGCCGATGACCTTGGGCAGGCCGGTGTAACGGTTCACCAGATGGCCGGAAGCGGCTGCCAGGGCCAGCAGGATGGACCACTGCACCGTAGGCAACCCTGCCGATGGCTTGATCCACTCGGCCCAGATGGCCAGGATTTCATTCATGCAGGAGGCTCTCCACTCTGGTCAGGACTCTGCAGCCACGCCTGCCGCGGGGGAGAGGCAAAGGCGGGTGCGCTTTTGGTTGGCCAGCAGTTATAGCTTGAAGCCCGGCCGTCACTCGAGAAGCGACGATGCGTTGCACTAATTTACAGGTGTCATGGCGCCCGCCCTGTAGGACAATAACTGAAACCACCTGATGGCCGGACAGCGGTCCGCCGTGACGGCACTACGCCGGCATGAAGAAGCTGCGTGCTTGGGTGCGCCAGCGGGCCCAGATGGCTGCGCGAATGCGGGCGCGGTCCACCCCGCTGACGTTGTGGGCCTGCAGGGCTAAACGGAACGCGAGGTAAAAACTCACACCCAGGTTCAGCGCCCCAATGAGGGGAATCGCGGCCATGCACCACCAGATCGCCGGGTGCCGGAAAGCCTCAAAACCGAGCGAGGCGCCGGCCGCAGCGAGTTGCCCTGTCGACAGCGTGACGTGGCGTGCTTCGAGTTCGATGCCGAAGAAGCCGGTGAACGCCGGGATCAGGCCCAGCATGAAGCCCAGGGCAATGTTGGAGGCAAAGCCGGAAATGTTTTCGCGCATGAAGGCTGACCAGCGCGCCGCCCGTTCACTTCCCAGGGCGCTGGTAAAGCGCGGGTTGTAGCGCATGGCCGAATCAAGCCGGTGCAGCACAAACCAGTTCTCGGCCCACCCGGCGATCATGCTGGCGGAAAACAGCAGAACGCCGGTGAAGGCTGCCCAGAGCAGCGTCGGGCCCAGCAGCGTCAGCGTGGCCAGGATATGGCGGGCTTCCTCGTGGCTGATCATCGGATGCCCCAGCAGCAGCAGGATCAGCGCGTTGATCAGCAGCACGGCCGGCACGACCATGAACACGTTGCCGAACACGGCCGCCACCTGCGAGCGCACCAGGTGCGTCACCTCATCGACAAAATCCTCCACGGCATTCGTGGCCTCGGCCGATCCGATGTCCTTGAGCTTGGCCGCCATGGCGGGCGCCGTCATCGCCGGTTGCTTGGTGGCCAGCGTGAAATGCAGCAGCTGGATCATGACGAAGGTGCCGGCGTAGGCCACGCTGGCCCAGAAGCCGCTCCAGAAAGCCGACAGTCCGATGCCCACCACGATGAATTTGAGCAGCGTGGTGAAGGCCGTGACCGCACCGCCGCCCATGGCCTTGCCCAGCATGTCGCGGTATTCCTCGCGGTTGCGGGTGATGTAGCGCTCGCCGGTTTCGGCGCTGCGCTCGGCCATCTTGGCCGACAGCAGGGTGGAGTTGGCGCTGATCAGCGCGCCGATACTTTTACTATCGTGTCCGATGACCACCCGCCGCACCAGCAGCTTGAGTGCGGCCATGGCCGGTTTGGGTGAGAGCAGGGCGTCCAGCAGTTCCCGCACACGCATCATGCGCTCGCGCAGCTGGCGCAGGCGGAACACCATGCCGACCGAAATGCCGTTTTCCTCGATGTGCGCATAGACGCTGTTGACCGCCTGGCGACAGGCGTCAAGCCGCCCGCGGTACTGCGTGACGGCGGCCTGAAGCTGCGCCTCGTCACGTTCGGGGTTGAAGAAAATGCTGCGAAGTTCTTCGATGTCGGACGGCAGGGCGTGAAATGCCCGCGCGTGGGGCGTGGCCCGGTCCATGCGCAGCCGCAACTCCGGCGCGAAACCGGTGGCACGGATTTGGGCCGTGCAGTAGGTCAGTGCGTCCACCAGGCTGTACTGCCAGTGCAGGGTGTCCAGCTGGCCATGGGGTGACAGCAGGCAGGCCAGCTGGTCGATCTGCGGCTCTTCCAGGGCGCCCATCCATTGGGCATCGAAACGCCTCGGCGCCACCAGCGGGAACAACTCCGACGCATCGGTGGTTTCGGGCGTGCCCGGCAGCATCTTGCGGCGCAGGCGTTCGCCGAGTTCGCTGACAAAAGCCGTGCGGGGTGCAAAGCCAAAGTCCGCCAGCAAGGTGGTGATGTCGACCGTCTGTATCAGCTGCTGCCACCAGGCCTGCAGGCGGCGCTGAACGTCCGGCTGCGCCTCGGCGGCCTCCAGGAAAGCCTGTACCCGCGCCACGGCGGCCTGGACCGAGGTCTGGTCGCCGCGAATCCAAGCGAACAACCTGATCAGCCACACATGGCGCCCGGTCAGGTCGGCATCGGGGTTCAGCGCCCGGAGCAGGGTGGGCAGGTCTTTCATCGGCCGGGTCAATGCAGGACGCGGCCGGCCGGATTGCCCCCCTGGTGCGCCTCAAGCACAAACATCGGGATGGCCACTTCGAAGCGCGTGCCGTCTTCCGCCACACAAAAATAACTGCCGTGCATGGTGCCGGTCGGCGTGCGCAGGCGTGAGCCGCTGGTGTACTGGAAGGACTCGCCCGGCTTGAGCAGCGGCTGGTGGCCCACCACGCCCAGCCCCTTGACTTCTTCGGTGTGGCCGTTCGCGTCACTGATGATCCAGTGGCGGGAGATCAGCTGGGCGGCCACATCGCCGGTATTGGTGAGCGTGACGGTATAGGAAAACCCGTAAATCAGGTCTTCGGGCGCTGACTGGTCAGGTTGGTACTGGGGGACGACTTCGCAGGAAAAATGGTATTTGGACATGGCTGGAAAAACTGTGGGCGTCCATATTAACCGCCTCAACCCGTGCCGGTGTAACGGCCCCCCCGGCAGCGGGGGCGGCTTGCTGCGACAATCGCCCCATGAGTAAAACCACGCCGCCCACCTACCGGATTGCTCCGTCCATTTTGTCCGCCGACTTCGCCCGCCTCGGTGCTGAACTTGAGGCCGTCATTGCGGCGGGGGCCGACTGGATCCACTTTGATGTGATGGACAACCACTACGTGCCCAACCTGACTTTCGGGCCCATGATTTGCCAGGCGCTGAAACCCCACGCCAGAAAATCCGATGGCTCGCCGGTACCGATTGATGTGCACCTGATGGTGCAGCCCGTCGATGCGCTGGCTGCCGCGTTTGCCGATGCGGGCGCCGACCTGATCAGCTTCCATCCCGAGGCGTCCGGCCACGTGCACCGCAGCGTGCAGGCCATCAAAGCCAAGGGATGCAAGGCCGGGCTGGTGTTCAATCCGGCCTCGTCCATGGAGGTGCTGGACTGGGTCATAGACGACATAGACCTGATCCTGATCATGAGCGTCAACCCCGGCTTTGGCGGGCAGAGCTTCATCGACTCGGCGCTGCGCAAGATCGAGCAGGCGCGAAAACGCATTGATGCCTCGGGCAAGGACATCCGCCTGGAAGTCGACGGCGGCATCAAGACCGACAACATCGCGCGTGTGGCCGCCGCCGGCGCGGATACCTTTGTGGCAGGCAGCGCCATTTTTGGCAAACCCGACTACAAGGCGGTGATTGACGCGATGCGGGCCGCATTGGCGAACTGAGGCGGCGCGCCGGGGCGCAAAAAAGTGCCTCTGGTTTTAATGGAGGAGCCGGACCATGCATAACGTAGCGAGGCCGGGAGCGGGCGAGCTGCTCCATCCGGGTGCTGGTGCCATGACTGCCCCGGTGCAGCCGCACCGGCCCCGCGTTCTGGTGATTGACGATACGGCGGATATCCGCTATTTCCTCGAGGCCTTGCTGCGGGAGCGATACGAGGTGCTGGTGGCTGGCGATGGCGAGGCCGGCCTGCAATTGGCAAAGGGCAATCCGCGCCCCGGGCTCATCCTGCTGGACGTCATGATGCCCGCCATGGATGGCTATGAGGTCATGCGCCGGCTGGCAAGGGACCCGCGCACGGCCGATATCCCGGTCATTTTCCTCACCGCCCTCGGCAGCGTGGCGGATGAACAAAAAGGGCTGGATCTGGGGGCCACGGACTACATCACCAAGCCGATCAGCCCGCCCATTTTGCTGGCCCGCGTCAGGCTCCATCTGGAACGCAGCGCCAATGCCAAACGCCTGAAGGATTTGTCCGAGCAGCTGTCGCGCTACCTGGCGCCACAGGTCTACCAGTCGCTGTTCGACGGTTCCCGCCACGCCGAAATTCAGACGCAACGCAAGCGGCTGACCGTGTTTTTCTCCGACATCAAGGATTTCACCGCCTCGACGGCGCAATGGCAACCCGAAGAAGTCACACTGCTGCTGAACAGCTATTTCGCGGAGATGTCGCAGATCGCGGCGGAATACGGCGCGACGCTGGACAAATTCATCGGCGACGCCATCGTCATATTTTTTGGTGACCCCCACAGCCTGGGGCCGCGCCAGGATGCATTGCAGTGCGTGAGGATGGCGATGGCGATGCAAAAGCGCATGCAGGATTTGCAGCGGCGCTGGCGCAGCATGGGCATCAGCAAGGCGTTCGAGATACGTATCGGTATCAATTCCGGCTTCTGCGATGTGGGCAATTTCGGCAGTGCGCTGCGCATGGAATACACCATCATCGGGCGTGAGGTGAACCTCGCTGCCCGGCTTGAGCAGGCAGCCGAGCCCGGCGGGATCCTGATCTCCAGCGAAACCCATGCCCTGGTGCAGGGCGAAATCCTCGCTGATGCGCGGGAGCCCCTGCTGGCCAAGGGCTTTTCCGAGCCCATCGCCATCTATGCCGTTCGTAACACGGCCCTCGCCCCGGCAGGTGATGCCGGCATCATCCAGAGTGACAGGCCGGGACTGCGCATGGACATCGACCTGGGCCGGCTGACGGATGCGGAGCGGGCGCAAGCCGCTGCCCAGCTTCGCAAGGCGCTTGAGCGCCTGGAGGCGCCGGTGGCTGCCACCGCCGTGCCTGTCCCTGAAGTTGAAGCTGACGCTGCCCCCGAGGCCGGGGCGGTGGAGGTGAAGGTGGATTCAGCCAATGCTTTATTGCCCGACCACGTGGCGGGCCTGGACCTGGCGTTGGGACTGTCTCGCGCGATGGGGCTCAACCCGCTGTACGTCTCGATGCTCCGCCGCTTCCAGCAAAGCCACCCGCAAACGATCGCGCGCATCCGCCAGGCCCTGGCGGAAGGTGAGCTGAAAACGGCTGAGATGCTGAGCCATTCCTTGCGGGGTATCGCGGGGCAGATTGGTGCAACGCGTGTACCACATGACGCAGAAGCGCTGGAGCTGACCCTCAGTGAAAGCCTGTCGCGTGAAGCCATTGACGGGCGGCTGGCAGCGCTGGAGGTGTCCCTGGGCGAACTGATCGGCGCGCTGGATGCAGGCTTGCCGCCCGAAGCCGCTGCGCCTTGATCTTTCTGAGCCGGGGTCGGGGTAATATGCAGAGGCTGGTGCGCCAGAATCTGCGGGTATATTTTGGGGAGGTGCTTGCGGATGAGCCGACCCTCAAGCACCGGAATTTGACAGCAACCGGGCGCATGTCACGCCGCACGTCACGAGAGGAGCCAATACCTTGGACTACACCGATGTTTACGGGGTTACTTCGAACGGCGAACAGGAGTTGCGCGGTTCGGTCACCACCATTTCACCGCCCGAGGTCGAATTGCTGGTGCGACTTGACGGTGTTTTGACGCTGGCGCAGATTCGGCAGAGCATGAGTGCAGCGGCTCTCGAAACATTCGATGAGACGCTCCGGAATCTGGTCTTCAAGAACCTTGCGGCGGTGGTCCATCCGGATTCCTTTGCCGCGTCGCTGCAGTTCCAGTTCAGTGCCATGGCGTTGACCCAGGCCAACGCTGAAGCCGATGCCTGTGCCGCGTCACTCAAGAACTCCAGCTACTACGTCCGGATTGCGCACAAGCGCGCGGTGCATCCCACGCGTACTCCGGGGCAGCGCTTATCGGCCATTGTTGTGGATGACGACCCGCTTCTGGCCAGTTTCCTGAGCCAGTATCTGATTTTTGAAGGGTTTGATGTGCGAGTCGCCGGGTCCCGTGCCGAGGTCGTGGCCGAGTTTCGTAAACCCCCGAGGCCCGATCTCGTTCTTCTCGATGTGATGCTTCCCGATGCCGATGGCTTTGACATTCTGCTCAGAATGCGTGCGCACCCGGCACTTAAGGATGTGCCCGTCATCATGCTGACTGCCAAGGCAACCCGGGAGTCTGTGTTGAAAGGCCTGGCGGGGGGCGCCAATGGCTATATCACCAAGCCCGTCGAGATCGATTCCCTGCTGGAGGCAGTGCGGACGGTGGTCGGGCAGCAGTGATGCAGGCCCCGGGCGATGGACCGCCTGCCAACCCGTGCATAAATCACTCGGGCAGGGCATGCCGCTGTGGCGTATCCGGCCCGCACGCACCATCACGCTCCCTGGATGAGCCGGTTCGGGGCATCTGCGGTCACCGGCCCCTGGCACATTGAGCCCCAAGACGAGGTCACGAGGTCCAAACCCCAAGCCACCATGAAGCTACCCTTTCGCGCCACTGTCAACCTGGCCCTGTGCATGGGGCTGGCCCTGATCGTCCTGAGTACGGCCGCGTCGTACATCACGATCAATGCATTGATCAGCGATGCACAGCAGGAGACGAAAACCCGGGAAACGGTACAGCTTCTGGAGGAAATCGTTTCCCAGTTCAACACCACGGAGTCCCTGCAGCGGCGCTACCTCCTCACCCATACGGCAAATGACCTGACGGCGTACCGGCAAGGCCGGGCACGGTTGCAACAGGCGCTGCTGCACGTGTCCGGCGCGCAAACGCCAACCGACACGTCGCAGGCGTTGCTTGCGCTGAAAGACCTGATCACCCGGCGGGTTGAACTGATGGAGCAGACCGTCGCGGCCCGGCAGCAGGCGGGGCTGGAGGCTGCCGCGGCCCTGGTCGGCAGTGGCCCGAACCGTCAGCTTCACCAGGAGATTGACGCGTTGGCCCATCGCATCAAAAGCGCTGAAACGCTGGCGCTGGAGCGCTCAAAGGAAGAGACCCGGCAGAGCGCCCAGACCGTCAAGCGGCTGATTTTGTCAGGCGGCGTGCTCTCGCTTGCCGTATTGGCATGGGCCCTCCTGATGATCAGCCGCTTTCAGGCCCAGCGCCGCCTTGTGGAGGCGCGGCTTTCCGACAGCGAAGCCATGAGCCGGGCCGTGACCGAGAGCATGGCAGAAGGGGTGGTGACGGCCACCCCGGAAGGCATTATTGTCGGCGCCAACAGCGCCGCGCGGTCCCTCTTCGGCTACACGCTTGAAGACCTGGTCGGCCGCCAGGTGGCTACTTTGTTGCCGGCGCGCTACCGGGCGAATTTCACCGCATTTTATGAGGCCCTGGCCCGCCGCCCCCGCGATTTCAGGGAGGCCGGCACCGAGGTCCGCGGGGTGCGCCGCGACGGCACCGAATTTCCGGTCCACGTGTCTTTCGGGGACGTCCATGTGGGCGGACAGCGGCTGTTCACGGCCATCATTCGCGACATCACCGAAAGCAAACGGATCAGCCAGGCATTGCGCGACAGCGAAGCGCAGCTGCGCCAGCTCACGGATACCGTTCCCGCGCTGATTGCCTACGTTGACAAAGACCAGCGCCTCCAGTTCCACAACAAGGCCTATGAAGAGGCGTTTGGCCTGTCGCACGAGCAAATTCACCAGAAAACCCTGCTGGAGGTGATGGGGGCGGAGTTTTACGCAGGGGTGAAAGACCACGTCGCGGAAGCGCTTGGGGGCTATTCGGTGCGGTATGAACGCGAGCAGGTGAGCGCTTCCGGCCGGCGCCGCGAATACGTGATGGATTATTTCCCGCGCTATGGCGAGGGCAAGGAGTGGGACCAGGCCATCGGATTTTTCGCGCTGGGCAACGACGTCACCGAGCTCAAGCGCGTTGACCGCATGAAGAGCGAGTTCGTGTCCACCGTCAGCCACGAATTGCGGACCCCCCTCACGTCCATACGCGGCTCGCTGGGACTTGTCTGGGGCGGCGTCACCGGCGAGTTGCCAGAGAAGGCGAAAGCGCTGGTGGGCATTGCCAAAAACAACTGTGAACGGCTCATCCGCCTGATCAACGACATCCTTGACAGCGAAAAAATCGAGTCCGGCAAAATGCGCTTTGAGATGCAGCCGGTGGAACTGGAGCCCCTGATGGAGCAGGTGCTCGCCGCGAACGAGGGTTTTGCAGCCCAGCATCAGGTGAAGCTGGTGCTGCGTGCCGGCCGCCATCCCGTGAGTGTCTACGCGGACAGCGACCGCCTGATTCAGGTGGCGACGAACCTGCTGTCAAACGCCATCAAATTCTCCCCGGCGGAAGGGACGGTGCAGATTCTGCTGCGCGGCGAGGCGGAGCGCGTGCGCGTCGAGATCCGCGACAAGGGCCCCGGCATACCTGAAGAATTTCGAAAACACATTTTCCAGAAGTTTTCCCAGGCCGACGCGTCTGACACGCGGCAGCGGGGCGGAACAGGGCTGGGCCTCAACATTTCCAAAGCCATTGTGGAACGCATGGAGGGAAGCATTGGCTTCACGACGGAGCAGAACGTCGGAACGACTTTCTTTTTCGAATTGCCGCAATGGAAGGAGGCCCCGCCCGTGACGGCCCCGATGAGCCTCTATGCGGTTGCCCGGCCCCGGATTCTGGTGTGCGAGGACGATCCGGATGTCGCGCAGCTGATTGGCATGATGCTGGACAAAGGCGGTTTTGATGCGGATGTGGCCCATACGGCGGCGCAGGCCCGCGACTACCTCAAGATGGAGTCCTATGCGGCCATGACCGTCGACATCAAGCTACCCCATGAAAACGGACTCGACCTGATTGCCGAGCTGCGCAAGGACAAACGCACCGCCGGCCTGCCTGTCGTGGTGTTGTCGGTGACACCGGAGGAGGATCAAGTGCGCGCCGAGCGGCTGTCGCTGGAGATTTCCGACTGGCTGGAAAAGCCGCTCGATGAACAGCACATGCTCGACTGCCTGCGCCGGGCCGTCAGGAGCGGGCGTGCCCGCCAATGGAAGGACTCTCATTGATGGGTGACAATTTCCCTCATCTGAACCCGGGCGCCTTTGACGCGGCCATTGTCGATCTGGATGGAACCATGGTGGACACAGTGGGGGACTTCGTGGCCGCGCTCAACCTGATGCTGGCGGATCTTTCCGGGGAGGGCTTCAAGGCGCGTCCGCTGGATGCCGCCACGGTGGGCCGCATGGTCGGGAAGGGCTCAGAGCATTTGGTCCGCTCAGTATTGAATCACCTTCGGGTCCAGGAAGGTCAGGCATCTCCAGCTATTAATTCAGCAGCCAATTACGATCGGGCCTATGCGGGATATCAACGGCACTATGACCGCATCAGTGGCCTGCATTCGGTGGTTTATCCGGGTGTTCCGGAAGGGCTGCGGGGCTTGCAGCGGGCCGGGCTCAAGCTGGCCTGCGTGACCAACAAGCCGGCGGCCTTTGCGCGCCCGCTGCTCAAGCTCAAGGGGCTGGAGGATTTTTTTGCCGAGGTGTTTGGCGGGGATTCGTTCGAGCGCAAGAAACCTGACCCGCTGCCGCTGCTGAAAACCTGCGAGGCCCTGGGAACCCGACCGGGCCGCACCTTGATGATTGGCGACTCCAGCAATGATGCCCAGGCTGCCCGCGCGGCCGGTTGTCCCGTGGTGCTGGTCACTTACGGCTACAACCACGGCGAGCCGGTGCGTGCCGTGGATGCCGACGGGTTTATCGACTCGCTGGCGCAGTTGCAATGGCAATAGCGATGGCAGCCATGACGGGTGCTGCCTCGGCCTGAACGGGCGCGCCAACAGCGCGTGCCCCCGGCTGTCCTTCGGGCGGGCTATGCGCCTGAACGGGTGGCACATTCTTGGGCATTCTGCCCCTCGTTGAAGCCTTGCTTGATGGAAGCCTCTCCCGGTGCGCGCCATCGACCCCGGAAAGTGGTCAGGGTGGGGTGAAAAGGTTAAAAATCTGTAATCAATGCATTACTTTGTGTTTCGACTACGGGATATTTTTAACATTTTTCCTGTTGCTTCCGACCGCCATCGGGGTTTGCCTTCCCGCATTTGGCTCGTTTTTCACGACTTTATTGTCGAGCTTGCTGCGGCTCGCCTGCTGTAAGCCTCGTCCTACATTCATGGTCTCGTTTCAATCTTTGCGGTACAACGTGGCTTGTAGGAATGCGCCTACAAACAATTTTCTGAAATCCGCAAACTTTGTGGTGCGTGGAAGAAGGCTTGTGACGGTAAAACGAGCACGAAAGCTTCAAATTGGCCGTAGGAGTCTTCCTACAACCTGGCATTTCGCCAATGTCAAAACCACCTTAATGCACGTAGGTGAATTCTTACAAATAGTGTGCGCCAGCACACACAGCTGCCGAGCTTGCGCGAGTCGCTTCACAGTACACCCGCCGCTGTAACAAGCGTGAATTTGCCGACTTGTTCTTTTTTTGTCAGGCCGGCCCCTGGCGCAGGAAGCGCCCACCTGCAAATTGAAGGATTCCCCATGCAAAGACGTGAATTTTCAAAGGCGGCCGTTGCGGCGGCCGCTCTCGGTGGCTTGGGCGTGGCCTCGGCCGGGCGCCCCATCAAGACGATCCCGGGCGGTACCACCACGCCCCCCCCAGCGCCCACGATTTCGGGCGTGCCCATGGGCACCAATCTTTCCGGCATGGAGTGGGCCAAGCCCGGTTTGCGCTTCGGCATGAGCACGGCGCCCAACCTGAACTTCACCGTGCCGCGCGCGCAGGACGTCGCTTACCTGGCGGCCAATGGCTACGCCAAGAACCGCCTGCCCATCCAGTGGGAGTTGTTGCAGCCCATGCTGCCCGGTACCTATGCCAATGCTGCGGCCATCGCTGCCATCGGCAGCCCGGGCGCATTTCATCCGGGTTACGAGTCTTACATCACCGGCGTGCTCGACGCACATGCGGCGGCGGGTACCAAGTGCATCATCGACAACCACAACTACTGCCGCTACCAGGACTTCAAGTACCAGGCTGACGGCTCCGTGATTGGCCTGACGGTCCCGTCGGATCCGCTGATCAGGCCCTACACAACGGACAACACGCAGGTGCGCACGCGGATTTTTGCACTGGCCGCAGGCGCCACGCTCACGCAAGCCCATTTCACGGATTTCTGGACACGTGTTGCGGCCAAGTGGGGCAGCCACCCCGGTTTTGGCGGCTACGGCCTGATGAACGAACCGCACGATATGCCCCAGCCGGGCGGCATCGTTGCGTGGAATGAAGACGCCGTCAAAACCGCCGAAGACCTGACGATCTGGCCGGTCTTTGCGCAGGCCGCCATCAACGCGATTCGCACCATCGACGCTGGCAATCCCATCTATGTTGCCGGGAACCTGTGGGATTCGGCCATGTTTGTCGGAAGCAAAAATCCGGGTTTCCCGCTGATGGGCAGCAACCTCATCTACGAAGTCCACATGTACCTGGATGCCTACAGCAATGGCGCTGCCTTTGACTATGACACCGAAGTGGCCAAGAACTACAGCGCGGGCTTTGGCGTGGGCTCCATCACGGAGTCGACCGGCGCCGACCGCATCAAGATTGCCACGGACTGGGCCAAGGCCAACGGTGTGAAGCTGGCGCTGACCGAAACCGGCATGCCGATCGATGACCTGCGGTGGCAGGCCATGTTCTCCAGGGCCGTCAGCTATGCACGCGCAGCCGGTTGCGAAATCTACAGCTGGATGGGTGGCAACCACTGGCCCATCCGCAATTACGCGATCAACCATGTGCCGGGCTGGCACCAGAACAAGACGCTGGAGCCGTCGGTCTCGGGCCCGATGAAGGCATCCGCCGGGATCGCCAAAGCCGTGCTGTTTGACGACGGCCCAGGTTATGCGCTGGCGGGCACGCCCATCACCATCACGGTCTATGCCCGCGGCAATCTGGCGGCGCCCGTGAGCATTGGGGTGTCCTCGAACAACGGCGGCACGTTCAGCAAAACGGTGCTGACCATTCCCGCCGGCGCGAACGGCCAGGACACATTCACCTACGTGCCCGAGTCCAACCGCATAGCGACGCTGACCTATACCAGCGATGGCCAGCTGTCAGGCCAGGTGCCGCCCCAGCGCAAGATCTATTCGCTCAATGACCCGGTCGCCTATGCAGCCACCAGCCTGCCGGGTGCCGCGATGGCGATCCTCGCAAAATACAACGCCGCCAAATGGGATCTCGCCGACGGGTACACCGACTACCTGCAGGGTGCTCCCGCCGCCGCCGGCGAGCCGGTGCGCGCCATCTCCGACTCCGGCTTTGGCTCCAGCGCCGGCAACGCCCTGGAAATGATCAACTGGGTCAACAAGGCCAATGGTGGAATGGGCACGATGTCGGTGCCCGTGATGCGCGTGACCAACGGCAAAAAGAACTCGGACCATGCGGTCTACAACACCTGGGGCTTCTGGTGCAAGAAGTCGCTCAAGATGCCCGGCATACAGCCCAATCCCAGAAACCGGGTGCCGTACAACCTGGAGGATTCGCACTTTGCCATCGCGGCGGTGAGCGTGCCCGGCCAGTACAACACCGGTGTGTTGTTTCAGGCGTCACAGGCCGAGGCCCGCTTCACGTCAGAGCTCAATTTCACCAACAGCTGCCCTGGCGCGAAATGGGTGGATGCCAGCGGCCAGACCGTGCAACTGGCCAGCTCGACGAAGCTGCCCGTCAATGTGCCCTCCGTGGTGTCCTTCACCTGCGCGCCAGGGTCGCAAAAGCTGCGTGTGAACTCTGCCCTGGTGGCGGGCGCGAGCGCAAGTTTTTCGCCAAGCGCCTTCAACCAGATGCTGATCGGCTGGGGTTACCTCAGCTACTACCCGCGCGATGGCTTCCGGGGAAACATCTATGCCGTCATCAGCGGCAAAGGCGCGCCCACAGCGGAAGAACTGGGCGTGCTGGAGAAATACCTGGCGAGCACCGCGGGCGTCGCGATATAAGCGCAGTGCCTCCAGCTGGCGGGCTGCCGCCGGCTGGAGGCAGGTGGTCTGGCGGCCCGCCCCTGGTGTGCGCAGTCCGATGCACCCTTCAATCGCTTGAGCTTTAGCTTTTACTCAGCAAGGCGTCCTTGAGCCTCCAGTCTGCGGGCTGCGGGCCCAGCCAGATGCGCATCAGGGCATTGAAAAACTCAATTTCCCTGAACGGCTCGCCCTGCTGCTTGCCCTTGACGGTGAGTACGGTGCCCGTGCCGGGGATCCAGTCAATGGTGAAGTTTTCGCCGGGCAGCAGCTTTTTCTGGTCGGCAAAGATCTGGCCCATCCTGATCAGGCCCGGGATCAGCCTGGACATCTCGCCTTTGGGCGTGTTTTCTTCAAAGCCTTTGGTGAATGCCTTGCCGAGCTCGTTGGAGTCAATTTCGCGCAGCAGCGTGATGCTCAGGCGCTTGGGGCCCGGTGCCGCGTACACCTCTTCCGGCGTGGCGGCCTTCTTGCCCAGATACAGGCCCGCCACATACACCTTGAACACCGCCTTGTAGCGGACGCCGGCGCCATTGAGCTGGAGTTTCGTGCCATGCAGGTCCACCGGATCATCCAGTTTGACCCCCGAAATCTCCACCGGCGCGGCCAGCACGCCAAGTGACAGCATCAGCCCGGCCAGGCCGGTGATGCACTGCTTATACAAAGACAAAGGCAAAGACAAAGTCATGAAAGTCTCCAGCGGGGTTAAATAGAACGATCGTTCTTTTTCGTGGGGCTATTTTCAAGCCCGCGACGCGCTGGCGGCTATAGGGTTTGCCAGATGGATGGGGCTACCTGCCGCTGATTAGGGGAGTCTGCCCATTTACCGGAATTTCCCGGACTCTCCGAATTGCCACGATGGCCCTTTCGGTCAGGGTCTTCTTTGCTACACTTTGGGCTACATGTTCATTCATCGCATCATTCAAACAGGTTGTGCAGGCCGGGGAGCCTGGCCCTGGCGTACCTGTCATCTCGCGCACGCCTGAGGCGTACACGTGTCAGCCGTACCGCCTGACCGTGCATTTGCTGCAGTCCCCGCGCCCTCCTGAATTGATGCGCTCGTGCGCCACGCAACGAGCATCCCGGCCCCGGACTTCGGGGCGTTTTGAATGACAGGCGCAGGCGCCCACAACGCGCCGCCCTGATGAAGGACCCACTGTGATTACTGAACTCGAATTTAAAAGCCTGGCCAGCCAGGGCTACAACCGCATTCCGCTCATGCTGGAGGCGTTTGCCGATCTCGAAACCCCGCTGTCGCTCTACCTCAAGCTCGCCAATGCCAAAGACGGGGGCAAGTTCAGCTTCTTGCTGGAGTCGGTGGTGGGTGGCGAGCGTTTTGGCCGCTACAGCTTTATTGGCCTGCCCGCGCGAACGCTGATACGCTGCTCGGGCTTCGGGGCCGACATGCTCACCGAGGTGGTGAAGGACGGCCAGGTCATTGAAACCTCGCGGGACAATCCGCTGGACTTCATCAGCGACTACCAAAAACGGTTCAAGGTCGCGCTTCGGCCCGGCCTGCCGCGCTTTTGCGGCGGGCTGGCCGGTTACTTTGGCTATGACACGGTGCGCTACATCGAGAAAAAACTCGAAGCCTCCTGCCCGCCGGACACGCTGGGCTGCCCCGACATCATGCTGCTGCAGTGCGAAGAACTGGCCGTGATCGACAACCTCTCGGGCAAGCTCTACCTGATCGTGTACGCGGACCCGGCCCAGCCCGAGGCTTATGCCAACGCCAAGAAACGCCTGCGCGAACTCAGGGAGCAGCTCAAATACTCCGTCAGCGCGCCGGTCGTCAAGCCCTCGCAGGGCTATCCGGCCGAGCGGGATTTTGCCAAGGCCGACTACATTGCCGCGGTGGAGCGCGCCAAGCGGCTGATCGAGGCCGGCGATTTCATGCAGGTGCAGGTCGGCCAGCGCATCAAGAAGCGCTACACCGAGTCGCCGCTCTCGCTGTACCGCGCGCTGCGCGCGCTCAACCCCTCGCCCTACATGTATTACTACCACTTCGGTGATTTCCATGTGGTGGGGGCGTCGCCCGAGATTCTGGTGCGGCAGGAGCAGGTTCCCCTGGCGGCGGCCGCCGCGAAGGGCCGCCCCGAGCAAGGCACGGCCCCCTCGGGGGGCAGCGCAGCACACGCAGTGGCAAGCGTGGGGGCCATGTTCGAGCAGAAAATCACCATCCGTCCGCTGGCCGGCACCCGTCCGCGCGCCTCCTCGCCCGAGGCCGACAAGGCGGTCGAGCAGGAGTTGGTCAATGACCCGAAAGAGCGCGCCGAGCACGTGATGCTGATCGACCTGGCGCGCAACGACATCGGCCGCATCGCCAAAACCGGCACTGTCAAGGTGACCGAAGCCTTTGCGGTCGAGCGCTACAGCCATGTGATGCACATCGTGAGCAACGTCGAAGGCGTGCTGCTCGATGGCATGACCAGCATGGATGTGCTCAAGGCGACCTTTCCGGCCGGCACGCTGACCGGCGCGCCCAAGGTGCACGCGATGGAACTGATCGACCAGCTGGAGCCCACCAAGCGCGGCCTGTATGGCGGCGCCTGCGGCTACCTCAGTTATGCGGGCGACATGGACGTGGCCATCGCGATCCGCACCGGCATCATCAAGGACCAGACCCTGTATGTGCAGGCTGCGGCCGGCGTGGTGGCCGACTCGGTCCCCGAGCTGGAATGGAAAGAAACCGAAGCCAAGGCGCGCGCGCTGCTGCGGGCTTCCGAACTGGTTGAGGAGGGTCTGGAATGAGCAAGATAACTGTCCAGCACTGCGACACCATGGCCGACGTGCGCCGGCACATCGATGCGCTCGATGACCGCATCGTGGCCCTGCTGGCCGAGCGCAGCGGCTATGTGGCCCAGGCCGCGCGCATCAAGCAGCGCTCGGACCAGGTCTACGACCAGGCGCGCATCGATTTCATCATCGACCGCGTGCGTGCGCAGGCCAGGCAGGCCGGCGCTCCCGAGGCCGTCATGGAGGCGACCTACCGCGCCATGATTGCCGCGTTTATCGAGTTTGAGCATGGCGAATTCGCGCGCCTGAAAGAAGGGGCAGGATCATGAAACTCCTGATGATCGACAACTACGACAGCTTCACCTACAACATCGTCCAGTACTTTGGTGAGCTGGGCGCCGAGGTTGAAGTCTTTCGCAACGACGAGATCACGCTGGAGGGCATCGCCGCGCGCGCGCCTGATCTCCTGGTGGTTTCGCCGGGGCCTTGCTCGCCGGCCGAGGCCGGCATTTCGGTGGCGGCGATCCAGCACTTCGCCGGCAAGCTGCCCATCCTGGGTGTCTGCCTGGGCCACCAGGCGATAGGCGCGGCCTTCGGCGGCAAGATCATCCGGGCCCAGCAGCTCATGCACGGCAAGACCAGCGTGATCACCACTACGCAAGAGGGTGTGTTTGCCGACCTGCCGGAGCAGTTTGTCGTGAATCGCTACCACTCGCTGGCCATTGAAAAGTCGTCCTGCCCGGACGTGCTGGCTGTCACTGCGTGGACGGACGACGGCGAGATCATGGGCGTGCGCCACAAGGAACTGCCTATTCAAGGCGTGCAGTTCCACCCCGAATCCATCCTGACCGAGCACGGCCATGCGATGCTGAAGAACTTCCTGGTGCAGCGGGCATGACCTCGTCAGCTATATATTTGATAGCTGTTAGTCCCCGTTCTAACTTGGCGAAAGGCTGAAATGACTGTTGATCTTCGCAGTGACACTGTCACTCAGCCCACCCCCGCCATGCGCGCAGCCATGCAGGCCGCGCCGCTGGGCGACGATGTGTTTGGCGACGACCCCAGCGTCAATGCGCTGCAGGAAAAAATTGCCGGCATGCTGGGCTTTGAAGCCGCGCTGTTCGTGCCCACCGGCACGCAAAGCAACCTCTGCGCGATTTTGAGCCACTGCCAGCGCGGCGACGAGTACCTCGTCGGCCAGATGGCGCACTGCTACCGCTGGGAAGGTGGCGGGGCCGCGGTGTTTGGCAGCGTGCAGCCACAGCCGCTGAACCACCAGCCCGACGGTACGCTGGCGCTGGCTGACATCGAAGCCGCCATCAAGCCCGACGACCCGCATTTTGCGCGTACCCGCCTGCTGGCACTGGAAAACACGCTGGGCGGCAAGCTGTTGCCTTTTGACTATCTGCAGCAGGCCACCGGGCTGGCGGAAAAGCACGGCCTGGCCCGTCACCTGGACGGCGCACGGCTGTTTAACGCCGCCGTGGCGCAAGCCGCGCTGACCGGCAGCGACGCCCAAACTGAAGCGCGCCGCATCGCGCGGTGTTTTGACAGCGTGTCGGTGTGTTTCAGCAAGGGGCTGGGTGCGCCCGTGGGCTCGGCGCTGTGCGGCTCGCGGGATTTCATTGCGCGGGCCCACCGCATCCGGAAGATGGCGGGGGGCGGCATGCGCCAGGCGGGTGTGCTGGCTTCGGCTGCATCGCATGCGCTGGACCACCACATCGAGCGGCTCGCGCAGGACCACGCGCTGGCGAAGCGCCTGGCCGATGGCTTGACTGGCATTGAGGGCTTGCAGGTGGAAGCGCCCGAGACCAATATCCTGTTTGTGGACTTGACCGGCGCGGCGCGGGACAAATCTGCAGCCCTGCTCAAGCACCTGCTTGATCACGGCATTCAGGCGACGGGCCTGTACCGGCTGCGCTTTGTCACGCATCTCGATGTAGACGCGGCAGGGGTGGACCGCGCGGTGGCGGCCATCCGTCAGTTTTTCAACGCATAAGGACGCTTTGCCATGCCTGACTTTCAGCACCTGTTGTTGTTCATCGCGGCCGGCTGGCTGCTGAACCTGACGCCGGGGCCCGATGTACTCTACATCGTGACGAATTCGCTGCGCTCCGGTGCCCGCGTGGGCGTGGTGGCCGGACTCGGCATCACGGCCGGCTGCTTCGTCCATATCTTCGCAGCGGCCCTGGGCGTGAGCGCGCTGCTCGCGACTTCGGCCACCGCGTTCACTGTGCTCAAGTACATCGGGGCGGCTTACCTGCTGTGGATGGGCATCAAGATTTTGCTGGCCAAGGCACCGCAGGCCGCGCCGGACTTGATCGCTGCGGCCGCCGCTGAGAAACCGCTCAGCCTGAAAGCGATTTTCCGGGGCGGCTTTCTGACCAACGTACTCAACCCCAAAGTGGCGATTTTCTTCCTGGCCTTTGTGCCGCAGTTCATTGCGCCGGATGCTGACAACAAGGCCCTGGCCTTTGTGCTGCTGGGCTTGCTGTTCAACCTCAACGCCATCCCGGTCAATTCGGGCTGGGCCCTGGCCGCCGCCTGGATGGCCCGGCGCGATGCCGTGCAGCGCGGCATGCACTGGCTGGACCGGGTCGCTGCCTGCATGTTCATCGGCTTTGGCCTGAAGCTGGCTTTGTCCGACAATCCGAGCAAGTAAGGAGACCCTCATGCCGCACACCCACAAAATCACCCCGCAGGAAGCCCTGCAACGCACCATCGAGCACCGCGAGATCTTTCACGACGAGATGCTGCACATCATGCGGCTGATCATGAGCGGCGAGATGTCGCCGGTCATGATGGCGGCGCTGATCACCGGCCTGCGCGTCAAGAAGGAAACCATCGGTGAGATCACGGCCGCCGCGCAGGTGATGCGCGAGTTTTCGACCAAGGTCAATGTGGCCGACAAGACCCATCTGGTGGACATCGTCGGCACGGGTGGCGACGGCTCGCACACCTTCAACATCTCGACCTGTTCCATGTTTGTGGCGGCGGCGGCGGGCGCCAAGGTCAGCAAGCACGGCGGGCGCAGCGTCAGCAGCAAGTCGGGCAGTGCCGATGTCATGGAATCCCTGGGCATCAATATCAACCTGTCGCCCGAAGCGATTGCCCGCTGCATTGAAGAAGCCGGCGTGGGTTTCATGTTTGCTCCCAACCACCACCCGGCCATGAAAAACGTCGCGCCCATCCGCAAGGAGCTGGGCGTGCGCACCATTTTCAACATCCTCGGGCCGCTCACCAACCCGGCCAGCGCCCCGAACATCCTGATGGGCGTGTTCCACCCCGACCTGGTGGGCATCCAGATCCGTGCGCTGCAGCGCCTGGGCGCCGAGCATGCGCTGGTGGTGTATGGCAAGGACGGCATGGACGAGGTCAGCCTGGGTGCCGCCACCATCGTGGGGGAGCTGAAAAACGGCGAGATCACCGAATACGAAATCCACCCCGAGGACTTCGGCATGACCATGGCCAGCAACCGCGCGCTGCGCGTCGAAACGCCGGAGCAGTCCAAAGCCATGCTGCTGGGCGTGCTGGACAACCAGCCGGGCGCGGCGCGCGACATTGTCATTCTCAACGCCGGGGCAGCGCTGTACGCGGCCAATGTGGCTTCCTCGATGCAGGAAGGCATCGTCAAGGCGCGTGCCGCCATCGAATCTGGCGCGGCCAAAGCCAAACTGGCGCAGCTGGTGGCGGCAAGCAACCGCGGTGCATAAGCCTCAGTAACGCAGTAAGTTAGCCGCGCGCCGTCACACGGGCATCACCCGGCGCAAAGTACACACCCACGGCGGCCCCGGGTTCGGGGGCGGCCAGCAAGGCATCGCTAAACACCAGCAACTCGCCAAGCGGCGTGGCCACCAGGCTTTCGATGCGGCTGCCCAGGTAGGCCTGGCGCAGCAGGGTGCCCCGGAGCACGCCGTCGGCGACCGCGCCCAGGCGGATGCGGTGCGGCCGTATCGCCAGGGCCACCGGGCCGTCTGGTATGTCTGCCGGAGGCAGCACGGGCACTTCAACATTCTCCGCACGAAAAACCCGCTGGCCGCCTGCGCTGGTCAGTTCCCCATCGATCAGGTTGGCGTCGCCAATGAAGTCCGCCACAAAACGTGTGGCCGGTGATTCATACAGCTCGCGCGGGCTGCCGATGGTGATGATGCGGCCTTTTTCCATCACCACAATCCGGTCGGACACGGCCAGCGCTTCTTCCTGGTCGTGGGTGACATAGACCACGGTCAGGTTCAGGTTCTGCTGCAAATCGCGGATGTCCTGGCGCACCTTGCGGCGCAGCTTCGCGTCCAGGTTGGACAGCGGTTCGTCGAACATCAGCACGGCCGGCTCCAGCACCAGTGAGCGGGCCACCGCCACGCGCTGCTGCTGCCCGCCGGAAAGCTCCGATGACAGCCGTGCGCCCAGGTCGGCGATGCCCAGCAGCTCCATTTTGGCCAGCGCCAGCTCAATCGCATGCGTCTTCTTCATGCCCGAGGCCAGCAGGCCGTAGCACACGTTTTCCAGCGAACTCATGTGCGGGAACAGCGCATACGACTGAAACACCAGGCTGACATCGCGCTGGTTGGCCGAGCTGCCGGTGACGTTGCGTCCATTGATGCGGATGGTGCCTTCCGAAGGGAGCTCCAGTCCGGCAATCAGGCGCAGCAGCGTGGTCTTGCCGCAGCCCGACGGCCCCAGCAAGGTCACGAGCTCGCCTTTGGCAATGGTCAGGTCCAGCGGGTGCAGGGCCACGACCTTGCCAAAACGCTTGACGACCTGCTTGAACTCCACCGCGGTGGATGACTGGGCCATGGTTGTTGTTCCTGTAACTGGGGCCTGCGCCCCTTTAAGCGTTAACACTCAAGCTGCTATCAGCGGCCGCCGACCCAGTTCGGCGCTGCCCACGAAACGCTGGATCATCAGCACACAGGCCAGCATGATGGCCATCAGCACCGACGAGTAGGCGATGGCCAGCGCGTATTCCCCGATCTCCACGCGGCCCGCAATATAGACGGTTGCCATGTTGTGTCTGGCCGTCGCCAGAAAAATCACCGCGCTGACCGCCGTGATGGCATGGGTAAAGCTGAACACCAGGCTGGCGATGATGGCCGGACGCAACAAGGGCAGGATGACGCGCAAAAACGTGCGCGAGGTACTGGCACGCAGGGTGGCCGATGCCTCGTCCAGCGAGCGGTCCAGCTGCGACAGGGCCGCCACCGTGGCCCGCACACCGACGGGCATGTTGCGAAAGGTCAGGCACAGCACGATGATGGCAAAGGTGCCGGTGAACTCCAGCGGGGGGACGTTGAAGGCCACGATGTAGGCCACGCCAATCACTGTGCCCGGCACGGCAAAATTCACCATCGTGAGGAATTCAAAGGTGCGCCTGCCCTTGAACGCATGGCGGCTCACCACATAGCCGGCCAGAACGCCCAGCGCCGTGGTCACCGGCGCGGCCACGGCCGCCACGCCCAGCGTGGTGAACAGGCTGTCCCACGCAGAACCCGTAAAGACCAGGCCGCGCACGCCCCAGTCGATGCCAAAGCCGGTCGCAAAGTGCGCGAGCGAGGGCGTGAGGTCAAAGCGGCCAATGTCTTTCACCACTCCGCCCAGCAAAATAATGCCGTAGCAAACCACGGTGAGCACAGTCCAGGGCAGCACCAGCGCAATCGCGCCCCATTTCACACCTGTGGGCAGCGCCGCAGGAAAACCGCTGTCACCTTTGCCACCTACCGAGGTGTAGGACGCGTTGCCGAGCCAGCGCTGCTGCAGCGCGAACACGGCCACGGTCAGCAGCAGCAGCGTGAGCGCCAGAATCGCCGCGCGTGAGGCATCGTGCTGCGCGCCGGCGATGGCAAAGAAAATCTTGGTGGACAACACTTCGAAGTTGCCCGACAGCACCAGTGGGTTGGCGAAGTCCGCCAGGCTTTCGACAAAGCCGAGCAGGAAGGCGTTGGCAATCGCCGGGCGCACCAGCGGCCAGGTCACGGTGCGAAACACATGCCAGCGCGAGCCGCGCAGCACCTGCCCGGCTTCTTCCAGCGTCGGGCTCACCAGCCGCAGCGCTCCGCTGATGAGCAAAAAAGCCAGCGGCGTAAAACAGATCACCTGCGCCAGCAGCACACCCGGCAGCCCGTAGATCCAGCGTGAGCGTGGTACATCGAACCAGTCGCTCAGCAGTTGCGTGGCGATGCCGGTGCGGCCAAACAGGATGATGATGGCCAGGCCAATGACAAAAGGCGGCGTGACGACCGGCAGGATGGACAGCACGCGCAGCCCGGCTTGAAAGCGGCGCCCGCCGCGCTCGGCCAGCAAGGCCAGCGCAAAGCCGAAAAAAGTGCTGCCGAGCCCGGCCAGAATCGCCAGCACCATCGAGTTGATGGCCACACCGCAGCGCACATTGCCGGCGATGCAGCCCGCCCCCCACACGTCGTCGCTGAAGAACCGCGCCATTGCGTTCTGCACCACCCACTGCCCTTTGTTGTCGATGAAGGCTGCCAGCAGCATGCGGCCGATGGGGTACACCACAAAAATGAGCAGCAGCAGCGAGACCACGCAGACGGTGGCCGAGATGGTGGAGTCGCTCTTGAAGGCACCGGCCCGCGTGGCAACCCAGCTGGCCAGGCCGGCCAGCAGGCAGCCTACGGCCACATAGCCGGAGGCCAGGGTCCAGGGCATCAACAGAATGGCGGTACCGGTGGCGAGCACGGCCAGCAGCCAGCCATAGGGGTCGGCAAAAGTTTTCGGTTTTGCCGCAGGGGGGAGAACGAGGGTGTTCAAGGGCAGCGTTTCATGGGGGCATCAATCATTGCGATGGATTGACCGGGTTTATTTAGGCAAGGCCCCGACTTCCTTGTCCCATTTGGTCAGCAGGCGTGAGCGTTCGGCCGACGCGCCGTACTTGGCAAAGTTGTAGTCGATCAGTTTGATGTCCGTCAGCTTGGGCGCCTGGGGCGGCAAGGCCGCATTTTTGTGGGACGGCACCTGGTAGGAGTGGGCCGCGCCGCCAATTGCCTGGGCTTCCGGTGTCAGTGCCCAGTCGTACCACTTCTTGGCGTTTTCCATGTTTTTGGCGCCCTTGATGATGCTCATGCTGCCGATTTCGTAGCCGGTGCCTTCGCACGGTGCCACCACCTTCACCGGCGCGCCGGCCACGGCATTGGTCACCGCGTCATGCAGAAAGGTGATGCCGACGATGCTCTCGCCGGTGGCGGCGGCACGCGCTGGTGCGGCGCCCGACTTGGTGTACTGGTTGATGTTGCGGTGCAAGGCTTTCATGTAGTCAAAAGCTTTGTCTTCGCCCATGATTTGCACCAGCGTGGCCAGCATGGTGTAAGACGTTCCCGAGGAATTGGGATTGGCTACCTGCACCTCGCCCTTGAATTCGGGCTTGATCAGGTCGGCCCAGCACTTGGGCTCGGGCAGTTTGCGTTTGGCCAGCTCGACGGTGTTGAAGCTGTAGCCGAGCGCACCGGCGTAAACGCCCACGGTGCGGTATTTGGCGGCTTCGGCCTGGCGCACGGCCCAGGGGTGCAGGTCGGCCAGCTTGGGCGAACGGTAGGCTTCGGTCAGGCCTTCTTCTGCCGCCTGCAGGTGCGGGTCACCGGTGCCGCCCCACCAGATGTCGCCGCGCGGGTTGGCGGCTTCGGCCTTGATCTGGGCATAGGTTTCGCCGGAGCTCTTGCGTGTCATGGACACCTTGATGCCGGAGGCCTTCTCGAAGGCTGCGACCATGGGCCGGCACCACTCTTCCTGCACATTGCAATACACCACCAGTTCGTCCGCCGCATGGGCGCCTGGGGTGGTGAAAAAGCCGACGGCCATCGCAGCCAGTGCCAATGATTTTAATCCGGAAGTTTTCATGGTTTTGCCTCTTTATCGTTCGAAGGGACACGTCTGTCACCCACACCAGGTGATGAACGCAGGTTAACAAGCATCACTTCAAGTCGATGCCCGTTAAAACGCTTAGTTCGGCCGCCAGCCGCTGGTTGGTGGCCAGTACCGGATTGCCCTGGCTCAGCGCCTCCGGCGTCCAGAAGTCATTGACGCGGCCACCGGCTTCTTCGACCAGCAGCAGGCCGGCGGCCACGTCCCAGGCATTGATGTGCGCCTCGGCATAGGCCTCGCTGCGCCCCGCCGCCACATAGGCCAGGCCCAGGGCGCCGGAGCCGGCCCGGCGCACCGAGCAACCGGCTTCCATGCCGCGCAGAACCAGTGCCAGGTAGGGCGCGGCGGGCAGCCGGGCTGACCAGCCAATTTCCATCGTGGCGGCCGGCAGTTCCGCCAGCTCGCTCACATGCATGCGTTCGCCGTTGCACCATGCGCCCTGGCCGCGCTGGGCGATGAACAGCTCATCGTGCATGGGTTCATAAATCGCACCGGCTTCAAGCCGCCCCTCGACCAGCAGGCCCAGGGAAATGCAGAAGTGCGGAATTTGGCGCGCGAAATTCGCCGTGCCATCGATCGGGTCAACAATCCAGAGCCGCTGGGCGTTCACTGCGCCGCCATCTTCTTCGCCGAGCACAGCATCGCCGGGAAAGCGCCGCTCGATTTCGGCGCGTACAAAACGCTCGACCGCCCCGTCGGTCACGGTCAGGTAGTCCTGCCGGCCTTTGAGCGAGTAGGCGGGTTTGTCGGGGTCGTTGAAGGCGTCGCGCATCATGCTGCCGGCGGCACGGGCAATTTCTTCAATGGCTTGGGTCAGTGTGTTCATGGCTAGTGGTTCAAAGGTTTATTTCGCCAGCATCCATTCGTGCGCCGGGTCGTTTTTGAACACCCAGAGGCGGTGCGGGCCGGCCATCACGTTGAGGTAATAAAGATCGTAGCCATGGGGTGCCACCACCGGGTGGTAGCCGCGCGGCACCATCACCACGTCATGGTTTTCCACGGCGCAGGCCTCGTCCAGGCTGCGGTCGTCGGTGTACACCCGCTGAAACGCAAAACCCTGCGGCGGGTTGAGCCGGTGGTAATAGGTTTCTTCCAGTTGAGTTTCGGTGGGCGGCGTCTCGCTGTCATGTTTGTGCGGCGGGTAACTCGATGAGTGCCCGGCCGGGGTGATGACTTCCACCACCAGCAGATGGTCGGCGGTCGGGTCGTCGTGCGGCAGGATGTCGCAGATGTAGCGGGTGTTGCTGCCGGTGCCGCGCACACTGCGCCGCATGCCGGCCGGATCGATCACGCGGACTTGACGGGCAGCAGGCCCTTGATCGGCCTGGGCGCCGACTGGCGCGGTACACAGGGCAATTTCGGCATCGCGCACGGCCCGCACAGTAACGGACTGCCCGCCAGGCACATAAACGGCTGCGGGGGAGATCTGGTCAAACACGCTGTCGCGCGTGCCCAGATGGCTGAAGGTTTGCGCCTGCACCGTTACATCGACAGTGCCCGTCAGCACCACCAGGCATAACTCGCGCGCGCCCGTGGTCAGCGTTTCGGTTTCGCCGGCTTTCAGGCGCAGCGCCCGAAAGCCGACATAGGTCCAGCCCGCGCATTCCGGCGTGATGTTCACAATCTCGCGGCCCTGGGCGGCGGCTTTGACAAGAAGGGGGCTGACCATCTCAGGCCCCTCGCGCCAGGTTGAGGCGGTCCACGATGGCGCGCAGTGTCTGGTAGCCCTTTTGGGCGTAGGCGTAGCTGGGCGCGACGGCCGGGTCCTGCTCGGCCTCAACCACCAGCCAGCCCTGGTAGCCTGCCTGATGCAGGGTGGACAGCAGGGCGTCGTAATCGATCACGCCGTCTCCCGGCACCGTGAACGTGCCATAAAGCACCCCGCTCAGGAAGCTCCAGCCGTCGTTGCGCGCCTGCGCGATGACCTCGGGGCGCACGTCCTTGCAATGCACATGCACCACACGCGCCACGTGTTTCTTCAGCAGTTCGTTGGGGTCGGTGGCGCCCCCGAAATAGGCATGACCGGTGTCGTACAACAGGCCCACCTTGTCCGCATCGGTCAGCGCCATCAGGCGGTCCACGTCGTCGGGCGACTCCACGTAGGCACCCATGTGGTGGTGGTAGGCCAGCGTGATGCCATACGTGGCTTGCAGGTGCGCACCAAAGGCATTGAGGCGCGCGGCGTAAGCCTTCCACAGCGCTTCACTGGCAAAACGCGGCCGCCTGGCCAGCGGGGTGTCCATGTCGCCCTGGATGGTGCCGGCGCATTCGCCGTACACCACCACCCGGGCGTTGTTGTACTGCAGCTTGGCCATGTGGGCCTGGCAACGCTGGATCTCGGCGGCCAGCGTGTCCTCGGCCAGAAAACCGCTGTACCAGCCCGACACGCAGGCCAGGCCGAACGCGTCCAGCTTGGCCTTCAGTGCGGCCCCCTCCTGGGGGAACTTGTTGCCCAGCTCGAAACCTTCGTAGCCAATCTCCCTGCCCTCGGCCAGCGCGGTTTCCAGCGGGGTCTCACCGCCCAGCGAAGGCAGGTCGTCGTTCATCCAGCTCAAGGGGTTGATACCGATGCGTACATTCCAGTTCATGGGGCAGGTCCTGGTTGCTCAGTCATGATCAGGGGCGTTGGTCTTTTTTGGCCACCAGGTAGCGGGTGTGTGCGGCCAGCACCTCGGGCCGTTCGGAGATCTCGGGGATCGCCACCTCCCACCAGCAGCCACCATCGTCGGTGGTTCGCGTGTGCGTGGTGTCGATCACGATGACCTGGGTGCTGAGGGCGGCACGCGCCTCTGTCATGGCGGTTTTGAGCGCCGCCAGGTTGGCCACATGCACAGCGCTTGCGCCCAGGCTGCGCGCGTGCAGGGCGAAGTCGATGGCGGGTGCTGCGGCGCCTTGGGCGCCGCAATCGGCCAGCAGGTTGTTGAAGCCGGCGCCGCCCGATGCGGCCTGCAGGCGCTGGATGCAACCGTAACCGCGGTTGTCCAGCACCACGATGATGAGTTTGCAGCCCAGCATGACGGAGGTGGCGATTTCGGAGTTCAGCATCAGGTAGGAGCCGTCGCCTACCATCACGATGACCTCTTGCTGCGGCCTTGCCATCTTCACGCCCAGCCCGCCGGCGATCTCGTAGCCCATGCAGGAGTAGCCGTATTCCACGTGGTAGTTGCCCGGTTGCGCGGCACGCCACAGCTTGTGCAGCTCGGCCGGCAGGGTGCCTGCCGCGCAGACCACGATGTCATGCTGGTCGCTGTCGGCTGCCGAATCGCGCACCGCGCCGATCACGTCAGCGTCATAGGGCAGCGCGCCGGTTTTTTCGGGGTCAGGGTCTGCCGTCGTCAGCGCGGTGACGCGCTCACGCCATTGCTGCGCCAGTGCGGTGGCGCGCTGGGTCCAGGCGGCTTGGGCCCGCCAATCGGCCAGGGTGGCGGACAACTGATGCAAACCGGTGCGGGCATCGACCAGCAGCGCCGTGCCATGCCATTTGCCGGCATCCAGGCCCTGCACATTCAGGTTCAGTAGCCTGGCGTTCGCAAACAGGCTGTGCGAGCCGGTGGTGAAATCCTGCAGCCGCGTGCCAATGGCCAGCACCACATCCGCCTGGCTGGCCAGCGCATTGGCGGCGGGCGAGCCGGTCACGCCAATGGCGCCAAGGTTTAAGGGGTGGTCCCACGCAAGGCTGCTTTTGCCGGCTTGTGTTTCGGCCACCGGAATGCCGTGCGCCTGGGCGAAGTCGCGCAGTGCGTCCCAAGCCTGGCTGTAGAGCACGCCGCCACCGGCCACGATCATCGGCTGCCGGGCATTGCGCAGCAGCGCGCCGGCCTGTGCCAGCTCATGCGCATCGGCGGGCGGGCGGCGTACCTGGATGACGGCGGGCCGCAGGAAATCCTCGGGGCAATCGAAGGCGTGGGTTTGCACGTCCTGCGGCAAGGCCAGGCACACCGGACCGCAAGCGGCAGGGTCGGTCATGACCTGGATGGCGCGTGGCAGGGCGGTGAGAATCTGCTCGGCCCGCGTGATGCGGTCGAAATACCGGGTCACGGGCCGAAACGCATCGTTCACGCTCACGTCGCCTTGCTGGAAGTCCTCCAGCTGCTGCAGCACCGGGTCAGGCGCGCGGGAAGCGAAGGTGTCGCCCGGCAGCAGCAGCACGGGCAGGCGGTTCACATGGGCCAGGGCCGCCGCGGTCAGCAAATTGGTGGCACCCGGGCCGATGGAGGTGGTGACCGCCATGATGCGCTGGCGAAACTGTGCCTTGCTGTAGGCAATGGCCGCATGGGCCATGGCCTGCTCGTTGTGCGCGCGGTGGGTGGGCAGTGTTGCCCTCTCGGCCCACAGCGCTTCGCCCAGGCCGGCCACATTGCCATGCCCGAAGATGGAAAAAACACCACCGCAGTAGGGCTGCAGCGTGCCATCGTCCTTTCTGATCTGGAGCGCGGCCAGGTGCTTGATGAGCGCCTGCGCCATGGTGAGGCGTTGGGTTTTCATGAGGTTGTTGCCTGTGCCGGGGCGCTGCGGGCGCGCCACGCATCCACCAGCTGCCCGAAATTCCCGGCCACCTCGTCGACCAGGGCGGCATCGTCAAGGCTGTTTTGCAACCAGCGCAGTGAGGCCGAGGCCCACAGAGACCTGCCCACCATAAAACCCTTGACGACCGGGTGCGTGGCCTGGCGAAAGCTCTCGACCAGTTCGTGCAGCGGCTGGTTCAGGCCCAAAATGACGGCGCCGCGGCATTGCGGGTCGCGCGCGGCAATCAGGCTTGCCAACGCAGACCAGCCGGTTTCACGCATCGCCGCCAGTTTCCACCATTCAGGCCGGATGCCCAGGTTGTACAGGCGCCGGATGGCGCGCAGCACCACCGCGTCTTCGGCGCCGGCCTGTGTCAGCGCGCCCGGGCAGAGGATTTCGAGCAGCAGTTCGTGGCCGCTTTCGCGTGTCGCTTCCCACAACTCGCGCAGCTTGAGCTCCTGCTCCAGCCGCAACTCGTGCGCATCGTCGGGGTGGTAATGCACCAGGCATTTCACCACCTGCTCGGACGGCCAGTGGTGCAGGACGCTGCCGATGGACCAGGTGCCGTCAAACCGCAAGGGCCGTGACCCAGGCAACTCGACCGGACGGCCGACCCACCAGCCACGGCCGGTGGCGCTGGCCAGTGCGTCGGCCCCGTAGCTGCCGCCATCGATCAGCACGCCGCCCTGGCCTTGCAGCTGGCGGCTGTCCGCGCCCTTGTCAAAGGCCTGAACCAGCAGTTTCTTGAGCACGGGAATGCGCGCCTCGCTGGCCCCGGCCGCGCGGGCCATGTCGAAAAACTGGCTGCGATGGTCAAATGCCATGACGTTGAGTTCGCGCCAGTCGGCGCGGGCCGCTGTGGTCCGGTGCAGGTGCGCCAATTGCATATCGGCATCCACCCTGGGCTTGCGGCTGCCGCTGAACCAGTGCTGCAGCTCGGCCGGGGTCGGCATGGCGGGCGCGCAGGCGTGGCGCGACACCACGATGGCGCCACAGGCATTGGCCAGACGGGCCGCTTCCTCGAAGCCCTGGCCGCGCAAAAGGCCGGTCATCAGGCCGGCGGCGAAGGCATCGCCTGCGCCCAGCACATTCATCACCTCGATGCGTTCGCCCTGTACGGTGAGCGCGCCACTGATATGAGAAGGCACCTCGGCCGGAATAAAACAGCATCCGGCGGCGCCCAGCTTGACGACCAAGGCGGCGGCGGTGACGGCCCGCACGGCCCGCAAGGAAGCCAGCAGATCATCGGGGACACCGCCGGCGATCAGAAACTCTTCCTCGGTGCCGATCAGCACATCGAAGGCCGGCAACAGCGCCTGCAACTGGGCCGTGACGCCGGCGTCGGCCACAAAGCGCGTGGCGCCCTCGCCGCGCGCGGTCAGCCCCCACAATACCGGCCGGTAGTCAATGTCCAGCACCCGCAGCACGCCGTGTTTTTGGGCAAAACCCAGTGCGGTGGTCGAGGCGGCACGTACCGCCGGCGCGCTCAGATGGGTGCCGGTGATCAGCAGGGCGCGGCACTGGGCGATGAACGGCTCGTCGATGGCCGCCGCGTCCAGTGCCATGTCGGCGCAGTTTTCACGGTAGAACAACAGTGGAAACGTGTCGCGGTCTTTCAGGCCCAGCAAGACCAGGCCGGTCAGGCGCTGCGGGTCGATCTGGACTTGCGAGATGTCGCAGCCCTCCCGCTGCAGCGTCTCCGTCAAAAACCGTCCCATCTGCTCGTTACCCACACGCGAGATCATGGCGGCGCGCAAACCCAGGCGCGCCACGCCAAAAGCGATGTTGGCGGAGCTGCCGCCCAGGTATTTGGCAAAACTGGAAACATCCTCCAGGCGAGCCCCCACTTGCTGCGCGTACAGGTCAACCGCCAGCCGCCCCAGGCAGACCAAATCGTAGCGGCGACCTTCAGGTGCAATGAGCGTGTTCATGACCGGCGCGGCGTGGATGTTGCATGGTTGCGCTCGATTCTAGGAGTCGGAGAATAAATTGCATTGGTAGAAACTATTAGAATATATTTTCCATTTTGCTTTCCTGACGATTCTCGTCATTCCCCATGAACAAGCCTGTTGCCGCATCCAGTCCGTCGACTCCCCTGGCACCGCAAGACAGCGCGGATCAGTTGCTCAAGCGCGTCACCGCTGAATTTGAAACATTAAGTCGGCAGCTCAAGCTGATCGCGCGCCACATCGAGCAGCATCGCGACCACATCGGCCTGGAACGCATTCAGGACGTGGCACGGCGCTGCGGCGTCCAGCCTTCCGCCGTCATCCGGTTTGCCAAACATTTCGGCTTTTCGGGCTACACCGAAATGCAAAAGATTTTTCGTGACGGCATCGTCAAACAGATTGCGCCGAACCGCGACTACCAGGGCCGCATCCGCAGCCTGATCGAGGCCGCCCAGGGTCAGTTGTCCAGCGCTGACATTGCGCACGAGTTCATTGGCGGCAGCATTGCGGGGATGCAGGCGCTCCAGCGCGACCTGCACAGCACCGTGTTTGATGAGGCGGTGGCCTTGCTGGCGGACACGCCCACGATCTGGGTTGTCGGCACGCGCCGCTCTTTCCCGGTGGCCTCCTACCTGACCTATGCGCTGCAGCACGCCGACAAACGCGTGGAGTTGCTGTCCGGGCTGGGCGGCATGAACGAGGGGCAGATGCGCGGCCTTGCACCGGGCGACGTGATGATTGTCGTGAGTTTTGCGCCTTATGCCGAAGAGTCGCTGCAATGTGCTCGTGTCGCGGTGGCGCGCGGCGCGCGGCTGATCGCGATCACGGACAGCCAGATGAGCCCGGCGGCGGCCCTGGCCGCTGCCACCTTGGTGGTGCACGAAAGCAGCACCTTTGGTTTTCGCTCCCTCACCAATACGATGTGCCTGGCGCAAAGTCTGTTTATTGCGCTGGCGTACCGGGCCGAACTGCTTTATGCGCCGTCGGACGCCGCCACGGCGGCAGACAGATAAGCCATGCTACGGGCGAGGCGCTGTTCAATATCCGCTGCCGTCGTGATGCCGGCCGCGAACGGTTCAAACGACGCATAAGCGCGGTAACCGGCCCCCAGCAGCGTGCGCAGCTGGGCGATGTTGCCCAGACGGTCGGCCGGGCCTGGCAGCACCCGGTGCTCGTCGCGCATCCGGGACACGTCGAGCGAGCGGTCTTCCACGCCAGAGAGGTGGATCAGCCCGGTCACCTCGGGAAAGTACAGTTCTTCACCTGCAAGGTGGTGGTGAAACGTGTCGTGCACCAGCGCAAAAGTGTTGTCGCCGCCGACTTCCCGGATCGCGCGTACGGCTTGTGACTTGCGGCGCAGGGCACATTCCTCGAAGCCGAGCGGTTCCACCAGACCGGTGAGGCCATGGTTTGACAGCAGGGGCTGCAGTTTGCGCAGCGCATGCACCAGATCGGCATGGCGTTGCTCTGCGCTGCGCAGGTCGTTTCGGCTGTTGGTCGGGCATAACACCAGCGCCTGGGCACCAGAGTCGACCGCGTAACGCATCAACGCCAGGGCCTGCGCCTCGCGGGCGTCGTCGTATTGCTCGAAACGCTGCAAGGCGTTGATCGAGAGTATGGTGAGCCCGTGGGCCGAGGCCGCCGCGGCGATTTCGTGTGCCGGTGTCTCATCGGCCAGCTCAATGTCGGGCAGGTCGTTGCGAATTTCAATGGCCTGCACGCCCAGGCGTTGCACCATCGCCGCAAAAGCGGCAAAGGGTAGCGCCCTGGCACTGATGCGGTTGACGGCGAGCTGGAGTTTCTGGGTCATGGGCTGCGCGTTGGACAAGACGATGCCAAGTGAAAGAACGGGACTCAGGCCGGTTTCTCGAAATAAAACTTTCAATATCAAATGTAGTGGAATTTTGTTTCCAAAATTTGACGGCGCCAGTATAGTTCAGCCATGAAAAATGTCGCCATTTTTGGTGCCGGCCGAATCGGCCGCATCCACTCGTCCAACCTGGCCGCGTTGCCGGGTGTCCGACTCAAGTATGTCTGTGACCCGATGGGCGCAGCTGCTGCCGAACTGGCGCAGCAACATGGCGCGCAAGTGGCCACCCCTGACGCGGTGTTCGCCGACCCGTCCATCGACGTGGTGGCCATCGCTTCCTCCACCGACACCCACAGCGACCTGATCACCCGCGCCGCCCAGGCCGGCAAACACATCTTCTGCGAAAAACCGGTAGATCTGTCGGTGGCCCGTGCACAGGCTTGCGCCGATGCCGTGCAGGCGGCGGGCGTGGCCTGCATGATTGGTTTTCAGCGCCGCTTCGACCCCACCTTTAATGAGGCACGCAGCCGCATGGACCGGGGCGACATCGGCAATCCGGAGATGCTGGTCGTCACCAGCCGCGACCCCGGCGCGCCGCCGGCCAACTACCTGAAGGCCTCGGGCGGGATTTTTCGGGACATGCTGATTCACGATTTCGACATCTTTCGCTGGATACTGTGCGCTGATGGCGACGAGGCCGACACCCTGCATGCCACAGGTTCCTGCCTGATCGACCCAGAAATTGCCCTCATCGGCGACATCGACTGCGCGGCCGTCACCATCCGCACCCAAAAAGGCCGCCTGGCACAGATCAACACCTCGCGCCGCGCTGCTTACGGCTACGACCAGCGCTTTGAAGTGCTGGGCTCCACCGGCATGCTGCAGTGCGGCAACCACAGGCCCAGTGAGGTCGTGCAATCGGATGCCCATGGCGTGCGGTCCGACACCCCTGAAAACTTCTTCCTGCAACGCTACCGCGAGGCCTATCGACTGGAACTGGTGCATTTTTTTGAGTGCCTGCAATCCGGCGCCGCGTTTCGCACCACGGTGGCTGATGGCGTGGCGGCGCAAAAACTTGCCGATGCGGCGGCCCAGTCCCTGCGCAGCGGGCAAGTGGTTCGCATGGGCTGAGCCTGGCCCCGGCACCGACGCCGGTGCGCATCTGCAACAATAAGCCAATGTCTGACATCCTGAACCAAATCATTGCCGTCAAGCGCGAAGAAATCGCGGAAGCCATCAAACGCAAGCCGCTGGCCGTGATGCGTGAAGACGCCGAATCGCGTGTGCTCACGCGGGACTTTGTCGGCGCGCTGCGCGCCAAAATCTCGGCGGGCAAGCCGGCGGTGATTGCCGAAGTCAAAAAGGCCAGCCCGTCCAAGGGCGTGCTGCGGGCCGACTTCATTCCGGCCGACATTGCGCAAAGCTATGCGGAGCATGGCGCGGCCTGCCTGTCCGTGCTCACCGACCGGCAGTTTTTCCAGGGCAGTGTGGACTACCTGAAACAGGCCCGGGCCTCGTGCGCCCTGCCGGTGCTGCGCAAGGACTTCATGGTCGACGCCTACCAGGTGTATGAGGCGCGTGTGATGGGGGCCGATTGCATTTTGCTGATTGCCGCCTGCCTGGACGACGCGCAGATGAAGGCGCTGGAGGCGCTGGCCTTCTCGCTGGACATGGCGGTGCTGGTCGAAGTGCACGACGAGGCCGAGCTGGAGCGGGCGCTGAAGCTCAGGACGCCGCTGATCGGCATCAACAACCGCAACCTCAAGACCTTTGAGGTCTCGCTGGACACGACCCTGGGCCTGCTTGGCAAAGTGCCGGCAGACCGCCTGCTGGTCACGGAATCCGGCATTTCCACCCCGGCCGACGTCAAGCGCCTGCGTGAGGCCAAGGTCAACGCCTTCCTGGTCGGTGAGGCTTTCATGCGGGCAGACGACCCGGGTGTCGCCCTGGCGCAGCTTTTTGGCGAGGAATAGTTCCGGCCATGAACGACCTGTTCCTGGACAGTGCGTCAGCCGCGGGCGCGGCGGACCACCTGACCAGCGCAGACCCGTCGGCCTGGCCGGTAGCGCCCGGTTGGGTGGCTGTCACGGCAGAATTTTTTTCCAGCCCGACCGGCCAGAAACTGCTGGATTTTCTGCGTGGCCGGCTGGCGGACGGCGCCGTGATCTTCCCCCCCCGGCCACTGCGCGCGCTGGAACTCACTTCGCCGGAGCAGGTGCGCGTGGTCATCCTCGGCCAGGATCCCTATCACGGCCGCGGCCAGGCGGAAGGGTTGGCCTTTTCAGTGGCGCCAGGCGTGCCCCTGCCACCGTCATTACGCAATATCTTCAAGGAGCTGCAGCGCGACTTGGGCACGCCACCGCCAGCGTTTCCGGTGCCCGGCGGCAGCCTGGTGCGTTGGGCGACTGACGGCGTGCTGCTGCTCAACACCTGCCTGACGGTCGAGGAGGGCTTGCCGGCCAGCCATGCCGGGCGCGGCTGGGAGGTCTTGACGGATGCGGTGATCCGGCAGGTTTCGCAGGGCGACCATCCGGTGGTGTTCATGCTGTGGGGGGCGCATGCCCAAAGCAAGCGTGCGCTGATCGACGTCGACCGGCACAAGGTGCTGGTGGCCAACCACCCGTCACCGTTGTCGGCGCTGCGGCCGCCCCTGCCTTTTATCGGCTGCGGGCATTTTTCGCAGGCGCGCGAGTGGCGGGACAAGAGCCAGCAGTCCTGAAAACCGCCCGGCCGGCTACGGCCACTCGCGGATGGGGTTTTATAAGTTAGTGCACACTGTCTGTTGGACGTTCTGACCTTCGTCAACCTGCATCGCCGTGGTCGTTTGAGGGAGCGTGGGCGCTGTTGGCCCGCGACCTGCAGGCGCTTGCGAAGGTGGGGCGGTCTATGCTTTTTAAAGGTTTTTGCAGTCACCCGGCATTCCCGATGACATAAAACCGTGGCATAATCCGAGGTTCGCTTAATGGATGGGTGCCCGAGTGGCTAAAGGGGGCAGACTGTAAATCTGTTGGCTAACGCCTACGCTGGTTCGAATCCAGCCTCATCCACCAGATTTTTGTTGATTTTGGGTAAGCGGCCGATGCAGGGCGGTGCTGTAAAGCAGGCTTTGTGTTGTGGAATTTGTTGCAAGTTGCTTGAGTTGTTGAGTGCGAGTCGATTTGGCAGAGCTGCGCGGGAGTAGTTCAATGGTAGAACCCTAGCCTTCCAAGCTAATGACGCGGGTTCGATTCCCGTCTCCCGCTCCATAAAGCTTTTTATGGTTCTGCAGGTCGGTTTTGCGGCAAGTTGTAGCAAGTTGCAGTGATGGATGGATTGAATTCAGCCCTTTTGGCTCAGTGGTAGAGCACTCCCTTGGTAAGGGAGAGGTCGCGGGTCCGATTCCCGCAAAGGGCACCACATTTTTGAGCTGGCGCGGCGCGCTGTGTGCTGTTGCCGGTCGTAGTAGTAACTGGTTTTGTAACTTTTCGGAGTTGAAAATGGCAAAAGGCAAATTTGAGCGGACCAAGCCGCACGTCAACGTCGGCACGATTGGCCACGTGGACCATGGCAAGACGACCCTGACGGCGGCGATCACGACCGTGCTGGCATCCAAGTTCGGCGGCGAAGCCAAAGGTTACGACCAGATTGACGCGGCCCCCGAAGAAAAGGCCCGCGGCATCACCATCAACACCGCCCACGTCGAGTACGAGACGGCCAACCGCCACTACGCCCACGTCGACTGCCCCGGCCACGCCGACTACGTCAAAAACATGATCACCGGCGCGGCCCAGATGGACGGCGCCATTCTCGTTTGTTCGGCCGCTGACGGCCCCATGCCCCAGACCCGCGAGCACATCCTGCTGGCCCGCCAGGTCGGCGTGCCTTACATCATCGTGTTCCTGAACAAGTGCGACATGGTCGACGACGCCGAGCTGCTCGAACTCGTCGAAATGGAAGTGCGCGAGCTGCTCGACAAGTACGATTTCCCCGGCGACAAGACCCCCATCATCCACGGCTCCGCCAAGCTCGCCATGGA